>JAJUHK010000004.1 GCA_029279945.1 Pseudidiomarina indica | reverse complement strand
TCAACATAGCTTAACTCACTTGGCGCTGGCTCAAAGCCTCCAAATATGGGTACCCGCTGTAAACTAAGAAACTGGTAATTATTGCTCATGGCGCGGCCCCTCCAATTCACCTAGGTGCCGCTCTAATGATTCCAGCAGGCGAATGTTCATTAGCGTTTTACGCCGAATAGTCGTCAGGTTGTGATTGATACGACGGCACAGATTAAAGGCGTATTCGGTGTCCAAAATGATGGGGAGCTCCCAATCGTGTGCTTTTCTGAAACGATTGGCGAAGTAGCCGTACCGTCCTTCTTTGGGCAGGTAATGGCTTATGACGTTGTGTTTGCCGCTGCCGTCGTTCTTCTTTTTAAACTGGTTGTAATACCAACTGAGTTCGAATTTCGGCGCCGCTAGCCGGACTCGGCAACCATAATGGCTGGGAAAACCTTCGCTTGCAGTCGTTCGGTGGGCTCGATTATGAATCCAAAAGTGATCAGCTGCACGATTGGCTATATAAGCTAATCGAACCTGGTCAACACGACACATATCATGGGTGTGTTTGGCAAAATCGCGACTATTGGCAAATGCCTGATTAACCAAGTTTGTATCGGCAGTACGCATCTTTGCTTGCCACGCTTGAATTAGGTCTTCAAAGTTCATGTTTTTCTCCTGTATGTATGAACGTTGAAAATCCTAAGGTGAACGACGGCGGAAGCGCGCACCGCTAATTGCCTGTTTTGGTCAGTTCTAGCCGGTTGCTATGAATTAATTTCCCAACAGCTATCAACCGAGTATGAAGGGGAACTCCCCAATCCCTTTCCAGTAACTTAGCTGATGTGGGAAGTTAGCAGCCTGCTCCAAGCAGCCACGCGACAACGTCTGGCGGAAATAGAGTGCCGTCTGCCAGACTAATGTGGGAAGTGGGATATCCTATCCATAACAGTCTTTTCCAATAGAAATTACCTATCGAAAATCGTCGTACAAATCGTGAAGTGGATGGGTGTGGTTGAATATTGGGTCGAAATGGAAGTCATCAAACCAATTGTCCGGATTATTCGGGTCGAGAGAATCATTAAAGGCGCTATGTGAATTATTTCGATGGCTTTCAGAAGCGTTATATTGAAAGTCACTAGAAATAAGTAAGGGCTCATAGTTGATCGGAGAAAAAAGTTTCCGCAAAGCGCGAAAGAAGGTTGCAAGTCCTTTAATCACCAACGCAACCACACTGTTCATCACCGCTAATACGCAAGCGAACGGAATATAACTAAAACCAGATAACCAAGCTTCAATGCTACCTAGTATTAATAATCCCGCCGATGTCCAAATCCAGTATTTTTTCAGCACTGCTCGTCCTCCCCTAGCTCCACAATAAGCATATCAGAGTGCGCAAAAATGCAACGTTTCAGTCAACGAGCAGTGCCAAAACTTTCACATGTGAAAGTTCCCAAGGTTTGAAAAGTGCTAAGTAATCAAAAGAAAAAATCTGATGCTAGAGGGCTGTAATCGCCCAAATTGGACACGAACACAGACGTGGCTACTTCCCAAGCTGATCAACAATAACCGTCTTCAAACATTAATCATGAGATACGATGTCGGGGTAATAAACTTGGGTTGGAGCGGAAATAACAGTAAAAAGCTTGAACGGATAGTTAAGCTACTTAACGCGCAAAATGGCGAGCCCGAGATTGTGTATTACCCTAGTCTGTTCTGCCAGTTGTCACTTCCGATGGCGAGCACAGAGCAAAAGCTGTTCTTTCGTGACTCCGGCAAGATATCGATGCAATTGAGTACAACAAGCCATCTACCTTATGGCACTATCGCTAGACGCATTCTTTTCTACATCGCCAATCATATCTCTCGCAGTGGCATTATCAATTTCCCGAAATCTCAAGCTTCTTTACTGAAAGCATTAGGCCTCGGTACCAGTGGAGCAGACGTAAAGCGTTTGAAAGTTCAGTTACAGGCTCTCTTTGAGATGACATTGACGGTATCACGGGACCAACAAACGGTCATAAGCGCCGCTCCCTTATTTGAGCGGTCAGGCCTGCGGTACCCAACTACGGCATTGCCTCAACTTTCAGAGCCGGTTAAACATCAAATCTTCCATTCACTAACACCGCTGAATAAGAGCGCTGTTGATGCGCTCATCCAAACACCGTTTGCGTTCGATCTGTATACGTGGCTGGCGTGGAGAGCTGTATCGTTAAAAAAGCAGGTTACTCGTGTTAGCTGGCTTCAGCTGCACCGGCAGTTTGCGAGTAATCAAAACCTAGCGGCATTTAAACAGCATTTTAAGCGACAATTGGTGCTGGTGGCACTGGCATATCCAGCGATAAACGGTAAAGTTATATGCGAGTCAGATGTATTGGTGTTGAAACGCTATCAGCCGCATGTACCGCCTGGTCCCGCCGCTACAAAGCTTTCCACAGCTAGTGTTGAATAAGCCATTTTATCCACGTGTTTCTGCCTTCAAAGTCACTAGGTTAATCACGAATGCCTGCAATTACTGAATAGACCGTTGATTAAGTCGTTGAGATAACCCGACGTGGTGCGTGCGTTTACCTACTGCGATGCGTACTCTTATTCATAAAACACGTGCATGCACCTATCAAAATAAAGCTTTTAACTTGTGCACGCCCAATGTTCTCGAACGTTGTAGCTAGATGAAGTTCTTACACCAATTAAATCAATTAAAAATACAAATATACAATTATTAGCTGCGCTGAGTTGTGAATAAAAAATAGGGGTAAACAGCTCTAACTGCCCAAAATGGGAAGCTAGAGACCGGTGGTATAGGAGCAACCAAAGGTAAGATAGTGGCATTGATTGAAAGCCCGACACATGAGGAGAATGCCGATGTCGCCAGAATTAAAGCTAATTAGCCAGGCAATGACAGAACTGAAGAAAGTACAGTTGGTAACTAAGGAGTACATGACGGCTGATGAGTGTGCGAAATATTTGGGGCTATCTCGATCTGCCATTTACAAGCTCACGCACCGAAAAGAAATTCCGCATTTCAAACCCAGTAAGCGCGTAATGTTCAAACGCTCTGAAGTTGACGCATGGATTCAAAAGAGCTATGTCCCAACAAATTAAAAAGCGAACTCAAACATCACTGTCAGCGCCGTTTGATCAATACATTGATGAAAAACTGCGCGCAGAAATCACTGGTATCAGCCGTACCACTTGGTGGCGGCTAGAGCGCCAAGGCAAAACGCCACCGGTTTATCGAGTAGGGTCACAGAAAAGGTGGCTTTTGTCGGAGACCATGAAATGGAAAGAAGCTAACTGAGCGATCCATATTGTTATATCTGGTAGGCGGCAAGAATTTTTGAGGATATATATGCAGTTAGTCCCAAGAGTATAAATGCATTACGAAGATGATAAAAGGATTTGGCAAACCTCGCTCGCGCAGGCATGGCTTTTTTAAATGTTTTGGCCCGGTAGCGATTCTCAATCTCTGAGTAATGCAAAGCCTCATGATTGAGGCGTTGCAAAGTAATGTTTGACTCAATTCTTTTAAAGCCGAAAATTACAGCTAGCCCTATAAAAATTAAAGACACGAGAGCCACTGTTGATGAATTTAGCCCTATCGGCGCTAGCTGGATAGTTGTCATTAAATAGGTCAACAAAGTTACTAACATCGCCAAAATAAACTGATCAAACTTATTGTTAGCGTCGATAAAAAGTTTGTAAATAGTAACGCTTCGCTCTTCCATGATCCCGATTCCGTGTAGATATTATGTTAATTGCATTAACCATACATTGAAGATACTATGGTGGTGCTCCGTCTGTAGAGTCGGAGGTGTATCACAAGCTGTCAAGTAGCAATTGGAACCAGCAACCATAACTGGTGACCACATGCCTTGAGCAGCCGCACATAACGATTAGCTGAAACATGCCGATAGTTCCCTGTGACGCAATGATATTATACATCATATGTGACATATGAGTGGCCCGGCGCATAAGCGCTAAGTATACGTAACAACTACGTTTGTTAAGCCCAAGACGGTACCGGATGGCCACAGTCTAAGCCGTTTTGGGTTTTGCAAAAGGATTCTTGCATGTCAAAGGATGAACCTGCTTGGTATAAAAAGCGAGGTTACCTTCACTTTGATGCACCGATTGGTGCAGCCAGAGCAGCTAAGCTAGTCAGAAATACTAAAGCTGTCTCCAAACACGCCTTTTACCCATTGCTTCGGTACGAAGTCATCTCGAAAAAACTCAGACGTAGTGCAGATGGTAAGTTAAAGCCGGAACCAAAAATTCGGCCTATTTCTTATGCTGCGCATGCGGATTCTCAGATATATTCCTTTTACGCTAATCAACTAGCTGAAGCCTACGAGAGAAAGTTAGCTAGTCTTGAACTATCAGAATGCGTTCTAGCCTTCAGAAAGCTCCGTAAATCGAATATCGAATTTGCACGTGATGCCTTCACAGAGATCAGTAATATGGGCCGCTGCTCGGCGGTAGCAATTGATATCTCAAAATTCTTCGATACGTTGAATCATCAGCATTTAAAAAAGTCCTGGTGTGATGTCCTTAGCGAAGAGACACTTCCGAATGATCATTACGCAGTATATAAGTCACTCACAAAGTTTTCATTTTGCAATCGTGACGCGGTTTATAAAGCTTTTCAGATCTCACCAAGTAATCCATGGAATGGCCGACAAAGGATCTGTGAAGCTGCTGAGTTTAGAGCGCGAGTCCGTGATTCTGGCTTAATTACTACCAATGAAAAAAGCTTTGGGATACCTCAAGGTACGCCAATAAGCGCGTTACTGTCGAACATCTACATGATAGATTTTGACCAGCAAATGAAAGTCTTAGCTAAAGAGTGCGGCGGCAGCTATCGTAGGTACTGTGACGATATGCTTTTTATCGTTAAGCGTGGATGCGAAGCGCGTGTGGAGTCACAAGCTGACTCTGAGCTTACTAAATTAGGTGTCGTCATAAATCCCAAGAAGACCGAAGTAAGACGCTTTTGGCGATATGGTGGGCTTTTGAAAGCGAACGCACCTCTTCAGTACTTAGGTTTTACATTTGATGGGCAGAGAATTTTGTTGCGCTCAGCAGCATTGGCGAAGTTTTCGGGCCGAATGAATAAGGCTATTCGACTGGTATCTAGGACACTAAATAGCCAATTAGAAAAAGATGAAAAAGCGCGCCTCAGAAAAAAGAAGTTATACGAGCGGTACAGTCATTTAGGTAACCGCAATTTCATTCGCTATGGGTTACGAGCTGCCGATAAAATGCAGTCAAAAGCGATAAAGCGTCAGCTTAAGCCGCTTTGGGGCAAACTTAATAAGAAACTTGATGATTTCAGCTGATTCTTGAATTCCGCCTAGCCTTCATAATTAGTTTTCGAAGTGGAAATTGAGAGGTAGGTAGGCATCACTTAACCGAAACGGTTTTACCCATTTGACGCTTGCCTATGTAGTCATGTGCATCGTCGGCAATATCGTTACCTAAGGCGGCTCTATCTAAGTTAGTGGCTGCGATCAGAGAAGATCCAGAGCCGAAGAATGGGTCGCAGACAGTTTCACCAAGCTGAGTACTTTGAGTAATCAGCTTTTCAATTAAACTTACCGGTTTCTCTGTTGGGTAGCCTCGCCAGACACGCTTCTCTTCGAGGACATCAGGCATGCCTAAATCATTAAGCTTTCGCTTTCCCTTTTCGAAGAAAAGGATGAATTCATATCGGGCGCGATAATGGTAGCCCATTCCAATTGCCTGCTTATCCCAAACCAAGGGCTTCCAAAATCTAAAGCCTGCGGCCTCAGCTATAGGTTTAATGACAAACATCGTTTCTTGATCACAGAATAAATAAAAGTGACGGTTATTTTTCAGGACTCGATATATTTCACTGACCAGCTCGGGAAAACGTTCGTTCGGGAAAATACGAAACCAGTTATTACTTGAACTTTTGCTATGACTCAAGCGAGTAGTTGTGCCTACCGCTCTATGTTTTTCTAGAGATTCATAAGGTGGGTCAGTGACGACAAGATCGATTGAGTCAGACGGTAGTGTTCGGAGCCAATCGACGGCATCTTGTCTAAATAGATTCATTTATTTCCTTAAACGTGGTCGCATGTTCGAGCGTGAGTTAGATCTGCCACCTTATCACCTCTGCAGCAGGTGCAATAGCTTTGTGCACCTTCCGGGTGTGCAGGTGATGAACGTTGAGGGGTGGTGCCAAATTTGTCGGGGTATCGATAAAATACATGCATTTGCCCGTTCGCTTGAGAACATTTCGGACAGGATTTCCAAGTATCGTTGTGTTTGTATTGGCTTATTTTCAGGGATTTATCGCAGTTTTGGCATTTCATGGTGATCTCCTTATTCGCTGCACATAAGTCTCCTAATCTATTCTGAAAGCCAAAAATGATCAAATTATGAACAGCGCAGCGCAATATACATGTTTTCTCAAAGCTTAGGCCCGATATAGCCAGCTTCTTTGAAGCGCCTATTCATCTTATTTCTATAATTATTAGCAGGCCAATTAAAATCTACATATTGCAAGCTATCTATACTCTCCGGGGAGACCAAAAACTCAGTACCTCCTCTTATAAGCCCTTCAATCAGATATATGTAAGGTTCATGGTCTTCACAATAATCTATTGCATAAAGGCCCCAGCAATCGTTGATGAATGGATCAATTACCTCGTAAATGAGGTCATTTGTGCTGTGTTCGAAATCACCGGGGGTTGCGAAATGTTGAATTGAATTCCGAATAGCACCGAAAGCTTTAAATAGCTCCACATTGGGCAGTTTAATTCCGGTGGTAGCCCAAAGCCGCTCCGGCAAATCCGCATACTGTATAGTCTTAGCTTTTGACGTTAATGATGTGAAGTCTAAAAACTCTGTGTCGACCTGTGTGGAGCGCGGGATTTGCTCGAATATAAGTAAGGGATGTTCTTGGGCGATGCGCGCTTTTATTAGAATTTCAGCGGCATGCGCAGCTTGTAAAATTGAGAGTTCGTACCATTTGTCGTTCTCGAAGCTATGAAAATTCCCGTGCCAATTAGCATGCGCTAATGCTCCTAGCCCAAGGTTTTTCATATTTTCGTGAACGTTCCTCAGTTCTGGATGCATTTTTTGCCTTTTGATTCTTCAATATCCAAATTATCAACAAACTCTGATAATGTACGTTATAAGTTACAATTTTAAAATCATTACGTTTCCCCAACCAAGGCTATTTGGGAGAGGTTAGGTCCGACTTGGATTAGTGAACATGGAGCGCAGGGATGCCGTCAAAGGCTGATACTAGGGCAAATTATATTGGTCCCGCTCTTCCAGCCGCAGATTTTCGGACGGGTGCATGCTCTCCAGATAGTTTTATTGGTATTTCATCCTCGGAGCTTGAGACTGGTTATCTTTATTAATTTCTGACAACGGGAGGAAGCAACTTGACAGCAAAGCCCCTGCCGCAGCACAGAAAAAAAACTGAAATTTCTGAGAAAATAATAACGATGCAGCGCCGGAAAGCATCAATTCTCGATTCAGCCTTTAAAGGTAAAATCTAAGGAGGGAGTATGGCATTCAACGCCACTGTGTTTGAACAAAAAGAGTTTAAAGAGGCAATCAACAAACTTGAAGAGCTACTCTCACACTCTAAGGCTATTTTGCTTGGCGCTGGGGCTAGTTCTTGCGCAGGGTTACCATTGACAGGTCATCTTACCGAAAGGGTGCTACAAAGTGCAGAGCTCTCTGACGACTCAAAACAAATTTTGACTGCCATACAAAATTTTTTTGCTGGGGCAAATCCGGCTTCGCATATAGAAGATTATTTAAGCGAGCTTGTTGATTGGCTTGCCATTACGGCTCGCAGAGCTAACCGTAATGTTCCAAATAGTACGGTTGATATTGATGGTGTGGAATACAGTAAAGACCAGCTAATACAGACCATCAAAGAGATAAAACTCGCGATTTTTGACGAGATTAATATTGAAGTTGATTCAGCTATGCATGAACGTTTTGTGCAGGCTCTTCACCGGCCTCTTCGAGATGGCAAAGATAACTACAGTACTATTGATTACCTGGTGATGAACTACGATACGTTAATAGAAGACGCTCTAGCGCTCTCTCAACTTCGGTACGCCGATGGCTTGGAAGGTGGTGTATCAGGATGGTGGAACCCTTCAACGTTTGAACATGGTCATTTGGACGCACGTGTATTTAAATTGCATGGTTCAATCAATTGGGCAGAACATTCTTCTTCATTCACTCCGTTACGAATTGCTCCGCATTTGAAGCGCAACCAAGAGCAGCCCACAAAGATTATGATTTGGCCTGCATCGACTAAGTATCGTGAAACTCAGCTCGACCCCTATGCAAACTTACTGCATCGAGCGAGAGCGGTTTTAACTCCAAAAGGTGGAAGCCAACGTGTTTTACTGATCACTGGCTATAGCTTTGGTGATGCGCATATCAATCTTGAAATTGAGCGTGGCCTGAGAGCTTCAAACGGTGATTTGACTGTGATTGCGTTTACCAGCGACGACGAACCTAGCGGTGTGTTGCAGACTTGGTATGAAGATAATTCAATCAACGAACAAGTACTTATTTTTGCCGACAAAGGTTTTTTCCACGCAGAGAAGAAGGCCTTATCTGTCAATAGTATTGAATGGTGGAAATTTGAAAACCTAACTGAGATTCTTGAAGGAGGTATTTGACATGGATAATAAGTATATAAAACCCATTAAGAATCTATCTATCGGAAAAATTATCGAAGTCGATGGATCACGTATTATCGCCGAGCTAGACCCGGCTATTTCAGATCTTTCTCGAGTTTTTGCAGGTGAGAACTACCCTATTGGACAGTTTGGTTCAATTATCAAAATCCATTTTGGTTACCGTTCTATTTATGGCTTAGTGAGCCGGCTGCGCATGAAGGCCGATTATCAGATAGAAAAGGGTTTGCCTGTTGCCTCTTCTGATGAACGTATTATTGAAGCAGATTTGTTTGGTGAGGGTGAATGGCGCAAGAAGGGAGAGGATGAATTTACCCTCGAGTTTGAGCGCGGTGTTGCCACTTACCCACTGCCACAGCAAACCATTTACCTGACACCCAAATCAGAGCTTAGGTTTATTTACGGTGACGCCAAAGGTGCCGTTATTCAACTTGGCGAGCATGTTGGATCAGGCGGTGCCCCTTGTTACGCAGAGCTTAACGAGTTGCTAGGCAAACATACTGCCATTCTTGGTTCCACCGGAGCCGGTAAATCAGGCACTGTTGCGGCAGTTATTCACAGTATTCTCGAACGTGGCCAGATAGCCAGTCATGAACACTGGCATCCGCAAATTATTATCCTCGACCCACATAATGAATATGGTAAGGCGTTTCCAGCACACCGACGCTTATCGACAGATGAGGGATCACTGAAACTACCGTATTGGTTACTCGATTTAGAAGAGTCACTGAGCTTGTTTATCGGCAAGACTGAGTTTGCAGCAACGTCACAATCAAACATTGTTAAGAATGCTCTGATTGCTGCTCGTGAGGAAGCCGCTGAAAAATTAGGGCTTGATAGGAGCTTGCTGACAGTTGATTCACCAATCCCTTATGTTATCGGTGACAGTAGTGGGCTGGATAATTTTGGCAAAAAAGACGATGAGCTGTATACAGAAGGATTAATTGGAGCAATTAATCAGCAGCGACCATCAAATAAAGCTCAAAAAGATCACGAAGATTACAATAAAGTCATTCGAAAGATTGATTCCTTGCTAAAAGACGGTCGGCTCAAGTTTATGATGGAAAGTTGGGATGAAGCTGAAGATCCATTACCAACAATCGTCAATCAATTCTTAACGCAGCAAACCACAGTGCAAATTGTTGACTTGTCTGGTGTACCTAATGAAGTGGCTGGTGTAGCTAGCGCTGCCATCGCTAGAATCGTGTTTCAACTTAAAGTCTGGCAAACCGAGGCCGAACGGCAAAATAGTCCTGTACTTTTGGTGTGTGAAGAGGCACACCGATACGTACCAAATCGTGGTGAGGCACAGTATGAGGCTGCTCAATCTGCAGTTCGTCGAATTGCCAAGGAAGGCCGAAAGTATGGCGTAGGTCTATTATTAGTCTCGCAAAGGCCGAGTGAAGTTGAAGCGACTGTTCTGTCGCAATGTAATTCATGGATAGTACTTCGAATAACTAATGATGCCGACCGCGAGCATGTTCGCAGTGTGTTACCGGATTCGATGTCCGGCTTAACAAAAATGCTTTCAGGTTTAAGACGTCAGGAAGCTATCTTTGTTGGTCAAGCAGCCACGTTACCTACTAGAGTCATGATTCGAAGTTTGTCTGAGGATCAATTACCCAGATCAAATGACGTTGATTTTGACAAGGGCTGGCAAAGTGAGGCATTGACCATAGGCCAAATTAGCGCGGTAGTTCGGAAGTGGCGTTATCAAAGTAAATAAGAGCTATTTGTTGTATGAGCTGAATGGCGAATGTAAAAACAAACTAAGTATTCGGCTCGAAAATTGAATCTTATCAACAAAGCTGGGCGGGCTTGAATGGTGAGTCTTTTGTTCAGTCTTATTCAATAAGCATGCTGATAAACTAATAACTATTTGATTTAATATGATATTAAGAATTAATCAATAAGCAGATCCAGAATATTGAATAATTTTCTCTACGCTGTCTGATATTTCCCTGATGCTTCCAAAGCCCTTTTAAATAAAGGGCATTGTTGTTTCTGGGGCTTCCTGGTTTTTCCGTTGCGTAGCAGTTTTGCGGTGAGTGCGGCGGTGAGTATGAAACAGTTGTGAAAAACCAGAATGGTGAGTACCTTTCTAGCCATAGATTAAAAAGAGGTACACACCATGGCAGCGCTTACTGCTACAAAAATTGCAGCACTGGATCGTTCAAAGCAAAACGGTAAATTCGCAGATGGTCTTGGGCTTTATTTCGTGGCGCCCAAAAAGGGCCATTCTTACTGGTCGTATCGTTACACTGTCCATGGTAAGCGCCGTGAAATGACCCTAGGTAAGTACCCATTTATGGGATTGGCTGTTACGGTTACCTTAAAAATGGTTATACAAAAACATGAATGAACAAGAACAATACATGGCCGACTTTATGATGGTCTTCAAGAGTCTAGAACGTCGGGGATCGGGCAGCGATTTTGATTTACTTCGAGCGTTATTTAGGTGAGTTTGGCTATTATATGTTTGTGCTACAGAAAAATAACCCATTAGCTGAGGGATAAAAAATGTCGCAACTGAAAATGAATTTTGTGATGGGAATGCTGGTGCTGTTTGGGCTAGCAGGTACTGCATTTGCTGATACGGATGCTAGTGATTGTGCAAATGCTAGCAACGAGGATGTCAAACATCTGTGTATCCTAGCTGATAATGGCAACGACAAGGCACAGGTGGCGTTGGCGATCATGTACGATGAAGGCCACGATTTGCCGCAAAGTGATACAAAAGCAGCCAAGTGGTTCAAACGAGCGGCCGAGCAAGGTAATGCTGATGCGCAATATATTATCGGTGTGATGTACGCTGAAGGTCGCGGGGTTCCACAAAGTGATGTCGAAGCGGTGAAGTGGTACAAGCTGGCTGCAGCTAAGGGCCAAGCTTATGCGCAATCTAATTTAGGGTTTATGTATGCAGATGGGCGCGGCATACGCCAAAGCGATATTGAGGCAGCGAAGTGGTTCAGAATGGCTGCAGATCAAGGGGATTCATACGCTCAGTATAATTTAGGGGTTATGTACGATGAAGGTCGCGGTGTACCACAAAGTTACACCGAGGCAGCCAAGTGGTTCATATTGGCTGCAGAGCAAGGTGATATCGATGCACAGCTTAATTTAGCGATTATGTATAGTGAGGGTCGTGGTGTTCCTCAGAGTGATATATATGCGCATATGTGGTTTAATTTGGCGGCTGCACAAGGTGACAGTGAAGCGCGTGAAGGCAGAGAGCAAGTTGCACAGAAAATGACGCAAGCGCAAATTGTTGAAGCCCAGAACCTCGCCAGTGAATGCTTGGCTAAGGAATACACAGGCTGCTGAGCTTTACCTGTCCGCCAACACCCTATCCAGTGCGTTGGCGAATGCCATGCGATCGCGCTGATGTAGGGGTGGTGGGCCGCCGGTAGCGGCACCGCTGCTGCGCATGGTGTCCATAAAGTCGCGTATATTCAGGCGCTCACCAATGTTGTCGTTGCTTAATCGTTCACCCCTTGGGGTTAATACGAGGCCGCCTTTAGCGATAATTTCTGCTGCAAGGGGGATGTCCGCGGTGATCACTAAGTCGCCAGCTTCGCATAGACGTACTATCTCGTTATCGGCAACATCAAATCCTTGTGCTACTTTTAAGCTACGAATGTATTTTGAAGGAGGTGTGCGTAATAACTGGTTAGCGACGAGCGTTAAGGTGAGTTGTTTACGCTCTGCGGCACGATACAAAATCTCTTTGATGACGCTTGGACAAGCGTCAGCATCTACCCAGATTTTCATAAGTCACTGTCCTCATCACCAAAGTCTGCATCTTTAGATTGTAAATGTTTTTTGTAAAGGCGCCGTAAATTCAACGGCATTGAGCGCATTTGCTCGGTAGACTGTCGCATAAGAGTACGTTTGCTAAGGAAGCAACATGAGCACTAAATCCATCATTCAACTTACAATAACAGCTGGCTTACTTCTAAGCTTGAGCGCTTGCTCTGAAAGCGACGCATCGTTACAAGAAAATCCAGTGACGCTGCCGCGTGTGCTGGTTGTTGAAGCGCAAGCCGAGCACCTGCAGCTTGAGCGCACTTTCCCAGGCAATACCGAAGGCTCTATGGTATCTGAAGTGCGCGCGCGGGTCGAAGGTTTACTGGAATCGCGTAAATTTGAAGAAGGCCAATTCGTTACTAAGAACCAATTGATGTTCAGTATCGAAAAAGCACCGTATGAAGTTGAGCTACAACGAGCTCGTTCTGACTTAACCAGTGCTGAGGCAACCTATAATGCCGCAAAGCGCGACTGGGAGCGGGTTGAAAACCTATTTTCTGATGGCGCAATTAGTGGTCGTGACCGTGATAAAGCCCAATCCACTTATGAACATGCTGAAGCTGAGTTAGCTGCAGCCCAAGCGAGTGTCCGTGATGCTGAACTACGGTTTGGCTACACCGAGGTACGCGCACCTATTGACGGTGTGGCTAGTCGTGAAAAAGTCTCGCCCGGTAATATTGTTAAAGAAGGCGAAATCCTAGCGACAATTACGCGGCTTGACCCACTTTATGTGAATTTTTCGGTGGGCGAGAATGATATTGCAGCACGTTACCTGTTGGCCAACACCTCTGTCGATGGCACTGCTGATAGCATGCCTAGCGCAAAACTTATCTTACAAGATGGCACAGTTCACCCACTCGATGGTTACATTGATTTCGTGAGCCGTACGGTTAATCGCGAGACTGGCACGATTGAAGCGCGGGCGGTGATCCCAAACCCTGATATGGTATTACTCCCGGGGCAGTTTGTACGGGTGCAGTTACCGCGTATTGATGTTACCAACGCTATTGCGGTTCCGCAGCGGGCGGTGATGCAGTCGGGTAAACATTCGGTGGTCTACATTGTGGATGCCAATGAGACCGTGCAGCCGCGTGAAGTGGTACTTGGTGTACGAGTCGGTAACCGACAACTCATTGAACAAGGCCTAGCGATAGGTGACCGCGTGGTCGTGGAGGGTCTGTCACTGTTACAGCCAGGCGCAAAAGTGCGCGCGGAAAAGGTAGCTGACGAATGATTTCACATGTCTTTATTCGCCGTCCCGTTACGGCAGCCGTACTATCCATTCTGATCGTACTGGCAGGCTTGTTGGCATTACGTAGCCTGCCCATTCAGCAGTATCCGCAAATCGTACCGCCGCAAGTGGTGGTGAGTGCTAATTATGCGGGCGCTACTGCACAGGCTGCATCAGAAGCGGTGGCAGCGCCATTAGAGCTTTATATTGATGGTACTGAAAACATGCTGTACATGACGTCATCGTCTGATGATAGTGGCTCAGTCAGTATTCGCGTGGTGTTTGAAGTAGGTACCGACGTTGACCAAGCGGCTATTGATGTTGACGCTGCGGTGCAGCGCGCAATGAGCCGTTTGCCTGAAGAAGTGCAGCGTTCGGGAGTACAAATTAGTAAAGAATCTTCGGCCATTTTAAAGATTGTGGCTATCACCTCACCTGATGGTAGCCGCGATTCACTGTTTTTAAACAACTACGCTACCCTAACGGTGCAAGATGAGCTTAGCCGTATCAATGGGGTTGCTTCGGCAACCTTCTTTAGCTCCAAGACGTACGCTATGCGGATTTGGCTACGACCTGACCAGTTGGCCAACTATGGGTTGGTGCCCAGTGATGTTGCTGACGCCATCAGCGAACAAAACAATATGTTTTCAGCGGGGCGTTTTGGTGATGCACCAAACCCCGAAAACCCGCAAGAAATTAGCTTACCCATTGGTACCGAAGGGCGTTTTTCGTCACCCGAGCAGTTTGAAAATATAATCCTGCGCGCTAATCCTGACGGTTCAGTGGTTCGTTTGGCTGATGTTGCCCGTGTGGAATTGGGCGCTTCGAACTATAACTTTGACGCCATCCAAAATGGTGAAACCGTGGTGCCTATTGGGATCAACTTGCGCCCGGGGGCCAATGCCTTGGAAGTTTCTGAAGCGGTCGATGAAGTCATGGAGCGCATGAGTAAGAACTTTCCAGACGGCGTAGGTTATAACATCGCTTTTGATACCACTGAGTTCGTAAAAGTCTCGATTCAACAGGTGCTACAAACGTTAATCGAAGCGTTGATTTTGGTCATCGCGGTGATTTATCTGTTCTTACAACGCTGGCGCGCTACGCTGATCCCGTTGGTGGCGATCCCGGTCTCGCTGATTGGTGCATTTGCTGGAATGTATATGTTTGGCTTTAGTGTGAACTTGCTGACATTACTAGCAGTGGTGCTGTCCATTGGGATTGTGGTTGACGATGCCATTGTGGTTTTGGAAAACGTTGAGCGGTTGATGCGGGAAGAAGGGTTGTCACCTAAAGATGCAGCTCACCAAGCGATGAAAGAGGTATCTGGCCCAATTATTACCATGGTGCTGGTATTGGTTGCGGTGTTTATTCCAGTGGCTTTCTTAGGCGGGCTAGCTGGGGTGATGTACCAGCAGTTTGCGTTGACCATTGCTGTTTCTGTGGTGATTTCAGGTATTGTTGCCTTGACCTTGTCGCCAGCGCTGTGTGCGCGAATTTTGAAGCCGAAACCAGAAGATCCACCCAAATTCTTGCAGTGGTTTAATGACTTCTTCGAACGGATGACTGCAGGTTACACCAACGGCGTACGCTTTATGTTGAAGCGCACTGGTTTAGCGGTGATTATTTTCGGTATCGTGGCAGCTTTAGCCTACACCATTTTTGCCCGACTGCCTGGAGGCTTGGTACCAGAAGAAGACCAAGGTTACATTTTGGTTTCGCATCAATTAGATGAAGGTGCAGCGCTTGAGCGTACGCGTGAATTTTCGATTGGCTGGAACCAAGTGTTGCGTAACGAGCCGATTGTAGAAAGTGCATTGACGTTTATTGGCTATGACATAGTTAACGGCAACACCCGTCCTAACGTAGGTGCGAGTTTTATTACGCTGAAACCTTGGGACGAGCGTGATCTTAAGCGAGAAAGCAGCCAAGGCTTTGCACAGTACGTGAATCAGTTAGGCGAAAAATATCCTGAAGCTGTGATTCGAGCATTTAACCCACCACCTATTTCCGGTATTTCCACAACCGGTGGGATTGAGGCTTACGTGGTGGTGACGCTGGAAGGTGATTTGGATGATTTGATGGAGCAAGTGCAGCGGTTAACCGATGCAGCAAATACACGTCCAGAACTACAAGGTGTTCGCACTACGTTAAACCTCGATGTTCCGCGCTATACGGCTATTGTTGACCGTGAACGCGCTAAATCAATGGGGATCAAAATCAGCGACATTTTCGCTGCGATGAACCGTGTCTACGGTCGCTCATACGTGAATGATTTTAACTACCTAGGGCGTACGTGGCGGGTATACATGAGTGCGGAATCTACTTATCGGGCAGGCCCTGAAGATCTCGCGACCACTTTTGTGCGCTCGTCGGATGGCAAAATGGTGCCACTCAATACTATTGTGAGTTTGGAACGTACGACAGGCCCTGATACGGTGCATCGGTACAATAATCGCCCGGCAGCTCGAATTATTGGCGAGCCGGCGCCAGGGTACTCCACCGGACAAGCAATTGCAGCACTGCAAGAGGTGGCTGACGAGTTATTTCCGCCACAACTCGGCTATCAGTTATTCTGGACTGGTGCTTCGCAGCAGGAACAAGCTAGTAGTGGCACCGGTGCTGCCGCATTCTTGTTTGGTATCTTGATTGTGTTCTTGTTGCTCGCTGCGCAGTACGAACGTTGGACATTACCGCTAGTGGTACTCACGGCGGTGCCGTTCGCTGCTTTCGGTGCGGCACTTGCGACTTGGTTAGCAGGTATGCAAAACAACATTTATTTCCAAGTTGGGATGTTAGTGTTGGTCGGCCTTGCGGCGAAAAATGCCATTCTTATTGCCGAATTCGCAGTGCTGAACCGTGCGCGTGATATGTCGATTTTTGATGCAGTATTGGAAGCTTGTCGGCAGCGGTTCCGTCCTATCCTAATGACGTCGCTGGCCTTTATCTTCGGTACGATTCCGCTGGTATACAGTGCCGGTGCTGGCGCAGCGGCACGTAATGCTGTTGGTGTTGGGGTGGTTGGTGGAATGTTGTTGGCAACATTCGTCTCAATCTTCTTTATCCCCGTCTTTTATCAGTGGGTTGAGCGCCGCTTTAAACCTGATAAGGAATAAGTTGGTTGCTACACTCGTGTTAGATACCACCATACCGCGGCGGCAATACCAACCAGAATAAGCATGGCAACGACGGCTGGCCACCGTCGCTTGGGAGCAGCGTGGCGGGTGATAATGCGTTGCGAGCCTTTGGGTATATGCGCAACTTTAGTAAGGCGGCTACCAAAGAACGAGTTGATTCTAATATTGGTGTTTAATGCCCAACCAGAGGCATCTAACAATGGTGCTAATGAGCGTTGACGTAGCTTGAGCCACGCGATAAACATCGACGGGGCGCTGACTAATAAAGCCAAGCCGAAGATACCGACAGGCATCAACCAGCCCAGATCAAACAAGGCTTGTAACATGAGCCCTAAAGCAGTGGCAATACCACCCACAGCAACACCTAAGGCAGCTAGTACGCCGATATCGAATTTGGGTTTAGTCGGCGGTGTTTGTTCTGGGTCAGTCGTTAATGCTTTAGTTGATTGCTCTTGAAGTTTTGTTTCTGATGCACTTTCGGCTTCCTGAGCACTCTTCTCAGCTTGCTTTTCAATAAAGCGGATGAGCTTTTTATAAGGCGAGAAGAAGGCTTGCATGACGCTAATTGGGTTTTCAACGACTTTGGTAATGGTAGCATCCCAGTCCTGACCGTTGCGGTCGAAAAATACCCCATTTCTGCCGACAATCAGGAAATCATGAGGCCCTTCCGTAAAGGCTGCTACAATTTCCTTGGTTGTGCCATCTTTTCGGGTGCAGGTGCAGTAGGCTAGATAACAGCGACTCAACCCACCGAAGGTGGCATGCTTGGCTGCATCAGTTACTTCTAAGGTAAGCTCACAAGCCCGACCATCAAGGTATAGCACCCCAGCTTCAAATATCGCCCGGGTATCACGATCGAAGAAATCAGGTAAACTGACAAAATTGTTCAACAAGGTTTTTAAGTGCAACCGATAGCGCAGAAGCTCTTCCACTTTATTCATGGCATCTACTAATGGGCGGACGGCTAAGTCTTGTTGGATTAGTTCCAAAATAGCGGATTGACTGTTGTTATCCAACAGTGCTTGTAATTCATCTGAATTGAGGGCGCTAACGAGCTGTCCTGCTTCTCCGTTGAGCCAATTTTGGTAGTCATCAAAACGTGCTTTGAGGTTATTCCATTGCTCATAGGTGAGGATTTCTATATCGCCCAACACCGGCTTAATGACCGCGTCGTGTAACATGTTTACGCGAGATTCCCACGCCGGGTTCAAGCCACGAACCAATGATAATTCATTCGTTGGGGTGATGATGGCTAAGGGAAACTCAGCCATTTCTACACAGGTTTCGGAAATATCTTGCGCGGCAATGGAGCTCCAATCACCGCTAGCGCGATTTAATTTTTCTGCAGCGCGAGGGTCGTACTGGGCTGCACGGCAGCGGCTGAAGTAATCATCAATTTTACTGCGGACTGCACTAAGCGCTTCTGCGGCACGCTGGCCATCTACACCATCAGGCACCCAACCTGGCTGGGCAGCGGCTAACCAAGCTAACCGCGCTTTCACATCACTGTAAAACTGATTCACGATGGCTTCATTTACACCAGCTTGCCCCGAGGCATCAGTGACCATTGCTGAGTTTGCAACAATAATTTGAATCACGTGCTGGAGCGTTTCGTCTTCGGCGGTGCTGGGGGTGATTATGCCATCGCCGTTGAAGCGTGCGTTGGCCAGAATGTTTTGCTGATTGGTGACGTCGGCTAAGGAAATTTCACCCGCATCAGCTTTCCCTAACAATTCCAGTAAGCGTAAGGCTGCAGCGTGAATGGCTGCTCCATCAGCATCATCAGTGTTCAGATCAGCGAGGCGGATGGTGTCCTTGGGTTCTAAAATCAAGCCCGGATTATGCAATACACGGGAAACCCAGTTGGTGACCTGAATGACTTCTGGCAAGCGAATTCGACCGTCACCATCGCGATCGAGGTACTTCAGTGTTTGTTTATCAAAGTACAGGCCGGTCGTCGGGCACGCCAGCGAAACCCATAACTTCGGGTCAAGTTGATGTAAGTAACGAATATCATCAGCTTTGTGTAGAACAACTTGGTTAAACCCACCAAGCCGGGTGAACGTCCAGCGGTGAGGTATTGATTGGGTTACTGACATGACGACTTCCCTTAACAGTCAATGATACTTTCGTTTTAACGCTTCTGTGGTTAATAAGCAATAGTTTAGGTTAATTGTGGTGAAAATGACGAAAGTTGGTACCATAAGGATACGACTTTAACGATAACAACAGAACACGAGGAGAACATCCATGTTTCCATTAAAACCAGCCGCTGTCGCTGTATCTTTATTGCTACTGACAACCGCCTGCTCTGAGGCTCCTCAGAACATGACACAACAAACGGGTACTACGGTTGAAAATGCAGTCGTAAGTGTTGCTGATATTCAGGCTGAATCCGCTAAAGCGAATGAGTTATTCGAAGAAATTTTCATGGATGGGGTCATGCGTAGCCCAATGTTCCAATCGTATTTGGGCATTAAAGATGACCAAGATAAGTGGGACGATCTTTCTGATGCGGTAGCAGAGGAAGAGTTGGAGATTGCGAAAGCCCATTTAGAAAAAGTCTTAGCAATTGATCCAGCTAAACTCGATAAGCAAACCTACGTGAGCTGGCTGCTGATGAAGCAACGGTTAGAGAATGAAATTGAAGATTTTAAATGGCGTCATTACAGCTACCCAGTGAACCAAATGTTTGGTATGCATTCGGGAGTAGCATCGATGCTTATCAATCAGCACCGCATCGATGATGTAACGGATGCAGAGGCTTATATTGCACGTTTGAATGCATTACCACTGTTATTTGAACAGTTGGCGGAAAACCTCAAAATACGTGCTGAGAAAGGTATTATGGCACCTAAGTTTGTGTATCCGTATGCCATTAGTGACAGCAGAAACATCATCTCTGGTGCGCCATTTGACGAGGGTGAGTCGAGTGTTCTGTTCGCTGACTTCACCAAAAAAGTTATGCGTTTAGATATTGATCAGAGTCAGTACGAGGGTCTAATAAGCGCGGCTACGACAGCGTTACTGGAATCGGTGAAGCCGGCCTACGAAGGCTTAATTGAAACTTTGCAAGAGTTAGAGCAGCAGGCCGATACGCGTGATGGCGTGTGGAAATTTCCCGATGGTGAAGCGTTTTACAACAATGCCTTAAAACGCACCACGACAACCAATTTAACCGCCAGCGAAATTCATGAGATAGGTTTACAAGAAGTAGCCCGGATTCATGATGAAATGCGTGGCATCATGGCACAAGTGAACTTCGAAGGCACGTTACAAGACTTCTTCGAATATATGCGTAATAACGACGAGTTTGTCTATCCTGACACGGCAGAAGGCCGCGAGCAGTACATTGCTGATGCGACTGCACTGATTGATGTGATGCGTGGACGTTTAGATGAGCTGTTCATTACCAAGCCAAAAGCTGACTTGATTGTGAAAGCGGTCGAACCATTCCGTGAAAAATCTGCAGGAAAAGCGTTCTACCAACCACCTTCCATGGATGGCAGCCGTCCGGGTGTATACTACGCCAACCTGTATGATATGGCCTCGATGCCAAGCTATCAGATGGAAGCGCTCGCTTATCATGAAGGTATTCCAGGGCATCATATGCAGTTGGCGATTCAACAAGAGCTTGAAGGTATTCCATCGTTCCGTAAATTTGGGCGCTATACCGCTTATACCGAGGGTTGGGGCTTGTATACCGAATTGCTGCCAAAAGAAATTGGTTTCTACCAAGATCCGTATTCTGATTTTGGTCGGTTAGCGATGGAGTTATGGCGAGCGGTACGCTTGGTGGTAGATACTGGTATTCATGCCAAGCAATGGACGCGTGAGCAAGGTATCGAGTTTTACGTGAAAAATACCCCAAATGCTGAAGCTGATGCACGCAAAATGGTGGAGCGTCATATTGTGATGCCAAGCCAAGCAACAGCCTACAAAATTGGCATGTTGAAAATTCTTGAATTACGCGAGAAAGCAAAACAAGAACTTGGTGATCGGTTTGATATCCGCCAGTTCCACGATGTGGTGTTGGCTAATGGTCCAGTGCCGCTGAATATTCTCGAGCAGTTCGTTGACGAGTATATTCAGTCAGCACAAGCACAGTAAGCGCCCTTCGACGCGCTTACTGTCGCCAATAAAACATGCGCGACTCTTTGTGTAGCGCATGCACGGTCAGTGCCTCATCACAGGCTTTGCCGGCCGCCCCATAACAAACGTGTAAGGGTAGCAAATGCTCTTCGCGGGGGTGGCAGAACTGTGCATGAGGCGCTTGTGACCAGTTAATCAGCGCTTGCTGACGCTCAGTTTCAGTGATTGTAGTTGAGCTACAAACATCTTCTAACCACGCCTGAAAAGCTGCATTTTTTTCGTTTGCAGACGCCTGGTCTGGGGTAAAAAATGCTCGCATATTATGAAATGAGAAGCCTGACCCTAAAATCAGCAAACCATCATGCTCAATGGTTTGTAGTGCTTGCCCTAAGCGTATATGCGCTGCCGCATCTAAAGAATTTAATAACGACAGCTGCACGCATGGAATCGTCGCGTCCGGATACATGATTTTTAGCGGTACGAACATGCCATGGTCAAAGCCGCGCGTTGGTTCACCTTGCACGGAAAATTGGGCTTGGGCAACGGCGCTGATGACTTTATTGGCAAGCTCTGGTGAGCCCTGGCACGGGTATTGAATTTCGTATGATTCTGGCGGAAATCCATAGTAATCATAGAGCAACTCAGGAGCAACGCCTGTGGTGACGTGGGGGACATCAGTTTCCCAATGCGCACTGATCACTAAAATGGCACTTGGGGACGGAATTTGTTGAGTGATGGCTTGTAATTGCGTCACCATATCTGCGTGACTCGCATCGCCAAGGAGAGGCATAGGGCCACCGCCGTGGGCGATATATAAAATTTGCTTCATGATGACGCTCCTGCATTTTCATTTTTTTGTCATTAAGCCATGGTAAACTTAACGCTGATTGGTTCTATTAGTATAACAACGAGAGTATGCCATGAGACGATTTACCGTACTAATCGCGGTATTCTTTATAGTTCTTGCTGGGGGATTAGGCGTTGTATCTGTTGCATCCGCCCAGGTGCTGCGTAATAACAATGCGGTGGTATTAATTTCAATTGACGGCTTTCGCCATGACTACCTTGAGTTACATGAAGCACCGAACATCTCGCGCATTGCTACCCAGGGTGTTCGAGCTGAAGGCTTGATACCGGTTTATCCGGCTAAAACTTTCCCCAATCATCTCTCGATTGTGACCGGTCAGTATCCGGCGAACCATGGTATTGTCGATAACCGTTTTTATGATACTGAACGACAACAGCATTACAGCATGGGTGACGGAGTGAAAGATAGCACCTGGCTTACCACGGTGCCGCTGTGGAACTTGGCAGAATTCCAAGGGGTAAAAGCTGCTACGTTTTTCTGGCCAGAATCAGAAGCTCGTATCAACGGGCGCACACCAACTTATTTTTACAATTACAGTACACCCGCGCCAAATCGACAACGTGTGCAACAAATGATTGATTGGCTGAAACTACCAGAAGCAGCTCGCCCACGGCTGGTGTTAGGCTACTTCTCTATAGTTGATACCATGGGTCATCGGTTTGGGCCAGAATCGGTACAAGTGCGCAAAGCAGTAGCACACGTTGATGAATTGATTGGCGAATTATGGCGGCGTATTCAAAAAGAAGTAACGATACCGGTGACGCTGATATTAGTTTCAGACCACGGGATGTCAGCAATTACAGCGAAGGACATGATTGCAGTTGATGCTCTCAATATTCCTGCTGATCAATTTGAAATCGTGAATGCACAAACACGGCTGTTGCTGTACGCAAAACCATCGACCACTGCTGCGCATATAGAAGCGGTACGCGAGCGGTTACAGCAGCAGGCACGTGGTCGTTATCAGGTCGAGTCAGCGCAACAGCTGGCTACTCTTGGGGTTACCCCTAGCCCTCGTCAGGCGGCAATTGTCTTAGGTACGCAAGCGCCGGTCACTTTTACCCAGGCACCACCTGCGCAACGTCGTGATGGAGGCACTCACGGCTACCATTCTAGCCGTGAAATGGATGGTATCTTTATCGTAGCGGGCGCAGGCATTCGCACCGATGTGGCGCTAACCCGCTTCAGCAACATCCATATTTACCCGTTCGTAGCGCAGTTGCTGGGGCTGGAATTGATGAGTGAGATTGATGGCGATGGAGCTGTGTTAGCACCACTGCTGCAACAATAACTCAGTCGTTACAGATTAACGGGTGCCAAAAATCTTGTCACCCGCATCGCCTAAACCGGGCACAATATAGCCATTTTCATCCAAATGTGAATCCACTGCAGCGACATAAATGTGGATATCCGGGTGCGCATTAAGTACTTTATCCACACCTTCGGGTGCTGCGATAATAGATAAAACCCGAATATCGGTGCAGCCATGGCGTTTCAGTAGCTCAATGGTGGCGACCATGGAGCCGCCGGTGGCGAGCATGGGGTCCAACACTAACGCAGTACGTTGATCGATATCGTGTACTAAGCGTTCAAAATAAGACTCCGGTTGCAAGGTTTCTTCATCACGATACAAACCCACCATGCTAATTTTGGCGTTTGGGATCAAATCCGAAACCCCGCCTAACATGCCTAAACCTGCTCTTAGGATTGGCACCAAGGTGACCTTTTTACCTTTTACACGTTTAATTTCAATTAGATAACCACTCCTATTGGTGATGGTGTGGCGTTCTAATGGGAAATCTTGGGTCGCCTCATAGGTTAGAAATGTCCCCATTTCATTTGTTAATTCGCGAAATGCTTTGGTGGAGATGCTCGCCTCACGCATCAGACCAAGCTTGTGTTGCACCAGTGGATGTTGAATGACATGTAATGGCATCTTGTTCTCGTCAAATCACGTTAATATTGAACCAGTTTGAAGCAAAGTACGCATAATTCTAGTGGGATTATCGAGCTTACGCGAATGATACGATATAATAGCACCGTTCACTGAGCTGAGAATGAGGAATGTTGTGATCAGGAGCAGTTTTTTCGGTGTGTTACTGATGGCATTTGCCGTAGTGGGCTGTCAATCTGTAACAACAACCCCAGTCAATGAGTTACCCACAGTGCGTTTTGATCCAGAATTGATTGAGCGTGGCGCCAAAGTATTTAAGTACCGTTGTGCTGCGTGTCACAGTATGGATCCCGACAAAAGCCAATTTTTTGGTCCGCATTTGGCCAACGTTATCGGCCGACCACTCGGCCAGGTCGACGGTTATGCTTTCCCTGAATACCTGAATGACTACGCCCATATTGTGTGGGATGAAGCGACACTCGCACAATGGATTGAAACACCGCAGCAGATGATTCCCGACATGTGTATGCCCTACATCGGCCTTTCGAAAGAAGCTGACCGTGAAGCTCTGATGGCTTACCTAAAATACGGGAAATAGTTAATTTTTTACCTGTAAATCAATAGACTCTATTACCCTAATCGAATTTTTTAGTTACCGCCTGGCTAGCGAAATCGAGTATTCCTACTATAGTCAAATCGACATCAACGATGTCCTATGGAGGGATTACTCATGTTGAAAAAATCAGTTTCTGCGTTGTCGGTGGTAGCATTCGCAACTGCTGTCGCTATGTCATCAGGTGCAGCCGCATCGACGATGAACAACACGTCACCACAGTTTTGGTGGCCCGACCGTCTCGATCTGTCACAATTGCGCGATCATGATCCAAAATCAAACCCAATGGGTGATTTTGATTATGCTGAAGCGGTTAAAAAAGTTGACTTCGATGCGGTTAAAAAAGATATCGAAGCCTTAATGACCGATTCACAAGATTGGTGGCCAGCTGACTACGGTCACTATGGGCCATTCTTCATTCGGATGGCTTGGCACGGTGCGGGTACCTATCGGATTCATGATGGTCGCGGTGGCGCAGATGGTGGCCAACAACGTTTTGAGCCACTTAACAGCTGGCCGGATAACGTGAGCCTAGACAAGGCACGTCGTTTACTTTGGCCAATCAAGCACAAGTATGGCTCAAGCCTATCTTGGGGTGACTTGATGGTATTAACTGGCAACGTGGCCTTAGAGTCTATGGGCTTTAAAACTTACGGCTTTGCCGCGGGGCGTGCCGACGATTGGGAACCGGATACCGTCTATTGGGGTCCTGAACAAGAATGGTTAGGCGACGAGCGTTACAGCGGCGATCGCGAACTGGACCGTCCATTGGCTGCGGTACAAATGGGTCTAATTTATGTGAACCCAGAAGGACCAAATGGCAATCCAGATCCGTTATTAGCAGCGAAAGATATTCGTGATACCTTCGGTCGTATGGCGATGAATGATGAAGAAACAGTCGCGCTAATTGCCGGCGGTCACACCTTCGGAAAAGCACACGGTGCCCACAACCCAAATGATTGTATAGGCGAAGCCCCAGGCGGAGCAGCTATTGAAGAACAAGGGTTAGGTTGGAAAAATACCTGTGGTAAAGGTCACTCTGAAGATACGGTTACTTCAGGTTTAGAAGGTGCTTGGTCTGCTGCACCAACTCAATGGACCATGCAGTTCCTTGATAACCTATTCAACTTTGAATGGGAGCAAACACGCAGCCCTGCAGGTGCCATTCAATGGGTTCCAGTAGATGGGCAAGCCGCCAACTTGGTTCCTGATGCACATATCCCCGGTAAGCGCCATGCGCCGATTATGTTCACCACTGATATTGCGTTAAAAACCGATCCTGAATACCGCAAAATTGCAAAACGCTTCCAAGAAAATCCGGAAGAGTTTGAGCAAGCATTTGCTAAGGCTTGGTTTAAACTAACTCACCGTGATCTAGGCCCCCGTGCCCGTTATGCGGTTGATTTAACGCCAGGCGAAGCGTTAATTTGGCAAGATCCAATTCCAGAAGTTGATTTTGAATTGATTAACGATGCTGAGGTAGCAACGTTAAAAACGAAACTTTTGGATTCAGGTTTAACGGTTGCTGAATTGGTTCGTACTGCTTGGGCATCGGCAGCGAGCTTCCGTGGTACTGACATGCGTGGCGGTGCCAACGGTGCGCGGATTGCGTTAGCACCACAAAAGGATTGGGCGGTAAACAATCCACAAGAGTTGCAAAAAACCTTGCGTGTGTTGGCTAAAGTTCAACAAGACTTCAACCGCAGTTTACCAAAAGGTAAGAAAGTATCATTGGCTGATGTAATTGTTCTCGGCGGTGCGGCAGCGATTGAAAAGGCTGCACAAGATGCGGGCTACAATATCACTGTACCATTTGCTCCAGGTCGCAATGATACAACTGCTGAATGGACTGATGTCGAATCATTTGCAGTACTTGAGCCGAAAGCCGATGCCTTCCGTAACTACTATAGCGATGCGGCAAGGATGACACCGGCAAAAGAAATGGTAGAGCGTGCTGATTTATTAACGCTAACGGTTCCAGAGCTGACTGTGTTGGTTGGTGGTATGCGTGCATTAGGTGCGAACTACGGTGATGTTAAGCATGGTGTGTTCACCGACCGCCCAGGGCAATTAACGAATGATTTCTTTGTTAACTTGCTCGACATGGGTACCCAATGGGCGCCGTCACAAGACCAAGAAGGTATTTACGAAGGTCGTGACCGTGCAACTGGCAAGTTAAAGTACACTGCCACGACTGTTGATTTGATTTTCGGGTCAAACTCAGAGTTGCGTGCAGTAGCTGAGTTCTATGCACAAAGTGATGCGGATGAAAAATTCGTACAAGACTTTGTGAATGCTTGGGTGAAAGTCATGCGTTTAGACCGCTTTGATTTGAAATAGCCTAGTTAGATGACAAAAAGGGAGCGACAAGCTCCCTTTTTTATGTCATTGATCGGTTGTTGATTAGTTTTAGTTGCGAGGATGAGTTAGGTGGCACGTTCAACCATAGAGCAATGGCGAATGTTTAAAGCTGTCGCTGATTTTGGCGGTTTCCAACAGGCTGCCGATCACATTCATAAAAGTCAATCCACCGTGCATCATGCAGGTCTAAGCTGGAAGATGTGCTTGGGGTGACTTTAGTCGAGGTGCAAGGCCGGAAAACTCGGTTAACTCAGGTGGGTGAGCAATTACTTCGGCGTGTCAATTATCTGCTTGCTGAAGCTGAACGTTTTGAGAACGTTGCACAGAACCTAAAACAGGGCGTCGAATCACGGCTCACCGTTGCCGTTGATGAAGCTTTCCCCAAAGACGTGTTGTATCAATCGTTGGTTGCCGTGTCAGACGAGTTTCCATTGGTCCATATGGAAGTCATCGAAACTATTTTAACGGGGGCTAATGAGCTTCTCAATAAAGGGATGGCAGATATCGCGATTTCGCCATTTACGCTTGCCAATGAGTTGAGTGAGGATATTTGTCGCATCAATTTTATCGCTGTGTGTGGTGCGGAACATCCATTGGCGCACAAATCGAATGTCTCCCCACAAGATTTGAAGCATCATCGCCAAATTGTGCTACGCGATTCGGGTGTTGATAGCAAAACCGATGTAGGTTGGCTTGGCTCCGAACAGCGTTGGACGGTGACCCATCTAGCGACATCCATTGAATTGATTCAGAACAACCTTGGCTTTGCGTGGTTGCCGCAGCGTTCTATCGCAGAGCATTTGCAGTATGGGCAATTGGTGCCGATTCAGCTGCAGCGTGGTGCTACCCGCTCTAATAACTTCTATTTAAACTTCCGTGATGCGGAAGTATTGGGTCCTGTCGCTCGTAGTTTTATCGGGCATGTGCGTTACCGTACCACCGACGAATAGAAGGTATGAATTAAATTCAATTGGCAAAAAAGTAAAGTTGTGCCAAATATATGAAGCGGAGCTAATTATCACGGAGCTGAATTAAACTTGTTTCGCACGTTTTTGGTGCCTATTTTAAATGAGCGCGACGAGCGTCGGATGTGGTGGCGTTGGTGTGTTGAACAGTGGTGAATACAGCGCAGAGCGTCTGCTCAAAATGGCTGATGATGCGCTGTATTATTGCAAGGTACATGGGCGTAATTGCGCGCACTTAAAGCAAAGCTAAAATAGCATCCCGTTCATCTTTGGTGACTGGAATCACACTAAGGCGATTGCCTTTTCTTACCACCGGATTGTTCGCTAGCGCTGGTTCATTCTTTAATTCATCTAGTGCAATGACGCGAGTGAATTTACGCACAAATTGTAAGTCAACGGCGTCCCAGCGCGGCTTATCAGGGGTGCTCTTAGGGTCAAAATAAGGGGCGTTGGTATCAAACTGTGTTGGGTCGGGATAAGCCATCCGTGTCACCCGCACAATACCAGCAATCCCTATATTGGCGCAGCGAGAGTGGTAGATAAAGACCTCATCACCAATGGCCATAGTGCGCATAAAGTTACGGGCTTGGTAGTTGCGTACGCCATCCCACATGATGACGGCACTGGGGTCTTTTGCAAAGTCATCAATACTGCATTCTTCAGGTTCGGTTTTCATGAGCCAATACTGCATTGATTATTCCTTCATTTATCTTTTCTTGGCCGATTTTGTTAACATACTACCATATTTCATCAAACTGTAGTTTAAGGAACGGTTGTGGCAATACTCTCTATATTAGATTTAGCCCCAATAACTGAAGGCAGTCATGCGGGTGAATCGCTGCGACATTCAGTTGAGTTGGCACAACACGCCGAGCGCTGGGGATATCATCGATTTTGGATGGCAGAACATCACAACATGACAGGTATTGCGAGTGCTGCAACCGCCGTTGCATTGGCGTATGTAGGCGCTCACACCAAAACTATTCGCATTGGCGCTGGTGGCATCATGTTACCCAATCACGCGCCCTTAATTGTGGCGGAACAGTTTGGTACGTTAGCTGCACTATTTCCAAACCGTGTTGACCTAGGGTTAGGTCGAGCTCCAGGTACTGATGGTGCCACACTTCGAGCGTTACGGCGTACGTACGAGAGTGCTGATAGTTTCCCCAATGATGTGCAAGAATTGTTGGCATATCTAGATGATCCAAAGCCCGGTCAAGCCATTAAAGCGGTGCCGGGCATGGGCAGTAAAGTGCCGGTATGGATTCTTAGCTCAAGTTTATTCGGTGCCCAATTAGCCGCTCATTTAGGGTTACCTTACGCGTTTGCCTCGCATTTTGCCCCCGATTATCTGCAGGTGGCACTGGAGGCTTATCGGGCGAACTTTAAGCCTTCGCAATACCTCGAGAAACCTTATGCTATGGCAGCGATTAATGTGTTTGCTGCGGATAGTGAGCAAGCTGCGAAACGCTTGAAAAGCTCGATGCAGCTGCAATTTATCGCCTTGCGCCAAGGAAATCCAGGGCCATTAGCAGCGCCTGTCGATGATATTGAAAACCGTGTTGACCCTGCAGCATTGGCTGCAGCGAATCATGCCTTGAAGTACACG
Organism: Pseudidiomarina indica; assembly: GCA_029279945.1. GTDB lineage: Bacteria > Pseudomonadota > Gammaproteobacteria > Enterobacterales > Alteromonadaceae > Pseudidiomarina > Pseudidiomarina indica_A. The sequence goes on along the minus strand of JAJUHK010000004.1, from coordinate 114,031 downwards.
GCGATGGGGACCGCTGAGCAGGTGCATCAATACCTACGTGATTTTGTGGCGGCAACAGGGGTAGATGAAGTGATGTTAACCTGCCATGCCTATGATCATGAGCAGCGTTTACGAAGTTTCGAAATTGCCAAAGACTGTTGTTTTAATAAAGAAAACCCTTGATTTGATTGAGGTTAAACAACAAATAGGTTGCGGTACATGCGTTCAGCGTAGTCGTCGGTCATGCCTGCTACATAATCACACAACGCGCGATCGGCAGCCACTTGCCCCAGCTCTTCATAAGCTTTGCGCCAACGTTCCTGGGTGTTACGTGGTAACAAGCGCAGTGGATCAGTCTGTAATGCGCTAAACAGATCGAACAGCATATTTTGACTGCGGAATCGTAGTTGCTGAATGGCTGGATCATTGATGACGTGCTCAAACACCACATCTTTCAAGCTTTTTAGTAAAAAGGCTTCAGCTTCTGGTAAGGTCGCGTTATAGCGTATTAATGGCTCTTGCGCAGCGGGCAAGACTTCTTCCAAACGCACTGTGGTGACGAAGATATTAACTAAGGCACCAATAGCATTTTTCCGTAGGTGATGCTCGCGAGCAAAGAGTTGCTCACTCAGTTGTTCCATGAGCTTGGCTAAATCTGCAGGCAATTGTGCGATAACGGCGTCAACATGCGAGTACCATTGGGCTGCACTTAAGGTACCGGTGACGACTGCATCTTCTAAATCATGAACGCCATAGGCGATATCATCAGCCAATTCCATCAGTGAGGCATCGAGCGACTTATAGCGTGACTTTTGCCATGGTGCTTGCGGTAGTTGCTCGACGGTTTGAAACAAGGCACGATCATTAGTCGACAATGGTGCTAACACCCAATCAAGCAAATCGGCATCGCATTGAAAAAGTGCTTTGGGCGGCTTCCAACGATTCAAGCTACCTGTTGGTTTAGGGGTATCTGGCGCGGTAAGTGCTGGCATCAGTACTGGATATTTCAGTAAGCCCAGCAACGTTCGGCGGGTTAAGTCCATCCCATGTTGAGGGTGGTATGCTTCGAGCTTGCCGACAATCCGAAAGGTTTGGCCATTACCTTCAAAACCGCCAGATGACAACATTTTATAGTGCAGCGCTGCTTCACCACCATGGCCAAACGGGGGATGCCCGATGTCATGTGCTAAACACAGTGTTTCCATCAAGTTCCAGTCGGGTAAGTGGGCTACTTCAATGTCAGTACAGACCTGCTGGAGCTGATTGATCAACGATGCACCGATTTGTGCTGCTTCTAAACTATGGGTGAGACGCGTACGATAAAAATCATTTTCGCCCACGTTCATGATCTGGGTTTTGGATTGCAATCGACGGAACGCTGCAGAATGCAGAACACGAGCACGGTCTCGCTGCCATGGGGTGCGTAAATCTCCCGGGCGTTGTAGTGGTATTTTAGACCGTCGTTGTTGCCAGTGTGTCGTCATCGATTGCATCCTTACAGTGATGGTTTAATCACGGAAATTTTCAAATTGCAGCGGTAACTCAATATCAGCTTGCCGCAATAGGGCAATGGTCTCTTGCAAATCGTCTCGCTTCTTGCCGTTGACACGAATTTTATCACCCTGAATTGATGCTTGAACTTTCAACTTACTATCTTTAATTTTTTTGATGATTTCTTTAGCAAGTGGCTGGTCAATACCCTGCTTAAAGGTCAAGGCTAATGAATACGTCTTACCACTGTGAGTTGGTGTATCAGGTATATCTATGCCAGCCATGCTGATATTACGTTTGGCGCAGTGGTTGCTGAAAATATCTTGTAATTGACGGACTTGGAACTCAGATTCTGAGGTTAAGGTCACGGTTAAGTCTTGTAGTTCAATACTCGCCTCAACGCCCCGAAAATCAAAGCGGGTGGCAAGTTCACGCGAGGCGTTATCAACCGCGTTACGCAGTTCTACTTTGTTGATTTCTGAAACAATATCAAAACTTGGCATGGTAATTCGCTCATCTTAACTCGGTTTACTAAGTGCTGCTTGAGATTATCGCAGGTACTGCGTTGTTATACAAAAAATTCACGGTCGAAGAAGCCTTTATTTCACCGTGTAAAGACTATTGGTGCGCAAAATAGACGTGGTATCATCAGCCGATAGCGCAATAACGCACTGCCACTACAAATTCATTACTGAGGATACAAATGAAACGCACAATAGGGATTGGTTTATTTTTACTGGCCTGTTTGCAGGGGTGTGCAACATACGTTGAAATGACTTTATCGAGCCGTGCTCATAGTGGTATTACCTATACAGGTGTTGAAGAAGCGGTCAAAGAAGCAGGCGGGCAGATCCGGCAGTTTTGTATGCCTTATCTAGAAGGGTGTACTGGCTATATCTATGCACCAGATAACCTTGAACTTGAGTCCTATGAATTTGATTTTAGTGTGGTCGCAAGCAACGATACCCTCACCTATGACTTAACCTTGGATCGGGACCAAGTCCCTGAAGTGCATCGCGGCACCATGATTTTATTACATGGATACGGTGGTAGTAAGGAAGCCATGTTGTGGTTGGCAAATTACTATCGGTTTTTGGGTTTTCATGTGATAGTGCCAGACTTGAAAGGTCATGGTGCGTCAACTCATGATGAACCTGGATTTGGCGTAGAAGATGTTGACGTGCTACTCGCGTTGATTGATTCCTTACCTGCGCGTGAACGGCCGCATCCGCTGTATATTTCTGGCTATTCGATGGGGGCGGTTGCCGCAGTTCATTTGGCGAAGCAACGCGATGATATTAGTGGGATCGTACTGTTTGGTCCAATGCGGCAGTTTGAAGACGCCGCTGCTGAAGTCGCCAAAATGAGTTTCCGCCGACTCAGCAAAATTATTGGTGATGACTCAGTGCGCGAAGGGGTTCGTAATACCCTAGCGAAGCGGGGCATTGATGCCAGAGAATTAGATATACACCAGTTGCTGGAGGATTTTCGCGTACCGACGTTAATCATTGCGAGTAACGCTGATCCGGTAGCTCCCTACGATTATTATATGCCGCTGCAATCAAGCTCGGTGACTATTAAGGAATTACCGCAGCGGCACCATTTCTTACTCACCATTATAAATGGCGAGCTGCATGACATAATTTATCCGTGGTTGAACCAGCAACGTCAATGAGGCTGTAGTAGTTCGTCGGGTAATGGCACTTCAATACAGGCGCACAGCGTGGCAACGAGTGTGCGCTCTGTCATCGAAATTTTCTGATCAGCAGTAACAGTATTGAGCCATTCTTGTACCAGCTCTTGTTTCTGCTGCGGAGGCCAGCGCTTGCAACTGTTTAGAGCCTGCTCTACCTGTGTAAAGGCAATCGGTTGCTGTAATTCTGCGTGCTGTAATGCTGCCACTGTTATCGCTTTAGGGTCGCCCTCAGTTAACAGTTGCTTAAACCGCTTACTGTCATCTAACTGGCGTGCGACGAGCTGATACAAACACCAATGGAATAAGTCCTGCTTATTGGCGCGTTGTTCTAACAAGGTTAGTAGTTGTTGGCGCTCACTGTCAGCCAGTAACCGCAATGCAGGAATGGCCAACTCAACGAGTGCCAGCTGTTGTTCGTGATTCAAGACGCGAATCGTAGGCTCGTTATCGAGTAACTGTTGGATAACGAGCGGTGCTCGGCTTGGGGTTCGTACCTGCTCCATAAGAATTACGGGTAGGGCAAGCCGTGCTAAGCGTTCAATAGCTGAAGGGCGTGACGTTGATGTGCTTGCGGGTTGCAACATAGCTTGTTGTGGTTCAGGATAACGGCCATCCCAATGCGGCATCACCCGTTTGATTCGTTTGTGCAACGGCGGATGAGTTGCCGTCAGAGTAAACCACGAGCTTAAGGCTTGGCCGAAGAATAAATGGGCAGCCTCATCGGCATTCTTATGTGCTATTTTGCTGCCGTGTTGGCGCGCCCCGATTTGTTGCAAGGCGGTACCAAGTGCTTCTGGATTTCGAGTGAATTGTACGGCCGCAGCATCAGCTAAGTATTCTCGCTGCCGGCTGACGGCTGCTTTGATTAAGTTGCCAAACAACACACCGGTGAAGCCCAGTACCATTAACGCTAGGCCTAGTAACGGTAGCAAGTTTTGCTGATCACGCGAGCTGCGTGAGCGTGAACCACCTGCATGGAGTAACAAGCGACCACAGTGTGCAATCACTAAAATTCCAGCTAATGCCGCAATGAGGCGAATGTTCAGCCGCATGTCACCATTTAGAATATGACTGAATTCGTGGGCAACAACTGCTTGCAATTGTTCCCGCGTAAAGGTTTCGATAGCTCCTCGGGTTAGTCCAATGACCGCATCTTTGGTCTCGTAGCCGGCCGCAAACGCATTAATACCCTGTTCATCAGGCAGAATATAAACACTTGGGACGGGCATATTAGCGGCAATCGCCATTTCCTCAACCACGTTTAATACCCGACGCTCCACGGGATCTTGAGTGTCAGGGTGGATGCGCACACCACCTAGGTGTTCTGCAACCACATGGCCACCTGGTCGTAATTGACTCCATTTGAACAACATGGTTAATAGAATACCAGTAGCCACAATAGCGACAGTGGTGGCGACCGGTTGCCAGTGGATTTGGAAGGTATCGTTCTGCTCTAGTTCAATGCCACCAACCACGGCTGCGGTGAGCAGTGCCGTTAGGCCAATCAAGATACAAAAAGCAATGGTGAACAACACCACAAGTAAGGTGGTGTTGCGTTTCGCTTGTTGCTGGTGCTCAAAAAAGTTGACCACGCGCGACTACCTTTAAAATTGTACTTTTGGTGCAGCCTGAATGGCGGCGCTATCAGCAAATTCAAGTAAGTTCGCTTGGCTACCATGTCCCACCATGCCCGCGATAGCAATTGGGGGGAACGATTGACGATAGGTGTTGTAAGCCATGACTGCATCATTATATGCCTGCCGCGCGAAGGCTACCCGGTTTTCAGTACTGGTTAACTCTTCACTAAGCTGCATCATGTTTTGGTTGGCTTTCAAATCAGGGTAAGCTTCCATGACCACGTTGAGACGACCCAATGCGCTGCCGAGGGCAGTTTCTGCACCACCTAGTTGCTGCATCGCCTGTGCATTGGTTGGATCCTGGGCCGCTTGTGGGAGTGCCGCGGCAGCTTGGTTACGCGCTGCAATGACTGCTTCAAGGGTGTCGCGTTCATGGCTCATATAGGCTTTCGCCGTTTCAACTAAATTAGGAATGAGGTCATAACGACGTTTGAGTTGCACTTCGATTTGTGCGAAGGCATTTTCAAACTGGTTTTTCAGGCGTACCAGCTTGTTATAGACGCTAATGATGTAAATAACGATAACTGCTACAACAATAAGAATAATCCAGCCTGTGGTCATCTCCATTCTCCACTCTAGTTATTTGGTTATCCAACATGCTATGCTTTGCTGTTATTAGCAAGCAAAACTCTGTAAAAATTCATGACAACATCAATCGCAACCGGCAATTTATTTATTTTGGCTGCACCAAGTGGCGCAGGCAAGTCGAGTTTAATTCGTGCGTTACTTGAACGTCATTCGCAAGATAGTATGCAAGTGTCGGTCTCGTGCACAACGCGTGCACCACGTCCTGGTGAGGTTGACGGTGTGCATTACCACTTCCTTACCGAAGCCGAATTTCAGCGGAAAATTGCTGCTAACGAGTTTTATGAATGGGCACAAGTATTCGGTAACTATTACGGCACATCGCGAACCTATATTGAGCAGACCTTGGCGCAAGGGATCGACGTGTTTTTGGATATTGATTGGCAAGGTGCACGGCAAGTGCGTGCCGCACACCCAGAAGTGCAATCAATTTTTATAATGCCGCCCAGCCTCGACGTATTAGCAGAGCGGCTGCGGTTACGTGGCCAAGATAGTGAAGAGGTTATTCATGCGCGGATGGCTCAAGCACAGGCTGAGATGTCGCATTATCATGAATTTGATTACCTACTCGTAAACGATAAATTTGAGCAAACATTGGCACAACTCGAGCATATTGTGTTTGCCCAGCGGTTGCGGGTGCCCTTGCAGCAAGTGCGCCATGCCGTTAAACTTAAAGATCTCTTGGCGAATGACGGCTAAATCCGTATAATTCTTGACCCATTTGGCACATTTTATTGGAGTAATCGATGGCTCGCGTAACTGTGGAAGAAGCTGTAGAGCGAATTGGCAATCGCTTTGACTTAGTGTTGGTGGCAGCACGCCGTGCTCGTCAACTGGCAAATCAAGGTAAAGAACCTTTAGTTCTGTGGAAAAATAATGAGAAACCAACCGTTGTAGCGTTGCGTGAAATTGAGGCTGGTCATATTGATGCAGAACGCTTAGATGCGGAAGAGCGCCAAGAAATGGCGCAAAAAGACGCCAAAGAATTGGCCGCAGTTGATGTACTTCGTGGGCTTGAGTAAGACGGGTGTATTTGTTTGAAGGCCTTCGTCAACAGTTAAGCGAGTATTTACCACCGGAACAGGTGGAACTCGCTGCTGCGGCATACAAACTTGCTGCTGACGGTCACAAACACCAAAAACGCCATAGCGGTGAACCATATATTACCCATCCGGTTGCAGTGGCCAGCTTGCTGGCAGATATGCGCCTTGATCACGAAACCATCATGGCAGCTCTGCTACATGATGTTATTGAAGATACCCAATACACGCAAGAAGATCTCGCCGAACAATTTGGTTCAACGGTGGCGGATTTAGTTGAGGGTGTCTCTAAACTCGATAAGTTGCAATTTAACTCGAAAGAGGAAATGCAAACCGAGAACTTCCGCAAGATGATCATGGCGATGGTTCAGGATATTCGGGTTATCCTGATTAAATTAGCTGATCGAACCCATAACATGCGCACCATCAGCCATTTACGCCCCGATAAACGCCGCCGCATTGCCCGTGAAACCCTTGAAATTTATGCCCCGCTAGCCCACCGCCTTGGTATCCATGATATTAAAAATGAACTTGAATTGTTGGGTTTTCATGCGCTGCATCCGTGGCGGGCAAAACTGCTTGAATCAGAAGTTAAAAAAGCGCGTGGCAATCGCCGTGAGTTGGTCGAACGTGTTCAGTCTGAGATTGAAAAGCGGCTGAAAGATGTAGGTATCAAAGCCCGAGTGATTGGGCGTGAGAAGCACCTGTACAGCATTTATCAGAAGATGAAGCAAAAAGAGCTGAAGTTTGAACAGGTGATGGATATCTATGCGTTTCGGGTGATCGTGGATGAGCTCGATACCTGCTATCGCGTGTTAGGCGCGCTACATAACCTATATAAACCTATAGAAACACGGTTTAAAGATTATATCGCCATCCCTAAATCAAATGGCTATCAGTCGCTGCATACGAGTTTAAAAGGGCCGCATGGTATACCGGTGGAAGTGCAAATTCGTACCGAAGAAATGAACCTGATGGCGGACCGCGGAGTTGCGGCGCATTGGCTCTATAAAACAGATGAAAGCACAGGTACGACAGCGCAAGTACGTGCCCGCCGCTGGATGCAAAGCTTGTTGGAGCTGCAACAAAGCACTGGGAATACGGTGGAGTTTATTGAGAACGTTAAGTCTGAGCTGTTCCCAGAAGAAATTTACGTGTTTACGCCAGAGGGGCGCATTATTGAATTACCGCAAGGCGCAACCCCTGTCGACTTTGCTTATGCGGTACATACGGATATTGGTAACACCTGTATTGGCGCACGCATTAATCATCGGGTGTCATCGTTGTCCAAGCCACTCGAGACTGGGCAAACCGTTGAAATCAAAACTGCGCCTGGGTCACGCCCCAATATTGCGTGGTTGAATTTTGCGGTGACCGCCAAAGCGCGCGCTAAGATTCGCCAGTATTTGAAAGGGCAGGAATCACGTGAAGCCGAGCAGCTTGGTGAACGCTTACTTCGCGCCGCACTTGGGCCAGTCAATTTCGATGATATTCCAGCCGAAGATTTTGCCCGGGTACTAAAAGAAGTGAAGCTCAAAGATGTACCTAACTTGCTACGCGAGATCGGGCTGGGGAACATGATGTCCATCGCCATCGCCAAACGCCTGTTAGGTGAGTTCTCTCAGCTCAATGATGACCAATCGGCAGGGGCGAATAAAACGACCTTGTCGATTCGTGGGGCAGAAGGACTATTAGTCAGCTTTGCAAAATGTTGCCGCCCAATTCCAGGTGACGATATTATTACCCATGTTAGCCCAGGCAAAGGGTTAGTGGTCCACCGTAAAGAATGTAAGAATGTGCGTGGTCATGAAGATGAGCCGGGCCGCTATTTCCCAGTACAATGGGAGCCGAATAGTGAAGCTGAGTTTATTAGTGAAGTGCGGGTCGAGATTGTTAACCATCAGGGTGCGTTAGCAAAATTAACAGCCTCTATTTCAAGCACCGGTTGTAATATTCATGGGCTAAAAACTGAAGAAGTCGATGCGAATATTTATTACATTGATGTCGCATTGTTTGTACGAGATAGAAAGCAGCTCGCCGATGTGATTCGGCATATTCGAAAAATGCCGAATGTGCAGCGCGTGTGGCGGTTAAGGAAGTAACACTATGGCAAAAGTAATTATTAATACCGAACAAGCACCAGCGGCGATAGGCACCTATTCACAAGCGGTCAAAATTGGTACTACCGTGTATTTGTCGGGCCAGATCCCATTGGTGCCAGCAACCATGGAGATGGTGAGTGACGATTTCCGCGAGCAGGCGGTGCAAGTGTTCAACAACTTAAGCGCTGTGTGCGAGGCCGCTGGTGGTGAATTACAGGATATGGTGAAAGTACAGATTTACCTAACCGACTTGGGCAACTTCCCGATTGTCAATGAAGTGATGGCTGAGTATTTTGCAGCACCTTACCCTGCGCGCGCCGCAATTGGCGTGAAAGCTCTACCAAAAGGCGCGCAAATTGAAATAGATGGAGTGATGGAACTGCCCAGCACCAACTAATGAGTCACGACACTGGCGTGAGCTGCTTCTAGTGGTTTACGCCAGATAATCATTGCACCAGCGACACCGGCCAAGATAAAGCAGTAGCTGGTATGCAAACTTACTGATAGTGGCGAGATTCCAAAACTTGCTCCAAGCAGTAGCGCCTGCGCACCATAAGGCAAAATGCCTTGCACCACACACGCAAACACATCCAGTAAACTGGCACTTTGTCGAGGTGCTAAATTGCCTTCGCTAGCAAGCTGCTTGGCGACTTCACCCGTTAGAATAATCGACACCGTGTTATTAGCGACGGCGACGTTGGTTAAACTGGTGAGCGCGGCAATTCCTACAGCAGCTCGTTGCTGCGGTTGCTTAAATAAGCGTTTGCTGGTGTTGCTGACAGTGTTGGCCAGATATTGTAAACCACCTTGTTGGCGGATCAGCGCTGATAATCCACCAATGAGTAATGATAATAGGAAGATTTCCTGCATACTGGTGAAGCCCGTATAGATATCAGAACTTAAGGTGCTAACGTGATAATCACTAAACACTAAGCCAAACAGCGCGGCAATCAAAATCCCTAAGCCAAGTACTGCAAAAACATTCAATCCTAACAGTGCCAGCGCGATGATCAAAAAGTACGGCAGGCTAAGCCACAAATTCGCGCTAGGTGCCGCAATTGTGCTGGTGCCGCTGTCATAGGTGGTGAGCCAGATTAATGTAAGCACGGCGGCAGGTGCGGCAATTTTAAGGTTTGCTTTGAATTTATCGCGCATCTCACAGCCTTGCGTACGAGTAGCAGCAATGGTGGTATCTGAAATAAACGACAAGTTATCACCAAACATGGCTCCACCAACGAGCACGCCGGCGAGTACCGCCAAATCAATCCCAGCGGCTTGCCCTAACCCAAGCGCAACAGGTGCTAACGCTGCTAAAGTACCCATGGAGGTGCCCATCGCGGTGGAGATCACGGCTGCAATAACGAAAATACCCGGCAATAGTAGTTGTGGTGGGATGATTTGTAATCCTAAGGACACCATAGCATCAACCCCGCCTGTTGCCGCTGCAACTGTAGAGAACGCGCCAGCCAATAAATAAATCATACACATGGTAATGATATTACTGTCGCCAACCCCTTTCACGAAGGTATTAATGCTGTCATTCAACGTTTCCTTACTCAGTAAAACCGCCATCATAATTGCAGGTAAAATAGCAACAGGGCTAGGAAGCTGGTAGAAAGCAAAATCCACGCCAGACAACTGAAAATAGATTCCAGTGCCAAGAAATAGCGCAAGAAAGAGGCCAAGTGGCAGAAGCGCTTTGGCACTTGCTGGTTGTGTCATGGAAAGCATACCTCAGTGATATTTTTTAGACGTCCAGAAGTGTATATGTCTTTATTCTAAGGTGCAAGCATTGGATTTTTGTATTGACTAGGCAGGGTGAAATCATATGCACTATAGTAGGTAACATCCCTTATGGACCAAAAACTTATGCAGCATCGACAATTAGATCCTGAGCTGGAACGCCAATTGCTGTCTTTTTCCGTATTAGCATCATTGTTTTTTACGGTGTCAGGTATTGTGGTGGGGTTGTTAACCCGCTCAGCAGTGGTGTTATTTGATGGCTTGTATTCAGGTATCAGCCTGCTGTTGTCTTATTTATCCCTAATGGCGCTGCGCAGCGTTAATACTGAGGATAATCCGTCCTTCCCTTACGGCAAAAGCGCCATTGAACCATTTTTGGTTGGGATAAAATATCTCACGTTGATTGTACTCTGTTTGGTCTCAGCATTTAGTGCTGCACTGGAACTGGTACAAGGGGGGAGTGACGTTAACCTAGGAGTGGCATTAGTCTATTCAGTGTTTTCCACGTTGGTGTGCTCTGGCATCTATATTTATTTCAAGCACGCTGCCAACAACCTGCAATCAGATTTAGTGAAGTCTGAGCAGCATGAGTGGTTTCTCGACACTATGCTAAGTGGTGGTATCTTTATCGGATTTCTCATAGCATTAGGGTTGTGGTGGATCGACTTAAAGCATTGGGTACCTTATATTGACCCATTATTAGTGCTGATTGCATCCATGGCATTTATTGCAACACCATTGCGTGGTCTTATCCAAAGTGCCAAGGAACTCATTGGGTTCCAACCGAAAGGAAAAATGGTGAAGAAGTTGAACCTTATGGTTCAGCAAATTAAGGAAGACAATAATTTCGAAGCAGCCGTAGTACGTATTCAAAAAGTCGGGCGAACGGTATTTTTAGAAATCGATTTTGTTGTGCGCGAGGATGATTATACCGTCACCCTATTACGCCAAGATGAAATCCGCGAGCAAATTTTTGAAAAAATACGCCCGCTTGGGTTTCGCTGGTGGCTCACAGTAGCATTCACTAAAGATGAGAAGTGGGCGACGTAATAGCCCACCAATAATTATTCAGAACCTAAGGAACTCGCCATGTCTGTGAAAGTTCTAAAGCCAGCTGATGAAGCCTATCAGTTTCCACTGCTCATTAAGCAATTATTACTCTCGAGCGAACGTTACGCAGGCGATAACGAAATCGTTGGTGGCAACAACGGTCGGCGCTATCGTTATCCTGAATTTATTGAACGCGTCCATCGGCTCGCGTCCATGTTGACAGCTGCTGGAGTGAAAGCTGGTGATGTGGTGGCCGTACTCGATTGGGATACGCCGCGTTATTTAGAATGCTTCTTTGCCATTCCCATGATTGGTGCAGTATTACATACGGTAAACGTGCGTCTAGCACCCGAACAAATCGTCTACACAATGAATCATGCGGAAGATAAACTGGTGTTGGCGCACGATGATTTTCTGCCGCTTCTTGCGAAGCTGCAAGGCGAACTCACTACCGTGACTGGTTATATCCAACTGAGTGATGCTGAGACACCACCGGCAGCTCCATTAGCCACGTTAGGTGAGTACGAAAGTTTATTGCAGCAGGCAGATAGTGACTTTGACTTCCCTGATTTTGATGAAAATGCAGTCGCTACCATGTTCTACACCACCGGCACCACAGGTAAGCCCAAAGGGGTGTATTTTTCACATCGTCAGTTAGTCCTCCATACCATGGCATTGGCTGCTACTATGTCGATCAATAAGAATATGCAGTTGATGCATGTTGCCAGCGTGTATATGCCGATTACCCCGATGTTCCACGTGCACGCATGGGGAGTGCCGTACGCTGCGACTATGCTGGGGATTAAACAGGTGTATCCGGGGCGTTATGAACCCGCTACTTTGCTAAAACTCTTTGTCACTGAAAAAGTGACTTTCTCGCACTGCGTACCCACAATCTTGCAGATGATTTTAAGTAGCGAACAAGCGAAAGCTATTGATTTAAGTGGCTGGCAGGTATTGATCGGTGGTAGTGCACTGACGGCAGGCTTAGCGCAAGCTGCGTTAGCACGTGGTATCGAAATCTATACCGGTTATGGTATGTCGGAAACTTGCCCGCTCCTAAGCACGACCTGGATGCCAGTGAATGCAGCTGAGTTGAGTACTGAAGAACAAGTGGCGTTACGCACCAAAACTGGTCGCCCAGTGCCGTTGGTAAACATGCGTATCATTGATGAGAATGGCCGCTTCCTACCCCATGATGGTGAAAGTCTGGGTGAAGTTGTCGTACGCACTCCATGGCTTACACAAGGGTATCTCCATGCCCCAGAGCAAAGTGACGAATTATGGGAAGGTGGCTGGATGCGCACCGGTGATGTTGGCACTATTGATGAATCATTTACATTACAGATCCGCGATCGGATAAAAGATGTGATTAAAACTGGCGGTGAGTGGGTATCGTCACTAGATATCGAAAATTTGATTAGCCAACACCCCGCAGTTGAACTTGCTGCAGTGGTAGGGTTACCCGACGATGCTTGGGGCGAACGTCCACATGCAATTGTGACCCTTCGTTCTGGCGCTGACGTCAGCTACGAGGACATTGTTGAGCACATGCAAACCTATGTAGCGCAAGGGTTGATCGAGAAATGGGCCATTCCAGATTCCGTTAAGGTAGTGGCTGAAATACCACGCACGAGTGTTGGTAAAATTGATAAGAAAGTCATTCGAGAATTATTAGCGAAACACTAAGAGCGCGGTAACAATGACGCCCGCCCATATTGGATGGGCGTCAACGACCACTTATTTGCTGGTATTGGCGTAATCTAATACCCAGTTGATGAATAGTTCAGTGCCCGTTTTAAAGGCAGCTTCATCGGCGTAGAAATATGGCGAATGGTTGCTTGGTGCTTTGAGTGCGTCTTGCTCTGGTGGGGTGACACCTAAAAAGACAAACAGTCCAGGTACTTCTAACGCATAAAATGAGAAGTCTTCCGCACCTGTAACCAAATCACCGACGAGTACTTTGTCGGCACCCGCTACACGCTGCATGGTAGGCAGCATTTTTCGAGTGAGTTCTGGGTTATTGATTGTCACTGGGTACCCCTCATGAATATGGACATCAGCTTCAGCACCTGAGGCTTTTGCAGTCATTTCAGCGGTGGTGGCCAAATGCTTAAAGATTTTCGCCCGATTATCCATATCAAAGTTTCGGATAGTGCCTTCTAGATACACTTGATCGGGAATAATGTTATTCCGTACACCACCTTCCACAACACCAAAACTAATAACCGCTGGCGCTTTGGAAATGTCAATTTGGCGCGCTACGATGCTTTGGGTATTGGTAATAATTTGCCCCGCTGCAACGATGGGGTCGATTCCTGCCCAAGGGCGTGAACCGTGCGTTTGTCTGCCTTTGACAAAAATTTCAAAGCGATCGGAAGACGCCATGAGTGGGCCTTCACGATAACCAATATAGCCAGTGTTCCCTGCTGACCAGACGTGAATGCCAAATACCGCTTCTGGTTTGTATTTGTTGAAAATACCTTCTTTTAGCATGAGTTCGGCACCACCTTCCTCACCAGGAGGAGCCCCTTCTTCGGCTGGTTGGAAGATAAACAGTACATTGCCAGCTAGTTCATCACGCATGGCGGCGAGCTGTTCTGCGGCACCCATCAACATCGCTACGTGAATATCATGGCCGCAAGCGTGCATCACACCAACTTCTTTACCGCGATATTCTGTTACCACCTTAGATGCAAAGGAAACATCGGTACGTTCTGTTACTGGTAAGGCATCCATGTCGGCTCGTAATGCAACGGTAGGGCCGGGCTTACTACCTTTTAGAAATCCGACCACACCGGTATAGGCAATACCGGTTTCAACCTCTAAACCTAGTTTTTCGAGGTGTTCAGCAACCAATTTAGCTGTACGAAATTCACGATTCCCTAGCTCTGGATGCTGGTGAATGTCACGGCGCCAGTCAATCACCTTTTGCTCAAGTTCGGCACTGATGGAGACAGGTGTCTGCGCATAGGCCGTCGTCGTGAGCAGGCTCGCTGCTGCGAATAATGCTAAGCGTTGGATAGAAAGTTTAACCATAGTAATTCCCTTGTTGCAGTCGGACAATTTGTGAACACTACTGCTTTGAGTATGCCGCTATTTTTTGGGAATTGCTATGTATTCAGGTAATTCAATGAACAGGCCGTACTGAGGCCATGGTACAGAAATATCGAAGCATTGCTCGAGATAGACAAATTGCAGACGCCAAGCGTGTAAGTGTAAATGCTCCATAGGCTCGCCACCGTAGCGGTCATCACCACAAATTGGGGTACCTAAACTTTTTAGTGCAACACGCAATTGATGGGTGCGTCCAGTTACCGGGTTTAGCACATAATAACGATAGCCAGGAATCAGTGAATAACTGATGAAGTGGGTCACCGCTGGGTTATCGTATTGGTGCAATAAGCGCCAATTGCCACGTCGTATTTTTTGCATATCACCACGAATGGTGCCTTGCTTCTTTTTTGGTTTGCCAGCGGCAATAGCAAGATAGTATTTCGTGATTTGTTGGTGTTCGAATAAGTGGCCAAGTGCGGCAGCTGCAGCGGCGCTACGTGCCACCATGAGCGCCCCAGAAGTGGGAGTATCGAGCCGATGAACCGGCCATAGCGGTTCGTTCAACTGCGCACTGAGCTGGTGCACGACGCTTTTTTCGTTGTCATTGGCATGCATTGGCGCTCCTGTTGGTTTATCGATGATATAGAAATCAGGGTGTTCAAACACTAGGGTTAACTTACGCATGCCGTTATACTTGCCTTAATTTATCATTGGAGTGTGTTGGAATTCATCATGTCGCCGGAGCGTTTTGCACGAATCTCTCAGCTATTGGATCAACGACAGCCAGATCTTACGTTATGTTTAGAAAGTGTCCATAAAAATCATAATCTGAACGCCTTAGTGCGGACGGCTGACGCAGTCGGCTTGCACGAAGTGCATGCGGTCTGGTACGACGAACAATTTCGTCTTAGTCGAGGTGCTGCAGTAGGCAGTGAGAAATGGGTCAAAGTCATTCATCATGATGGCTTAGAGCCAGCACTTGAACATTTTCGTGCACAAGATCAACAGGTTTTGGTTACCCACTTGTCTCCAGAAGCAGTGGATTTTCGGAGTGTGGATTACACCAAACCAACGGTGATTATTTTGGGACAAGAACGCCGTGGTGTTACTCCTGCAGCAATTGCCGCCGCTGATTACCATATTAAAGTTCCGATGGTGGGTATGGCCGAGTCGTTAAATGTGTCGGTAGCAGCAGCGGTGATTTTGTATGAGGCACAGCGTCAGCGTGAGGCTGCGGGTTACTATCAACGTCCAACGTTGTCCGAAATAGAACGGCAACGGGTACTGTTTGAAGGCGGCCATCCCATTTTTGCGCGGTTGTGTCGCTTAAACAATATTCCATATCCACCGTTAAACGAGCAGGGCGAAATAAATGCGGATGCGCGTTGGTGGGAGCAAATACGGAGCGCGAAACCATGACCACTGGTAGCTTACATCGAATACCTATCACGACCTTAAAAGGCGTTGGCGACAAGCTCGCAGAGCGACTTGGTAAGTTGGGGTTGGTGTCGGTACAAGATGTATTGTTCCACCTACCGCTGCGTTATGAAGATCGTTCTCGGGTATATCCTATCGCCACTTTAGTGCCGGGCACCAGTGCGACCGTAATCGCCGAGGTAGTTAGTAGCGAGATTAGCTATGGCCGTCGGCGGTTATTAAAAGTGCGCGTGCGTGATGACACCGGCGTTTTGAACGTGGTCTTTTTTCAATTCTCTGCTGCACAACTCAAACAACTTGCAGCTGGTACCCGGTTGCAACTGTTTGGTGAGGTGCGGTCCGGATTGCAGGGTCCGGATATGATTCACCCTGAATATAAAATCCTCAAACCAGGGGCCGAAATTAATCTCGATGACACCTTAACACCTGTTTATCCAGCCACTGAGGGAGTTCATCAGGCGACATTGCGCAAGCTCAGTGAGCAAGCGCTAACTTACTTGAATGAGCAAACGATAGCGGAGTTGTTACCTCCTGCGTTACAGCCGGAAGGGATGAGTTTGGTGGCTGCTATTCGGTTATTGCACCGGCCGCCAGTGGATGTGAATCAAGCGCAGTTATTGGATGGGACTCACCCTGCGCAAAAGCGTTTAGCTACTGAAGAGCTGTTGGCGCATCAACTGAGCTTATTGAAACTACGAGCGGTAAAACAGGCCCATCGAGCCTACCCGATGCCCATAAATTGTTCTTTACAACAGCAGTTTTTAGCGCAGCTGCCCTTTACCCCCACCGCTGCGCAGCAGCGTGTAACCACCGAAATTCAGCAGGATCTCACACGCGATTATCCCATGATGCGGCTAGTGCAGGGGGATGTCGGGTCAGGTAAAACTTTGGTTGCCGCTTTAGCCGCACTCACTGCCGTTGGCCACGGGTTTCAAGTGGCCATTATGGCACCCACTGAAATTTTAGCAGAGCAACATGCGCTGACATTCGGACAATGGTTTGAACCACTTGGGATCCAAGTCGGTTGGCTCGCTGGCAAGCAACGCGCGAAAGATAGACTCGAAACCTTAAACCAATTAAAAGCTGGGCAGATCCAAGTGGTCGTGGGTACCCACGCTTTATTTCAAGCGGATGTGGAATACCACCGTTTGGCATTAGTGATTATCGATGAGCAGCACCGCTTTGGTGTTCACCAGCGGCTTGAGTTACGGCAAAAAGGCGTGACCCAAGGTTACCAACCGCATCAATTGATTATGACTGCAACCCCCATTCCACGCACATTAGCGATGACAGCCTATGCCGATTTAGCTACGTCTATCATTGATGAACTGCCCCCCGGCCGCACGCCAGTGACTACCGTAGCCATACCTGATACCCGCCGGGCAGATGTTATCGAGAGGGTGCTTCATGTGTGTCGTGAGCAGGGCTCGCAAGCGTACTGGGTCTGTACGCTCATTGAAGAGTCAGAGGTGTTGCAATGTCAGGCGGCAGAAGATACCGCTCAACAATTACAGCAGATGTTACCTGAACTACGGATTGGCTTGGTGCATGGACGGCTGAAAAGTACAGAAAAAGAAGCAGTCATGCAGGCGTTTAAAGCGCATGAGTTAGATTTGTTGGTCGCGACGACAGTAATTGAGGTTGGTGTTGATGTTCCTAATGCCAGTTTAATGATCATTGAGAACCCCGAGCGCCTCGGTTTAGCGCAACTGCACCAGTTGCGTGGGCGCGTTGGTAGAGGTGCTACCGCGAGTCACTGTGTCCTGTTGTATCATGCGCCGCTTTCAAAAACTGCTATGCAGCGGTTAGCAGTGTTGCGGGAAAGCAATGACGGATTTGTGATTGCCCAGCGTGATTTGGAATTGCGCGGTCCCGGTGAATTGTTGGGACAACGGCAAACGGGTATCGCTGAAATGAAGGTGGCGGACTTAACTAAGCATGGCGACTTGGTGGCTACCGCGC
This sequence comes from Pseudidiomarina indica, assembly GCA_029279945.1. Classification (GTDB taxonomy): domain Bacteria; phylum Pseudomonadota; class Gammaproteobacteria; order Enterobacterales; family Alteromonadaceae; genus Pseudidiomarina; species Pseudidiomarina indica_A. Next base: position 96,252 of record JAJUHK010000004.1, on the reverse strand, counting down.
ATCAGCTAGCATTGCGTCTGTGGGAGCACTATCCACAAACTGCCGAAGCATTGATCGAACGTTGGTTACCTCGACGTGATCACTACGCGCAAGTGTGATTTCGTAGTACACTAATGGCAGATGCATTAAAAGGTTTAATCATGAAAGACTCCAATCAAGAAACAATAGATTTCGGGTACAAACAGGTTGCTAAGTCGGAAAAGCAACATATGGTCGCTAACGTGTTCCACTCAGTGGCGCAAAAATACGATGTCATGAATGATTTAATGTCGTTTGGGATTCATCGCTTGTGGAAGCGCTATACCATTGATTGTAGTGGTGTTAGAAGTGGTATGCGGGTGCTCGATATTGCCGGTGGTACCGGTGATTTAACGGCGCAATTCTCGCGCCGAGTTGGTCCTACCGGTGAAGTGGTATTGGCTGATATTAACAGCGCTATGCTAGAAGTTGGGCGCGATAAACTGCGTAATCGTGGTATCGTGGGTAATGTGCGCTACGTGCAAGCTAACGCTGAAGAATTACCATTCGCTGATGATAGTTTTGACATCATTACCATAGCCTTTGGTTTACGGAATGTGACCGATAAACAGCGGGCGTTGGAATCCATGTTTCGCGTGTTAAAGCCAGGTGGCCGGTTACTGGTTTTAGAGTTTTCCAAGCCGATTCAGCCGTTACTCAACCAAGCGTATGATTTTTACTCATTCAAGGTGTTACCGAAAATGGGGCAAATCGTTGCTGGTGATGCCGATAGTTATCAATACTTGGCAGAGTCGATTCGGATGCACCCCGATCAGGAAACATTGAAGGGGATGATGGAACAAGCTGGTTACGACATGGTGACCTACGATAATTTGACTGGCGGGATTGTTGCGCTACATCGAGGATTCAAATTCTAATGGTTTGGCGCGTTCTCCCCACCATAGTGGTCGAGGGTTTTACAAACCATATTATTAGCCTCGACGATAGTTCAGCTGAACGCTTACAGCAGTTGGCAGATACCCGCGTGCGAGTTACCCTCAGTGAATTGGGTCAACCGTTGACGGTGACTGTTGTGGCTGATCGCATCTTGATGAGTTGGGTCGATAATGATGCTGTTGATTGCCATATCATCACTCGGCTCGCAGTGTTACCAGAGCTGCGCGATACGGCAAATATTACGCGCTTGATTAAGGCTGGGGCGCTGGACATTGAAGGTGATCCCATGTTGGCGCAGCGCCTAAGCCGATTATTTACCGAGCTTGATATTGATTGGGAAGAGCAACTATCGCAGCGAATTGGCGATGTGCCGGCATACTTTTTAAGCCAAGCGTTCCAGCGCGGTCGGAAATGGCTGGAACAGACCTTAGCTGATCAACAAGCTTGGGTTCGTGATGTCCTGATTGAAGAAAAGCAAATATTGGTCAGTCGTGCGGAATTTGAATTATTTCAGCAACAGATTCAACAGCTGCGAGCGCGCTGTGACCGCATGGAGCGTGACCTGCAAACAGTGCGGGCAACTAGCTGGAAAGGAAATATATCGTGAGTCAACGCATTCGTCGTGTGTATCAAATCACTCGAACCTTCCTCAGCTATGGCTTGGATGAAATTGTTCCTGCGCGCTGGTTACCTTGGACGTTAAGAGCCGGGCGTTTTGGCTTATTTTGGATCCGCAATCAGCATCGTGATAAAGCCCCCGGTACCCGATTGCGCTTAGCATTAGAATCACTCGGTCCAGTGTGGATTAAACTCGGCCAGATGCTGTCCACTCGTCGCGATTTATTGCCCGCAGATATTGCCAACGAATTGGCGATGTTGCAAGACAAAGTCAAAGCTTTCCCCGGTGAGCAAGCACAACAGTTGATTGAGCAGGCACTAGGGGTGCGCGATATCGCTGAAGTTTTTGCTGATTTTTCCGTACAACCGCTAGCGTCTGCCTCAATCGCGCAAGTACACACCGCTACCTTAAAAAGTGGCCCCGATGCAGGCACTGCCGTGGTGATTAAGGTTATCCGTCCTGATATCCGTGCCGCGATTGATGCTGATCTACGGTTAATGGAAACGTTAGCACGAGTGATTGCACGTCATTTACCCGACGGTCGGCGCCTTAAACCTGAAGAAGTGGTGAACGAGTACCGAAAAACACTACTTGATGAGTTGGATTTGCTACGTGAAGCTGGTAATGCGATTCAGCTTCGACGTAACTTTGACAACTCACCATTATTGTACATTCCGAAAGTCTACAGCGATTATGGCCGTCACAATGTGATGGTGATGGAGCGCATTGATGGAATTCCAGTCAGCGATGTAGAGACGTTAACCGAGCTTGGTGTGAATATGAAATTACTGGCGGAACGGGGGGTGGAAGTCTTTTTCACCCAAGTCTTCCGTGACAGTTTTTTCCACGCTGACATGCATCCTGGCAACATTTTCGTATCCCGAGAAAATCCGAGTGACCCAAGCTATTTAGGTATCGACTTTGGTATTGTCGGCACCTTAAATCGCGATGATAAACGCTATTTAGCAGAAAACTTTCTTGCATTTTTTAACCGTGATTATCGCAAAGTTGCTGAGCTACACGTTGATTCCGGTTGGGTACCTGCACACATAAACGTGGAAGAGTTTGAATCGGCAATTCGCACAGTGTGTGAGCCTATTTTTAATAAACCGCTCGCTGAAATCTCGTTTGGCCATGTGTTGGTGCATTTATTTAACACCGCCCGTCGCTTTGAAATGGAAGTACAACCGCAACTGGTATTATTGCAAAAAACTCTATTGTACGTGGAAGGCTTGGGGCGTACTCTTTATCCGCAGCTGGACTTATGGAAAACCGCTAAGCCGTTTTTAGAACGGTGGATGCAAGAGCAATTAGGTTGGCGCGCGGTGGTACGATCAATTAAAGAAAATGCACCATTTTGGGGCGAAAAACTGCCAGAAATGCCCAATTTACTTTACGATGTGCTACGCAACCATCGGGCTCATATGGAGCAGCAGCAGCGTTTGTTGACAGTCATTCGTAATAACCAACAGCAACAGCTTAGGACGATAGCATTAGCTGTTGTTAGCGGTGCATTATTATTAAGTACTACGATTTTATTTGTCGCACGCCAGCCCACTTGGTTGGTTGCATTAGCAGCAGGGGCAACGGTACTTTGCGGCGTTGGTTTGTGGTACCGAGCGAGAATTAAGTAACGAGGTAATGACATGGGTGGAATTAGTATTTGGCAATTACTTATTGTATTAGTCATTGTGGTGCTGCTGTTTGGAACCAAACGGTTGCGTAGTATTGGTAGTGATTTAGGGTCAGCGGTGAAAGGCTTTAAAAAAGCCGTCTCTGATGAGTCCGAACCGGCTACAAAAGACGCACCAGAGTTAACGCAAAAAAAAGAGTCAGCCGAGTCGAAACAACATAGTGACTAATCATGTTTGATATTGGCTTTTGGGAGCTCGTTGTTTGCGCTTTGTTGGCATTAGTGGTTGTTGGTCCAGAACGACTACCTGGCGCCTTGCGAGCGCTGCAACGTGGTGTGCGAGCTGTGCGTCAATTCACCAGCCAAGTGCAGAGTGAACTTAATCACGAGTTGCGCGTTAAAGAGTTGCACGAGCATCTACGCAAGGCAGAAGAGCTGGGAATGGATAACTTACCACCTGAGTTACAACGTTCTATTGCTGAATTGCGTGGTGCTGCCGAGCAAGTTCAACGCCCTTATGCCAAGTCTAATCAACCGACAGTGAATAAACCAAAGGGCGATAGCGATACTTATGAGTCATGAATCACCCTTACTCGACCACCTGCTTGAGTTTCGTCGCCGAATTTTACGCAGCGTGGTGGCGATTGGATTAGTATTCATTGGTACGGCAATCTTTGCTGATGATCTCTATGAGCTCCTAGCCAAACCCTTGCTGTCGAGTCTGCCACAGGGTGCTACCATGATTGCCACCGATGTGGCCACCCCGTTTTTTACACCGTTTAAATTAGCCTTTGTGGTCGCCCTTGCCATTGCAGTCCCTTATCTACTCTGGCAGCTTTGGGCATTTATTGCACCGGGCTTGTATCGCCGTGAAAAGCGGTTGGTATGGCCATTGCTGCTTAGTAGTACGTTGTTATTTTATGCAGGTGCGGCATTTGCTTACTTTGTCGTCTTACCGATCGCGTTAAATTTCTTTGTGAAAGCAGCGCCCGAAGGTGTATTGGTGGCGACTGATATCTCTGCTTATTTGGATTTTGTACTGACCATTTTTGTTGCGTTTGGGATCGCATTTGAAACCCCGATAGCCATTATTTTGCTGGTCTGGACTGGCGTTACCTCAGTGGCAGCCTTGCGAGCTAAGCGACCATATATTATCGTCGGTGCCTTTGTCGTGGGAATGTTGCTAACTCCACCTGATGTGATCTCGCAAACTTTGTTAGCAGTACCCATGTGTCTTTTATTTGAACTTGGCTTGCTCATTGCAGGTCTATATTCACCTGAATCAACATCAGAACAACCGCAGGGATAATATTATGAAAAAGCAGTCGTTGATGGTTGGCTTACTACCTATGTACCTGTTGTTAGGTAGTACTGCCGCCAATGCGCAATCGGTCGAAGAACAACTTGGGTACTGTGCCCAAATTAAAAATCCGCTTGAGCGGTTGGTGTGCTTCGATAATCTTGCAGCTGGCAAAGCAGTTGCCTATCAAGGTCCAGCGCCAACACAGGCAGATACAGCTGCGGCATCATCAGCAGTTGCAGAGTTTGGTCGTGAGCATGTTGCCGATACCACGGACGCTGATAACGCCCCAAGTCGTATTGCTATTACGGTGGTGCGGTATTCCAAAGATATGCGTGGGTTATTGCAAATTGAGACTAGCGATGGCCAAGTGTGGCAGCAAACAAGCAGTGAAGGTTTCCCATTTGACCCGAAAGCGAACTATTTTATCGAGCGCGGTGCACTAAGTGCTTACTATTTGGGTCGTACCGACCTAAACGCGCGTACGCGAGTTCGACGTATTAAGTAATGCGATGGTTTGATTGTGGTGTCAATTTAACCAATCCTAAGCTCTATCGCGATATTGATGGAGTTATTCAACGTGCCGTAGCCGCAGGAGTGGAACGGCAGTTGGTGATTGGCACCAATTTGCGTGAAAGTGCTCAAGCTATTGCCTTGTGTGAGCAGTTTCCGCAGCATTTAGTGGCTACCGTAGGTATTCACCCTCATGATGCAGCTACAGCGCCTGTTGATTTTATTGAGCAGTTGCGACAGCTTGCAGCACATCCGCAAGTGGTCGCTATTGGCGAATGTGGGCTTGATTTTAATCGTAATTTTTCACCGCCAGACATTCAATTACAGGTGTTTGAAGCACAACTGCAATTAGCAGCTGAGTTAGAACTCCCCGTCTACTTGCACGAACGTGATGCGCAACAACGACAGTGTGATTTACTTGAGCGTTATCGTGACCATATTCCCAAAATGTTGACCCACTGTTTTACTGGTGGCAAGAAAGAGCTTGCACGTTACCTCGAACTTGGTTGTTATATAGGCATTACTGGATGGCTGTGCGATGAACGTCGAGGGCAACAGTTACAAGAAGCGGTGAACGATATTCCAGCAGCTCGTTTATTGGTTGAAACCGACGCCCCTTATTTACTGCCACGCACTATACGCCCACGGCCAGCCTACAATGAACCATATTTGTTACCGGAAGTGGGTAAGGTTTTGGCACAGTTTAGACAGCAAGAGGTTGCGGATATCGCAGCGCTGACATGGCGCAACAGCATTGATTTTTTTTCGTTATAGGGACGCTATGGCCAATAATGTATGTCGAATGCTAGCGCTATTGTTTGTAATTGCCGTGCTTGGCACTGGGGTAATGGCTGCTTCAGCTAAGGTTGTCACGCCAATCATTCATTATCTGCCCGCTGCTGCTGACGATACCTTAGAAGATATCAGATTGATTCCTGCGGCAACGTGGCAAGCCATTCCCGCAGGTGAGAGTGTATCGTTTGGTTACACGCAAGAAACGTATTGGTTCCACGTCACTGTGCCTACTGCAGAGCATGATCGTGTGCTGTACCTGGGCTACCCGCTCCTTGACAGTATCGATATTTATTTTGTGCAAGCCGAACAGTTGCTAGAGCATGTGCATCTTGGCGATAAATTACCATTCCACGAGCGGCCCATTCACAATAAAAACTTTATGGTCGCCATTCCGAGTCATGCAGAACACGATATTTATCTACGCGTGCGCACCGAAAGCTCGCTTCGATTCCCATTAGAGATTTGGGAACCTGTGGGTTTTATGCTGGCTTATCAAAACCAAGTAATTATCGCTGGGTTATATTTCGGTTTGCTTGCCTGTATGGCGATTTATAATCTATTTAACTTTTTAACGACCCGAGAAATCAGTTTTCTAAATTACTCCATGTACACCATACTAATTGGGCTACTTATTGCTGGGCTTGACGGTCTAGGGTATCAATACGTATGGCCCAATTCAGTGTGGCTGCAAGATCGAATTGTTACCATGATTGGGGCGGCGATGATGTTATTTGCCACCTTAGTGTCTACGGAAATTTTGCAAACAAAGGCACAAAGCCCCAAGATTCACGCGTGGCTGCGCCGGTTCATGTGGTTGTACGGTATTACCTTCATACTCAGTATTTTTATCTCGTACGGTACTTTAATTCCATTCGTCTTACTGATGGCCGTGGTTGGGTCGCTGTACATGCTTAGCTGCGGTATCGTTTTGTGGCGTAAAGGCATGATTTATGCACGGATTTATACGTTAGCACTGAGTGCTCTATTAACCTCGATCTGCATCAATGCGCTGGGATACCTCGGCTTTTTTGAATCAGTATTTATTCAGCGTTATGCCATCATGGCGGCTTCGGCCCTTGAGGTTTTGCTGCTTTCTTGGGTGCTAGCCATTCGTTTTAATGATAGCCGTAAGCAGCAGCTTGTCTTGCAAGAGCAACTCAATTACCACCTCGAAGACATGGTGGCGCAGCGTACCGAAGAATTAGAAAAGGTTATGGTACGATTGCAGCGTGCGAATCAGGAGCTCGAACAACGCAGCAATGAGGATGGTCTCACGGGGCTGTACAACCGCCGTTACTTGAATCAAGAGTTTAAGCGTGAGTTCCGCCGTTGCAAGCGTAATGGTTCGATATTGACCGTCATGATGCTCGATATTGACCACTTTAAAGCGTTGAACGACCGCTACGGTCACTTACTGGGTGATCAGGTTCTGATAGAGCTTGCTCAGTTGTTGAAGCGTAACCTGCAGCGTGCTAGTGATTCACTGTATCGCTATGGGGGTGAGGAATTCACCGTATTGTTACCCGATACTGATGAAATAGGAGCTCGCGAATTAGCTTATAAGCTAGCAACTGCAGTGCGGCAGCATGAGTTTGATACGGATCAAGGCCCGCTAAGGATAACTATTAGTATTGGTGTTGCGGTCGCTGCGGCTGACGTCTATGATCAACCCACACAGTTACTTGCAGTTGCTGATGAAGCACTGTATCGAGCGAAAGCTGCTGGCCGCGATCAAATTCGAGTAATCACGAAACTTGAGCAACCAGCAGTAAGCCCATCTGAATAATCGAAGGACATTTTATGCAGCATGTCAGTCAATTTCCGTATCGGCGGTTACGTCGTGTGCGCCGCCATGAGTTTAGCCGTCGTCTCGTGGCAGAACATCAATTAAGCCCAGCTGATCTGATTTATCCGATGTTCGTTTTACCTGGTCAGGGGCAACGTGAGCAAGTGCCTTCAATGCCAGGGGTTGAGCGCCTTTCTATTGATTTGTTAGTGGAAGAATGTAAAGAGATCGCGGCACTCGGGATCCCGGCCGTGGCGTTATTCCCTGTGACACCTGCTGAAGACAAGTCATTAACTGCGGAAGCAGCATGGGATGCTAATGGAATAGCACAACGCGCAGTACGCGCGATTAAAGACGCTGTGCCAGAATTAGGTGTGATCACCGACGTCGCGTTGGATCCGTTTACCACTCACGGGCAAGACGGCATCATTGACGAACATGGGTATGTGCAAAATGATATCACGACCGAAGCTTTAGTACGGCAAGCGTTATCCCATGCGCAAGCGGGTGCGGATATTGTCGCACCGTCGGACATGATGGATGGTCGTATCGGTGCAATTCGTGAAGCACTCGAAGAGCACGGCTTTGTTAATGTGCAAATCATGGCTTATTCCGCTAAGTATGCCTCAGCATTTTATGGTCCATTCCGTGATGCTGTTGGTTCTGCAGGAAACTTAAAAGGCGGCGATAAAAAGACGTACCAGATGGATCCGGCCAATAGCGATGAAGCACTCCATGAAGTGGCGTTAGATATCGAGGAAGGTGCTGATATGGTGATGGTGAAGCCAGGTATGCCTTATTTGGATGTTGTGCGCCGTGTGAAAGAGACATTCCGCGTGCCAACATTTGCTTACCAGGTCAGTGGTGAGTACGCCATGATCCAAGCAGCGATTGCTAATGGTTGGTTGAGCGACGCGGTGATTATGGAGTCCTTGCTAGGCTTTAAACGCGCTGGTGCTGACGGTATTTTAACTTATTTTGCTAAGTACGCAGCGCAGCAGTTACAGCAACGCTAACCGCTATGATGATTGCGATTGGGTGAGCAGGTCGACCAGCAAGCCCTCTCGCAATGCTCCTTCAGAAATTTCAACTTCGGTAATTCCTAAGCCTTCTACGAGTGCTATTAAGATACAGAGGCCACCGATAAATACGGCTTGACGGTCACGGCGGATCCCTAACTTATTCAGTGCATCCACATGCCCTAATCGGCAGGCCGCTTGAAGTACATCGCGCAGCCATCTGCTCGTCATCGGCTGGTCAGGATCGCGGCTACGCATATCATACAAGGTGCGAAAAATACCTGAGGTACCACATACGCGGCGTTTACTGGATTGAATAAATGGTTCCGCATGGGGTTGAAGCTCTGCTAACGCAGCATCGATAGCCTGTTGGCACACGTTTTCGCTAATCGACTGATCGGCAAAATAGCGATTTTGCCAGGTAACGCAACCCATATCTAAGCTGATTAAATGCTTCGGTTCGACACCCTGCCCAGAAATTATTTCGGTGCTGGCACCCCCAATATCTAGAACTAAGACGTGCTCTTTACTGTGACGAAGTTGTTGTGTTGCGCCTTGATAGATTAGGCGCGCTTCATCCTCACCAGAAATAACATCAATGGGGTGTTGTAACGCATCTTCAAACTGCCGCAATAACTCGGCGCTATTTGCCGCTTTACGTAATGTAGCAGTGGCAACACAACGAATGCGTTGGGGCGGAATGTCCTTTAGTAAGCGTGAAAAGCTAGTAAGACATTCGCGGCCGCGTTGGATGGCGGTATCACTCACTTTGAACTGTTTATCAAAGCCGTCAGCGAGCCTAACTTTTTGCCGATAACGACCCAAGACACGATACTGACCATCACGCGTTACCGTTGCAATGATTAAATGGAAACTGTTGGAACCAATATCAATAGCGGCAAAGCGTGGGTCCTGGGTCATATATCATTTACCTCGATGGTTTACGTGGTCCACGACGTGTTGTCCGCGCATTATTGCCACGCCGGCCACCGTGTGAGCGACGATGATTACTGGGCGCTTTAAGATCACTGAGCAATGCGGCTGGGTCGTATTTCGTGACTGGTATGCTATGGCCAATGTACTCTTCGATGGCTGGTAGGTTATAAACATACTCTTCACAAGCTAAGTTAATCGCCTTACCGCTGGCCCCAGCCCGACCTGTGCGTCCAATCCGATGCACATAATCTTCGAAATCATCAGGCAGGTCATAGTTATACACATGACTTACTGCGGGTATATGTAAGCCACGAGCAGCAACGTCAGTAGCGACTAAGAAATCGAGCTCACCATTGGTAAATTGCTCAAGAATTTTCAGCCGTTTACGTTGCGGAACATCGCCCGTGAGTAAGCCAACCCGATGATTATCTGCTTCCAACCAATTAAAGATTTTTTCACAGGTATGCTTAGTGTTCGCGAAAATAATGGCTTTATCTGGCCAGTCTTCCTCAATAAGCGTCAGCAATAACTTAATTTTATCTTGTTTTGACGGATAAAAAAGTTCTTCAGTGATACGTTCACCGGTTTTTTGCAGAGGCTCCACTTCAACTTTGGTGGGTGAGTTCATGTGCTCGTAGGCTAGCTCTTGCACTCGTTGTGATAAGGTGGCGGAGAACAATAAGCTTTGCCGTTCACTAGGTGGCGGCATTTTATGGAACATGTAGCGGATGTCTTTGATAAAGCCTAAATCGAACATCCGATCCGCTTCATCAAGAACCACCGTCTGGATTTTGTCGAGGCGATAAATACCTTGTTTGTAATAGTCAATTAAGCGTCCGGTGGTACCGATCAAAATATCGACGCCTTGTTCGAGCTGCTGACGTTGTGATTCGTACCCATCGCCCCCATATACTACACCAAGACGCATATCACAGTGTTTCGCTAGGAGTTCAGCGTCGTGGGCAATCTGAATAGCGAGCTCACGTGTTGGCGCCATAATAAGCGCGCGCGGGTAACGTTGTTCACCGGTTCGCGGGTTATTGAGCAGCGTGGTAAAGGTTGCAATTAAGAACGCCAAAGTTTTACCCGTGCCCGTTTGAGCTTGGCCTGCAACGTCTTTTCCGATTAACGCAATCGGTAAGCTCAATGCTTGAATCGGTGTACAATATTCAAATCCAGCACTTTCCAGTGCGGACAATACCTGCGGGTGCAGGTCGAGATCGGCAAAGCGTGTCTCTGTTAAGTGTGTTTTACTCATGGCGTAAGCATATCAGTTTGCGCTAACATTCAAAAACAGAAATAATAGGGTTTTTATTATTTCACGCGTATTCAGCAGCGGAGATTATCATGAGTGACAAAATTGTTCAGCTAACTGATGAAAGTTTTGAGAACGATGTTCTTAATTCTGACAAACCAGTATTGGTAGATTTTTGGGCCGAGTGGTGCGGGCCATGTAAAATGATTGCACCAATTTTGGACGACATTGCCAACGAATATGGTGATCGCCTCACCGTAGCTAAACTGAATGTAGACCATAATAACCAAACTCCACCTAAGTACAACATTCGTGGCATTCCAACGCTACTGATGTTCAAAAATGGTGAATTGGTCGGTACTAAAGTTGGTGCTTTATCGAAAACCCAGTTAGCTGATTTTATCAATCAATATTTATAACAGTAGTGACCGATTAGCAGGTTGTTGAGGCTGATCTTCAGCAACCTTTGCTAAGCTTTCGCAGATTTTATAATGAAAAACTGGACGTTTTTCATTTAAAGTGTTACTTTTCTAACCGTAACTTTTCTTCAGGATACCAGCCTTCCGGTAGCCGTACAGTCAATCCGACTGATTTTAAACGAATTAACTGTAATTATTTCCATTGTCCAAAAAAGTCATTACCCCCCTATGAATCTAACAGAATTAAAAAATACACCAGTCAACGAGCTTGTTCAGCTTGCGGAATCAATGGGCTTAGAGTCCATGGCGCGGATGCGCAAACAAGATATTATCTTCGCTATTTTGAAAGCACACTCAAAGAGTGGCGAAGATATCTACGGCGATGGTGTGCTCGAGATTTTACAAGATGGCTTCGGCTTCTTGCGGTCTGCAGACTCGTCTTACCTCGCTGGTCCTGATGATATTTATGTATCACCCAGTCAAATTCGCCGCTTTAACTTGCGTACCGGTGATACCGTGTCTGGCAAAATTCGTCCTCCAAAAGAAGGTGAACGTTATTTTGCTCTCCTAAAAATCCGCGAAGTAAACTTCGACAAGCCCGAAAACTCACGCAATAAAATCCTCTTTGAAAACCTCACTCCAATACATGCTGACGAACGCATGCGCATGGAACGTGGCAATGGCTCGACTGAAGACATTACCGCGCGTGTGCTTGATTTAGCAGCACCAATTGGGAAAGGCCAACGTGGGTTGATCGTTGCACCGCCCAAAGCAGGTAAAACGTTATTGTTGCAAAACATTGCTCAATCAATTGCTGCTAACCACCCAGAGTGTGTATTGATGGTGTTGCTGATTGATGAGCGGCCAGAAGAAGTAACTGAAATGCAACGGTTGGTGAAAGGTGAAGTGGTTGCTTCAACTTTTGACGAGCCTGCTAGCCGCCACGTGCAAGTTGCTGAAATGGTGATTGAGAAAGCCAAGCGATTGGTTGAGCATAAAAAAGATGTTGTCATTTTATTAGACTCCATTACTCGCCTCGCGCGTGCGTACAACACGGTTATTCCAAGCTCTGGTAAAGTGTTAACTGGCGGTGTGGACGCAAATGCGTTACATAAGCCAAAACGTTTCTTTGGTGCAGCTCGGAATGTAGAAGAGGGTGGGAGTTTAACCATCATCGCCACCGCTCTAATCGATACCGGCTCGAAAATGGATGAAGTCATCTATGAAGAGTTTAAAGGAACCGGTAATATGGAACTGCATCTGAACCGTAAAATTGCGGAAAAACGTGTGTTCCCAGCCATTGACTACAACCGTTCCGGTACGCGACGCGAAGAGTTACTGACCACGCCAGATGAGCTGCAAAAAATGTGGATTCTACGCAAGATTGTTCATCCGATGGGTGAAACAGAAGCAATGGAATTCCTTATTGATAAACTACAAATGACGAAAACCAACGACGAGTTCTTTGAGGCCATGAAACGGCAGAAGAGCTAATAGGTGTGTAGCTGTTTGAATACATGTCACCTGTGTGTATTCAGGCAGCTCGGGTGAGTCTTAAAGCGAGAATCTGAGTGAAATACCAAGATTTGCGAGATTTCATCGCCCAGCTAGAAGCCCGTGGTGAGCTGAAGCGTATTCAGCAAGAAATCGATCCTTACCTTGAGATGACAGAAATTGCCGACCGTACGTTGAAAGCAAACGGGCCGGCATTGTTGTTTGAGAATGTGAAAGGTCACGACATTCCCGTCCTTGCTAATTTATTTGGTACCCCCGACCGAGTTGCGCTTGGGATGGGGCAAGAGTCAGTTCACGCATTGCGGGATGTGGGCGAACTGCTCGCGTTTCTTAAAGAGCCTGAACCGCCCAAAGGTTTCCGTGATGCACTGAATCTGTTGCCACTTTATAAAAAAGTATTGAGCATGTCGCCTAAGGTGTTAAAAAAAGCACCTTGCCAAGAGGTTGTGCTCATTGGCGCTGATATTGATCTAACCAAACTCCCGATTCAGCATTGTTGGCCGGGAGATGTTGCTCCTCTGATTACTTGGGGGTTGACCGTTACACGTGGGCCACATAAAGAACGGCAAAATTTAGGTATTTATCGGCAGCAATTACTGGGGCCGAACAAACTTATTATGCGTTGGTTGTCACACCGCGGTGGTGCTTTGGATTTTCATGAGTGGAAGCGTCAGCACCCAGGTGAAAATTTTCCTGTTGCGGTAGCCCTTGGCGCTGATCCAGCAACGATCTTAGGGGCGGTAACACCTGTCCCTGATACCTTATCAGAATATGCTTTTGCCGGTTTATTGCGCGATGGTCGTACGGAAGTCGTCTCCTGCATTAGCAATAATTTACAGGTGCCAGCGCATGCTGAAATTATTTTGGAAGGTTATATTGCCCCAGATGAAATGGCGCCAGAAGGCCCGTATGGTGATCATACGGGATATTACAATGAGGTCGATGAGTTCCCGGTCTTTACGGTCACTCACATGACGATGCGGCGTCAGCCAATCTATCATAGTACCTATACCGGCCGGCCGCCCGATGAACCTGCCGTACTAGGGGTTGCGCTCAACGAAGTATTTGTGCCCTTGTTACAGAAACAGTTTCCGGAGATCATCGATTTTTATTTACCGCCGGAAGGCTGTTCCTATCGCGTCGCAGTGGTGACGATTAAGAAGCAGTACGCCGGTCACGCCAAGCGGGTGATGATGGGGGTGTGGAGCTTTTTACGGCAGTTTATGTATACCAAGTTTGTTATTGTGTGCGATGACGATGTAAACGCACGCGATTGGAAGGATGTGATTTGGGCGATGACAACCCGAATGGACCCCGCCCGTGACACTGTCATGATTGAAAATACCCCGATTGATTATTTGGATTTCGCGTCACCAGTATCTGGACTTGGCTCTAAAATGGGCATGGACGCAACTAACAAATGGCCAGGTGAAACGAACCGGGAATGGGGCGTGCCCATTGTCATGGATGATACTGTGAAACAGCGTATCGATGATCTGTGGGACGAACTGGATATTCTTTAAAGGAAATAGCATTTTGATGAAGCAATTCGTGTGTCAGGTGACGACCCTCGAATCACTTACGACACAGGTTTACCAAGTTATTTTGAGATTACCCGAGCCGATTGAGTTCTTGGCTGGGCAATATATCCACGTAGTGATGGGAGAACACGATAAAAGAGCATTCTCAATAGCATCCTGCCCATCACGCACCACGACCATTGAGTTACATATTGGTGCGACGCCAGATAACTCATACGCCCAAGAAGTGATCTCGCGGATGCAGCAAGAAGGAGTGGTGACTATTGAAGCGCCACTTGGCGATGCATGGTTACGTCGTGATAGTGAGCGCCCACTTATATTGATTGCTGGTGGTACTGGGTTTTCTTACACGTGGTCTATTTTACAGGCTCATTTACGTAGTGGCTCGGTGCGGCCGGTCACGCTGTACTGGGGTGCTCGCCGCCCTCAAGATCTCTACTTCGATGAGCACCTGCGCGAATTGGCTGCTGCCCATGAGCATTTTCATTATCGTCCAGTGGTCGAGCAAGCGCCTGAACTATGGCATGGAGCACAGGGCTTAGTTCATGAAGCGGTCGTTGCTGAACAAACTGATTTGCATGAAGCGGATATCTATGTTGCTGGGCGGTTTGAAATGGTTCGCGTGATTCGCGATGAATTTAAAGCGCGCGGTCTACCGAGTGAACAGTTATATGGCGATGCACTGGCCTCTATCTAAGTTATTCTGATATACTAGCTGCGCACGAATACCAAGGGGTGCCTGATAATTCAGTAACTGATTTATCCGGCTGAGATACACATTGTGTGAACCCTTTGCACCTGATCCGGTTAATACTGGCGTAGGGATGGTAGCTTCAATACTCCATTACAAAAACCTGCCCGACCGGATTATTTCTGATTTGTTGTGAGGAAATGATCCATGTTATCACCTGTTTTACTCTTGGTAGCATCACTTGCTACAGAAGACTCCATCGAACGAATCACCGTTCAAGGTCAGTATCGTTCAACCTATGTGAATGAAGCACCCACCAGTGTTTCTGTAATGACTCGTGATGCAATTGACGAGCGTCATGGAACCCATATGGAAGAAGTGCTGAACCGTATTCCCAATTTGAATTTCTCTAGCGGTAGTTCCCGCGCTCGATTCATACAAATTCGTGGCGTCGGCGAGCGTAGCCAATTTGTCGATCCAATTAATCCGTCGGTTGGTATCCTAGTCGATGGCATTAACTACAGTGGGTTAGGTCAAGCGGCACAATTGTTCGATATTAGTCAAGTGGAAGTATATCGTGGCCCCCAGAGTGGCCGGTTTGGTGCGGACGGCATGGCTGGGATGCTGGTGCTAGATAGTACTCAGCCAAACTCACAGTTTGCTGGTATGTGGCAACTTGGCGCTGCTAACTATGGCGGTGTGGAAGGTGGGGTTGCCCTGGGTGGCGAGTTAGGGGCACTTGGACGCGCTCGGTTTAGCTACTATCAACAGGCAGACGACGGGTTTATTGAAAATACCTATCTGCAGCGCAACGATACGCAATCCCGCAATGAACGGACAGCGCGGTTTAACCTGTGGACTGATTTAGGGGATGCATGGCAACTCCGCACGACGACCCATTTTTACCGCCAAGATAACGGTTATGATGCGTTCTCACTGGATAACACCCGGCAAACATTATCTGACGAGCCCGGTGAAGATGACGCAACCATGAAGGCCGCGCGCTTTGCACTAACTTACACCGGTGCCGCAAATTATGAGGCTGAATTTAGCTATAGCGTATTAAGTGCCGATACCCGTTATAACTTCGATGAAGACTGGACGTACGTTGGTATTGCTCCGGGTTGGGAGTATTCTTCTCGTGATGCATATTGGCGTGACCGCACTGACCATAGCTTAGAAGCGCGTTGGTTAAGTACGCAACCGTTAAGCTTGTTGGGTATTGATACAGATTGGGTCATTGGTTGGTATGGTCTACAGCGTGATGAACAACTACGCCGTGAGTTTATGAATTGGGATACCGGCGCCAATGATTGGTTTGTAAGTGATTATGAGAGCCAACGCCAGGCATTATACGGTGAACTGACCCACTACCTTGCTGAGCGCTGGCAAATGACCTTAGGTGGCCGCATCGAGCGCTATCGCAATGATTACTTAGATACCAACCAAGTTGATGTACAACCACGCGATACTATGGTGGGTGGGCGTATGAGCTTGAGTTACTTCCCTACGATTGGTCAATTAGCTTATGTGACTTGGTCACGGGGTTACAAAACTGGTGGTGTGAATGCGGAAGCCTTAGGTAAAGCAAAAGATCATCCAGAACTGGAAGACTATTTACTGCAACGAGCTAGCTTTACACCAGAATATTTAACCAGTGTTGAAATGGGTTATAAGTATATCAATGATGATGATACGCTGGCGCTGAACATCGCTTTGTTTACCCAAACCCGCGACGACGTCCAACTAAAAAGCTGGGTGAATCGAGCGCAAACATTTATCGGCTATATAGAAAATGCCGCAGCAGGTACAACCCGTGGTATTGAAGCTGATATCCAATGGCAAGTTACGCCATCGTTGGAATGGTTTACTCACATTGGTCTGTTAGATAGTGAGATTCAAGGGTTTGTGACCGAAGACGGTATTGATATGGAAGGACGCGAGCAGGCGCACGCGCCTAAGTACCAAACGAATACTGGCCTGAACTGGCAAGTTTCGGATACGGTGCTGGTCAACTTGCAACTCGACAGTAAAGATGGTTTTTACTTTTCTGACTCACATAATGCGCGTAGCGATCACTATAATCTGCTCCATGCTAGTATTCGTTGGCAGCTAGATGATTGGCGGATCACGTTATGGGCACGTAACCTCACCGATAAAGATTACGCCACACGAGGCTTTTACTTTGGTAATGATCCCCGTGATGGTTATGAACCCAACACATATGTGCAGTTAGGTGAACCACGACGCTTTGGTATAACTTTTAACTACGCGATGTAATCGCAGAGGTAGTCATGGAAACAGTCGCCATTGCGTTCGCACTTGTGTACTTATGGCTGGCCGCTCGCCAATCGGTGTGGTGCTGGCTTGCTGGTGCAGTGAGTTGCGCCATCTATACGTACTTGATGTTTCATGCCCAACTATACATGGAAGCATTATTGCAGCTTATCTATGTTGGCCTGGCAGCGTATGGATGGTGGCAATGGCAGGCTGGTGCTGGACAAGTTGATGCTAAGGAAATGCCGGGTTATTCGTGGCAATGGCACCTCACGGCTATTACTATTTTAGCGTTGATTGCATGTGGTTGTGCGTGGCTATTGCTGCGCTATACCGATGCAGACCAAGTGTGGCTCGATAGTTTTACAACCGTGTATAGCTTGTTTGCTACGTGGTTACTCACTCGAAAATTGTTCTCAACTTGGGTATATTGGCTGGTCATAGATAGTGTCTATATCTACTTATATTTCATCAAAGGATTTGAACAGACCAGTGGATTGTTCGCTATTTATGTTGTGTTAATTATCTATGCTATGTGGAACTGGCAGCGAGGTAAAAAGGATTTATGCAGCAACACTGGTTAGCAAGCTTACCTATTCACGGTATACTCAAAACTGAACCCCTTTTGCGTGGCGTATCGAATGACGTCTATAAGATTACCACCATCAACGGGAGCTACGTTCTTAAGCACTTTCGGTTTGATCATCCCTATGGGCTTAATCGGGACCAAGAAGTTGAGGTTCAACAAACACTCTTTCATTATGGCATTGCGCCAGAAATACTCCATTATGACGCAACCCAAGGATTGTTGTTACAGCCCTATATTACCCAGCCAGATTTAGCGCAAGATGATTTGCCTATCACACAAAAGATTCAACGGTTAGGTGAGATTGCTGCACATATTCATCGATTACAGGTGGATGTGCCGGTATGGTCATTACGGGGGCGTATCCAACGCTACTGTGAACACCTCGCGCGCTACGACGCTGTACGAGCACGGTATTTCCAAAAAGAGCTCCAGCAACAGCGAAAACTATTAGATAGTTTTGCCAATAACCCAGTGTTTTGCCATAACGATTTAGCCTTTCATCATGTCTATTTAACTGAACCGCCTACTGTTATTGATTGGGAATATGCAGGCTTGGGCGAGTGTTATTTTGATTTAGCCAATTGTATCCATGTAAATCAATTTGATGCGAATCAACAGCAGGCATTCATTCATGCTTACGAAGGAGCATCTGGTGAGCGCATTGAGATAGCCTATTTAGAACGTTGGCTGGAGTTATCGCACTTGATTAGTCAGCTTTGGTATGAATTGCATCATCGACTACAGCATCACACCGATTAAATGAAAAACAGCGAACCAGAGGGTTCGCTGTTTTGCTTTGGGACATTCTAATTACTTTCCTCGCAATACTCCATAAAGGCCAACAATTACAGCGATGGCGCCACCAATTAGATACCACATAGCATTATCAGTTGGTTCTCCGGTGATTGCTTTTGACACTTCAGAAGCACCTGAGTTATATGCCTCCCAACCAAAATACAACAAAATAACGCCAACAACGAGTAATACAATTCCGAGCATCTTATTCATGAAGTGATTCCTTTTTAATTGGTTGATGTAAGGAACTTCAATTTGAGCATAGCAAAGATCCAAAAAGATGCACGAAAACTAAAAAAAAAGCCAAGGCAATGATTGCCTTGGCTGAAAAAAACGATGGGGATGATTAACCGAGGTAAGCAGTGAGCATCCAGGAGGTTTTTTCTTGCTCTTTGATGTAGTCACTCATCAAAGAAGCGGTACCCTCGTCACCCACTTCACCGGCTAGCGTGAAAATTTCGCGTTGAAGTTGGATCAGGATTCGATAACTATCCAAAATTTCGCGCACACAAGCCTTGCCATCGTGAATGTCTTTGGTTTCTTCAATCTGGCTGGTTTTAATGTACGTCGAGTACGCATGTAATGGACGTTGCCCTAAGGTCAAGATCCGTTCAGCAATCTCATCCACTTTTAACAGTAAGTCGTTATACGTTTCTTCAAATTTGGCATGCAACTCAAAGAATGACTCGCCCCTAATATTCCAGTGGAAACCACGAACGTTCATATACATTATTTGATAATTGGCAAGTAACTCATTAAGACGCTCAGCAAGCTGTTTGGCGTGCTGTGGTTCAATTCCAATTACATTCAACTGCTTCATGTCTGGCTCCTTGTTGAGAACAATCTACTTATCTATCTGGGAATGAGTATAGCCTAATTCAAGCCTAATAACGTATCATTAGATTCGATTGAGCTGTTCGACTTTACCGTCACGGATGTGTTTGTCACCCCGTTGCTTTGCCAGTTGAATTTGCTTTTCCCGTTCAGCAAACCGTGCCTTTTGCTCAGGCGTTGTGCGATCAAAACAGTGTGGACAGCTGACCCCTTTGATATAGTGCTCTGACTGTTTTTCTTCCGCTGTAATGGGCATACGGCATGCGTAGCATTGATCGTAGTTACCTTGGACTAAACCATGACGTACAGTCACCCGCTGGTCAAATACAAAGCATTCGCCTCGCCACGTAGTTTCTTCCTCTGGTACTTCCTCTAAGTATTTAAGAATACCGCCTTTGAGGTGGTACACTTCTTCAAAACCCAGTGATTTTAAATAGGCTGTTGATTTTTCACAGCGGATGCCACCGGTACAGAACATGGCCACTTTTTTGTGTTTGGCAGGATCGAGGTGCGTTTTGATGTACTCAGGAAATTCACGGAATGATTCGGTATTCGGGTTAATTGCACCTTCGAAGGTACCGACTGCATATTCGTAATCGTTGCGGGTATCGATTAATACGACCTCAGGATCACGAATTAAGTTGTTCCAGTCTTTGGGCTCGACATAAGTGCCGACGATATTTTTGGGATCAACCCAGTCGATGCCCATCGTAACGATTTCTTTCTTAAGCTTGACCTTAGTACGATAAAAAGCTTGTTTTTCACTGGGTGATTCTTTGTGTTCAATGTTGGCAAACACAGGTTGATTGCGAATAAATGCTAGAACAGCATCGATGCCCTCACGGGTTCCGCAAATCGTACCATTAATTCCTTCGCGAGCTAATAGCAGGGTTCCTTTTACTTCATTTTGAACCATGCATTGGTAAAGCGGCTCGCGGAATCTTTTAAAATCGTTAAATTCAACAAACTTATAGAGTGCTGCACAAATATACATCAAGGTTTCCTTTGGTTTGGCTAATCGGAACGTAAATCCGAGGTCAAATTAAGCGAGTTTATTTTAACAGAAATCGTCGTTCTGATCAGCCCCTGCGGGCATTTTTATCGTGGTGATTCACTGGTCATAGTAGGCTGATTTAGTTAGGATAACCTTATTCAGTACAGGGGATGTGATATGAATCAGATCATGCTTGGCTTTATCGTTGCGCATAGTCATCGGTTACAGGACTTGACCGACCTCGTGGTGGCCATTCACCGACGTTATCCGCTCGATGTATTCCAGCAAGAAGCCATTTTAGTGCAATCCAATGGTATAGCGCAGTGGCTAAAACATCATTTGGCGAGCGATCTCGGTATTGCCACTATGTTGGATGTGACGTTACCCGCGCGGTTTCAATGGCGCGCGTACCGTGCTGTTCTTGGCCAAGACTTGCCTCGCCAATCTCCCTTCGATAAAGACCAATTAGTGTGGCGAATTATGCGTATTCTCCCGAACTACTTGGCTACTCCAGAATTTAGTGAGTTGCGTCGCTATATGGCAGACGATACTGATCAGCGCAAGCTATTCCAACTGAGTGAACGGTTGGCAGATCTGTATGACCAGTATCAGGTTTACCGTGCTGATTGGTTGAATGACTGGGCTGAAGGGCAAGCCACTGCAACTACCCAACAGCAAGCATGGCAGCCAGTTTTATGGCGGGCACTACTGGCTGATGTGGGCGATTCGAAATGGAACAACCGCGCCTATTTGCATCAACAATTCATCAGTGCTTGTGAACAGCTAACTGCGGAACAGCGGCCAGCCGATATTCCGGCACGCGTGGTGGTGTTCGGTATTTCCAGTTTACCGCGACAAACTCTCGAAGTTTTACAGGCTTTAAGCCGTATGAGCCAAGTGATTTTATGCGTTCACAACCCCTGTCAGTACCACTGGGCGGACATTATCGATGGCAAGGATATTTATCATACTGAAGTTAAACCACGGTTACAGCGTCGCCGGCCAGGACCAGTGGCGCTGGAGGAGCTACATCACTACAGCCATCCGCTGCTAGCTTCGTGGGGGAAACAAGGCCGTGATTACGTACGGCTATTGGATCAGTTTGATGAGACCGAGCATTTGCGTGAAGCATTTCCCCAGCTGAAATTGGAAATGTTTGAGGAACGCTTACCCGCGCAACCCACCGTACTCGATGCCCTACGGTCCGATATTTTACACTTAAATGCCCCGACAGAAGCGAAGGAACGATGGCGGGATGTGGTCTTGGATGATAGTGCTATTCAATTTCATAGTGCCCATAGTCCACAACGTGAAGTTGAAATTTTGCATGATCAATTGCTGGCACGTTTTGCTGCCGACCCAGAACTTAAACCACGCGATGTGATGGTTATGGTGCCTGATATTGATCGCTATGCACCGCATATTGACGCCGTGTTTGGCCGTTATAAAGCCGATGATAAACGACGGATCCCGTACAGCATTGCAGACCAACGAGCTCGTCACCAGCAACCGATTCTGATTGCACTGGAATATATTTTATCCATACACCAACAACGTATGTTGGCGAGTGAATTATTTGATTTGCTGCAGGTACCAGCGATTCAGCAACGATTTGGCATTGATGCTGAGCAACTCCCAGTGTTCCAACGTTGGCTTGCCGCTGCCGGTGTCCGTTGGGGGCTGGATGCGCAGCATCGCGAACAGCTTGGCGTTCCTCCGAGTGAACATAATACGTTGTTGTTTGGCCTTCAACGTATGTTGATGGGGTATGCCGTTGGTGACGTTGACAGCACTGAAATGGGTTGGGGAGGTATTGAACCCTTAGGTGATGTGGGCGGCTTGGGTGCAGAGATTGTTGGTGCCGTGGCGCAATTCATCGATATCATTTGCCAGCACTTCCACCACGGCCAACAAGAGCGTACAGCGTTGGAATGGGCGACCTATCTAACCAGTTTGATCAAGCAGCTGTTCAAGCCAGCCGATGATGTTGACGTTGTCCTGCTGAATCGCCTTAATCAACGCCTACAACAATGGCTTGAAGCGGTGCAAAGCTCTTCACCTGAGCAACAGATTAGTTTAGCCGTGGTGTGTGAAAGTTGGTTGAGCCGTATGGATGACCCCACCTTAAGCCAATCATTTTTAGCGGGGCGGGTAAACTTTGCCACGTTAATGCCGATGCGTGCTATTCCGTTCAAATGTGTTTGCGTATTGGGGATGAATGACGGCGATTATCCTCGCTCGCAGAAGCCTTACGATTTTGACCTGATGGCACTTTCGTATCGTCCGGGTGATCGGTCACGTCGTGATGATGATAGGTATTTGTTCCTCGAAGCGGTGTTATCAGCACAACAGCTGCTATACATCAGTTGGCAAGGGCGTAGCATTCGCGACAACAGTTGCAAGCCACCATCGGTGTTAGTGAGTCAGTTATTAGAGCATATTCAACAGGTTTATGGTGAACGGCGAGATGGCAAGCCTTGGGTTATGGAACATCGTTTACAGCCATTCCACCGTGATTACTTCAGTATCGATCAACCACGGTTAGCAAAGTTATTTACGTATAGCCATGAGTGGCGAGGTGTTCACGGACACAGCCAAGTTCAAACAGCGCAAGGACCGTTAGCGACTTGGTTGCCAGAACAAGCACTGAGTATCTCACAATTGGAACATTTCCTGCGTGAGCCCGCACGCTTGTTTACCCAATTGCGGCTCGATACCTATCTTAGCGAGCAAACATTGACGTTGTCAGACAATGAATCATTTACATTAGACCAGCTCGAAAGCTGGCAAAGTATGAATTCATTGTTGGAGGATGTCATCGAGCTTTTTCGTGAAGGTAACGATGTACAGGCCATTCAACAGTTGTTGGAGCAACGCCTAGCACGGAGCCAAAGGGCCGGTGAATTACCACTTGGAGCTGCAGGGTTAACCATCAAAGAGTGGTTATTGGAGAGCTTGGATGAACACGTTGTAACGCTGGCACAATGGCTCGATACATATAGCCGCAGTATTCCGACCTTTACGATCGATTATAACAGTTCCACCGGGGTGGCCGTTCACGGTGTCTTTCGGCAATGCTTCCAGAATGCTACTGATGAACGGTTGTGGTTGCGTACGACACCGTCGGTATTAGTGGAGCATACCCGTTATGGAAGTCAGCCGCGGACGAACCACCTCGTTGGTCTGTGGATTGAGCATTTGATGTTAAATACACAGTATCCGACATGGAGCGTTTTAGTTGGCCGTGAGAGCCAGCTTAAACTGTCGCCGTTAACCGCCGCATGCGCTGAAGAAACGTTAGACTCTATCTTGCACTGGGTGGTGCAAGGATTACAGCAACCACTACCACTTGATCTGATGACCGCTATGCATGCCATCAAATTGAACCACAAAGACTGGGCCCAAGCATTTCAGCAAGGTGGCGTCGATCCGATCCACGAATCCACCCGCGAATTTTATGAGCAACCTAGTCATAATCAACGCGCGCGGGTTCGTGAAGCGGTTTATGTTGGGCGGTATTTCCCAAGTTATGATGAATTAATTGCGTCTGGTCTGTTTAATCAGTTGGTGAGAGAGCTTTATGAACCAATGATTGCGCATTTTTATAGTACGGACACTAAGTAGGAGGAACCTCTGTGGCTACGACATCTTTGGTAAATTATTTAGATCCGCTGACGTTCCCACTACATGGTAGTCGTTTGATCGAAGCCAGCGCTGGGACTGGTAAAACCTACACCATCGCAGCCCTATACGTGCGCTTGGTACTAGGCCATGGTTGCCCGCGCCGTTACACTCCAGATGAGATTTTGGTGGTGACTTTTACCGATGCTGCAACCGAAGAGTTACGCACCCGTATTCGCCAAAATTTGAGTCAAGCAGCAGCATTTTTTCGTGATGAAATCACGCTTAATGATCAATTTCTACAAGCGTTGAAAAGCCAATATCAGCCTGCCGAGCTAATTGATCAGGCACGCTATCTTGATCTTGCTTCACAGGCCATGGATGAAGCTGCAGTACACACCATCCATGGTTGGTGTAATCGGATGTTGCGGGAGCATGCATTCGCTAGCGGTGGACTCTTTAGTCAAGCCTTAAATACTACGACAGGAGAGTTGTGGGAACAGGTTGCCCGTGATTATTGGCGCACCTATATCAGTTCATTAACTGAAGCTGAGCTACCACAATTTCAACTACTGAGCGGTGTATTTGGTACACCGGAGAAACTCCTGCAACGTACGCGGCCCTTGTTCAATCTGCCACTTACATCGCCAGCGTTAGAACCCAGCGACACCTATGCGGAATTAATCACCAAGCAGCAGGAGATTCGTGATCATTTTCATCAATTGCCGTGGTTACAGTGGATTGACGAAGGTGAGCAAATATTGACCGGCCTGCGTCAGGGTAAACTTGTTGATGGCCGTAAATTACGTGCCAATTCCGAGGAGAAATGGCTCAGTCAGCTGCGGGATTGGGCCTCTCAATTAGGGCAAGAGGGTGTTGCATTAACACCAACCCTTGAGCCGAAATCAGGGTGGGAAAAACTAACGCCTGAGGGGTTACAGGACTGTTTGAAAACCGAACTACCGGCTTGCATGCTATGGGAGCAGTTAGCGTTGCTACAGCAAGTGGTGCAGATGCTACCGGATCCAACCGCAGCGTTACTTGCTCATGCCGCCTGGTGGTTACAGCAGCGTTTTCAACGGTTGCAGCGACAACGAGCAGAAATTGGTTTTGATGACATGCTCACGCGGTTAGAGGGGGCACTGGCAGGAGATCACGGAGCCGTCTTGGCGGATATAATTCGCACACAGTTTCCGATTGCCATGGTTGATGAGTTTCAAGATACCGACCCGATTCAGTATGCCATTTTTAACCACGTGTATCGAGTCGCAAACCCTGCTGCTGATACCGGGTTATTTCTCATTGGTGACCCCAAACAAGCTATTTATTCGTTTCGTAATGCTGATATCTACACTTATTTGCAGGCTCGAGAGGCCACCGTTGGCCGGCACTACACCTTAGCCACGAACTATCGCTCGACGGTGGAGATGGTCAACGCCTCAAATGCACTATTTGATACAGCTAAAACACTGCCGCGTGGGCCGTTTTGTTTTGCTGACTCAGCTACAGGTAATGATCCAGTACCTTTTATTCCTGTGCGTGCGAACGGCCTAAACACGTCATTTATTCAACATGGTGAGCATACGTGCGCATTGCAATTTGATTGCGTCAGTGAAGAGCGATTGACTAAAGACCTTTATCATGAACGCTTAGCAAACTGGCACGCCGAAACAATCGCTAAACTGCTGAACGACCCAAGTGCTGGGTTTGCTGGGCAGGATGATTTTGTGCGGGTAAAACCCGGTGATATTGCGGTGTTAGTAAATGACCGAAATGAAGCGAAAATTATCCGTGAAGCACTGCACCGCCGCCAGATCCAAAGCGTTTATTTATCAGATCGTGATTCAGTGTTCCAATGCCCACTAGCAGTGGAATTACTTAGGGTTCTGCAAGCTTGCGCACAACCACGTGATCCCAGGTTGCTGCGAGCAGCTTTGGTTAGTGGGTTGCTCGATTTAAGTGTGGCCGAGATAGATAGTATTCTTAATGATGAATTGCAGTGGGATGAATTTGCTGAACGTTTCTATCGCTATCACGAGCGGTGGCAGCACCAAGGGGTGTTAGCCACAATTCAGAAAATCCTTCATGACTACCATATTCCTGCGCGTCTCCTAACCCAGGTGGATGGTGAGCGCTTGCTAACAGATGTGCTGCATATTGCTGAGCTACTCCAACAACATGCAGCAGTCACCGAAGGTATGGTCGGCGTATTAAGATACTTAGCAGAACATATTGAAGCCGTGGCTGATCGTAACTCAACCGAAGCCGAGGAACAGCAAGTCAGGCTTGAAAGCGACAACCAGTTGGTGCAAGTGATCACAATTCACAAATCGAAAGGCTTGCAGTACCCACTGGTGTTTATACCTTTTGTGTCAGCGACCAAGAAACGGCATTTGCGCGTGAAGTACCCAGCCCGCTATCACGATGATGACGGGCAGTTACAGGTTGCATTTGACGGCGATAATGATGACATAGCAGCAAAAATTGACTTAGAGCGGCTGCAGGAAGATATTCGTAAGTTGTATGTGGCCGTTACCCGAGCACAATATAAAACCTTTATTGGTATTGCTCCTTATCAAACTTTTACAGACACCGCCTTACATTACATTCTTAGCGGGGCCGGTAATATTGTGCTCGAATCTTGGCAACCGCCGCCCCACAGTGTTCGAGTTGATGTGCCAGAACTGATTGATATCACATTGTACCAACCACCAGCTTTAGGTCAGTCGGCATTGGCTTGGTGTACCATGCCGGACACACATCGATTCGAGCGGTGGTGGGTCGCAAGTTATAGTGCCTTGAAATATGGTGCTTGGATTGCATCAGATGATACTGACAGCCAAAACGCATTGGAGGAGCAGTTTGACTCACCTCCCGTATTGGAGCAGTTGCCCACCCCTCATACTATCCACAGCTTTCCGAAAGGGCCAGATGCGGGAACTTACTTACATAACCTGCTTGAAGATGCCGCGAGTATAGGTTTTGGGGTATTGGCCGCTGATGCAGAGCTACGTTACCAATTTATTGTTGAGCGAACACAACTTGAGCCATGGCTACATGAACAAGCAGTCTTACATGATTGGTTGGCGCACATGCTGACACAGCCTTTACCCCTGCCCAACAATACCGTGTGTTTACAGCAGTTAACTCAGTATAGTGCCGAGCCTGAGTTCTGGTTTCCCGTGCGAGATAGTGATGCCCAAGAGATTGATCAATTAGTGCGTGCGCATGTGCTACCGGGGCACGGCCGCCCAAGCGTGTTACCCACCCAATTGCATGGGATGCTCAAAGGCTTTATTGACTTAGTATTTGAGTACAACGGGTTATATTATGTGGTTGACTATAAATCTAACTATATTGGGCCAACAGCAACCGCCTATTCCATTGCGGCGATGCGAGATAAAATTCTTAGCAGCCGCTACGACCTGCAATACGTTATCTATTTAGTTGCCTTGCACAAACTTCTCCGGCTGCGTTTAGGTGCTGATTATGACTATGACACTCATGTCGGCGGTGCGGCATATCTATTTTTACGAGGCATTAGCGCACCTACTGCTGGTGTGTTCTTTGATCGACCACCCCGGGCGCTTATTGAACAACTTGCTGAAATTTTCTCAGCAGTGGAGGTAGGCGTATGTTAACCCAGTTGCAGTTATGGTATCAGCACGGTTGGTTGCGGGCGATTGATTACAGTTTCGCGCAGCAACTTGCGCGGCAGTTAGGGGCTGACCATGAAGCCATCATCGTGTTAGCAGCACTGGTGAGCCATCAATTGGGGCATGGCCACCCTTGCCTTGATTTACAACAGCTCTACCAAGCGCCAGAGCGAGCTTTGGCACTGCCGCCGGAGTTTGCCAGCGTGGAAAGCCGCCAACAGTGTATGACGCCGCGTAGCTTATTGCAGCAGACGCCGGGCTTGGCTACCTTGGCAGATTGTTGTGCCACACTTGCCGCTAGTGCTGCAATTGAGGGAGTAAATAGCCCGCTGGTACTGCAGCATGAGCGCTTATACTTACGTCGTTATCATGTTTATGAACAGCAGATTAAAGAGGATTTAGCAGCACGTATGGCGTGGCAGCCGCCGGTGGATACCGAGCGCTTAAAGCAGATATTGAATGATCTATTTGGTCATGCAGATGAGCTGAGTTGGCAACGGATGGCCTGTGCTATGGCGATGCGAAGTGGCTTTACCATAGTGACTGGCGGGCCTGGTACCGGTAAAACATATACCGTTGTGCGTTTGCTGGCAACCTTACAAAAGTTGCGTGAGGGTGATTCACCACTGCAAATCAAATTGGCTGCGCCAACTGGAAAAGCCGCGGCGCGGATGACTGAATCTATTGGTCGTGAACTGCAAACGTTGCCCGGCATTGATGATGTTCGGCAGGATATACCTACCACGGCAACGACTTTACATCGATTGCTTGGCGCTTTGCCACAGTCTCGTGGATTCCGCCACAACGCCCGTCAACAACTAATTACGGATGTGCTCATTATTGATGAAGCATCGATGATCGATATCGAAATGATGGCGGCCGTCGTGGCTGCATTGCCACGCCATGCTCGCCTTATACTTTTGGGTGACAAAGATCAGCTAGCTTCAGTAGAAGCTGGCGCGGTGCTGGGGCAATTATGTCGAGGTGCTGAGCAGGGACACTATACACCCGAGTTGGCGCAATGGTTATCAGCTACGTCACCGGTTGCTATCCCCGCAGCAAAAGTCGATCCCGAAGGACAATGCTGGCCGTACCTACAGCACACCACGATGTTCCACGTCAGTCGACGGTTTGATCCCACCCGCGGAATTGGCAAACTTGCTAATGAGGTGAATTCACAGCGTACTGAGTGGCTGAGTGACTGGATTTACCGCAGTGAAGACATTGCGGCACAGCAGCCACAGTTCAGCAATATTGCCATGTTACATGCCGCACGACCACAGGATGCAGCGATTCAACAGTTAATCCGTAGCGGCTATCAACCCTATTTAGATTTGCTTGAGCAACAGCCGAAAACTACTGATGTAGCTGAGTGGGATCAGTGGGCTAAGCAAGTACTCATTCAACTTGAGCAATTTCAAGTACTGACTGCTGTTCGACAAGGAGATTGGGGGGTGCATGAGTTTAACCGACTAATCGGCTATTGGTTGTTTGGGCACGAAGGTGGGACGCACAATTGGTATGTTGGTCGCGCCATTATGGTGACACAAAACGACTATAGTCTGAACCTGCGTAACGGGGATATTGGTGTGGTGTTACGGCGCTCTGCTGATGAACCGTTACGGGTTGCTTTCCCCACTGCAGACGGTGGTGTACGTTGGATTTTACCGAGTCGTCTAACGCACGTTGATACTGCCTTTACGATGACGATTCACAAATCACAGGGTTCAGAATTCACGCATACAGTCATGGTATTACCAGAACATGAAGTCCCTATTTTAACGAAAGAGTTGCTGTACACGGGCATTACCCGTGCAAAAGAGCGCTTTACATTGGTAACGGCGTCGCCACAGTTGGTTTTGAAAGCGATCGAGCATCGTATTGAACGAAGTGGTGGGCTAACCAGTAATTGATTGATTTTTATACTTGCAGCACTGCTAGGTTCACGCCATACTCAAGTTGTTAAGTTTATATTGATTTTATCCAACAATTCAGAACAACTAGGTAAGGCTATGATTAATAAAACAAAAAGATCAAGTTTAGTGGTGCCTTTATTGGTTGCTGGTGGCTTATTGCTACTTGCAGCATGTGGCAGTGATTCTGATGATACATCGCCAACCCCACCCCCTTCAGGAGGAGGCCCACAACCTGATCCCGGTTTGGTGACCTTCGCTCCGAATGGTTCGTTAAATGCTACGGTGACTTGGACTGACTACGGCGTTCCTTACGTCACAGCAGATAACATAGAAAGTATTGGTTTTGGGGTTGGTTATGCATTTGCTCAAGATAACTTATGTATTCTGGCCGACCAAATTGTCAAGTTTAACTCTAAACGTGCTTACTATTTTGGTCCTGATGCAGTGCCAGGTTCAGGAGACTCACAAAACTTACTCACAGATTTTGGCTTCTTAACGCTTGGTATTCGCGAAAATGCGGAGGCTGGTTTTAGTCAAATTAGCGAAGAGGCACAAGCGCTACTAACAGGTTATGCGGCGGGGTATAACACCTATATTACGCAAACCGATACCGCAGATATGGACCCAACCTGTGCTGGCCAGCCGTGGGTTCAGGAAATTACACCGATCGATATCATGACATACGCCCAAGGTGTGGCGTTGCTACCTGGTGCAGCAAACTTCACTGGGCCACTATTCTTAGCAGTTCCTAATAACCAATCCTTGGTGATGAGCAGTAGTGGTGAACCGATCGCATTAAACTTTGATCCAACTACGGTTGGCATACCTGATACCAACCCACTTGAATTGGGTTCTAACGGTTGGGCTATCGGACGCGATCTCAGTGCGACGGAGCGGGGCATGTTAATCGCAAACCCACATTTCCCGTATACCGGTAACCAGCGCTTCTGGCAGTTCGGAGTTGAAGTACCTGGACATTTGAAGGTCGTCGGGGGATCGTTATCTGGGATGCCGGGAATTGTTAATATTGGGTTCAACGAACATGTGGCATGGACACATACTTTTTCAACTGCGTCACGGTTTACGATTCATCGGTTAACTCTAGATCCGAGTGACCCTAACGGTACGACCTATATGCTTGATGGTGACAGTGTACCGATGACCACCAAAACCCATGAAATCCAAGTCGCCACTGGGCCTGATACGCATATGACGTTACGTAAGACCAGCTACTATAGTGAGTTTGGTCCACTGATTATTGTTCCTGGCGCGTTACCATGGGGTGTCGATGCAACGGGTACAAACGTGGCCTTTGCACTTTATGATGCGAACTTACCGAACTATGATATTTTCGATCATTGGTTGGCGATGAACCGGGCAGACAGTATTGCTGCTTATAAAGAGTCATTCGAGCAGTATACCGGCACCGTATTCAATAATGCGATGGCGGTTGATGTAGACGGCAACGCCTTCTTCACCGATGGCTCGTCAGTGCCACATGTTGTGCCTGAAGCGTTGGCAATATGGGCAACACACCCGTTATACCAAGGCATGACGCAGCAAGCTGGATTGCCTATTTTTCCGGGTGATGACAGTCTGTTTATACCACAAGGAACGGTGCCATTTGAGCAAGCACCGCAGTTAGAGCGCACTGATTTTGTGCAAAACTCCAATGATAGTTTCTGGCTCACTAACCCAGATAGCCCGATTGAGGGGGTATCGCCGCTGTGGGGTCCTGTTGGTAATCAGCAGAGTTTACGGTCGCGTATGGGGCAGAAAATGCTAGCTGAAGGTGGCTCGGTTGATGGTCGTTTTACTCGCGAAGATTTGGTAGACCGACTCTTGAATAACCGTACCTTCTTAGGTGAGGCGGTGCTCGAAGATTTATTGGGTTTATGTGAAGATAATGCCGGTGCATTGGTGGTTATGCCAGATAGCAGCGAGGTGGACATAACACCCGCTTGTAACGCACTTGCACAGTGGGATGGACGGATGAACGTCACTAGTAAAGGCGCGATGATGTTCCGCGAGTTTGCCTTTGAGTTTGATCGCAATCCTCAATGGCAAGTACCATTCGACCCTACTGCGCCGGTATCCACTCCGCACACATTAGCGGCTAATAATGCGGTACTGCAGCAGTTAGCCACTGCTCAGCAACGGATTATTAACGCCGGGTTAGACCCGGCAGCCACGCTTGGCAGTGTGCAATTTGTCGAGCGTAGCTTAATCGATGGCAGTCCTTCGGGGGAAAAACTGCCGTGGGGTGGAGCTCATAATATCGAAGGTGGCTTTAACGTGTTCCGGAGTAATATGGAAAATGATGGTACATTGATTCCACGCCATCTTTATCCACAACTACCCGGATCTCATTTGAGTGCGGTTGGTGGTGGCTATCACGTAACTTACGGATCAAGCTGGATGTTTGCATTGGAATTCACCGAAGCTGGTCCGGTGGCAGAAGGGCTATTGAGTTATTCACAAAGCTCCAATCCACATTCCGATCATTATATCGATCAGACCTTGCTGTATTCTGCAGAGCCACAGTTACGGACATTACATTTCACGCAGGAAGATATTGAGGCGAATGCGGTTCGTACTGCGACGTTGACGGGTGAATCGTTACGTTAAGATAAGAGTAATAAAGTTGAACTCTTGCAGCCCCTCACTGGGGCTGTAAGAATTCACTATAAGCTAGTAGTCTTGAGCTAAAACAAAGGTACCTTCTAGACGTTGTAAGTAGTCCGTTGTCCCACAAATTTGATAACTTCCACTCCCATCTTCATGCAGCTGATGCCACAAAGTCACTTGTGCCGGTAATGGCACAGGACGTTTAAAAGTCACATCAAGTTTATGTACCGGACGCTGTGCATGGCGTTCAATTTCAGCCAACGCCCGAGCGGACATATACATCCCGTGTATGATCGGTTGTTCAAAACCAAACCACCGCGACAGTAATGGGTGTAAATGGATCGGATTGAAATCCCCAGAGAGGCGGGCGTAATCACGCGCAACTTTACAACCCAACGACCATACGTTTATTTTTTGCCAAGGATCGCAAGGCGCATCAACGATTTTACGCTCTCTACTTTTTCGTGGACGTTCCGATTGTTTAGGCATGACTTGGTACTCACTGATACAAGTCACGACGTGCTGCCCCTGCTGCCAAAATTCCACGGTAAATTTGGGACGTAGCCGTCGTGGTGAGACGTTCGGACCACGGGCAGGTAATTTGATTACCGCTTTGATGTGGAAGCCTTCGCTTGGTTGGATTGTATGATGTTGTTCCAAGCTATTGCTCACATGCACGAGCCCAGGGGCGGGCCAAGGGAATTCCTCGCCAAGCATTTGTGCTAAATGAACGCGCTGAGCGAGACAGTACATGAGTGTTAGGGGAACTTCACTGACGAAACCATCAAATGCTTGTTGATAGCGAGTGAGCTGAGTGACTGAAAATGCTGGAGCAGTAAATTCGGCGCGGAGCGTTTGAACTCCAGCTTCAGCTTGATCATTTCGCGCAACGGTAAACAGGGAGCGAAAAAACATCCCTGGTAAATTAGGTAATGTAACCGGCTGCTCGAATCCCATGAATGTATGTTCCTTCATTGATAGCGTATCAAATAATACGGCCAATCATGTATAACACAAAGTCATACACATTATACACTTTCATGGGAGCCGAAACAGAGCCTACCAGCCAACACAGTTGGCTATCAGTTGTCGCCGTTGTCGTCTTTTTTGGTCGACTTGGTCTTTAACTTATCAATTTGATTTTTACGCTCTTGCTGTAAGGCTTCTTTTTCAGCCTTCATTTTTTCCCGTAGCGCTTCTCGTTCAGCTTGTACTTCAGCCGCTTTCTGCTTAGCTTCCTCAGTGGTTAACTGACCTTGCTGAGCATTAGTGTCTTGAGCTATAGCGATATTCATCGCACTGAATACCATCAAGATGGCAAATGCAAATCGAACCATGTCAATCTCCTTTTTTGGAAGTTATGAGTTATCTCATAACACTTAGTAAAGAACGAATTTTTGTTCGAGACAATCTGTTGTACTCGGTTTTGCCGTAACTTTACAAAGGGATAAAGTCAGCTCCCTCATGCTGAAGTAACCATATTTTCTTATGAATTCCACCAGTATAGCCTGTTAGAGTGCCATTCGCGCCAATAATTCGATGACAGGGGATAATGATTGGGATTGGGTTGTTTCCGTTGGCTCCGCCGACGGCACGACAGGCGCGAGGATTATCAATGGCCTCAGCAATGGCTTGATAACTGACCGTCTGCCCGTAAGGCACGGTTAGGAGTTGTTGCCATACGCGTTGTTGAAACGGTGTCCCTGTTGGGGCCAATGGCAGCTCAAACAGCGTACGCTGTCCGGCAAAATACTCTTGTAATTGCTGCTTGGCACGCTGGGTAATCTCACAAGAAGGGGCATCGCTGACGGGCGTGTAGGATACGCTACTGATCGCTGTGCCATCATTGCTAGTTATGGTGATCGTACCTAATGGTGTGTCTAAGCTGTCTTGATACATGATCCGCAAACTCTAAATAATGGGGTTGGTTTATTATTTAACTGCCAAATAAGAGCTCTAACTCAATCCCGACTAGCCAACGTGGTTCACGCTGTTCGCTGAGTTTTTCACGCGGCCAGTGGAGCCCTATCCAGCTCTCTAGGAATAACCACTCACGTAGAAATCGATTACGGTGCAAAACGCGTAACCCGTAATCTTGCAGAGGAACGTCATGGGCTGTTTCCCCATACCACCATATTTCACCACCAATAGCACGGTCGATATGGTAGAGATAATACATTTTTTGTGAGGCTTGCCAACGTAATCCGTCACTGCGTTCAGCGAAAGTACCTTTCACCCAGCTTTTGGAATACCAAACGTCAGATAAAGCGGTTTCAATCTCGAGGGTTTGAGAGATACCAAAACCATCGCTATCACGCCAAAAAGCTACCGACTGGGTAGCAAATTCAGATTGTGATGACAAGATTGCTTCGTAGCGATAACGTGCTTGTAGGTAGGGGTCTAATTTCAAGCCGCCGCGGAACCCAGCACCAAACGACACTCTGTGTTGTTTGTTTTCTATGTGCGGGTCGAATCCCAGCCCAACCATCCATTCTTCATTGGTATTACCACGGTGAATAACCGATGGTCGTGATTGCTGAGTTTCGGTAATGATGTCGTCAAAGTCACCGCGGCCAATGAAGGCCGAGAACTTACGCTCAGCATGAGGGAAGACTACCTTGGCTCGAAAGCTAGAATCGATTTTAAAACCGTCGTATTCGCTCCATTCAGGAGTGATTCGCAAACTGCCTGTAGCAGTATTATAGGCAGCGGGGTCTACTTCGTCGGTAAAGAACGAGTCGATCCATCGCGCCGTTGCATTGACAGTGCGAGTTAATCCATGGCGAAATCTATCTAGAGTCGCTTGTTCATCATCCGCTGATGATTGTTCTCCGCTGATATCCTGACCATATGCACCGGGCAGAGCAGTCAGCAGTAGTAGAATGAGCATCCAGCGCATACGACCTCCTTGCATCATCTGGTTAAAACATACAATGAAATCGTATAAAGCGCTAGTAGATGTTTATTAAATACTCACCCGGCGATAGTGTCGATAGGTTGGATACCAGAAGTTGTCATCAATCTTTTGCCATAGCTGCTCGTCACTGACCTGCAGCGCTAACCCTTGCTGCATTGCGACTGAAGCAACTTGAAATGCGATTTTTTTACTCAGTTCAGCAATCTGGTTAATGGAGGGAAGTAGATGTGGCCCTTTACCCAATACCCGCGGCGATTGTTCTGCTAACGTGTTGCTAGCGGCCATCAACATCTCATCGGAAATGAGCTGTGCTTTTGCGGCAATAACGCCGAGCCCAATACCTGGGAAAATATAGCTGTTGTTACACTGAGCAATAGGGTATTGCTGGCCTTGATATTCAACTGGAGCGAACGGACTACCGGTGGCTATAATAGCTTGACCTTCAGTCCACTCCACAATTTTCTCTGGATGAGCTTCAATTTGTCGTGATGGATTGGATAACGGGAAAATAATGGGCTGTGGTGTGTATTGATGCATGGCGCGAATAACTTGCTCCGTAAAGAGCCCAGCTTGACCAGAAACACCAATTAAAATACTTGGTTTCGCACAGTGTATCACGTCTAATAAGGACGCGTATGGGCCGCTATACTGCCAGTCGCCAATATACGTGAGTGGTTGCGCCAAAGCTTGCTGGAAATCGCGCAAATCGCTCATACCTTCAGTGAGAAGGCCGTGGCGATCGACCATAAAGATTTGCCGTCGTGCTTGTTCATCAGTAAGACCCTCTGCCATCATCTGCCGAATGATTTGCTCGGCGATACCACAACCGGCGGAACCAGCACCAACAAAGACAACGTTTTGATCTTTTAATGACGTTCCAATACTTCGACAGGCGGCTAATAGGGTCCCGACTGTTACCGCTGCGGTGCCTTGAATATCGTCGTTAAAGCAGCAATAAGTATGGCGGTACTTTTGCAGCAATGGCGTTGCGTTTGGTTGTGCAAAATCTTCAAATTGAATCATAGCATCGGGCCAACGTCGGCGTACGGCTGTCATGAACTGGTCAACAAAGGCGTTATATTCGTCCTCATCAATACGTTTATGACGTGACCCCATGTACATCGGATCGGCCAAAAGCTTTTCGTTATTGGTGCCCACGTCCAAACATACCGGCAACGTATAGGCGGGACTAATACCGCCGCATGCGGTGTATAAACTAAGTTTTCCGATGGCAATTCCCATGCCACCAATGCCCTGGTCGCCGAGGCCTAAAATACGTTCACCGTCAGTTACTACAATGACTTTAACCTTACGTTTGGTGGCGTTCCGCAAGATGTCATCCATATGCTCGCGGTCTTCATAGGATATAAATAACCCACGAGAACTCCGATAAATATCGGAGAATTGTTCACAAGCATCGCCAACAGTCGGGGTATAGATAATTGGCATCATTTCGTCTAGATGCTCTTGCAATAACCTGTAGAATAGGGTTTCGTTGTTATCTTGAATGGCTCGCAAATAAATATGTTTGTTGATAGCTGAATCAAACGATTGATATTGCATGTAGCATCGTTGTACTTGTTCTTCTATCGTTTCATATCGCGGTGGTAATAGCCCCATAAGGTTAAATGCCAGTCGTTCCTCACGAGTAAATGCACTGCTTTTGTTAAGTAAGGGGGTTTCAAGTAAATTAGGGCCTGCATAGGGAATATACAGCGGATTCTTCATGAATCATTCTCCTTGCGCGATACGATGGAATAAATGGAACAGATTATTATTGCAGAAAATCAGGAGGAATACATGAGTACACCAGCATTTGCCGCAAAACTAACTTTGATTGATCATTATAAATTTGAAATTGATTTTGGTGAGTTTGGAAGAATTATCACTGACGAACACGAGCCGGTCGGTCATGGTGAAGGGCCAGGCCCAAGTCAGCTATTAGCCGCCGCAGTAGCAAACTGCTTAGCTGCAAGTTTGATGTTTGCGATCCGTAAATTTAAAGGTGATCCAGGGCGGGTAACGGCGACCGTTGAGGGCGATTTAGAACGCGTGGATGGTCGCTTGCGGGTGACATCGATGAATGTGGAGTTGAACCTAGGTCAGGCGGCAGAAGTTCTCGAACGACTAGACCGAGCGCTAGAGCAATTTGAGAACTTCTGCGTAGTGACCCAAAGTGTGCGTCAAGGTATCGATGTGGCCGTTACCGTTCGCGATAGTACGGGTAAAATCTTAAAGTCACCGGAATAATTGCTGACCTGGGTTAAGTAGTATCCAACTGGTCAAAATGTATTTATCATTCGAGTGAGGGACAGTCCCGCGGTGGGTATGGGTAAAATATCCCGGGGCAATAACCATGCGCCCGCGCTTTGGCTGAATACTACGTTGTTGGTAATAAAAGTCGGTGCTGCCACCCTCTTCGACATCATTTAAGTAGAACATAAATAGTAATGTTCGATGTAATGCCTCATAGCCGTTCTTCTCGGGAAATACTTCACAATGCCAGTAATTATAGTTACCTTCGCCACGATGATATTTCTGTGCTTGAATTGGTCCTAACCGATACAGCAGTTGCATAAATGCTTGTTCTTTGCCCGCTGCTAACTCGTCGAAGTTGTCGTGGGTGAGGTTGACTGGCTGGCCGGTTTTCGGATGTTTGACGGTGAGCCCGATAGGAGCAATCAAAGCAAAGTGGTATTTTTTAAAGTATTCTACGGCGTAACGTGTTGTCACATCACAAATCGTCCGTAATTCGTTTGCGTATTCGTTGTGCTGATTTAGATATAAGTCTTCGCTGAGTTTTTTGCTCACATCAACGCCTCCTCCGGTACGTCCTTGCTGCCGGTGAGGACTGCGTTCGAATAACTCAATAAAGCGATCGCAGAATTCGGCGGGTAATGCATCGTCATATACTTCTATAAAATCGTTCGTCACTGTTTTCCCCAATGATTAAAGTCATTCCCAAAACAAACGGGTGAGCTTGGTTCGTTATTGTTTATTTCTTGGTCTTCGTGCTCTAGCGAGGTCAAGATGGCCTGTTTTAACACGGGTAAGTGCGAATGCTCAAAATTTTTGACTGCGCTAAGTAAGGTTAATGTGGATTGGCGGGCATACGCAAGTAGCTGCGACAATACGGCTGGTTTAGCTGCCAATTCGTCAGCATATGCTTGGGCAAACGTGGGCCAGTCAATAATCTGAGCATGGTAATCTTGACGTAATTGATGTGATGGGCAGGCATTTTTACACCAGTCGTGATGTGCTAACGCTACTTTCTTGATACCACGAGGCCATAGTCGATCAGCTAATACACGTATTCCATCACTGGTTGCTGGCGCGTCATAGACTCGCTTGAACTGAATTTGATAGTTTGCCATACGCCACCTGGGGTTAAATTTTGAACTATAATGAACTTTACTTGATGCTGCATCGACTAAACAATTAAGGGGTAGCATTGTCTGCTATCTGCCGTATGGAGGCATTACCATGCACCAACATCAGTTTATCAATCACTTTCGCTTTTGGCAGTTGGCCGTAGCGCTGATAGTGATGAGTTTAGTCGGTAGCATCACTGTTGCTCAAGCCGAAACCAATCCTGAACCAGCCACTGAGCATTACTCTGAGGCTGAACTCGATCGGTTATTGGCTCCCATCGCCCTATATCCCGACAGCTTACTATCACATATTCTAATAGCGTCCACCTACCCGTTGGAAGTGGTAGCTGCTGAACGTTGGGTTCGTGAAAATGACCGTTTATCACCACAACAGGCGCTCGAACGAGCAGCAGGCGAGACGTGGGATCCTAGTGTAAAAGCCTTAGTGGGAACTCCCGATGTATTGCAGCATATGAGTGACGACTTGCAATGGATGCAAAGCATTGGGGAAGCCTTTTTAGCGCAACAAGAGGACGTATTAGAACGGATCCAAGTATTACGCGCAGATGCCTATGCGGCTGGTAGCTTACGTTCCAATGAGAATATTGACGTGGTGCAGGAAGTGGTACCGCGTGTGGTGCCTCAAGTGGTTGCAAATACTCGCCAAGATACCACGCCAGAAGTAGTTGAGGAAAAACGTGTCATTGTAATTGAGACGGTGAAAACAGAAACCGTGTACGTTCCTTATTATAACCCTTGGGTAGTGTATGGTAGCTGGCGTTGGCATAGCTATCCCCCGGTATATTGGACACGACCCACGTTGACGGTCAGTGTTGGCTCAGGGATTTATTGGGGGATCAGTTATACCTTCCCTGCCCAGTACTACTTTAGTCACTTCTATTGGCCGCAGCGGTATGTGGTAATTAACCGTCATTACTACCGTAATCCCGTTAAACACCGCCGTGATTATTACATGACAGGCGTGAACAGTTCGCGTTGGTATCACAATCCACGTCATCGCCGTGGTGTTGATTATCGCCATCGTGACCTACAACCACAGCAACCCAAATACTATATGGTGACTGGTGGGGATCGTCAAAGTGCAGCTGCGACACACCCGCGAGTCAGTCAGCGGGCGGTCACTCATGAGGCGTTGGCAACATCATTGCGTGGAGCCGCGGTATCGCTGGAGCCAGCTACGCGCGATCCTAAGGTGACTGCATCACCAAGAGCGGTTGGTAACACGCCAGCGATTCCGTCACCGCGAGCCGGTGTAAGTCAACCGACAGTACCGCAATCGCGGCCAAATGTGCAAATCACACCACGCAATACACCACCGAAATGGGGCGATGCTGTTATGCGGGAACAGCCAGTAGCTCGTCCCCCAGCTTCATCGCGGCAACCAACGGTAACACCGCCAGTATCAACAACGCCACGCTGGGAAAGTACCACACCACGGGCAATCCAAACCACACCTGGCGATGTATCAACGACACCGCGAGCTATACAAAACACGCCACGGATGGTGACGCCATCAACGCCAAGTATGGGAGCACCGCGACCGGCTGCTACTCACACACCACGTCATACGCCTCGGAGTATGCCAACTCCGACGCCACGTTATGAATCGACTCAACCGGTCCGGCAAAGTTCGCGATCTCGGGATTAATTTGCAACAGCACTTATGCCATATTGGCATTGACGAGTTACCCCCTCATAGTAACGAACTCTTCTGCACTGGTCGGGTGTAGCGCTACGGTGGCATCGAAATCTGCTTTGGTTGCACCCATTTTCATGGCTACCGCAAAACCTTGTAGAATCTCATCCATACCTTCACCGATACCGTGTAACCCCACCACTTTTTCTTCTGTACCGACACATACCAGTTTAAAGGTACTGAGTGCACGATGTGGTGTCACAGCGTTATACATAGCGGCAAACTGTGAACGGTAAACTTTCACCGAATCACCGTATTGCTCACGTGCTTCTGCTTCGGTGAGGCCTACCGTGCCTATCGGTGGATGGCTGAACACAATAGTTGGAATTAAGCTGTAATCCATGTGAGCATCGGGGAGATCCTTGTTAAATAGGCGCTCGGCTAAAAGCCTGCCAGCTTTAATTGCTACCGGTGTTAATTGAGCCTCGCCGGTAATGTCGCCCACGGCATAAATACCTGGCACGTTGGTGTTCTGGTATTTATCGGTGCGAATAAAACCCTTGTCGTCAGTTGTCACTCCTGCAGCTTCAAGATTAATGGCATCAGTAGCTGGTTCGCGACCAATTGCCCAAATCAAGCAGTCTACATCGGTTATTAGTTGCCCTGATTCGGTATGTATGGTGAGTAAATTGGTCGTAGCAGCACGCTCAACTTTACTAACAACACAGCCAGTATGCAGTGTTTGTCCATCTTGGCGCATGCGATCCAGCAGGCCGTCCGTAATGTCATGGTCGAAGTAACGTAATGGGCGGTCGCCTCGTACCATTAGATGCGAATCGGTACCTAAAGCATGCAGTACACCAGCAATTTCAACTGCGATATAGCCTGCACCTACGACGACTGCTTTCTTTGGTTGTTCGGTGAGGGCGAAAAAGCCATCGGAATCTATTCCGTACTCAGCTCCGGGAATATTTGGAATCAAGGGACGGCCGCCAACGGCAATGGTAATGTGATCAGCCGTGATGCGTTCGCCGTTAACCTCAACCGTCTTGTTGTCAATAAAGCGTGCAAAGCCTTCAATAAAGTCTACGCCATTACTGGCAAAACCACGGTGATAAGCACCGTGGATGCGCTCGATGTAGGCTTCACGGTTGGCGACTAAAGTAGCCCAATCGAAGCTGTTCAATTCTAATTGGAAGCCGTAAGCAGGGCTGTACTTAATAGCTTCGGCAATGTGAGCGCCAAACCACATGACCTTTTTCGGAACACAACCGACGTTGACACAAGTTCCACCGACCGCTTTTGCTTCAATGACCGCTGCTTTGGCGCCTCGAATTGCTGCGCGGTTCGCTGATGCAATACCACCACTTCCTGCACCAATAGCAAGATAATCATAATGTCGGCTCATGTGCATAACTCCTTGGACATGCTTAATCTACAGATTTTGAAATGAATAGCGGTTATGATCGCTGAAAAGGCCGCTAGGTGCAATGCGCTTAGCTGATATTAAGTGGCTTAATATAACGAAAAAACCGATGACCCTAATCTACAAAATTAATCGCAGTCAGCGCCGCCGTAGTATTGCTTTGAAAGTTACAGCTGGTGAGTTGTATGTTCTAGCACCGCAGCATGCATCAACGGCAGCAATTGCTGCGGTAGTAGAAGCGAAAGCAGCCTGGGTTCGTAAGCACCTTGAAAGGCAAAGGGTCCAACTGAACCGGTTGACTCCTCGTGAGTGGCAGTCGGGGGAACAGATTCGTTGGTTAGGAATGCCGTTGACGATAGAAGTGCTGCGCGGCACACGAAAACAAGTGGAGCAGGTTGGCGATCGGTTGCGGCTTACCTTAACTGCTCGAAGCCCTGCAGCGACAACGGCTTATCAGTTGGTACGAACGTGGTATCAAGCTCAAGCACAGCAATGGTTGGATCAATTCTTTAAGCAGTGGCAGGTGACACAGTTGATGCCAATCGGTTGGTCGGTCGGTGACTTTTCCAGCAAATGGGGGCATTGTACTCGCGCGGGAGCTTTGCGGTTTAGCTGGAAGTTGTGGTTAGCGCCTGCGTGGGTGGTGCACAACGTAGTGATTCATGAACTATGTCACTTACGTGAATTCAATCACAGTCCCGCTTTTTGGCAATTAGTCGCACGCTATTCGCCCAACTACCGGGAGGCAGAACAGTGGTTGCGTCAGCACGGGATGACCGTGCTGAACAATAAATTTCTAGATTACTGTGAGGCTGCAGAGTTAACTGGCAAGTAGCGCTGCAAAAACTCTACCATCATGGTTCGTAAATGACGGGTAGTACCTTTACCTTCGCTAATACCATGTGTACGGTTAGGGTAAGCAAAATAGTCAAACTGCTTACCATGTTTAATCAATTCGTTCACTAAACGTTCGGTTCCTTGAAAATGGACGTTGTCATCAGCGGTACCGTGAACCAGTAGTAAACGTCCAGCTAACTGACTGGCGTGAGTAATAGCTGATGTTTCACGATAACGTTCGGCCGCTTCTGGTAATAGCCCTGAATACCGTTCTTGGTAAATAGTATCGTACAAGGTCAAATCTGGCACTGGCGCTAGCGCCATACCAACATGATAACTGTCTGGATAGCGGAACATGGCATTAAGGGTTTGAGAACCACCACCGCTATGTCCCCAAATACCGACACGCTCGGCATCGATGAATGGCCACCGTTGCAACATGGCTTGTAAGGCATCGTATTGATCACGGACCGTAATATCACCGAGGTTTTGGTAAATTGAACGGCGCCATTCAAAGCCCCGCGGTGAACGGGTACCCCGGTTATCGATTGAAGCAACCAAGTAACCTTGTTGGGTTAGATACGTATGGAATAGGAACCGCTCACCACCCCAACTGTTGCTGACTGTTTGTCCCCAAGGTTCACCGTATACATAAAAAACAATTGGGTAGCGTTTGCTAGGATCGAAGTCCGCCGGCTTCATTAAGAACCCATCCAGCGTAAGACCATCACGAGCTTCGACTTGAAAGAACTCAAATTCGCCCCGCTGTAACTGGTTCACCGCCTGCTGTGCTTTCTCATTATCTTTGATCACGCGAATACTATGGTGATCGGGCAGGCTAATCATATCTACCACAGGGACTTGTTCAACGTTCGAGAATGTATGTACCGCATATTTGGCGTCAGCCGAAAGTTGATAGCTATGCGTACCAGGTTGCGCTGGAGTGAGCCGCTCTAATTTACCGCTACCATCTATGCTGGCACGGAATAAGTACCGTTCCAATGGGCTGTTGGGGGAGGCAATAAAATATGCCCAGCCGTCTGCTTCATTGATTTGTAGAACTTCAATCACATCCCAGTTACCACGGGTAATAGCTTGGATACGGCCACTATCGCGTTGCACCAAATAGAGGTGGCGGTAACCACTGCGCTCACTGAGCCAAGTAAAGGCTTGGCCAGAATGAATAAATTCAACGTCGTCGACGTATTCGGCCCAGCTATCAGTCGTCTCGGTCACAATTGGCCGAACATTGCCTGTGGTGGTATCAGCTAGATATGCGGTGTTGACCGCTTGTGATCGGGTCAACTGCTGAATGAGTAGTTGAGAGCTGTTGCCAGCCCATTGCATTCTTACTAAGTAATGTTGACGTGGATCTCCAGGAATTTTGATCCATGTGGTTTTACCGCCTGTCGATGGCATAACACCAATGCGCATGGCTGCGTTCGTTTCACCCACTTTGGGGTAGGGAAACTGTTTTAAGGTTGGATATAGCTCATCGGTATTGTTAATCATGGTAAATAATGGCGTGCCGGCAGTATCGAGTTGCCAGTAGGCGATTGATTGGCCATCTGGACTCCAACGGAAACCATCACGCAAGAAAAACTCTTCCTCATTGACCCAATCAAAGGTGCCATTAACGATGGTGTCATTGCCATCTTTGGTCAGTTGAGTGACGCGTCGAGTACTTAACTCTTCGACGTAAATATTGTTTTTCATCACATATGCGACACGAGTCGCTTGGGGATTGAACTTGGCAAACTGCAGCGTTGATGGTTCTGCGCTGCCGCCTAGCTTTTGTAGTTGTAAGGTGGTGCGATCAAAGACCCAGTAATCACCTAACGTATGGGTACGCCACGAACGTTTGGTGTTGGTAAAAATAAGTAATTTATTGCCATCATCAGACCAACTATAGTCGGCAATGGTTAACGGTTGTTCGGTGGGGGTGGGGCGCAAATGTTCCGCCGCCACTAAGACGTCCCGTTGCTGGGTTTCGGGGTGATAACGAACCACCGAGTGGCCACCGGTTGCGCTAGCTTCCAACACCGTGTAACCAGAGCCATCACTAAGCCAGCGAGTTGGACCTACCCCTGCAGCATGGTAAAGACCGCGATCATAGAGGTCGTCAAAGGAAACCAGGTGTCCTTGTGCTGCTGAATGCTGAGTTGGTTCTGGAAGTGTTGTTTCAGGCACGCTGCTACAGCCAACCAAAACCATACTGGTAAGAAGTGCTGCCAAGGTGTAGCGCAGTTGCGAACGGTGTGACGTTGTCATAGTAAACCCTATTGTTGTACGTGATCTTGAATATTACTCAAGAAGCCACATGTTATGGTGTATGATCGAATT
Source organism: Pseudidiomarina indica (assembly GCA_029279945.1). Taxonomy (GTDB): domain Bacteria; phylum Pseudomonadota; class Gammaproteobacteria; order Enterobacterales; family Alteromonadaceae; genus Pseudidiomarina; species Pseudidiomarina indica_A. The sequence continues at coordinate 51,454 of JAJUHK010000004.1, read as the reverse complement.
ACTGCATTATTCAAGAGGACGTTCCATGAGTCAAAACCCTTTACTCAGCGATTATCATTTACCCCCCTTTGACCGCATCCAGCCAACTCATATTGTTGAAGCTATTCAGCAACGAATTGCGGCTTGTAAAACAACTATCGAGCAGGTATTGGAGCGTGGGGATTTTAGCTGGGAAGGATTGGTTGTCCCATTAGAGCAGGTCGATGATTTATTGGAACGTAGTTGGTCGCCCGTCTCTCACTTAAATGCCGTAATGAGTGAACCTGCATTACGTCAAGCCCATGATCAGTGTTTACCCTTGTTATCGGAATACAGTACTTATGTTGGTCAGCATGAGGGCCTTTATCAAGCGTTTAAACAATTACGTGAAAGTGCTGAATATGAACGCTTAAACACTGCCCAACAACAGGTGGTAAAGCACACCCTGCGTGATTTCGAACTATCGGGCATTGCGTTACCCAAAGCGCAAAAACAACGTTACGCTGAAATTCAAGCGCAGTTGTCGGAGTTGGCGTCAACGTTTAGTAATCAGCTGTTGGATGCCACTGATGGCTGGCATTTATTAGTTACCGATGAGAGCCAATTAGCAGGTCTACCTGAAACTGCTGTGCAGGCTGCGCGTGCTGCTGCAGAAGAACATCAGCAGCAAGGTTGGCGGTTCGGTTTGGATTTTCCTAGTTATCAGGCAGTGATGACTTATGCCGATAGCCCTGAGTTACGCCGTACTCTGTACGAAGCCTATACGACTCGCGCATCGGATATGGGCCCGCAAGCAGGACAATTTGACAACTCTGCCATCATGAATCAAATTTTGGCGCTCCGTCACGAATTGGCGCAGCTGTTAGGCTTTGCCAACTACGCCGAATTATCACTCGCTACGAAAATGGCTGAATCTACCGAGCAAGTAGAACAGTTTCTAGAAGATCTCGCGCGACGATCACTGCCGCAAGCGCAGCAGGAATATCAAGAAGTGGTGGCATTTGCTCAGCAGCTGCATGGCATGAGCGAACTAAATGCTTGGGATGTGGCTTATTACAGTGAAAAACTGAAGCAACAACACTATGCGATATCGGATGAGCAGTTACGCCCCTATTTCCCTGAACATCAGGTGGTGAAAGGGCTTTTCCAAGTGGTTGAACGGCTGTTTGGATTACGTATTGAAGAGCAATCTGCGGTAACCTGGCATCCGCAGGTGCGCTATTTTGTCATTTTTGATCAGGATAATAACCTACGCGGCAGTTTCTACCTCGATTTGTATGCTCGCAGTGGTAAACGAGGTGGTGCCTGGATGGCTGAGTGTGCAGTGCGTCGCTTGACTGCACAGCGACAATTACAACATCCGGTGGCCTATTTGACCTGTAACTTCAGCCGTCCGGTTGATGGTAAACCGGCCTTATTCACTCATGATGAAGTGATTACCTTATTCCATGAGTTTGGCCATGGCTTACATCACATGTTAACCAAGGTTGATGTTGCTGGGGTCTCAGGCATTAACGGTGTAGCGTGGGATGCAGTAGAGCTGCCATCGCAATTTTTAGAAAATTGGTGCTGGGAGCCGCAAGCATTAGCACTGATTTCTGGTCACTTTGAAACAGGCGCGCCATTACCACAGGAACTGCTGGAGCGGATGTTAGCTGCCCGCAATTTTCAATCCGCCATGCAGATGGTACGGCAGCTTGAATTCAGCTTGTTTGACTTGCGCATTCATCGTGATTATCACGAAGGTGTTGACGAGCAGTTTATCCAGCGCACATTGAATGAAGTACGGCGGCAAGTCGCCGTTGTGTTCCCACCCGCTTACAACCGGTTCCAACATAGTTTCGCGCATATTTTTGCGGGTGGTTACGCTGCTGGGTATTACAGCTACAAATGGGCTGAAGTGCTGTCCGCAGATGCCTTCGCACGGTTTGAGGAAGAAGGGATTTTTAATCGTCAGACAGGCCAAGATTTTATGCGTGCGATATTGGAACAAGGGGGCTCGCGTGATGCAATGGAATTATTTAAACAGTTTCGTGGCAGAGATCCACAAATAGATGCTCTGTTACGGCATTCTGGAATTATGAACTCGGCACCACCCAGTTCACAACCAGTATCAGCGTAAGCACAAATAACACGATAAAAACAATACCAACCGCGATATAGATAGCGGGATTACCATGATTAAAATCCCGCTGACGGTTGCGTTCTGACTGGACCCCAAAGAGGGCGGCCAAAATACTAATAACAACTGCAAAAAATGATGGTTTACTTGTCGCATCTTCAGATGCTTGGAGCCAATTCATCATGCCGTTAATCCATTAGAAAGGTTTATAATCGTGTTGTTTTTTGTTCATTGAGCCAAACAGCAATTCAAATAAATCTAAAAAATGGAACTGCGCAGAACGGCTCTTCCCCGCCAACCAACTTCCCCAAGTAACATGATGGGGTACGTCGTCTTGCTTCGTACATAACTCACTATCGTTCATGTCGTTAGCTTGTGTATTGACGGCGGATGGCGCTGTACAGACGTCTGCAGTATGAAGTTGGTCGGGTTGGGATTGCCACGCAGCAGCTGCCACTGTACACATAAGCACAATGTTAACCAAGCAAATAACTGACCATTTTGACAGTTTCATTGACATCTCCGCAGCAGTGAAGAGCCTATAAAATAGCAGGATTTTTGCACAACGGCTATGCCTGATTGATGATTTTTAACTGCCAAGCAAGTTGAGCTTTGGTACACTAAGCCCAATTCCATAATTTTCGAGGTGGCTATGCGCGATTATTTGATTGCACCATCCATATTATCGGCTGATTTTGCTCGTCTTGGCGAGGAAGTGGCAAATGTTTTAGCAGCAGGGGCTGACGTCATTCACTTTGATGTGATGGATAACCATTTTGTGCCGAATTTAACGATTGGGCCGATGGTGTGTCAGGCGTTACGCAACTATGGTATCACGGCGCCTATTGATGTGCATTTGATGGTGCAGCCAGTGGAGCGGATGATTGCTGATTTTGCAAGCGCTGGCGCATCAATCATCACCTTTCATCCAGAAGCTTCAATGCATATTGACCGCTCGTTACAGCAAATCCGTGATGCGGGCTGTCAGGCTGGTTTGGTATTCAATCCAGCAACTCCGTTGCATTACCTTGATTACGTAATGGATAAGGTCGATGTTATTTTGTTGATGTCGGTGAATCCAGGCTTTGGTGGTCAATCATTTATCCCCGCTACCCTTGATAAACTGCGTGAAGCACGGCGACGGATCGACGCCAGCGGACGTCCAATTCGATTGGAAATTGATGGCGGTGTGAAAGTTGATAACATCGCGGAAATTGCCGCCGCTGGGGCGGACATGTTTGTTGCAGGCTCTGCAATATTTAACCAACCTGATTATACGCAAGTGATTCGTGCCATGCGTGCCGAACTTGCCAAAGTAGCTCAATAACGGAACAAATGAATTATGAGTAAACCCATTGTACTAAGTGGCTGTCAGCCTTCTGGACAACTCTCCATTGGTAACTACATTGGTGCATTACGGCAGTGGGTCACCATGCAAGATACCCACGATTGCCGTTTTATGTTGGTTGATTTGCATGCCATTACAGTACGTCAAGAACCGCAGCAATTGCGCGAAGCAACGTTAGATGGTTTAGCGCTGTATTTGGCTTGTGGTCTTGATCCAAATAAAAGCGTCATATTTGTGCAATCACATGTTCCAGAGCATAGCCAATTGGCTTGGGTGTTAAATTGTTACACCCAGATGGGCGAGTTGAACCGCATGACTCAGTTTAAGGATAAAGCTGATCGCCATGCGCATAACATCAATGCTGGGTTGTTCACTTATCCAGCGTTGATGGCTGCAGATATTCTGCTTTACCAAGCTAATGAAGTACCCGTAGGCAATGACCAAAAGCAGCATTTGGAATTGGCGCGCGATGTCGCTAATCGGTTTAATAATATTTACGGTGACGTATTTACCGTACCAGAGCCATTTATTCCAGAGATTGGCGCACGGATTATGAGTTTGCAAGATCCGACCAAAAAGATGTCTAAATCGGATGAAAACCCTAGTAACTATATTGGATTATTAGAAGATCCGAAAGTTATCACGAAGAAACTAAAACGTGCCGTGACGGATTCTGATGAGCAAGCCCGTATTTATTTCAACCCTGAAGAAAAAGCCGGTGTATCCAACTTACTATCAATTTTGTCGGCAGCTACTGGGCGAACGATTGCTGACTTAGTCCCAGAATATGCGGACAAGATGTACGGTCATTTAAAAACTGATACAGCTGATGCGGTGGTTGCGATGCTGACTCCAATTCAGAAACGTTATCAAGAGTATCGGCAAGATCGTACATACTTAGATGACGTGATGCGCAAAGGTGCGGAAGCAGCACAGGCTCATGCCCAGCAGACCTTGCGTCGTGTTTATGATGTGATCGGGTTTGTGCCGCGGCCGTAAACTATGTTGTTAATGATCGATAACTACGACTCTTTTACGCACAACATCGTGCACTATTTGCGCGAGTTGGGTGCGGCAGTTGAAGTTGTTCGTCATGATCAGATCGAAGTGGCCGATATTGCGGCGTTGCCACTACGCGGCTTGGTGATTTCGCCAGGCCCAGGCACGCCAAATGACGCAGGAATTACGTTAGCCGCTATTGCAGCATTTGCCGGTAAACTACCCATGCTCGGTATTTGTTTAGGGCATCAGGCGATCGGCCAACATTTCGGTGCACAAGTGGTGCGAGCAGAGCAAGTCATGCACGGTAAAACGTCGGCGCTCGAGCATAATGGGGATGGGTTGTTTAGCGGGCTCCCGTCACCATTCAACGTTGCTCGGTATCATTCACTTGTGTTGGCACCTGAAACTATCCCCGTTGAGCTGCTGGTAGACGCTTGGGCAACTAACGCCTTAGGGCATCGTGAAGTCATGGCGGTTCGTCACCAACAGTGGCCGATTTGGGGCCTGCAATACCATCCCGAAGCGATCGAAACTGAATATGGACATGCGGTGTTGAGGCAGTTTTTGCGACACTGTGGTTACCCTATAGATACGTAAACAGCATCGTAGTTAGCTTATTTATGCGTGTGTCCATGTGGTTTGTGCATAGTTATGCAACCACGATGCAATTTGAGCTAAACCTTCCAAAACATTCACTTAATTCTATCGACGGACCACGACAGAGTAGGTTTTTTCTGCAATAATAGAGCCACTTTTAAAAACCTAAATCAGGTGAATTGATACCGATTATAACGGCAGTGAGGAATGGTTATGTCTAAGAATTCGAGCGTTCAGCGTGCAGATTTTGACGAGGTTATGGTACCTAACTATAACCCAGCGAGTATGATTCCTGTGAAAGGTGAAGGTTCACGTGTGTGGGACCAAACAGGTAAAGAATATATCGATTTTGCTGGTGGTATTGCGGTGAACTGTTTAGGGCACTGTCACCCAGCTATGGTGAAAGCACTAACCGAGCAGGGCAACAAACTATGGCACTTAAGTAATGTATTCACCAATGAACCCGCGATTCGCTTGGCTCAGAAACTTACTTCTGCAACCTTTGCTGAGCGTGTGTATTTCGCCAACTCAGGTGCTGAAGCAAACGAAGCAGCACTTAAATTAGCACGCCGTTGGGCACTCGATAATCACGGTGAGCAAAAGAATCAAATCATTTCGTTCAACAAAAGCTTCCACGGTCGTACCTTCTTTACGGTCACCGTCGGTGGTCAGGCAGCATACTCCGATGGCTTTGGACCTAAGCCGGGTGCTATTGATCATGTTGACTATGATGATTTGACTGCACTAGAGCAGCTCATGTCAGAGCAGACTTGTGCGGTAATCATGGAGCCGTTGCAAGGTGAAGGTGGTGTGATTAGTCCATCGGTTGACTTTGTGAAAGGTGTTCGTGCGTTATGTGACAAATACAACGCACTATTGATTTTTGACGAAGTACAAACTGGTTTTGGTCGTACTGGCCACTTGTATGCTTACGAAGAATTAGGTGTTGTGCCAGATATTCTTACCACAGCAAAAGCGCTAGGCGGGGGCTTCCCAATTGGTGCGATGCTAACAACGGCTGCGATTGCCAGCCATTTAAAGCCTGGTACTCACGGTAGTACTTATGGTGGTAACCCATTAGCTTGTGCAGTTGCAGAAGCGGTATTTGACGTTGTGAATACACCCGAGGTATTGGCTGGTGTGAAACAGCGTGAGCAGCAATTCAAAGACGCAATAGCAGCAATTAATGAACGTTATAACGTATTTAAAGATATTCGTGGTAAGGGATTGTTATTGGGAGCTGAGCTTACCGATGCATTCTCTGGTAAGTCACGCGACTTCTTGAATGCTGCCGCTGATGAAGGGGTGATGGTATTAGTTGCCGGTCCTAATGTGATCCGTTTCACCCCATCACTGATTATCCCAGAGCAGGATATTGTAGAGGGCCTAGCGCGATTTGAGCGAGCTGTTGCTAAGCTCGTCGGATAAGCTAAGCGGAGACTCACTATGTTAGTGGTGCGCCCAATCACGCCGCAGGATTATGCGGCGTTATACACTTGTGCGGTAGAGTCAGGCCATGGTTTTACCTCATTACCCATCGACGAGACACTATTGCGGCGGCGTATTGCTCGTGCGCAGGAGGCTTTTGCTCGAGAACGTGTAAGTGAGCCCGGCGAAGAGGGTTACTTATTCGTTATGGAAGATACCGCCACAGGTGAGATTGTTGGTTGCAGCGCAATTGAGGCAGCGGTGGGGCTGTCTGATGCATTTTACCATTATCATGTCGGTACAGTCGTTCATACTTCCAAAGAGCTGGGAGTTTACAACTCCTTGCAAACGCTTACTTTATGCAACGATTACACGGGTGTAAGTGAGCTATGTACCCTGTTTTTACGCGAGCCGTTTCGAAAAAGTATGAACGGCAGAGTGTTGTCGCGGTTCCGAATGCTGTTTATGGCAGAATTCCGCAATCGTTTTAGTGATATCGTTATCGCTGAAATGCGAGGTGTCTCCGATGCCAATGGTGAATCACCGTTTTGGTGTTGGTTAAAAGAGCACTTCTTTTCTATCGATTTCACCCAAGCGGACTACCTGACTGGCATTGGTGAAAAAACATTTGTGTATGAGTTGATGCCCAAATTACCGATTTACGTGAAATTACTGCCAAAAGAGGCGCAGGAAGTTATTGGGCAAGTGCATGAAAACACCCGGCCGGCATTAGCGATGTTGCAAAGTGAAGGATTCCGTTTTCGTGGCTACGTTGATATTTTCGATGCTGGTCCTACGGTTGAGTCGGAAATAGAAAATATTCGCAGTGTACGTGAGAGCAAACGTCTGCCTGTCACTATAGGTAAAGTGCCAAATGATGCGCCACGGTACATTGTGTGTAACACCCGAGTTGCTGATTTTCGAGCACTACAAGCGCCATTAGTGGCGCAGCCAGAGCAAGTCGTGATAGAAGCAGAAGTCGCTGCTGCGTTACGTGTACAAGAAGGTGACTACGTTCGATTTGTCACATTGACAGGAGCAAACTAATGTCTGAGCAGAATTTGTTTATTAATGGTCACTGGGTAGCTGGTGACGGAGAGTTGTTTAAGTCCATTAACCCTGCGCGCAATGAAGTTATTTGGGAAGCGCGTGCGGCCACTGATGAGCAAGTTGATGCTGCGGTGACGGCCGCGCGACAAGCGTTTGTTGAGTGGGCAGACAAGCCTTTTAGCGAGCGTTTGAAGATTTGTCAGCAGTTCGCTGCGCTACTGGAAGAGAACAAACAACGGTTCGCTCATTTAATCTCTGAAGAAACAGGCAAACCCATTTGGGAAACCTTAACAGAAGTTGCTGCCATGATTGGTAAAGTGGCGATTTCTGAGCGTGCATACCATGAACGTACTGGAACCGTGGAAAACCCAATGGCGGGCGCTAAAGCGTTTATTCGTCACAAACCGCACGGAGTGGTAGCGGTGTATGGCCCCTATAACTTCCCAGGACACTTGCCGAATGGCCACATTGTACCAGCCTTGTTGGCAGGCAACACAGTGGTGTTCAAACCGAGTGAGCTGACGCCAAAAGTTGCTGAATATACCGTAAAATTATGGGAACAAGCAGGTCTCCCTAAAGGAGTGTTGAATCTTGTACAAGGTTTAGTTGAGACCGGTAAGGCACTGTCTGCGCACCCGCAAATTGATGGTCTATTTTTCACTGGTTCATCAAATACCGGCCACGTGTTACACAAATTATTTGGTGGCCATCCAGACAAAATATTGGCGTTGGAAATGGGCGGTAACAACCCATTGATCGTGAAAGATGTGGCTGATATTAATGCTGCGGTACATGATATCGTGCAATCAGCGTTTATCACGTCAGGTCAGCGTTGTACCTGTGCGCGCCGTCTGTTTGTTGAGCAAGGCGCCCAAGGTGATGCCATCATCAAGCGCCTTATTGAAGTGACAGAAAACATTGCTGTCGGTGATTACGAAGCAGACCCACAACCGTTTATGGGTGCCATGATTTCAGCACAAGCGGCGGCTGCCATGGTTAAAGCGCAAGATGATCTCTTGGATGCTGGCGCTAAAACCTTACTGAAAATGTTTCAGAAAGATCAAAATCTTGGTTTTGTGACTCCCGGTATTCTCGATGTTACCGCAGTTACAGAGATGCCTGATGTGGAGCACTTTGGACCATTACTGAAAGTGTACCGCTACACTGATTTCGATGCGGCGATTACCGAAGCAAATAACACCAAATATGGATTATCAGCAGGTATTTTGTGTGATAGCGAAGAAGTTTATCGTTATTTCTACAAGCGGATCCGCGCAGGTATTGTGAACTGGAACAAACCTATTACTGGAGCTAGCAGTGCTGCGCCATTTGGTGGTATTGGCGCTAGTGGAAACCATCGTCCGAGTGCGTATTATGCGGCCGACTACTGTTCGTACCCGGTAGCATCGGTGGAAGCTGAGGCGGTCAGTCTGCCAGATAAATTGGCCCCAGGTTTAACGTTCTAAGTGATTGACGCAGGAGTTCATGATGACAGCGACCATGGAAGCAACCGTTACTTGGCGTGATGGCCTTGTGTTTGATGGACAATCGGGGACTGGGCATAACGTAACTATGGACGGCAACAAAGAAGTCGCCGCGAGCCCAATGGAGCTAGTGCTAATGGCTGCCGGCGGATGCTCATCAGTTGATGTGGTGAGCATTTTGCAAAAAGCTCGACAGCAAGTGGTCGGTGTGCAGTGCCAAGTAAAAGGTGAACGTGCAGATGCTGTACCGGCGGTATTTACCAAGATCCACTTACACTTTGTGGTGCGTGGGACTGATATTGCTGAACAGCATGTTGAACGCGCAGTAGCACTGTCTGCTGATAAATATTGTTCAGTAGCAAAAATGCTGGAAGCATCGGTGGCAATTACTCACAGTTACACCATTGAGAATGCCTAAATGAATTACCGCCATAGTTATCACGCCGGTAATTTTGCTGATGTTATTAAGCATGTTTTGCAATGTGTTGCGTTGCGTTATTTACACACGAAAGAAAAACCGTTTTGGGTTCTTGATACCCACGCTGGTGTCGGTATGTATGACTTAGCCAGTGAGGAAGCAACCAAAACAGGCGAGTTCATGGCAGGCATTGCGCGTTTGCTAGAACGTACGGATTTACCGCCAGCGATCACACCTTATGTCGAAGCAGTGCAGCAGCTTAACCCGCAAGGTGAGGTACGTTGGTACCCAGGCTCACCTTGGCTCAGCGCATTACATTTACGCCCGCAAGATAGTTTAGTACTGTGTGAAAAACACCCGTATGACAGTCAACTGTTAGCAGCGAATGCGCGAGAGTTTCCGGCTTCTCGGCAGGTCAAAGTGCTGACTGCCACTGATGGTTATGGAGCACTTAAAGCGTTAGTTCCACCACCGCAAAAGCGGGGCATGGTGCTGATTGATCCGCCGTTTGAACAACGTGATGAATTCGACCAAATCGTTACTGCACTGAGTGCTGGGGTACGGCGTTGGGCTACTGGAACTTATGCGGTATGGTACCCCATTAAAGACCCGTTAGTGGTGGGTGAGTTTCACCAAAAAGTGAAGGCCATTCGTGGCGTTGAGCAGGTTTTTGTGGTCGATATATTAGTACGAGCAGCAACCGATGCGAGTTGCTTTAATGGCTGTGGTATGTTGTTTATCAATCCACCTTACGGATTGACGCAACAGGCTGGTACCATCATGGCTTACCTGACCCCCATATTGGCTCAAGCTCGCGGCGCTGAGTATCAGTGTTTAATGCTTTAATTAGAGCTGGCCGCGCGCTTCTTTGCGAGTAACTCCTCCACCACAGGGGTGAGGATTAATTCCATTGCGAACCCCATTTTCCCGCCTGGAACCACTAATGTGTTCATGCGCGACATGAATGACCCATCAATCATCCGCAAATAATAGGGATAATCGGCATTTTTAATGCCACGGAAGCGAATCACGACAAAACTTTCATCCAATGATGGTATATCTTTGGCGCTAAACGGATTCGATGTATCGACCGTTGGGACGCGCTGAAAGTTAATATGGGTTCGGGAAAACTGCGGTACGATATGATGAATATAATCTTCCATGCTTCGAACGATACTTTGGGTCACCGCTTCGCGTGAATGCCCTCGTTCAGAGGTATCGCGCAATAACTTCTGAATCCATTCTAAGTTGACGATAGGTACCATCCCAATGAGTAAATCGACATGTTGGGCAACATTATAGTCGTCCCCACAAACACCGCCGTGTAAGCCTTCATAGAAAAGAACGTCAGTGTTTTCTGGCAATGATTCCCACGGGGTAAAAGTACCGGGAACCTGATTGTAAGGTACGGCATCATCGAATGAATGTAAGTAGCGCCGAGTTTCGCCGGTTCCGGTTGCACCGTACTCTTTGAATAATGCTTCTAACCGATGGAAATCATTTGCTTCAGGGCCAAAGTAACTAATATGGCGGCCTTGTTCTTGTGCTTTACGTATGGCAACTTCCATTTCGGGGCGTGAATAACGATGGAAACTATCGCCTTCAACCATTGCAGCGTGCACATTCAATGACCGAAAAATGTGCCGCAACGCTTGGCTAGTAGTGGTGGTGCCTGCACCTGACGACCCGGTTACTGCAATGATAGGATGTTGAATCGACATGGATCCTCCGTAAACGTTGAATGCTTGTTATACGGGCTCAGCTAAATCGGGTCAAGTTTTCGAGGGGCTATTAATAGTGTGGCGGAATCTCATCCGCAGGGTTGATAGGATTATCATGACGCTGCTCACTCATTTGTTGGAACTTTTCAATGAGTAACTGCATCTTACGTTGCATGTTTGCCAATTCTTCTGCTTGTTGGGTAAGCAACTGATTCAAGGTTTCGATGGTATCTTCTTGAAACGCAAAGCGACTCTCAAGGTCGGCGATGCGATTAAGTAATTCATTTTGATATTGCGCAGCCATAGGCAAATGCCCCCAAATGTGTGTACTATACGTAGTGCGACGAATTACAACGTACTCTGACAGATAATTCAATCCTGGAGACAATGAATGAAACAATTAAAGAAACCCCTAATGCTGACCATGATTGCACTGGCAGTATCTGGGTGTATGCAGCAACAAGATAAATACCCTGTAAGTGAAGCGGCACCGGATAGTGAACAAGATAAGATGGCGTATGCAGTCGGTTCCACATTAGGTGAATTCGTCAGCGAAACTCTCGATCGTCAAGAACAAGCAGAGCTTGTTTTAGAGCGTGATTTAGTTATTGCTGGCTTTGTCGATGCGTTGAAAGGTGAATCAAAAATCTCACAAGCAGAGGCTGAGGAATTGATCACCACAATGCAGATGCAATATAGCGAGCAACGTGCAGCTGTTGTTGGTGGTAAAGCGAAGGAAGAAGGCGATGCATACCAAGCTGAGAACGCGCAACGTGCTGAAGTAACATTGACCGAATCAGGCCTACAATATGAAGTATTAGTGCAAGGTGAAGGTGGACAAAAGCCAAAAGAAACTGATTTAGTGGAAGTACACTACCATGGCACGCTAGTGAATGGCGACGTATTCGATAGCTCAGTTGAGCGGGGTGAACCAATTGTATTCCCATTAAACCGTGTGATTAGTGGGTGGGTTGAAGGACTGCAATTGATGAGCGTAGGCGACAAATATCGCTTCGTGATTCCACCACACTTAGCGTATGGTGAGCGCGGTGCTGCAGGTGGCCAAATCCCACCACATGCAACCCTCATTTTTGAAGTTGAGTTACTGAACATCATCGATCCAGAAGCGGAAGATGATGTGTTTGAAATTCAATAAGTTCAGCCCCATGTGTTAGAGCAGCTGATGCTGCTCTAACATTGCTAAGAGTTGGTCTTCAAGTTCCATCCGCAGGCTTAGCGCCTCTCCCAGTACCGATAAATCTGCATCAAACTTAGGCAAATTCGTATCAGCGGTGATGTGTCCATAAGTATCGTTGAAGTCGAGCGCTGCATTGGTGGTTTCTGCAATATGTGGAAATACTTCATCCTCCACATGCTGCAAACTTTCTGCAGGTGCACCTTGGCTGTTGCGGATCACTTTGTCATAAATTTCAAAATGACCTGCCGAGACGTAATCCATTAATAAGCCACAAAAATGCGTGATATCTGACGCTGCAGGTAGGGCCTGAGATTCGCGAGCATAGGGAGGAAGCCCGGCGAGCATAAAATACTCTACCAGTAATTCTTGCCGTGCCTGCAACCAAACATCAATTGCAGCGTGAGCTCCGGCCCATCGTTGTTTCGCCAATTCATTACGCGTTAACATATCGTTCTCCAATTCATCCATAGCCACCAATCTACTGATGATGGTAAGCTAGCGTCAACTTATTTCGCTTTTAATTCAGGTTATTATTATGACAAAACCCTACCAGCGACCAGCAACTGATGAGCCGGCATGGTGGTTTGTGATTTCCGGCGGTGAATTGTTGATGACCGAAAGTCGGCAAATCCCTCATGGCTTTCTCGACGAGTTACCATTTCCTGATCTCAATGATTACACCACAGTTCACATTGGCGAGTTACGCGAGCGGAGCTGCTATTTGGTTATTGCGGATTACGGAGATTTAAACTTTTCAGTGGTAGGTGAATTTCGTAGCGTTCGCGAGTTAATTATTGGCTCTGACGATGCATTGTTTGCGATGGCTGCACGAGCGAAGCAAGTCGCTGACTTTTTAGCTACGCATCGTTATTGTGGGCGCTGTGGCGCACGGATGCAGGCCGTTGATTGGGAAATCGCAATGCATTGCCATACCTGTCAACATCGCTGTTACCCACGTATCTCTCCTTGCATTATTGTCGCCATCCGTAAAGGCCGGCAAATTCTGTTGGCACGCGGTAAGCGGCATCCGGAAGGGATGTACTCGGTTCTGGCAGGTTTTGTAGAAGCAGGCGAACCACTAGAAACGACGTTGGCCCGTGAAGTTATGGAAGAGGCAGGTATTCGCATTAAGCACCCGCGCTATGTTCTGAGTCAGTCGTGGCCATTTCCTAACTCGTTAATGATCGGGTTTTTAGCCGAGTGGGAAAGTGGTGAAGTGCGTATTGATCCCTTTGAGTTGGAAGAAGGGGGGTGGTTTGATATCGATCAACTGCCACAAATCCCACAACCTGGAACCATCGCCAATAAGCTGATCATGCGGCTAAAAGCTGAAATTGATCAGGAAAAAAATACTCAAAAATGATAAGCTAGCACATTCACTCAATGGTTAACTTGGATGTATGAAAATGTCTGAATTAAAAAATGATCTGTATTTGCGTGCGTTGTTACGTCAACCGACGGAACGTACGCCTATTTGGATGATGCGCCAGGCGGGTCGATATCTTCCAGAATATCGGGAAGTGCGCGCTCAAGCTGGTGATTTCATGGCATTATGTAAAAATGCTGAGTTAGCCTGCGAAGTTACCCTGCAGCCATTGCGGCGATTCAAGTTGGATGCGGCGATCCTGTTCTCAGATATTCTGACAATTCCTGATGCAATGGGACTTGGTCTCTATTTTGAAACGGGTGAAGGCCCGAAGTTTGAGCGACCATTGCGCGATGTTGCAGCAATCGAGCAGTTAGGTATTCCTGATCCAGAGCAAGAGTTACGTTATGTAATGGATGCGGTACGCACCATCCGCCGTGAATTGAATGGCCAAGTACCTTTGATTGGTTTTTCCGGCAGCCCATGGACGCTAGCAACTTACATGGTGGAAGGTGGTAGCACGAAGAACTTTAGTGAAGTTAAGAAGCTGATGTTCAGTGAGCCACAAGCGATGCATTTGCTGTTGGATAAACTGGCTGATTCGGTAATCAGTTATTTGAATGCACAAATTGCCGCAGGTGCACAAGCTGTGATGATTTTCGATACTTGGGGTGGCGTCTTAAGCCCACGGGATTATCGTGAGTTTTCACTGAAATATATGCATAAAATTGTTGCTGGATTAACCCGTGAAGCTGATGGGCGTCAAGTTCCCGTCACCTTGTTTACAAAAAATGGCGGTGCTTGGTTACCAGCCATGGCAGAAACTGGCTGTGATGCACTTGGTGTTGACTGGACGATGGATTTAGGCACAGCGCGGCAGCTGGTGCAAGATAAAGTAGCTTTACAAGGGAACATGGATCCAAGTGTACTTTACGCACCGCCAGCCCGCATCGAAGAAGAAGTGGCTACAATTTTAGCGAGCTATGGCCATGGTCATGGACACGTGTTTAACTTAGGTCATGGAATTCATCCTGGTGTGGATCCTGAACATGCATTAGCGTTTATAGAAGCGGTACACAAGCTGAGTCCAGCCTATCACCAGTGATCATTTCATTTTTGCGGTAAACCCCGTTTATTGTCCGATGAGCGGGGATGCTGCGAAGAATCACTAGGTTACAATAGTGTCAGAGAATGACATGAAGCCAACGCGGTAACCTGAGGGATTTATGGCAGCACGAAACTTATTTAATCCGATCACAATTGTCTTGATATTGGCAGCCGCCGCTGCCATCTACTTTTTGGGGATTGCCGATCCGACTGCTGGAAAAGAAGAGCGTCCTCAAAACCCCGTCCCAGTGCGCGTTCAAACTGTTCAGATGAGTGAGTTTCGTGATGTGATTGAAGCTCTTGGCACAGCGCAGGCTAATGAATCAATCGTAGTTACAGCCCAAACACAAGACATTGTGATGGCCGTCTACTTTGACGATGGTGATGTGGTAAAAGCCGGTGATGTGCTAGTGGAGTTGGACTCTCGAGAAGAAAACGCACGGGTGCAAGAGCTAAAGTTCCGCTTAGCTGAAGCAAATCGTCAATATCAACGTCTGGTCGATTTACGGCGCCAAAACGCCGCCTCTCAGCAACAGCTGGAATCACAAGATGTTACCGTCAAAGAAATTATTGCAGCGCTTGAAGTTGCAGAAACGCAGTTAGCACAGAAACGTATTGTGGCACCATTTGACGGTCGTTTAGGGATTCGTCACGTGAGCGTTGGTTCATTGGTGAGCCCAGGCCAGCAAATTACTACGTTAGATGATGTAACCCCAATCAAATTGGACTTTAACGTTCCGGAATTATTCTTTGCTAGTTTAAAAGTGGGGCAAGACGTGGTGGCGCGTAGTGGTGCATATCCGGGCGAGGAGTTCCGTGGTGAAATACGCAGCATTGACTCGCGGGTGGATCCATTAACGCGGTCAATTCTAGTACGAGCCATTATTCCCAACAAAGATAATAAACTCCGCCCAGGCATGTTGTTGCGAGTGAGTTTATTACGGAGCGTGGATGAAGCCATCATTCTGCCAGAAAAGGCGGTAGTACCGATTAATGATCGCATGTTTGTATATGTTATTGATGACAACCTTGTTGCCCACCAAACTCCAGTCACTATTGGCCGCCGCAAACCCGGCATTGTCGAAATTATTGACGGCATCAAACCTGGTGACAAAGTCGTGACCGAGGGCATGATTCGCCTGCGCGATGGTGTTTCTGTCGTTATTCGGGAGGGTTAACATCTATGTTACTCTCTGACTTATCGGTTAAACGTCCAGTTTTTGCCTCGGTTGTTAATATATTGCTAATTGTATTCGGCGTGGTCGCATTTTCGATGCTACCACTACGCGAATACCCCGATATCGACCCACCGATTGTTTCGATTGATACAACGTATCGTGGCGCCTCCGCAGATATCGTTGAAACACAGATCACGCAGGTTATTGAAGATCGTATCAGCGGTATTGAGGGGATTAAGAATATTTCTTCAAACAGCCGTAATGGTCGTTCACGAATCAGTATTGAGTTTGAGTTATCGCGCGATATTGATGCTGCCGCCAATGACGTTCGTGATCGGGTTTCACGTGTCCTTGATAACCTGCCTGAGCAGGTTGATCCACCCGAAGTTTCAAAAGCAAACTCCGATGAAAGTACGATCGTCTGGTACAACTTACGCAGTGAGACAATGTCGGTCTTAGAATTGACCGACTATGCGGACCGATATATAGCAGATCGCCTGTCAGTGGTAGACGGGGTCGCTCGTGTCGTACTTGGTGGTGAACGTCGTTATGCCATGCGTATATGGCTGGATAGAGATGCTATGGCGGCTCGCAATATCACCGTTACCGATATAGAAAATCGCTTACGTTCGGAAAACGTTGAGCTGCCCGCAGGAGAAGTTGAATCTATTGACCGCGAATTTACGGTGCGAGTTGCGCGAACCTATCTTACGCCAGAGCATTTCGAACGTTTGAGTATTAAACGCGGAGATAACGGGCAACTGGTGCGCTTGGCCGAAGTTGCTCGCATCGAAATGGGTTCGGAGAACGATAAAACTGACTTCCGTGGCAATGGCGTCAACATGATTGGTATCGGGATTGTGAAACAATCGAAAGCCAACACGCTAGAAGTGGTTGAGAATGTTCGCAAAGAAATAGAAAATATTATGCAGACGCTTCCCGAATCGATGTTTATTGTACCTAGTTACGACTCATCGATCTTTATCAAGGGGTCGATTGATGAGGTGTACAATACCCTGCTCATTGCGATGGCGTTGGTTATCATTGTTATTTATCTTTTCTTGGGGAACCTTCGCGCCACCCTAATTCCGGCGCTTACGGTACCAGTGGCCATTATTGCCTCGTATATTGCCTTGTTTGCTATGGGGTTCTCGATCAACTTACTGACGTTGTTGGCGCTGGTGCTCGCCATCGGGTTGGTGGTGGATGACTCTATCATCGTATTAGAAAACATCTACCGCCGGATTGAAGCAGGTGAACCCCCGTTGTTGGCTGCATTTCGAGGTGCCCGAGAGGTTGGGTTCGCAGTTCTAGCAACGACCGCTGTACTTATTTCGGTATTCGTACCGCTGGCATTCTTGGATGGTAATATTGGCCAGCTCTTTACTGAGTTTGCGCTCGCTATTGCCGCAGCAGTTGCATTCTCTAGTCTTACTGCGCTGACACTATCGCCGATGTTAGGCTCCAAAATTTTGGAGCGCAAGGAGCGATCGAACAAGTTTGGTCAGCTGATTGATCGAGCCTTTAGTTATATCGAACAAGGTTATGTGCGTGTTCTGAAACGGACGTTAGCATACCCCTGGCTGGCAGCATTGTTGGTTATTACTTCTGGGGTGTTGGCATATGGTATCATGCAGTTCGTTGAACAGGAGTTCGTACCACCCGAAGACCGCGGTACCTTTTTTGTACTCGTCCGTGGTGAAGAAGGGGCTAGCTTTGAATCCAACTCAGCGCATATGCGTGAAGTTGAGCGGATCCTAATGCCCTATTTAGAGGAAGGTAAAATTGACCGACTGATTATTCGTTCACCGGGCTGGGGTGATTCAGCTGGGGTGGCAACAGTCGGAACCATACCCTTTGAGGAACGCGATTGGTCAACCTTTGAGTTGATGGATGAAGTGTCGCAGAAACTCAATAATCTGACCGGGGTTCGCGCTTACGCCTTCATGCGTAGCGGTATCAGTGGCGGTAACGGACGACCAGTACAATTTGTGCTGCAAGGTAATACTTATGAACAGCTGGCTGCATATCGCGATATCGTGATTGAAAAGGCGAGTAATAATCCGTACCTACTGGATCTGGATAGCGACTATAAAGCAACTCTGCCACAGTTACTGATTCGTATTGATCAGGAACGTGCGTCAGATCTTGGCGTATCGGTGGGGGATATTGGCCGAACTTTAGAAACAATGCTGGGGCAACGGCGAGCAACAACTTACATCGACCGTGGTGAAGAGTACGATGTTATCTTAGAAGGTGAACGCTCCGATTATCGTAGCCCAACAGCCATTGATAATATTTATGTTCGCTCGAGTTCATCGAACCAGCTAATACCGCTGTCAAACTTGGTGACTATTGAAGAAAAGGCAACAGCTGGCTCACTTAACCGCTATAACCGGATGCGTAGTATCACGATCGAAGCCAACTTAGCGGAAGGCTATTCATTAGGTGAGGCGTTGGCGTACTTAGAAGAAATTGTGCGCACCGAATTGCCAGATGACGTCACTATTGACTACAAAGGTGAATCGCAGCTTTACAAAGAAAGTGGCAGCTCAGTTATCTTTGTATTCGTGCTGGCACTGTTAGTTGCCTACCTCGTGTTAGCGGCACAGTTTGAGAGCTTCGTGCACCCGTTTGTGATTATGCTGATGGTGCCTGTAGCAATTTTGGGCGCAATTATCGGATTGTATATGACCGATATGACCATCAACATTTATAGCCAAATCGGGATTGTGATGTTGATTGGCTTAGCAGCGAAGAACGGGATCCTTATTGTTGAGTTCTCGAACCAGCTTCGCGATGCCGGAATGAAGTTTGATGATGCCTTGCTGCAAGCGTCACAGCAGCGGTTACGTCCGATTGTGATGACTGCGGTCACCACGTTGGTCAGTGCGATTCCATTGATTCTCGGCTCTGGTCCAGGTTCAGAAAGCAGAACTGTGATTGGGGTGGTGATTTTTGCGGGGGTAGCGTTGTCATCGTTCCTCACTATTTTTGTGATTCCAGCGCTGTACTCACTGCTGGCGCGTAATACCACCTCGCCAGAAACGATTGCGAAAGAATTGCAGGCACTGGAACAAGAGTATCCCGACCAAAAAGTGGAATAACCCAAACAAAAAAGGCTTCATGATTTATGAAGCCTTTTTATTATCTGACTTAATGTTAGTCATCGTCACGTTTGCCGAGAATACCACCGACACGAGTGACTGAACCGGGTTCAAGGTCATCGGTAAAGTCGATCACGTCATCGGGGAATAACAGAATAACAGTTGAACCCAACTTGAAATGCCCCATCTCATCGCCTTTATTTAAGCGAATAGCTTGGTCACCAGAGGCGGGATAATGCCACGCATGAGTATCTTGACCAGTCGGTGGCGTCACTGTGCCAGACCAAACAGTGCCAATGCTGGCGACAATGGTTGCCCCAACTAAGATCATCGCAAATGGCCCAAACTCACCATCAAAAATGGCAATAACACGCTCGTTACGAGCAAAGAGATTAGGTACGTTAGCGACTGTCAATGGGTTCACGGAATACAGATCACCAGGCACATAAATCATTTTCCGAAGTACACCGTCACAGGGCATGTGAATACGGTGATAATCTTTTGGGGCCAAATAAATGGTGGCAAAATCGCCATCTTCAAAATGTTTGGCCGCTTCTTCGTCACCACCTAATAACTCAAGTAAACTGTAATCATGCCCTTTTGCTTGGAAGATACGGCCATCTTCAATGTCGCCAAGCTGGCTCACAGCACCATCGACTGGCTGTGCAAACAAATGGGGTTCATTTGCTAACAACGGGCGTAATTCTGGCTTTAAATAACGGGTAAAAAACTCATTAAAGGTTTTATAGTCACTGGGCTGTTCTAGCACTGCTTCACTCATATCAATTTTATAGTGACGAATGAACCAACGAATAAACGCTTGAGTAAACCAGCCCGCTTGCGCTGCGGCAAACTTACCCATCGCCCGGGAAATGGCATGTTTAGGCATAACATGCTGCAGTTGTATTTTAACGCGATTCCAGTTCACGCTTTTTTACCTCTTGTTGTTGCACGGGATGGTTTTAATGCCATCGATTCGATTATTTTATGGTAATTGTACAGCCGTAATTCGTGTAGGTCACCTGCTTGACAGGCTTCTTGTAATGCACAGCCGGGGTCATCGAGATGTTTACAATCGCGGAATTTACACTGTCCCAGATAGGGGCGAAAATCGATATAACACCAAGCAACACGTTCTGGCTCAAGATGCCATAACGCGAATTCCCTAATTCCAGGAGAGTCAATCAGGACACCGCCGGTAGGAACCTCGTAGCGTGTAGCTACGGTAGTGGTATGTTGACCTAGCCCAGAGCCGCCAGAGATGGCGCCTACATCGGCGTTAATATGGGGCATCAGTGCATTGACCAGCGATGATTTACCAACCCCTGATTGGCCAACCACAATCGAGCAGTGGTCTACCAAGAGCTCGCGCACTGGCTGGGCAGACTCAGGTTGCAGGGCATTCACTGTTTCAACTCGGTAGCCTATATTACGGTACATGGTCAATGCTTCGGTAATCTCTTTCTGCTCGTCTGCAGGTAATTGGTCGAGTAAATCAGCTTTGTTGAGAATAATCGCCGGCGTGACCCCAATGTCCTCACAGGCGACTAGATAGCGATCAATGATCTGTGAGGAAAATGCCGGTAACACACTGCTGACGATGAGGATTTGATCTACATTCGCGGCAACTGGTTTTAACCCGTCGTAAAAATCTGGCCGACTAAGTAATGTACGCCGTGGTTGAACCGCTTCAATGACGCCAGCAATCTCGTCATGACGTTGTTTGAAGCGCCGCCAGATCACGTCATCGCCACAAACTAAAGAATCGATAGTGCGACGGATATGACAGCGCAACGCTGGCTCTGCAGCGGTACAAATAATCGCTTGTTGTCCAAAACGACTGACGACGATACCTGACTCTGCAGCTTCGAGTACTGTATCATCGTGTCTATCAAGATCTTGGTGCACTTGCTGTAAACGCTTTTCTTGATTGGACTTAATTCGGCGTAATTGCCCTTTATTGAGACGTCGTTGTTTTGCCATCAAATTCATTCCAGTTCATACTATGCAGAATCATACATGATCATGGCCAGAAGTGTCTGAAATTAATTGTAACTCGATAAGGTAAACGTCAATGACAGCAAGTGCCGATCGACTCATTTGGATCGATTTAGAAATGACTGGGTTATGTCCAGAAACCAACCATATTATAGAAGTGGCCACCATAGTCACCGATTACGACTTAAATGTGCTAGCTGAAGGGCCTGTGCTGGCTGTGTATCAGCCACCAGAATACTTAGACCGTATGGATGACTGGAACGTGCGCACCCACACGTCGTCAGGCTTAATAGAACGTGTCAAAGTCAGCACTTATAACGATGAACAAGCAAGTGCTGCAACGATTGCGTTTTTAGAACAGTGGGTAACGCCTGGTAGTTCACCTATGTGCGGTAACAGCATTTGTCAGGATCGCCGGTTTCTCGCGCAACATATGCCCGCCTTAGAGGCCTATTTCCACTACCGAAATTTAGATGTAAGTACACTAAAACAACTTGCTAAATACTGGGCTCCGGAGGTTGCGAAAGGGTTAAGCAAGCAAGGGACACATACTGCGTTGGCAGATATTCGCGAATCGATAGAAGAGTTGCGTTATTACCGTACACATTTGTTCAAATAACCTGAACTATTGCGGTGCGGCTAATTTTCGCTCGAAGTGACCAAATTGCGAACGAATGCATGGGTGGATCTGAAAAAGGGGTTGACGGGGCGTTGAGGATCGGTAAAATACGCCCTCGTTAAGACATGCGAGAATAGCTCAGCTGGTAGAGCACAACCTTGCCAAGGTTGGGGTCGCGAGTTCGAGTCTCGTTTCCCGCTCCAAATTTCTCTTTAGTAAATCAATCTCAAATTTCTTTAAGTACCGCCCAGAATATCCAGATCCAAGCGACGATAAAGCAGATACCACCAACGGGTGTGATTGGACCGAAGAATCTTATCCCGGTTAACGCCAGTAAATAAAGGCTGCCTGAGAACAGAATAATTCCCGCGAGCATAATCCAACCACCAGTGCGTAATCCACCAGCAGTTGGAAATTGTTTTAGTAATACGGCAACCAACAACAATCCAAGTGCGTGGTAAATTTGATACTGAACGCCCGTTTGGAAGACTGCAACGTGCTCTGGGCTCACGAAATTTTTTAATCCATGTGCCCCAAATGCTCCCAAAACTACCCCTAACGCCATATTGATCGCGCCAAGCATAACGAATACTTTCATAGCTAGAATATACCTTGTGTTGATGTTGTTAAAACTGTAACTGAAAAGGACTCATTATGCTCGTTCAAAATGCACATGAAGCGCTGCAAATTTTGGAAGACAACGACGTCATTTGGTGTCAATCCATGGCGGCAACACCCTACAAGCTGTTAGAAGGTTTAGCAGAGGTGGCGCTATCGCGGCGCAACCTTACTTTGTTGCAGCTCCATACCGAACATAGCGAAGTACTATGTCAGCCAGAACTAAAGGGGCATCTTCGACAACGGGCATTTTTCGTAGGTAAATCAACCCGTGGGGCGGTGAATGAAGGGTTGGCTGATTATGTGCCTATGTTCCTATCAGAAATCCCGAAATTATTCCGTTCTGGTGAGCAAAAGTTAGATGCGGTGCTGATTCAAGTGTCCCCACCTGATGCACATGGCTACTGTAGTTTGGGAATTTCGGTAGAGGCGACGCGTGCAGCGTTGCAGGTTGCGCGTAAGGTTATTGCGTGGGTCAATCCTTATATGCCACGCACGCACGGTGATTCATTTATATCATTGAACCAAATCGACCGCTATTTTGTACACGAGGCACCGCTTCCTATTCATCAGCAACCGGAGCAATCCGACGTGACGAGCCGAATTGGTGAGTTAGTTGCCGGTTTAATTGACGATGGCGACTGTCTACAGATGGGCATTGGAGCGATACCCGATGCAACGCTACGCTGCCTAGGTAGCCATAAGGATCTTGGTATCCATACGGAAATGTTCTCTGATGGCGTACTGCCCTTAGTTGAAAGTGGCGTGATCAATAACTCGCGCAAGCGTAAGCACCGCGGCAAAATCGTGACCACCTTCGCGATGGGTAGCCAGAAACTTTATGACTTTGTAAATGATAACCCGCTGGTAGCCTTCTTAGATGTGGAGTATACCAACGACACTGCGGTGATTCGGCAAAACAAGCAAGTGATGGCCATTAACAGTGCGTTACAGATTGATCTTAGTGGTCAGGTTTGTGCTGATTCTATGGGTACCAAAATATACTCTGGAGTGGGTGGGCAAATGGATTTTGTTCGCGGGGCAAGCCTATCTGAGGGGGGACGTTCAGTGATCGCACTTCCCGCAACGGCATGTGGTGGGAAAATCTCACGTATCTCCAGCATGCTGAACCCAGGCGCTGGAGTAGTGACCACACGTGCCCACGTACATTACGTCGTTACCGAATTTGGGGTTGCCAACTTAAGAGCGAAAAGCCTCACTGAACGCGCTGCAGCACTGATTACTATAGCGGCTCCAGAATTCCGTGAAGGGCTTGCACAGCAGGCATGGGATGACTGGGGCTTACGAGTGAAGCTCGGGTAAAATCGTCATTTTCAGGTAAAACGAAATAAATATATTGACTTTAGGGTCATTCGCCTCTATATCGTCACTGACGCAAAAGGCGTTATCTTTTACCTGTAGTTGTTGGTCTGGAGGAAAGACACACAATGGCGACTGTTAACCGTGAGCAAATCATCAAAAAGCCATTTAATGACTTCAAAAATTACCCGTACGGCTTTGCCCGTTCAGGAGATTTTTCAATTCGCGAAAGCGAACTCCTCAGTAAGCATGGTAGTCTGATTGCGGCATTGATGAGTGGTGAGTTAGAGCCAGAATCAGCAGAAGAGCAGTCATTGCTAGCAGTTGCTCGAGGTGAAAAGGCAGCAGAAACTCCGATTGAGAAAGCCTGGTCAAAGTACCAAGCGCGAATTAATCGCCCGAAAGTAGGCAGTATGTATGGCCGTAGCCGCTATACCGATGATGCCCTTGAACTTTCGGGTGGAGATGACGACGATTTGGTCGTTGAAGATTAATCGAGAGTCGATAGCCTAACCCACTGGGTTAGGCATTCCGATTAATGGCACGATGGGCAATATCGGTACGGTAGTAGACATTGCGCCAATCAATTTTAGCAACGGCAGCATACGCTCGTTGTTGTGCTTCAGTTACTGTATTTCCAATCGCGGTAACGCACAGCACCCGGCCTCCTGCCGTTACTAACTGGCCTTGTTCATCACGCTTAGTTCCAGCATGAAACACTTTTGCGCCAGTGGTTTCGGCAGCGTCAATACCATGAATCACATCGCCCTTAGCGTAGTCATCAGGATAGCCACCAGCGGCCATAACCACCCCAACAGTGGCGCGTGGATCAAACTCAATGTGCTGTCCAGCCAGCTGACCAGCACAAGCGGCTAGGCACAATTCGACTAGGTCTGAGTTTAACCGCAGCATAATCGGCTGGGTTTCTGGGTCGCCAAAACGACAGTTATATTCCAACACTTTGGCAGTACCATCAGGGGTAATCATTAATCCGGCGTAAAGAAATCCAGTATATGGATGACCTTCGGCACGCATACCAACGACGGTTGGTTCGATCACATGTTGCATGACCCAATCATGAATTTCTGGCGTCACAATTGGGGCTGGTGAATAGGCACCCATGCCACCTGTATTTGGACCTTGGTCACCATTGTCACGGGCTTTATGATCCTGGCTCGAAGCAAATGGCAGGGCCGTTTCTCCGTCAACCATGACAATAAAGCTCGCCTCTTCACCGACGAGAAACTCTTCAATCACCACGCGACTGCCCGCAGTACCAAAACGGTTACCAGCTAACATATCGTCGATGGCAGCAAATGCTTCAGCTCGCGATTGGGCGATGATGACGCCTTTGCCAGCAGCTAACCCGTCTGCTTTGATTACAATTGGGGTTCCTTGCTTGGCAACATAGGCTTTCGCTGCGTCGATATCAGTAAATGTGGCATAGGTCGCCGTAGGGATGTTATGCCGTGCTAAAAAGTCTTTGCTAAAGGCTTTAGAGCCTTCTAACTGTGCCGCTGCTTGGGTTGGACCAAAGATGGTTAAACCAGCAGCTCGAAAGCGGTCGACTACACCAAGGACCAATGGTGCCTCAGGCCCCACAATGGTTAAACCAATTTGTTGCGACTGGGCAAACGCCAGCAACGCATCAATATCATCAGCAGCAATCGCAACATTTTCGATGCCTTGTTCTGCGGCAGTCCCCGCATTACCTGGCGCAACAAACACTCGTGCTACTCGTGGTGATTGCGCTACTTTCCATGCTAGGGCATGTTCGCGACCGCCGCCGCCAATGATCAATACATTCATGGAAGTTCTCGTCTCTTAATAATTAATGGCGGAAATGACGCATGCCAGTAAATACCATGGCAATCCCATGTTCATCAGCAGCAGCAATAACTTCATCATCACGGATTGAACCGCCAGGCTGAATAATCGCTGCAATACCTGCTTCTGCAGCTGCATCAATACCGTCCCGGAATGGGAAGAAGGCATCTGAAGCCATCACTGAACCAGTAACGATTAAATTCTCGTCCGCAGCTTTGATACCGGCAATTTTGGCACTATAAACACGGCTCATTTGGCCTGCTCCAACACCGATCGTCATACCATCGCGAGCATACACGATAGCATTGGATTTCACGAATTTAGCAACTTTCCAGCAAAAGAGTAAGTCCTTTAACTGGGCTTCGGTTGGTTGCTTTTTGGTCACTACTTTTAAGTCATCAGCCGTAATATTGCCTAAATCATTGTCTTGTAATAACAAGCCACCATTCACGCGCTTGTAATCCCAGCTTGGCGAGCGTTCAGCCGGCCACTGGCCGCATTCAAGTAGGCGCACATTAGCTTTCGTTGCGACGATTGCACGTGCTGCTGCACTGACCACTGGAGCAATGATCACCTCGACAAACTGACGGTCGATAATAGCTTTGGCAGTTGCTTCATCAAGCTCACGATTAAACGCAATGATGCCGCCAAAGGCTGATGTTGGGTCAGTGCTAAAGGCACGCTCATATGCAGCTAACAGGTTATCCCCAATAGCCACACCACAAGGATTAGCATGTTTGACAATGACACAAGCAGGCTCGGCAAATGACTTGACGCATTCCAGTGCAGCATCGGTATCTGCGATGTTGTTGTAAGAGAGTTCTTTGCCTTGTAGTTGAACCGCCGTAGCCACAGAGGCTTCACGCGGGCTCGGCTCAACGTAAAACGCTGCCTGTTGGTGGCTGTTTTCACCGTAACGTAAGTCTTGTTGCTTGATGAACTGCATGTTGAAGGTGCGCGGGAAGGGGCTGTTATGAGCAGGTAACCGCGCGCCGAAATAATTGGCAATCATGCCATCGTATTGGGCGGTATGCTCGAAGGCTTTGACGGCCAAATCAAAGCGTGTTTCAAAGGTTAAACTGTTTTGATTGGCATCCATCTCTGCAATCACGCGATTATAATCACCGGTATTAACGACAATAGCAACGTCACGGTGATTTTTAGCTGCTGCCCGCACCATGGTTGGCCCGCCAATATCGATATTTTCAACCGCTTGCTCATGGGTGCAATTGGGGTCAGCTACAGTTTCAGCGAACGGGTACAGGTTTACCGCAACAAGGTCGATTGGGGCAATATCTTGCTCAGCCATGACTGCTTGGTCGAGATCGCGCCGGCCTAATATGCCACCATGAATCTTCGGGTGAAGGGTTTTTACCCGACCATCCATAATTTCTGCTTGTCCAGTATGTTCAGACACGTCAGTGACCGGAATTTGCTTATCGCGTAATAGTTTTGCGGTACCACCAGTTGACAGAATCACCACGCCTCGTTGCACCAAAGCTTGGGCGAATTCGACGATTCCGGTCTTATCAGAAACACTTAAGAGGGCGCGTTGAATAGGACGATGTTGCATGATTGCGTTACCTTTTTGAATTCATCAAAGAAAAAAAGAGCACACAAGGCGCTCTTTTTCCGGCGGCATATTAGTTCATGCCGTATTTTTTCAGCTTCTTGCGTAGTGTGCCGCGGTTAATGCCTAACATGGTCGCCGCACGCGTTTGGTTACCACGAGTATAGGTCATTACTTCTTCTAATAAAGGTGCTTCCACCTCGGCAAGAACCAGTTCATAGAGTTCTTCAGGATCGTGACCATCTAATTGCTTTAAAAATGAGTTTAAGGCCTGCTTTACAGAATCACGTAACGGCTTCGGCTGCGAGTTGTTACCGATTGTTGTAAAGGGAGAAATCGGATCACGATTAGCGTTTTGATCAAACATAGGTGCGCTCTATCTCTTCTAGTTTACTGTTGCAAAAAACTCCGTCAGGGCTTGGATTTGTTCATTGGCACTTTCGATACCAACAAACACCCGACGAAAATCTGAAGTGGGCAGGTGCTGGTGTAAGTACCAGCCCACATGTTTTCGGGCAATTCGTACACCGCTGTAATCACCGTAATAGTCATGCAGTTCGCAGACATGCCGTATAACGGTTTGACGAACTTCATCGGTGGTTGGCGGTGGTAGCTGTTCACCGGTTGCTAAGTAATGAGCAACCTCACGAAACAGCCACGGATTCCCTTGGGCACCGCGGCCAATCATGATGGCATCGGCACCGGTATACTCAAGGACCTGTTTGGCCTTTTGGGGTGACGTAATATCACCATTGGCAATCACGGGAATACGGACAGCGGCTTTGATGGCCTTTATTGTGTCATATTCTGCGTTACCTTTGTACATACAGGCGCGGGTACGCCCATGAACAGCTAATGATTGTATACCCAACCGTTCAGCCAATTGGGCTATTGCAACACCATTGCGATGTTCAGGATCCCAGCCTGTGCGTATTTTTAGAGTAACGGGCACGTCGACTGCAGCGACCACAGCTGAAATAATCTCAGCCACTAAATCAGGGTGCTGGAGTAACGCCGAGCCAGCTAATTTCTTATTAACCTTTTTGGCAGGACAGCCCATATTGATATCGACAATTTGCGCTCCCAGTTCAACCTGATACTGCGCCGCTGCCGCCATCAATTCGGGTTCTGACCCTGCAATTTGCACAGCACGGATGCCAAAATCATCACTGTAATCCATGCGGTCACGTGATTTCTTGGTATCCCACACGAGCGGATTGCTGGATAACATTTCAGACACCGTCAGCCCAGCCCCCAACTCATGGCATAGCCGTCGGAAGGGTTGATCTGTGACCCCTGCCATAGGGGCAAGAATAACTGGGTTTGTTAGTTGAAATGTGCCGATCCGCATCGGTTAAAAACTGTGCAACTCAAAGGTGGGAAATTTTAGGGAATTTGGCGGCTAAATGAAAGGCTGTAATTTGTACAAAAGCCGCCTTTTTTGTACTTTTTGCTCTTGACAAATCGGTCGGTACTTACTGTTTGCGTTTTGCGTGTAGCATCACCCAGCCTTCTTTGATTTTAGCCGGGCTAAATTCAAAGAGATCTGCATACGCATTTTGTACGGCATTGATTTGCCGTTCAAGAATTCCCGACATGACCAACTCACCACCTGGTGCGACATAATCGCTAATCACGGGCGCCAACTCCCTGAGTGGGCCAGCTAAAATATTCGCCAGGACCACATCAGCTCGTAAGCTCGGCTGTTGGCTTGGTAAATACACTTCTAGCTGATTTGCAACACCGTTACGTGCGGCATTCTCTTTACTTGCGAGCAGTGCTTGTTGGTCAATATCGATACCTATGGCTCGCTTGGCGCCTAGCAATAGCGCACCTATGGCTAAGATGCCTGAGCCGCAGCCAAAATCAACCACGGTTTTGTTCTGCAATTCTTGACCGTCTAGCCAGCCGAGACATAGTGCCGTGGTGGGGTGGGTACCCGTACCAAATGCCATGCCAGGGTCGAGCATGATGTTTACTGCCTTAGGATCCGGAATTTCACGCCAACTTGGACACACCCAGAGCCGTTGACCGAACTGAATGGGATGGAAATTATCCATCCATTCCCGTTCCCAATCTTTATCCTCCAGTTGATCGGTTTTGTAATTTAATCCGTTCTTGAAGTAACTGGATTTAGCAAGATTAGCAATGATTGGTGCGAGGTCGGTTTCGGCAGGGAATAACCCAGTCACAAGTGTTTCTTGCCAGTACACCGCCTCACCTATCGGTGGCTCAAAAATAGGGTTATCTTGTGCATCACGGTAGGTAACAGCCATGGCACCATTACCAGCGAGCATGTCGCCCACATGGGGCGCATGCCGCTCTGGTGCAGAAACGGTAAGTTGAATCCAAGGCATGAAGCTTAATGACCACCCATACCGAGTTTCTTCTCAAGGTAGTGAATGTTAGTGCCACCTTGTTGGAAGTTTTCATCTGCCATGATGTCTTTCTGCAATGGCACGTTGGTCTTAATACCCTCAATAATGAGTTCATTTAAGGCATTACGCATTCGTGCGATAGCAACATCACGATTTTCACCGTAAGTGATTAGCTTACCAATCATAGAATCGTAGTTAGGTGGGACTTTATAGTCGGCATAGACATGCGAATCCCAACGTACACCCAAACCACCTGGCGAGTGGAAACGATTAATTGAGCCTGGTGAGGGGATGAATGTCGCTGGATCTTCGGCGTTGATGCGGCATTCAATAGCATGTCCGCGAATGACCACATCTTCTTGTGAAATGGACAACGGCTGACCCGCAGCAATACGCAGTTGTTCTTTGATTAAATCAATGCCGGTAATCATTTCTGTAACAGGGTGTTCCACCTGAATACGGGTGTTCATTTCGATGAAATAAAACTCGCCGTTTTCATACAAGAATTCGAAGGTACCAGCACCGCGATAGCCGATTTCAAGACAGGCTTTCACACAGCGTTCACCGATGAACTGACGCATTTCT
Organism: Pseudidiomarina indica; assembly: GCA_029279945.1. Lineage (GTDB taxonomy): Bacteria > Pseudomonadota > Gammaproteobacteria > Enterobacterales > Alteromonadaceae > Pseudidiomarina > Pseudidiomarina indica_A. Next base: position 21,434 of record JAJUHK010000004.1, on the reverse strand, counting down.
GGCGTAATACCTGGAGCTGGCGCTTCTTCAACTACTTTTTGGTGGCGCCGTTGCATCGAGCAATCACGTTCTCCTAAGTAAACCGCATTGCCTTGTCCGTCAGCTAGTACCTGAATTTCGATGTGGCGTGGGTTTTCTAAGAATTTCTCCATATATACCATGGAGTTACCAAATGCCGCTCCGGCTTCGGTTTGGGTGGTGCGAATGGCGTTCAGTAATTCTTCTTCTTTGCGCACAACGCGCATACCGCGGCCACCGCCGCCCCCTGCCGCTTTAACAATCACTGGATAACCAATGCGTTTGGCAATGTTCAGGTTGGTTTCATCATCACCACCTAACGGGCCATCAGAGCCTGGTACGCAAGGAACACCTGATTTCTTCATGGCTTCAATAGCCGAAACCTTGTCCCCCATTAACCGAATGACATCCGCGGTTGGACCTACAAAAACGAATCCAGATTTTTCAACCTGTTCGGCGAAATCAGCATTTTCTGCTAAAAAGCCATAACCTGGATGAATTGCAGTTGCATCAGTGATTTCGGCTGCGCTGATGATGCGCGGAATATTTAAATAGCTTTCTGCTGCAGGTGCGTTACCAATACAGATCGATTCATCTGCTAGCAACACATGCTTGAGGTTACGGTCCACTGTAGAGTGAACAGCAACGGTTTTAATACCGAGTTCTTTACATGCGCGAAGAATACGCAATGCAATTTCGCCTCGGTTGGCAATGACTACCTTATCTAACATGACGATGTCCTGTGTCGATATGTGTTATTCGATGACAAAAAGTGGTTGATCAAATTCAACCGGCTCACCGTTTTCCACGAGAATTTGTTTGATGACACCGCTCTTATCTGACTCGATATGGTTCATCATTTTCATTGCTTCAACGATACATAATGTATCGCCAACTTTGACTTGTTGCCCAACACTAACAAAGTCTTTGGCGCCTGGTGCTGGTGCTGAATAGAAGGTACCAACCATTGGTGAGCGAACGAGGTGACCGCTAGGCTCTGCTGCTACTGCTGGCTGTTCTGCTGCTACTGCTGGCTGTTCTGCTGCTGGAGCTGCCGCTGGAGCAGCTGCTGGCATAGGCTGCGGAGGTAATTGATAATGCACTGGCGCACTATACTGGCCACCGCGATGAATGCGAACCGACTCCTCGCCTTCGGTAATTTCTAGTTCAGCGATACCTGATTCTTCAACAAGTTCGATCAGTTTCTTGATTTTGCGAATATCCATAATGGTTGTTAACCCCGATGTTTGATGTTCGTTATTGCTCAGTTAAGTAGTGTTTTGCTGCGAGCAACGCTAATTCATAACCTTGAACGCCCAAGCCACAAATAACCCCAACGGCAATATCTGCTAAGTACGAATGCCGACGAAACTCTTCGCGAGCATAAATATTGGAAAGATGAATTTCGGTAAATGGTATTGCAACCCCAGCAAGCGCGTCACGTAATGCAATACTGGTGTGTGCGAACGCACCTGGGTTAATAACGATGTAATTAACGCCAGTTTGTGGGGCGGCATGAATGATATCGATGAGCTGGTGCTCAGCATTTGCCTGACAGCACTCAAGCTCAAACCCTAGTTCTTGAGCGCTATGCTGCAACCGCTGCTCGACTTGTATCAAAGTGGTCGTGCCATAAATTTCAGGTTCCCGCGAACCTAACAAATTTAAGTTAGGACCATTGAGGACAAGTACTCGGAATTTTCTATCATTAATTGCGGTCATAATGCTGCGATCTGCTGCGAACGTATCAATATTGATATTAGAGGTCATTTTTGACCCCTAGTTCAAGAAATATTTCGGCATTATAGAGTAAAAATGCAAATACGCAGCAAAATACTGGTCTTATCACCGCCGTTAGCAGCAAGATTTAACGTTTTGTTAACGCGTCAATGTGTTCTGCGAATGGCGTTGCAGCCATAAATCCAGTGACCCGTGAACGTTCAACTTCAGCGTTATCCTTAAAAAATAAGATCGATGGTAAGCCTAATACTTGGTACGTAGCCAAAATATCATGGTTATCTGGAGTGTTAGCGGTAACATCAGCTTGCAACAAAATGACGTTTGCCGTGGCAGCAGCCACCACCTCAGTGCTAAACGTATCACGTTCAAACTCTTTACAGGCCACACACCAGTCGGCGTATAAATCGAGCATAACCAGCTGGTTATTCGTTGCCGCTTGGTCTAGGTGAGCTTGAATTTCTGCTACCGTGCGGACTTGAATAAATGGTAATTTATGATGCGGCTGAGGCCACCAGCTGTACATCAGGATGCCGCCTAATACTACCCACGCGGCCACAAAGCGTATGGCAATGTGACGTGGCAATTCGCGCCAATCAGCAACGATGAGAAAGCCAAGGCTTCCTACGATAAAGACGATCCATAACCAGTCGGCAACTTGGTATGGGATTAAACGCTCAACAAGGACTAAAGCGACCCCTAAGAGTACAACACCAAAAACGCGTTTAATGGTATTCATCCACGCACCAGCCTTGGGTAATAATTTGCCGCCAGTCACCCCAAACGCTAACAGTGGTAGCCCCATTCCAATACTCAAAGCATACAAGACTGCGGCGCCGATGGTCAGGTCGCCTGATTGTGCGATAAACAGCAAAACCCCAGACAGTGGTGCTGTCGTACAAGGAGAGGCAATTAAGCCTGAAATAGCCCCCATTAAGAACACACTTGAATGAGCGCCACCGCGTTGCTCTTGGCTTATCTGGTTCAAGTAGTTTTGCCAGCGTTGTGGTAACTGAATGGTGTACAACCCGAACATACTGAATGACAGTAGCACGAAAATGACTGCTAATGTGACTAAAATAGCTGGATGTTGCAGCATGGCTTGATAGCGTAACCCGGCTAACGCAACGACGACACCTAAAATCGAGTACGTAATAGCCATCCCTTGCACATAAGCGAAACTCAGGGTGAATGCCCGGCGAGTGCTCAGGGGTTTGTTGGTTGCCGCTGCAGCATTATTTTGCCCCATAATAATGGCTGAAATAATTGGGTACATGGGCAACACACATGGTGTAAATGCCAACCCAATACCAAAGATCAAGAACAGCACCAAGACCAGCCAAAATGGTTGCTCAATAATGGTATCGACAAAACTTGATGGCGTTATTTGTTGTGAGTTTGCTGCGACTTGTTGGAAGTCAATGGCCGGCCGCCCATCACTTTGCACGCCACTTAAATAAATGGTTTTTTCGGTGGGGGGATAGCACAGGCCAGCATCAGCGCAGCCTTGGTATGAGATAACGAATTCTTGATTGGGCTCAGCTTGAGCCAATAAGTAGGTTAGTTCGACAGCGTCACGGTAGATGATGGTTTCACCGAAAAACTCATCAAAATGGGGCTCGCCTTCAGGTAATTCTGGAGCCTCACTCAGCTGCACTGGCGATTGCACTAGGAAGCGATGCTGGTACATGTAATACCCATCAGCAATTTGCCACTTCAATACCAGCTGATTGCCGTTCTGGCGAAAATCAAACTGAAATGCGTCGTCGACGGGTAAAAATTGGGTTTGTTGTGCGAACGGGTCGTCGATTTGGAGTTTAAATTGCGATTGTGCTGCAGTCGTTGCAATCAATCCAACAACACAAAGGGCGGCAAGTAACCAGCGAATCGAGTTTAACATCATGATTGTGTCACCTGTTGTATCCAGTTAAGGTAGGCTTCCGAGCCGGTGGTGATGTCAAGTGCAATGATTTCTGGAACATCATACGGGTGCCCAGTCTGAATCAATTCAAATAATGCTTCAAGCTGATCTGCAGTGGTCTTGATTTGTAGCAAAACTTCCTCATCTGCATGAATGTGATCCTCCCACCAATACATGGACGTGGAAGGAGCACTGATATTCACGCAGGCCGCATAACGGGCTCGTAAAATCTTATCAGCCAATGCGGTGGCGACCGCTTTACTTGGACAACTGCAGATTACTAAACGGAATTGGGTCGTCATACATACGTCCTAGCTATGTTGTCATGTGAGTCAGTATACGAAATCAAAAAAAATTTATCAGAAAACCTTGATATCTATTTTTTGCCCCCCATAACAGGGTACACAAGATTTTTTTAACGGCTTCAGAGTGATTCTGAAGCATTGTTATCAACCATAAACTGTAGGTTTAGGAGTTATCAACGATGAAACTTCGTCCTTTACATGATCGTGTGATCATTAAACGCGCAGAAGCAGAAACCAAGTCTGCGGGTGGGATTGTACTGACTGGCTCAGCAGCAGAAAAATCAACTCGCGGTGAAGTTGTAGCAGTCGGTAACGGCCGTATCCTTGATAATGGCGAGGTGAAAGCCTTGGACGTAAAAGTAGGTGACATCGTCCTGTTCAATGAGAGCTATGGTGTTAAAACACAAAAGATCGACGGTGAAGAATACCTGATTATGTCTGAGTCAGACATTCTAGCGATTATCGAAGCTTAAGAGGGAAATAAATTATGGCAGCTAAAGAAGTTAAGTTTGGTAACAGCGCACGTCAGCGCATGCTAAAAGGCGTCAACGTTCTAGCCGATGCAGTAAAAGTGACCTTAGGACCCAAAGGACGTAACGTAGTCTTAGAAAAGTCATTTGGTGCTCCCCTAATCACCAAAGACGGTGTGTCAGTAGCAAAAGAGATCGAACTAGAAGATAAGTTTGAGAACATGGGCGCACAAATGGTTAAAGAAGTTGCGTCCAAAGCGAATGATGAGGCTGGTGACGGTACCACCACTGCAACAGTATTAGCGCAAGCTATTGTTAATGAAGGTTTGAAAGCAGTTGCTGCGGGTATGAACCCAATGGATCTGAAGCGCGGTATCGATAAAGCAGTCGCAGCTGCAGTTGCTGAATTAAAAACCTTGTCGCAGCCGTGTAATACCTCAAAAGCAATTGCTCAAGTAGGTACCATTTCAGCTAACGCTGACACCACCATCGGTGAAATCATTGCCCAAGCAATGGAGAAAGTTGGCAAGGAAGGTGTTATCACTGTTGAAGAAGGCCAAGGGTTGCAAGACGAATTGGATGTTGTTGAAGGCATGCAATTCGACCGCGGTTACTTGTCACCTTATTTCATCAACAACCAAGAGAATGGTACTGTTGAGTTGGATAACCCATATATCCTATTGGTTGACAAGAAAATTTCCAATATCCGTGAATTACTTCCAGTCCTTGAAGGCGTTGCAAAATCAGGTAAGCCATTGCTAATCATCGCTGAAGATGTTGAAGGCGAAGCCTTAGCAACCTTGGTAGTAAACAACATGCGCGGTATTGTTAAAGTTGCTGCGGTTAAAGCACCTGGTTTCGGTGACCGTCGTAAAGCAATGTTGCAAGATATCGCGGTATTGACTGGTGGTAACGTCATTTCTGAAGAAATCGGTATGGAGCTCGAAAAAGCTCAATTGACCGACTTAGGTACTGCGAAGCGCGTGGTTATCAACAAAGATAACACCACTATCGTTGATGGTAGCGGCGACCAAGCTGCAATCGAAGGTCGTGTGACGCAAATCCGTCAACAAATTGAAGAAACTACCTCTGACTATGATCGTGAGAAGCTCCAAGAGCGTTTAGCGAAGTTAGCTGGTGGTGTAGCAGTGATTAAAGTCGGTGCTGCAACCGAAGTTGAAATGAAAGAGAAGAAAGCACGTGTGGAAGATGCCTTGCATGCTACTCGCGCAGCGGTAGAAGAAGGTGTGGTCCCAGGTGGTGGTGTTGCACTTGTACGTGCAGCTAGCAAACTAGCAGACTTACGTGGTGACAACGAAGATCAAAACGTAGGTATCAAGCTAGCATTGCGTGCAATGGAAGCTCCATTACGTCAAATCGCCAGCAACGCGGGTGTTGAAGCTTCGGTAGTTGCTAACAAAGTGAAGAACGGCGAAGGTAACTTCGGTTACAACGCAGGCCAAGACGAGTATGGTGACATGCTTGAAATGGGTATTTTGGATCCAACCAAAGTAACCCGTTCAGCACTGCAATTCGCTGCGTCAGTGGCTGCTCTTATGATTACCACTGAAGCAATGGTTGCAGAATTGCCGAAGACTGAGTCAGCAATGCCTGACATGGGCGGCATGGGTGGCATGGGCGGCATGATGTAATATTAAGGCCGTCAATTAACCCTAATAAAAACAAAGGGTTATGCAATCGTGTTGACATTTTTGTTGACGCTTTTGTTGACAGTGAAAGAGGGAGGTGTTTCGGCATCTCCCTTTTTTGTTTTTGTGACCTTAACATTCAACAACATAACCGCAACCATCGTTTCCAATAAAGACGGAATGTTCGACCTTAATGATATTTGGCGTGCCTTTGACCTGAAAGCGAGTCAAGCCCCTAGTCAGTGGCGTAACAAGGTACGTGACCATTTGGAAGAAACTGCAAATATGCAGGTTCTTAGAAAGACAGGCGCAGGAACAGTCGGTTGGCAAACTTTAGCAACTCTCGAAGCACTCTACGCATACGCCATGTGGGTAGACGTTAAGTTCTACATGGTGGTTGTTGAAGCATTCGCAGCGTTAACTCGTGGTGACACTGAGGAAGCTAAGCGTATCGCTAATCAGTGCGTGTCTATCCGTAATAAACTTCGAGAGCATCACGACGCATTCACTGGACAAAATTTGACTGGTCGAACCAGTTGGTCTATTATTCAAATATCCGATGCCAACAGAGGAGTATTTCTTTGGAAGCGTTTTTGGATACCCCCAAATCAAATGGTTGCTAGAACAAGCAGTCTTAACCGAGAGGGGCAAGCTAGGTAAGTGGGAATGAGTGAACGAGACAGTGTCTTTTCCTCTAAGGCGGTGCCTTACTGGATAGCTCAGATTAGTAGTTCTAGATACTGATTTTGACCATGATGGTTATGAGGTTGGTTGAGTGAAAATTGAGTCCGAGTAACTCCTAATGAGCGAATGCTCTAGGCCAGAGTGATTCGACAAAATGAATTAGTTGCAAGTCACAACTAAACGAGGGGCGCTAAATTGCGCCTCTCTTTTTGGGTTGTCGCTAGGAACAGACAATAGGCAGATAGCCGAAGCGTTGCTCGTATTCGCTATGAATTATCTCAGTCAATGTATCAGCCTTGCTCGCACCAGATAGAAAGCTATCGTGAATGGGTATCACTGGAATCCCTTGTTCAGCCGCTTTAAGCTGAATACCCCTCGCCAGCTCACTGTCTAAGTATTGCAGTTGCTTCCAACTCGACGAATACAAGAACTGAGCGATTGGCTTGTGGGCGTTCCTAAAGCTCTCTATGGCTTGCTTTGCTTCATCTGAGGTAAACCCTAGACTCTGACGAATAGCGCCAGCGGCAGACTTCTCTGAGTCAGCATTAAGTGCAATCAAAGCCACTTTCTTAGCCGTTTCTCGGTCATATCCGTCAATGTCATAACCATCGGCTGGCGCTGGTTTCCCTAGATAGTTGTAAAGCATACGAACATGCATGCTTTTGATGTCTTGTTCAGTCGTTGGCTCTCCATTGATGATGATAGTCGAGCGCTCAGCCTTGCTTAGACACTGAGCATTCCCGTAATACCGACCACCGATGCTAAATGAGCCTTTGAATGAGCGTTTAAAGCGGACATTACGAGAGCCTAGCGTCACATATTGGTCACTTAGAAACGCTTTACCAGTGTCGCTATGAATGCGTTCAGCAGGACGATAAGACCACGTTACTGACTCTCTCAGTTCATTCAATATCTCCAACTCTGAGCGCATCAATCGTGTCTCATCGTTGTCTTGGTAGTCGATGAGTTCACCCTCGTCATCTTTCAGCACAATCGGCTCAATACTATCGTGAAATGGTGTCACCTCAACGCTGGCGCTAAGTTCACTGAGAAGCTCTCTAGCGTTGTCTGTTGGCAACCAAAGGGATAACAGTCCTTTCGTATGGTTCTTGCCCTTAAACCCTCGGTAAAACTCTAGGAAGCCTCTATTAGCCAGATCTCTCAGTACCGATGCAAAGAGTACACGGCTAAAGTCGTTGTCTTTGTACCGCTTAATCTCTCGCTTGTACTTGTTCAGCGTAGAGCAGAGAAACCCAGTCGGCTCTTGGTATCTGTCAGTTTCACTCAGCGCATTAGCGATGTTCAATAAGGCTGACTGAAAGGCTTGCTTTGTCCCACGCTTAGCTCTGTTGCTAATGCTTGGATACCACTCACTAAACAGGTCATCTATTGCACTACCTGATAACCCTGAACTGGTGTCTAGAGATACATCTCGAACAAACTCAGTGAAATCATGGTGTTCACATAATGTCTTTGACCATTCGTAGTTACGTTTTGAATGTGTAATTGATTGTTGAATCATGTAGTCCTCCGTAAGAGGACGCTAGGTAGGCTTAAGGTTTTCTAAACCATACCCTAATGACTTAAGGTCGTCTCTAAGATAGCTAAGTCACCCCCAGCGTCTGCTTGGTTAATGAATAAATGATAAAGGACAATACGATGAAGTCAGTGAGGTCTAGTGCTTGGTCAATGCTTGGCTAGTAGATGGTTGATGGTTACTAAGACAAGGCTAGTCATCTGTTTATAGACCAGTCGAAATCACTTAGTTTGATGGTTAATTAATCAACCTAAGACAAGGTAACTGGTAACCAACAGACTGACGCTTAGCTCACCGTTACCGTGATTGTTATTGAGTAATTATCTACCAAGCCAATGACCAGACAATCACTAGCCACCGACAACGTATCGAAAAGACCACCACAACTGCGGCGGCTTTATCATAGGGGTGGGATTTGCTGGAGAACGTTAAAACAGGGGTTTAACCTTCCCCATAGGGGTGTGATTTATAGGGGTAATATCGCAATCTCGGACAATTCCTATGTATTAAATTTTTGTCGAAATCAACGAGCTGATGGATTAAGTTAAACTTATTAACTTCTATTTGGCTCGGAGAAAGCTAGCTGTGGATTTCCCTAAATCGATTTCAGACTTTTTTGATGCAGTGCTGTCACCCGTAAAAGATAGGTTGGTCACACCAATAGGAAGCGCTTTTTTTGCCTCGTGGCTACTATTTAACTGGGAGGTGTTGTACTTCTTTATCAGGGCTGATGGCGCTCCCTCTGAAAAAATATCTATTATCAAAAATGACATGACTGGTTGGCAAGACGGCTTCTGGCTTCCTCTCCTAGTCGCATCTTTATTTTGTATTACATATCCTGCTATCCGAAACTTTGGGAATATGCTTTGGTCTTTGAGTGACAATAACTCAGGCCGTATCACTGACATCATTCTGAAAAAAGCAAACCGATTAACATTGGAAGACCAAGAAAAATTATTAGCACTGATGGAGGAGCGCGCGAGAGCACACCAAGAAGAGATGAGCGAGAAGGACTCCGAGGTAAAGGAACTAAAAAACCTTGTTAGCAAATTGAACGTGGCTAAGTCCAGAAACGAAACCACCAGTGATGAGAACTCAATAAGCTCTGACTCAAACTTCATAAACTTCTCATCCAATGAGTTGACCTCTTTACTGCGAATGACAGAAGGTCACCATCAAACTAAAAAATATATAGCATCCAAGCTATTGATGGATATTGACGAGCTTGCGCATAAGAATGAAATAACAAGCGCCGAAAAAATTATTGAACATGTTTGCAAAGAACACCCCGAGGGCTGGATAATCACCGATATTAAAACTCCTAATCAGAACCTAAGTGTTGGCGCTGTAAAAGGGGTAGTTATTAAAATGGTTCATGCAGGACTCATTGAGTTAGTGGCAAAGAGCGAGCGAGAAAAAGTTTACCTCACTGTAGAAACACTTCGCTTCTTTAGTGAGTTGAAGCGTAACTTGTCATAATGAGGCAAGTAAGGAGTAGCTATTTGCGATAGTGCTACACCCAGCATCTCATCAAAGTTTAGTCGTTTGTTGAGCGGTAATGAGCTCGAATTTTAACTTTCTTGCCGTTAATAATCCGCACATGCTCAGCGACGTAAACTTTCTTTTTACCATCTTTGGTTTTTGCCATCGACAGTTCCTCGCTAATTCTCGGTAAAAGCCGAGCGCTCGGAGATTACCCAAATGTACCCCCCTGCTCGTTAGGGTCGCATTATGGATAAATGCTGGATGTAGCATATATAAAGAAGCTTACAGAGCGACACTTGTCAAATTCAGTTCGCCTACCAACCTAATTAACTAGCCTGTTCTTCAAGTATCCGATAGACCGTCGCTCGACCTATGCCTAGCTTCTTAGCTATCTGCATCTTCTTAACGCCTTGCTGGTGAAGCTCAAGCACCTTGTCTCTATCGACAGACTTCTTACGCCCTTTGTAAACGCCACGTAGTTTAGCTTTCTCTATACCCTCTCGCTGGCGCTCTAAGATAATCGCTCGCTCAAACTCAGCGACAGATCCCATAACCGATAGAATGAGTTTCTGCATGGGGTTGTTCTCAGCACCGCCAAAGGTCATGTTCTCTTTCTTGAATTGAACCTGAACACCTTTGTTATCGAAGAACCTGATTAAATCGAGTAAGTCCTCTAGGTTACGAGCCATTCGGTCAATGCTATGCACATGAACGATGTCACCCTCTCGGACATGAGCCTTTAGCTGTTCTAGTTGTGGACGCTCGGTAGTAGAGCCTGAGCATTTATCAGTGAACACTCGGTCTAACTGAATACCGTCAAGCTGTCGGTCGGTCTTTTGGTCAACTGTTGATACTCGGATGTAACCAATGTTTTGCATGTCTGTATAACCTCAACTGTCTCATTTAACTCTAGACCGCTAAAGTTATACTGCCTCAAAATATAAAAATCAACTCTATTGATACACTTTTTGTGTCTCATCTGAGTGTATCGATACTCTATACCTAAATGAACCACTGTGCTGGGTGGATTGTATCGCTGGCTATTACTAAGTAAGGTGTTCAGAGTGACTAAAGCTTGAGAGGGAGCTGATGATTCCGTATTACCGTGATAGTGAAGATGCTAGGCCTTTGTTGTATTTAGACCAGAACATAATCGACTCTCTGCGAAAAGGCGTTTACTCATTTGATGATGCCGTATTCTCAGAGCGCTTCCGTGCAATTTACTCAGACGAGACACTCAGAGAGATAAGTCGAGCAGAAGATGGTGGTGGAAACGCTGCGGAATACTTGGATGTTCTAGAAGAGTTAGAAGCGTTTCATTTGCGGCTAAACCTAAACGCCCAGTTCATGCCAACGGGTGATGCAATCATTCAGTCTCAGAGTCCTGCTGAGGTATATCAGAACTTCATTCAGAATCGCGACCTAGATTACTTAGTTGAAGCCAACTTACTAGTTACTCACAAGATAATGGGAGGGCTACCAGATCTTACAGTCGACGACATAATTAAGAGAATGCTTGAAGCATTTGAGCGTAACGCTCGCTCACTAGAAGACAACATAAGAAATTTAGAGCCGTTCTTCCCAAACGCTAGAGAAGAGCTTCCGCGCCTATTTGAGTTTTTAGGGACAATGAAAGCAGTCTCGCTAAATGACTACAAAATCATCCTTAAGCAGCTTGCGGATAACCTAAAGACCACCCTTAAGCTTAACGACACGTCTCAGTCAGCGCTCCGCCGTTACCGAGAAGAGCTTAGGCTAAGCCCGAAAGACCTTAACAACATAGAGCCGCCAAAAGTCGTTGAGCAAGTGTGGCAAGTGATATCTCGTGACGAAAACATTAAACAGTCCGACGTTACCATGTATCAGTTTTTTGGCGTAGATGCTCCTAACCCCATAAACCCCGAACGAAGAAACTTCGTGTCTGAGCAGGTATCAAGCGTCTACTTTCATCTGAACTTGGCTGGTTATTACCCCGATAAAGGATTAAAAGAACGTAAGAGATTTGCTAGTTCCTTTAGTGACATGCAGCACGTCTCGTTAGCCACACATTGCGATTACCTGTTAAGTAGTGATGAGCGACTCATTAAAAAAGCAGCCGCAGCCTACGAAATTACTGGCGCAAGAACTCAAGCGCTTCTACTAAAGCTTCCCAACCCTTAGGTCGTTGGCGATTCGACATATGCTCGATAAGCACAAGCACCCCTACGGGGGGGGGGAATCGCTTTTCCTGATTGGTCGAATAGGCTCACAGATTTTTGTGCTAAAATTGGTCACCCCCAAAGGTGCATTAGGAAAGCTTTGGTATGGATGATGTAGCAAATCTTCACGAACAACTTGAGCAGAAAAAACGCGTAATTATGACCTGGGAATTTACGCTTAACCGCGCGAAAGCAGAAGTCGACAGATTGAATGAGGAAATTAATGAGCTGGCAGCAGCTCTAGCCAAAGAAGTAGTGGCGCTTCATCATAAGGAATAAAGATACAGGCTAAGCTCGGGGCTTTACTTAGCCCCTTGCTCATCAGATTCACTTGCCGTTGCCTCTTTTCTCTTAGCTTTTATACGTTGCAGTTCGCGTTGATTTCGCTCATCGAAAAAGCGCTGATATGGAGGTGTCTTTCTCTCAGCCTTGGCCTTCCTTGTACGGTCTTTTTTGTTTGCGATAGAAGTGAAGTCAAACGAATCCACTGCTAAAGCAATAAGTTCAGACACACCGAAAAAGGTTTCAATTTTGGCTTTACCCAGTTTCTCCCAAAGCCTAGCTTCTAAAACCACGTTCTTCATAAGGTATAATTCATTATCGCTCATGACGCCTCTCCTTACGTAGCTATCAAATCATTCATAAATATAAGCAAAAAACAAAATAAATCAATAAAAACATGTAGTTACAAGCGATTTGGAGTTGTTCGCGATTGCTTTCTACGTGATTAGCCGTAAAGGCAACTACAACATCTAAGGTGGGGGCTAATTTTTTCACGCATGAGTTAATTGAGTTTGATGGCGTATTCCATATAATGAACCCAACGACAATAACAAGAGAAGCGGATGCAAGATTTAGGATTCCTAACCGAGATACCAGACGACGAAAAGGACGGGTTTGATAGCTACATACAGGAAACTCGAAAGGCCTTTATTTTGCCGCCCAAAGACACCGTTACTAAGGTTCTCGAAGAGCAAGCAGAGCTTATGCAAGCTTTATATGAGGAGAGACAAGTTTCCGAAGTTATTCGAGTGCTGCGCGAAGAAGCGTTTAAATCATTCCTGCTGCAAGAGGCAGAGATGAATGCTTACCTTTTAAAGCACATCTCAGAGCGATTCACAGTGCCATGCGAAAAATTTGAGAAGCTATACGAACTTTTCGAGAAAGGAGAGGAAGAAATTAAGCGTAAACTTCGTGACTTTTTCGGTGACTACGCAGGGCAAATCTATCCATATATTTATAGACTGTCCTTGAGTAACACTCAGTCTCGGCGTTCGCGTGCAGGAAAGGTATTTGAGGGCATTATATATGGTCTCTATGATGTACTTAGATACCCTTACGAATCTCAAGCGAGTATCGGCTCTAAGATGTTCAAGACCAGAAACTTGGGTAAGATTGTAGATTCACTGTTACCGAATCTTGATGCTTTTGAGCAAAGGCGTGACAAGGTTGTTATCGGGACGATGAAAACAACATTGCGTGAGCGTTGGCAAGAGGTTATTGAAGAAATCAACCGAACAGGCCTGCCGTCTATTTATCTGCTAACAGTGGATGAGGACATTAGCTCAAACAAGGTAGAGCAGATGGCAAACCATAACGTCATACTGGTTGTTTACAAAGAAGTTAAGCAGCAAGAAGCACTGCGAAATAAGCGAAATGTTGTCAGCTTTGAAGACTACTTTTTTGATGAAATACCACAAAATTTGAAGTATTGGGCGCAATCATGAGTTTTAAATTTATAGATTTATTTGCTGGAATTGGTGGTATCCGATTGCCATTTGACGAGCTTGGAGGCGATTGTGTCTTTTCATCTGAAATAGATAAGTTCGCTAGACAAACATACGAAGCCAACTTCAAGGACGTCCCTGCTGGTGACATTACCCAGATTGAGCCTTCGGAAATTCCTGAATTTGATTTGCTACTTGCTGGCTTTCCGTGTCAGCCATTCTCCCAAGCTGGGTTGCAAAAAGGCTTTAATGACACGAGGGGGACTTTGTTTTTCTACATTGCTAAGATAATCGAACATCATAAACCGCCTGTCGTTCTACTTGAAAACGTCAAGCGCTTGAAGACTCATGATAAGGGTAAAACCTATCGGGTAATGAAAGAGACTTTAGAAGAGCTTGGCTATTCGGTGAGCAGTCAGATCTTAGCAGCTCGTGACTTTGGCGTTCCTCAGAACCGAGAGCGTATCTACATAGTTGCATTGAAGAACAATGATGATTTTGACTTTCCCGAGCCAACAAAGCAGGCTACTCGAGTTGGAGATATATTAGAAACCCAAGTCCCAGACAAATACACACTATCAGACAGACTCTGGGAAGGTCACAAGAGACGAAAAGAGCAACATAAGACGAAAGGTAATGGTTTTGGCTACGGTTTGTTTAACGCTGATTCTAGCTATACAAACACCATATCCGCTCGTTATTACAAAGATGGTTCGGAAATCCTCATTGAGCAAGGAAAGGATAAGAATCCGCGCAAGATAACTCCAAGGGAAGCTGCACGTTTACAGGGCTTTCCCGATGACTTTAAAATTGTAGTGAGCGATGTACAGGCCTATAAACAGTTCGGAAACAGCGTGTGTGTTCCTGTTGTTAGAGCGCTAGCAAAGAAACTCGAGCCAATACTAACCAAATACTCAACTTTGAAGCGAGCTTCCTGACTAAGTGAGGGGAATGACTGGAGTTTTCCTATCTTCCCCTTAGCATTAACTTTTATTTGAATGTATTTATAAATTAACCAGCACAGAGTTTCAATTGGCGGGACTTGAACGCCTCAAATGTCGATGTTTACTTTCCACCTGCTCTTAATGTAGCTGGCAATTTTGTCGTAGTTTTCTTTCAAAACAGGTGCTTCATGTCCCTTAGAGTAATACCCAAAAGTTAACGTTTTGGCATTCGAGTGACCGACTATTTGAGCGGCTATATCTTCTCTCACGCCAGCACGTTGAGCTGCGGTGGCAAAGTGAACTCGTAAGCTATACATTACTTTTCGCTCGTCACTAGAAATTACCTTAGATTTCAACCTTGAGAAAAGGCGGCTAACTTCTTTAGCATCCATATCAAAGAGCGGAGCATCTGCCACACGAAGGTTGCAGTGGCTTTCGATGTCATTAATCAATTCTTCTGTAAGTGGAATAAACCGTGATGCTGCGAGAGTTTTACCCTGTTTAATAACTAGCACCTTTACTCCCTCATGCTCTCTAAACGCATCCACGGACAGGTTACAGATTTCCGCAGGGCGAGCGCCTGTAAACGCTAGAATCTTAATGATGAGCTTAAAGTCTCGTGATTGCTGGTTAACCAAATCGATAATTTGCTCAAGCTCGGCATCACTAAACAATTGTGTTTTGTTATCCTCACGAGTGTCAGCGACAATTATGTCTTGATTATCGAACGGGTTTTCATGCCCGACATGACCTAAGTTAGCTGATTGCTGCCAAACAACCTTGAGACGGTTTAGTAAGCCTTGAATAGTTGCTCGCTTATAGCCTGAGGTTTCTAGGAAACGTACAAACTTATGTGCAGTCACTCGGTCGATGGATTTTATTGGGAGCGAATGAACATCTTCTCGCATAAACTCTGCAAACTTTTCCGCTGCTTTGTCATAGCGATGTAATGACTCATCTGTAATGCTACCTTGCTTGCGTTGTTTCGTGAGTGAAACGGCTTCACCTAAGCTCAAGCTATACTTCTCCCGAGTTTCTTTTGAGCCTTCAAGGATACTAAGAGCATCGGCTTCTATTTCATGCCCCATTGCTCTCAGATCTGCTGATGATAGTGGAAAATCGATAAACACTGAGCCGGAATCCGCAGACTTCTTTTCGTAAAGCCTAAAGTCATCTAGCGCTTGCTCTAGCTTGGCTCTACGAAGTGCTGTTTTGTTGTATAACAGGCGAGATATTTCTGCATCTTTTTCATCTCTGAGTATTCGTGCTAGTTGGAGGTCGCTAGTTTTCAGGGATATGTCCACACGCTTTTTGCCAAGAACATCATGTAATTCTTTAGGGATTCTTCGAGAGTACCAATAGACGTTGCCACGCTTGTTCAGATTGCGGTCAATAATCGATTTCTTTTTGCTCATGACTACTTAATGTTGACAGTTTTGTTGACAGAAATGTTTGCATTAAGTGTATGAAAAAGAATAAATAACTGCAATATCATACGGTTATGCTTTGTGGTGGGCGGCATGATGTAATATCAGTCGCATCGTCACATTATACCGTGAACGACTAAAGGGAGATGCTGTGGCATCTCCCTTTTTTATTTGAGTTTGTCGGCAGTGCAGGTATTTGTGTCACAAAACATCTCAGGCGACCGTCTTTATAAATACACGTCATTTTATGATAGGTGATATCGAGCCGCACAAATGAGGAGGCGATCATGAAAGTAATGACTCAATTAGCACTGAGTATTGGCATGTTATTGTTAGCTGTAGGTGTTGCTAACGCACAACCTGCCCAAGTTGACGTACAGTGGCATGACATTGATGTGTATACCGACTTTGAATCTGTGAATCAACCAAAGGAACCATTTGCGACGCAAACTAAAACCAATTTTACACAATATCTGCAAGAGTTAGCGGCTGGCCTTCCGGCAGGACATCGATTGCAGGTGACCTTTGAGGATGTTGACTTAGCTGGACAGATTGAGCCGACCTATGGATTTGGCGGTGTCGATTATTACCGGGTGTTCGATGATACTTCGTCACCAAAACTTGTGATTAGCTACAAGTATTTGTCGGCGACCGGTGAAGTGCTCAAGGAGGAAGAGAATGTGGTGTTGCGTAAAGTCAGTCCAGTTCGTAACACCCGAAGCTTGCGTGCAGCCGGTCGTGACCCGCTGCACATGGAAAAAGAACTGTTGAAAGAGTGGTTTAGCGCCACTTTCACCGACACCGCCAATTAAAGCGGTGTCTTACTTGGCTCGCCAGCAACTTCACGAACTAGTTTAGGAACTAAAAAACCTGGCAAATTTGCTTGTAATTGTTGTAATAGCGCACGTGCAACAGCGTCGCTGACGGCAAAGTGGCTTGCCCCAGCGACGCGGTCAAGTTGATGTAAGTAGTACGGTAAAACACGAGCACTAAACAACATTTCAGAAAGTTCTGTAAGAACCTTGGCATCGTCGTTAACTCCCGCCAACAGCACGCTCTGGTTAAGGAGCGTTATCCCAGCCTGTGCCCAGAACAGCAATGCTTGTGTTAGTTGTGGTGAGATTTCGTTCGGATGATTGATGTGTAACACCAAAATCGCTTGCAAGCGACTGCTTGCCAACCGTTGGGCTAAGCTCTCGGTCAGACGTGATGGCAACACGACCGGTAGCCTTGAATGAATGCGGATCCGCTTTAGCTGTGGTACTTGTTCAAGTTTCGTCAGTAATTGTGCCACGTGTTGATCGGTGGCCATCAGCGGATCACCACCACTTAGAATGACTTCATTAATATTCGGGTCTTGCTCAATCAGGGTGAGTAATTGAGCAAGTTCCGCTTGACCGAAGTGATGATCGGCGTAGGGAAAGTGCCGACGGAAGCAGTAGCGGCAATTGATGGCACACCCACCGCGTAGGATGACTAATACCCGCGATTTATATTTATGTAAAACGCCATTTTTTCCGGTATTTTGTTCGGCGAGTGGATCGGTGATGAATCCTTCACGTTCAATGAACTCATTGGCATGGGGTAACACTTGTAGCAATAGCGGATCACCGGTGTTCCCAGGCTCCATCAGGCTGGCGAAATGGCGGGTGACGCGTAACGGGAATAAGCGCCGTGCTGCTTCGTGCTGCGCTACCCATTGTTGCGGCAAGTTTAGGAATCGGGCTAGCTGCTGTGGGTCAGTAAATGACTGAGCTAATTCTTGCTGCCATTGCGGGCGTACCGAGATTATTTTCAATTTTGACACCAACTACAAACAAGTTTATGACGGGGTGCTAATTATTTTACCTGAAAATAATCGCAAGATGGTTTATTATTGCCCGCGAAATCGCTTCACGTATTGCTTATTAATGAGGAAAGTATGGCGAATTACAGCACAAACGAATTTAAGGCTGGTCTAAAAATTATGCAAGATGGTGAGCCTTGTAACATCATCGAGAACGAAGTTGTTAAGCCAGGTAAAGGGCAAGCATTCAACCGTGTTAAAATCCGTAAACTCATTAGCGGTAAAGTGGTTGAGAAAACGTTCAAGTCAGGTGAAACCGTAGAAGGTGCCGACGTTGCCGATATGGAATTAGCTTATCTGTATAATGACGGTGAATTCTGGCATTTCATGAACAACGAAACCTTTGAACAGCTTGCTGCCGACGCGAAAGCTGTTGGAGATGCCACCAAATGGTTGGTTGAGCAAGATTTGTGTACTTTAACGCTATGGAATGGTAATCCAATTGCGGTAACGCCACCTAACTTCGTTGAACTGGAAGTCGTTGATACTGACCCCGGCTTAAAAGGTGATACCGCAGGCACTGGTGGTAAGCCAGCAACATTAAGCACTGGCGCCGTAGTACGAGTTCCACTGTTTGTGCAAATCGGTGAAATCGTTAAAGTCGATACCCGCTCGGGCGAGTACGTATCACGCGTTCAGAAGTAAGTCCTTAGGTATGACGCAGCTCACTGAACGGTGGCAACCTTGTGCCAGCTTGGCCACGCTACAGCAGCGAGCTGCTTTGTTCCGCACTATTCGCGCGTTTTTCGAAGCGCGCGATGTTTTAGAAGTTGATACCCCGCTCTTAAGCCGTTGTGGTGTAACTGATTTACATCTGGAAAATTTAGTAACCCGAATCAGTCGTTATCCTGACCAAGAATTTTACCTGCAAACCTCTCCCGAATATGCCATGAAACGATTGCTGGCGGCACATGGTGTGTCGATTTACCAGTTAGGGAAAGTATTTCGGGATGATGAAGTGGGCCGGTTCCATAATCCTGAGTTTACCATGCTGGAGTGGTACCGCATTGGCTTTCAGATGCCAGCGCTCATTGCAGAAGTGGTTGACCTCCTACATCAGGTGTTAGGCAATTATGCGGTTCATCAACTCACCTATCAGCAAGCATTTTTACACTATTTAACAGTGGACCCACTCACTGCGACTGTGGCTGAATTGCAAGCGTGTCTCAGCCAGTATGAGCATGTTGCCGACTTAGCATGCCGTGAAAATGATCGCGACACCTTGTTACAGTTGGCATTAGCCCTGATCATTGAGCCACAGTTTGACGCCAAAGCTATTACTGTTATTAGTCATTTTCCGACCAGCCAGGCAGCGTTGGCGCAAATCGATCCGCACGATGAGCGAGTGGCCTTACGTTTTGAGGTTTATGTTGGAGGTGTAGAATTAGCTAACGGTTATCAAGAATTGACCGATGCCACTCAACAACGAGCAAGGTTTACACAAGATAATCACTTACGCCAACAGTTTGGGAAAACTCCTAAAGCACCCGATGAACGCTTGTTGAAAGCCCTTGAAACTGGGCTGCCAGCATGCTCTGGAGTAGCCTTAGGTGTCGATCGTTTACTGATGCTGCAAACTGGACTGGATGATATACGTCACGTTTTACCCTTCGATGTGACTTGCGCTTAACAAAGGTAATGTTATAATGTAACAGTTATCGATAGGCGGGTTGACGCAAGAGAATTAAGGTATGACACAGCAATCATTAGATAAAACAGGAATTTGGGTAACCACATTATGTGCGTTGCACTGCCTGCTATTGCCTGTCATCCTCCCAATGCTCTCATTAATTGGGTTGTCCTTTATCGGAGCAACGTTATTAGAGCGTATTATTTTGGGAACCAGCCTCGTGGTTGGTCTGATTGCACTACTTGCTGGGGTGCGTAAACATTCCCGCTTCTATCCATTAATCCTATTGTTCGCTGGTGGTGTTATCTATTGGCATAAGGATAGTTTAGGTGCAATGGGAGAACCTATCATCATTCTCATTGGGGCTAGCTTGATTATTGCTGCCCACTGGGTCAATTTACGCCTCGTTCGTTTGTCTGAAGGATTGTTACTCTAAACGATTAGCGGCGCTGCAATAAAACCCCAGCCTCCATATGAGAGGTATAGGGGAACTGGTCAAATAACGCTGTGCGAACCACCTGATGCGTTTGTGTCAGCCGCGTTAAGTTCTTCACCAACGTCTTCGGATTACATGAAATATAAACGATAGTGGGGTAACGACTGACTAGCTCAAGCGTTGCGTCATCTAATCCAGCCCGGGGTGGATCCACTAGTACTGTTTGGCAATTGAAATGAGCGAACTGCTCAGCGGGAAGTCGTCGAGATTGCTTTTCACCTTGCATAACAGCACTAAAATCTTCTGCCGACATCCGTACCAAGGTAACGTTATCAATGTTATTTAGCGCACAGTTATACCGAGCTGAAGCAACAGAGGTTTTACTAATTTCAGTCGCCAAGACATGATTGAAGTTTTGCGCCATCGGCAAACTAAAGTTGCCATTACCACAGTAGAGTTCAAGCAAATCGCCGTAGCTATCTGCTGTCACAGTAAGTGCCCAACTAATCATGTGTTGATTTACAACAGCATTAGGTTGCGTGAAGCTATTCTCAATTTGTTGAAAATGATAGTGGCGATTCTGCATGGTCAGAGTCTCTACCACCCAGTCTTGGTCCACACATAATTTTTGTTTGCGCGCTCGCCCAACAATGTGGATGGTACCGAACTGGGAAAGATGTTGGCGTAATTGCTCGGCTTCTTGTTGCCATTGGTCATCGAGTGGGCGGTGATAAAGTAATGAAACTACTGCTTGGTTGGTGGTGGTGGTTAAAAAATCCACTTGAAATAGGCGATAGCGTAGCTTTGGACGATCACGAACATAATCTAATAACGCTGGCATTAACTGATTGATGAGCTTGCTTGCGATCGGAAACTGATCAACACGGATCCGCTGCTGGGTCTCGCTATCGAACATAATGTAGTATAAATCATCGCCGTCATGCCAAATGCGGAATTCAGCACGCATCCGATAGTACTCTGCTGGTGATGGAAATACTTCAAGTTGAGCACTGCTGTAGGGATTCAACATTTGCTGCAGTAGTTCTGCTTTGTCGGCGAGCTGCTGTTGATAGTGTTCTGGGTAAATTGTCGTTAACGCCATAGCTGATTCCTAATAAATTGTTGTGCGCAATCACAAGCGAGGCGAATTGTAACGAGCGACATTCAAAAGTCCACCTGAAGTTCGTCTTGAAAGACTTACACTAATGCTGAAATTAGTTCGTTTTTGTTGGCTTATTGTTGCTTTCGCTCACAAAATCAGCAGTCAGTCAAAAAACCTTAAAAAAAGTCAAAAATGCCCTTGACGGCAGCGCTTAAATCTCTAAAATGCGCCCCACGCTTGAGGCAGGCAACGAAGCCGCCGAAAGCTGCGGTTTAAGGTCTAAAAAAAGAAGCCGAAAAGGGCTTGACTAAAACCGCC
>JAJUHK010000003.1 GCA_029279945.1 Pseudidiomarina indica | reverse complement strand
GGGATAACAGGCTGATACCGCCCAAGAGTTCATATCGACGGCGGTGTTTGGCACCTCGATGTCGGCTCATCACATCCTGGGGCTGTAGTCGGTCCCAAGGGTATGGCTGTTCGCCATTTAAAGTGGTACGCGAGCTGGGTTTAGAACGTCGTGAGACAGTTCGGTCCCTATCTGCCGTGGGCGTTTGAGAGTTGAGAGGGGTTGCTCCTAGTACGAGAGGACCGGAGTGAACGAACCTCTGGTGTTCGGGTTGTCACGCCAGTGGCACTGCCCGGTAGCTATGTTCGGAATCGATAACCGCTGAAAGCATCTAAGCGGGAAGCGAGCCTCAAGATGAGCTCTCACTGACATGTAATTGTCCTAAAGGGCTGTTGGAGACGACGACGTTGATAGGCGGGGTGTGGAAGCGTAGTAATGCGTTGAGCTAACCCGTACTAATTGCCCGTGAGGCTTAACCATACAACACCGAAGATGTTTTGGTGTGTGTAGCGGACATAAGTTCGAGCTTTTACCAAAAGAAGTTGAGTGGCATAGAGTTAGAGTCAGTCTTGTTGATATTGTGACAGTTTTTGCCTGGCGGCCATAGCGAAGTGGAACCACCTGATCCATTCCGAACTCAGTAGTGAAACGCTTCAGCGCCGATGGTAGTGTGGGGCCTCCCCATGTGAGAGTAGGACACTGCCAGGCTTCAAATCGAGAACCCCGAGCTTACGCTCGGGGTTTTTTTATGCCTGTAAACCTAACTGACGCTACCGTTAATCTGTATTTGCCCTTATAATCAAGCGCATGAACAGAATTCTCCAACACTATGATTTGACCCATCTACATACGTTTCGATTGCCATCGAAAGCTCATTCCATTGTTACAATACAGACTCCCGAAGATGTGGAATCCTTACCTGCTGATGCTTATCTTCTTGGTGAAGGTTCGAATACTTTATTTTTAATGGATTTTGCTCGACCTATTGCATTGATGCGCCTTAAAGGCATTCAACTCAAAGAGTTTAGCGAATATTGGGAAGTGACAGCAGCAGCCGGTGAACATTGGCATGAACTGGTGGTTAGCTTAACCGAACAGGGAGTTTGGGGATTGGAGAATCTTGCTTTGATCCCTGGTACTCTTGGTGCTGCTCCGGTGCAAAATATTGGTGCTTATGGGGTCGAGATAGCGCAGTTCATTAAACACGTGCATGTTTGGGATCGGGAGCATAAAGTGTATCAGGAGTTACTCAACGCTGACTGTCAGTTTGAGTACCGTGATAGCATCTTCAAGCAACAACCCAATAGATGGATTATATTAGCTGTCACATTGTGTATTCCTAAGCGCTGGCAACCGGTATTGAGTTATGGCGAGCTAACTACGCTCCCGGCCTCGCCCTCAGCTCTTGAAGTCATGGCGAAAGTGATAGAAGTCCGACGGAATAAATTACCAGATCCTCAATACATTCCAAATGCAGGTAGTTTCTTTAAAAATCCTGAAGTTTCCTATGAGTTCTGGGAACAACTCAGTGTCAAGTATCCAACTATGCCGCACTATAAATTACAGTCTGGTAAAGTGAAGTTAGCAGCAGGTTGGCTCATCGACCAATTACAGTTAAAGGGGTATCGATTGGGCGGAGCTGCAGTACATCACCGCCAAGCGCTTGTGTTAGTAAATATGGGTGACGCTGTTGGTGAAGATGTTATTCAACTAGCGGGTTATATACAGCAACAAGTGTGGGAAGCGTACGGCGTAAAATTGGAGACTGAAGTACGTTTGTTGGGTCAAAACGGATTGGTAACATTATGAAGCCCTTTCGCATGGAACGTGTTGTGCGTGTTATCGAAACACTCAGTGACGGACAGTTTCATTCTGGTGAAGAGTTAGGAATGAATCTGGGGGTCAGTCGTACGGCAATCAGCCAATACATCAAAGATGTTCAAATGCTCGGGTTAGATGTCTTTCGGGTAACCGGTAAAGGATACCGGTTAGCAGCTCCAGTACAATTACTAGAGTTGGATAAGATACAGTCTCACTTGCAAAGTAACGGGCAAACTTCTACTGATATTAGCTTGGAACGTGTTGTTACGTCTACGAACGATACTATTAAGCAGGCACTCAAATATGGTGTGCATTCCGGATATGCAGTATTGGCAGAAGCACAAACACAGGGACGCGGCCGGCGTGGGAAACGTTGGCTTTCCCCCTTCGCTAGTAACCTTTACATGAGTATGTACTGGCGACTTGAGCGGGGGATGGTCGCTGCTATGGGATTAAGCTTAGTGGTAGGCACAATTATCGGTGAATTACTTTTTGATATGGGGGTTTACGACGTTGAGCTAAAATGGCCTAACGACGTCATGGTTAACAATAAGAAGATCGCTGGGATTCTCATTGAATTAGAAGGCCAAGCATTAGACACCGCTCACGTAATAATTGGTGTTGGTTTGAATGTTGCTATTCCACCCTATCTTAATGATAAAATCGATCAACCTTGGACTGATTTAAATCAAGTATTGTCAAGGGCGGTTGATCGTAATGTCGTAGCCGCCGCTTTAATAACGAAAACACGTGTAGCGTTAGAAGAATATTCAGAGCACGGATTGACCGCATTTTTAGCGCGCTGGAGTAAGTTTGATCGCCTAGCAAAAAAACCTGTCCGCATCATCATGGGGCAGCAGGTCTTGGACGGTATTGCGGAAGGGATTGATGAAACAGGTGCATTGTTGGTAAAGCGAAATGGGAAACTTGAGCGCTTCCATGCTGGAGAGGTAAGTTTACGTTATGACGTATAAATTATTACTGGATGCCGGAAATACCCGAATTAAAATGGCGTTGATGGATGCAAGTGGTTATCTTGAGCCGTGGCTGAATTTAACCTATAGCGAGCTAGCGCAACAGCCTCTGCCTGACGCAGTAGAGAGTGTCTGGTTAGCTTGTGTAAGTGGAAAGGGCAGTCAACAAGCAGTAATGGATTGGTTGCGAGAATGTGATGTCCCGATCATTGAAATTATAAGTGAATCTCACGCCTTTGGGGTTACTACAGCTTACGATGATGCAACTCGTTTGGGCATTGACCGTTGGTTAGCGCTTGTTGGTGCATTTGACGAGCAGCCCAAAGCGACGGTTATCATTGATGCCGGGACCGCCATCACTGTGGATTGGCTTGATGAAAATGGTCAGCATCTTGGTGGTTGGATTGCTCCAGGGGTTAATCTCATGCGGGAGTCGGTCGTTACTCGTACACCAAAAGTGTTCATTGATGCAGGTGAACAATGGGGCAAAGCGCATCAATTAGGACAAAACACTACGGATTGTCTGCTCAACGGTTGTGTGAACAGCTTTGTAGGTCTTGTCCGCCAAGCTATCGCCGTATCTGAAACAGAATTAGATTGGTTTGATTATCGTATTTTATATAGCGGCGGTTCGATTCCACTCTTGCCTGCGGATTTAAAACGTCGTGGCGAAGTCCGTAGTGAGCTGGTGCTACAAGGATTAGCTTGTTATGCAAGGGAAGGCCGAACACAATTAAAAAACGCAGTCTAGTCTATTCTTGACTGCGTTTGTTTTTACTAAGGAGCGATTAGGATAAACGTGAACGGAAATCGTGGTAGTTGAATTTTCTAATTAACTCAAACTGACCATCACGACGAATAATCCCGATACTCGGATGTTCTACGCCATTGAAGAAGGTAGTCTTAACCATAGTGTAGTGCATCATATCTTCAAACAGGATACGGTCACCTGGCTGTAATGGTTGGGCGAAGCTATAAGCACCAATCACGTCACCAGCAAGGCACGAATTCCCGCCTAACCGATAGGTATAAGGCAGCACTCCAGGCTCGTCCGCAGCAGTAATTTTCGGGCGATATGGCATCTCCAACACGTCTGGCATATGGGCCGTTGCTGAAATATCTAAAATCGCAATTGAGCCTTGATTTTCGACGATATCGACGACTTCCGCAACGAGGGGGCCAGTTTGCCATGCAACAGCAGAACCTGGTTCCAAAATGACGCGAATATCGTAAGTATCTTGCAGACGTTTCAGTTGCTTAATTAAATGCTCAACATCATATCCTTCACGTGTCATGAGATGGCCACCGCCAAGGTTTAGCCATTTCATTTGGTGCAAAAGGTGCCCGAACTTACTCTCGACAGCGGCTAAAGTTCGCTCGAGAGCAAAGGAATCACATTCACATAAGTTGTGAACATGTAATCCCTCGATGCCTGTTATGTCGGCATTTTCGAGGCCAACTGCTCGAATACCTAAGCGTGAGCCTGGTGCACTAGGATCATAAAGTTCGGTTTCCGCTTCTTGATGCTCAGGGTTCACACGTAACCCAGCAGATACACCTGCTTCTAATACTTGGTCTTTGTAACGCTGCCATTGACTTAAGCTATTAAAGGAAATGTGATGAACAATAGGTAGCAACTCGGCGATATCGCTTTGTTTGTAAGCCGGTGCATACGCATGAACTTCGCGGCTAAATTCTTCTGCCGCTAGCCGTGCTTCCCACACTGAGCTGGCAGTACAACCTTTGAGATAGTCTCGGACGAGCGGAAAGGTACTCCACATAGAGAACCCTTTGAGAGCAAGAATAATGTCAGCACCGCTTTCGTCTTGAACGCGTTTCATCAGCTTTAAATTGCGCTCCAATAACGCCTCGTCACAAACGTAACAAGGCGATGGAATAGCTGGATTTAAGTAGCGATTAACCATAGTCATTAACGCTTAAATGGTGATTCTGTTTCAACCACTTGCCATGGTAACCCATATTTGTTCAAGCGGTTCATGAATTCATCTGGATCAAATTGTTCCATGTTCCATACCCCAGGTTTTAGCCAATGACCTTGCAACATCATTGATGCAGCTATCATTGCCGGAACGCCGGTGGTATAAGAAACTGCTTGCGCACCCACTTCTTCATAGCAAGCTGCGTGGTCACAGTTGTTATAAATAAAGATGGTTTTTTCGACACCATCTTTAATTCCAGTTACGTAGGTACCGATACAGGTCATACCAGTATAACCTTCCGCCAGTGAGCCTGGGTTTGGCAACACGGCTTTCAAGAACTCTAATGGAACAATTTTTTGGCCTTGGAATTCAATTGGTTCGATTGAGGTCATGCCAACGTTTTCTAACACGCGTAGGTGAGTTAAGTATTGCTCACCAAAAGTCATCCAGAAACGTGCCCGCTTCAAGGTTGGGAAATGCTTCACCAACGACTCCAGCTCTTCATGGAACAATAAGTAGGATGCTCTAACCCCAACGCCTGGGTAGTCCAGATCTTTACGTACACTAATTGGGTCTGTCTCGTGCCACTCACCGTTCTCCCAATAGCGTCCGCGCTGGGTAATTTCACGGATATTAATTTCAGGGTTAAAGTTCGTTGCGAACGCTTGCCCATGATCGCCGCCGTTGCAATCTACGATATCAAGATAATGGATTTCGTCGAAATAATGTTTCGCTGCGTAAGCGGTAAATACGTTGGTTACACCTGGGTCAAAACCGGCGCCAAGTAATGCCATGATGCCTTTTTCTTTAAAGCGATCATGGTAAGCCCATTGCCATGAATACTCGAATTTTGCGACATCTTTAGGTTCATAGTTTGCTGTATCAAGATAATGCACACCAGTCTCAAGACAAGCATCCATGATTGGCAGATCTTGATAGGGTAGTGCCACGTTGATAACCAAATCTGGCTGTACTTTACGAATCAAATCAGCAACCTGATTGGCATGATCTGCATCGACTTGGTAGACACCAACAACCCGGTCTTTACCAGCTTCTTGTTGGAGCTTTTCACATTTTGAAAGAGTGCGACTTGCTAGGTGAATTTCAGAGAAATACTCTGGCAACATTGCACACTTCTTTACGACAACGCTGGCTACTCCGCCTGCACCAATAATTAAAACTCGAGACATGTTTATAAACCCTTCCGTTGCGGGTGAACACAAAGGCTAAAAGATAGCATAATTTTACTGTGTGAGCAGCATTCCAGATATTGTATCAAGGTTTAATGAATCAATTCGAGATATTCTCGTGCAACTTGGCGTAACTGGCGTTGCATACTTTGCTGGCTGCTGTAGCCGTACTGTCGGGTGATGGTTGCTAAATCATCACTAATACTCAAGATCAGTCCAGGTAAGGTGAGCCCAGCTGCGCTTAGTGGGTATTTTCTATCACAAACGCACCAAGCGAATTGTGCTTCAGTAAATGGTAAATTGCCGTATGCGAACCCTTTTAGAATCCCTTTAGCGATGTTATACATAGCGTCGTTAACACCGAAAAGTTCATTTTTACGCCAGTACAGTTCGCTTTGGCAAAATTGATGTAACTGTTTTAATAAGGATTTTGCAGAAGGGTTTAAGCCATAGGCGACTAGTGCGTTGGGATAACCACTAGCCATGTTCAACTTGCGCCCTAAGCGTATGATTTGATATAGGCTGTGCTGCCAAAAACTGAGTACGTCTGGGTTGGCACCAAAGCTAGAGCCAAGGGCATCGATTTGATTCGTTTGCGCTTGTGCTTGGAGTTGTTGTAACAATTTCAGACCAACGCCACGCCGTCGCACTCGCTCACTCACAGCAATTCTGGTAATGCGCCACCAACGCCAATGAAGGACTTCTGGTTGCTGAAAATAAAACCCAATAGCTTGCGGCAAAATCTGCCCATTTATCCGCCGCTGGCCATTCATGATTGGTTGGTGTAGTGATTCTGGAAGTTGCCCTTCACAGCTATACCAAATTACGCCCGTTAATATTTTCTCATGGTGAGCCAAGAGTAATTGTTGGTGCGGATCATCGAGTAACAGACGCAGATCATTGGGGCTGCTTTGATAATGCGCTTCTAATAGCAGACCAATCACGTCAGTCAGCTCAGCTTCGCTTAATTGACTGGCGTGTGTATCAGTAAATACTACTTCACCTAAATCGAAGCTGGTCATGTCATCATTACTGATCGCCGGTTGTGTCGATTTCATAAGCAAGGCTTCATTAAGCCATGGCTCTACCTCATCTGTTTCCGACCAGCGCAAAGGTTCATCAAGTTGGTGAATTTTGCACAACTGTTGTTGGGTTAACCATTCAACGAAACGAATCGCAAAACCACGCCCACATCCCTCATAGCCATCTACAGTACTAGCGACCGCCCAAACCGAAAAACGGTACACTAACTCTTGTAGGATATGCATGGGAATTGCCGCTGCCTCGTCGATAACAAGACGGATGCTTTGTGGTTTATGGTCGCGTAATAGCTTATCCCATGGGACAAAACGGGCGCTATCGTTGGCGTGAGTGAGCAGCATCTCAACAGCTGCTGGGCGTGGTCCGGTGACAATTAATTCGCGCCCCCGATAACGGCTATGCCAGCCAGCGCAAGCTAGCCCTAAGGTGGCACTTTTACCACGACCGCGATCTGCCATAAGCACATGACAAGTGCCAGGCAGCTCGAGCATGCTATTAATAATCTCTTGCTGAGATGAGGTTGGCAACGTCGGCGGTAACATTGTTGGTAACGACAACGTACCGATAGTCTGAAGTACGTGGTGCCAGGTTGTTTCTGGCGTTACGTGATGGATGGTCTTAAATTTGTTTGCCGTTTGAATGAGACGTTTCTTGAATGCAGTGTCGTGCTCTGGCAACAACACCAATAACATACCTCCACCTCGAATAGTTCCAGCTAACGCAGCGAGGGCGTCAGCATGCAGTGTCCCTTGGCTAAAGTCTAGGATCACTGCATTATTCGTAGAGCCTAGATAATCTCGATAACGATGCATAGCAACTGCGTGCGGGTCTGCTACGGATAAATAAATGTGGCGCGGGATGTGTTGCTGAATCATTTTCCGCTGTTGATGTAACCAATGAGTGTTACCGTCAAACAAAAAGACTGCTCGAATATGAGCAGTCTTTAATCGCTGTACAACGCTTTTTAATTCCATAAATTAAATTATTGAAATAGCGAAGAACTTATTGAAGACAGTATTGATAAACACTGCTGCAAGAATCACTGGAATAAAGGTACCAATCGCAACGTTGACGTATTTACCAAACCAGCTATTACCATAACCTGGATTGCCTTCACTTAATTCTGCTGTCAATTGTGCGCGCTTCCAACGGAACCGAACAAATAAACAGATCAGTAATCCATTCAACGGTAAAATAGTATCGTAGAACACATCAGTAATAACATCGAAGACTGATTTATCAACACCCGCGTAGTGTACAAACGACGTAAACCACGGTACTAAGCCAAATGATGTTGCTGCGATTAGTGTCAGGATAGTGATAAGCGTGCCAATAGTAAGCAATGCTTTTTTACGTGGTACATCGCGCTTCTCCATGAACGATGACGTAGGCACTTCAATAATAGATACCAACGATGTAATTGCAGCGACAAATGCCAACAAGAAGAAAATGGTCGCAGCAATACTGGCGGCAAGATAACCGATGGTGTCAGATAAAGCTAAAAAGATATTGGGGAAGAAGGAAAACACCATACTAATTGACGAGTCACTGAGAGAGTCAACATTAGTATCAGGGAAAATGGCGAAAATCGCTGGTAATGTCATTAGTCCCGCAATAAAAGCAACCGAGGTATCAGTTACCGCAACAAGCTTAGCGGAGGTGACAATATCGTCACTGCGGCGAAAGTATGAGCCATAGGTAATCAGAATCCCCATCCCCAGCGATAATGAGAAAAACGCTTGCGATAGGGCACCATTGATAACAGCACCGTTAATTCGGCTGAAATCAGGAATCAGGTAGAATTGTACTCCAGACCATGACCCTTCTAACGTTAAGACAAAAATAACGAGTAGAATTAGCATGATGAACAGAGCGGGCATCAGTATTTTCGATGCCCGTTCAATACCATTACGCACGCCACCTACAAGAATCAAGTAGGTAATCGCTGTAACCCCAGCAAGGTACAGGAGGAAGCTTTGTTCATTGACGAATGTGGCGAAATACCCTTCACTTGCTAACAGGTCAAGATTGCCTAATAGTGATTGGACTAAATAACCAAAAATCCATACGGTAATTACCATATAAAAAACAGCAATCATAAATGGGGTGAAGGTAGCTAGCCAACCGGCAAACTCCCACCGCTTTAAGCCTTGGCCTAGTTCTGCATAGGCTTTGCGTGGGCTATGCTGACTACGACGGCCAAGCCCCATTTCTGCTAGCATTACGGGTAAACAAATGAATGCGATAAAACATGCGTAAATTAGCAGAAAGGCAGCACCACCGTTTTTCGCAGCTGCGACAGGGAATCCTACAATATTACCGATACCAACAGCAGAACCTGCGGCTGCAAGTATAAATCCAATTTTTGAACCAAACTGTTCTCGAGGAGCGCTCATATAAAGAGTCCTTGCTTATCGTTGTTATGAAGACGGCTCAATCCTAACGTAATCGAAATAGCCCGGCAAGCAGACCAGATCAATGGTACAAGATCTGCGCTCGCTGGTAGTTTATTGCTCACTGCGAAGATAACCAGCGCATGATTCGACGTTTGAACTTTGTATAGGGCGGATATCTGAAACTTGGGTCTGGTCGGGTGGAGCGATACATAACCGCTTTAACATGACTGAATGTTTCAAAGCCAAAATGGCCGTGGTAACGCCCCATACCACTGCGGCCAACTCCACCAAATGGTAACTCTGGGTTGAGCATGAACATCAGGGTGTCATTATTGCATTGGTTACCGGCCGAGGTGGCTTCGGTAAGTTGACGTAACTTTTTATTTGAATTACTGAAACCATACAGCGCCAATGGTTTTTCTCGTTGTTGAATAAAATCGATGGCTTCTGCCAATGATGAAATCGGAATAATAGGTAAAATTGGTCCAAATATTTCATCGCGCATGATTGGACTGTCAATATTTACGTGCGTTAGTACCGTAGGAGCAAGGTAACGTTCAGAGGCATTGAAGTCACCGCCAAAGGCCACTTTGCCATTACTTAAATAAGAAATAAGGCGGTTAAAATGAGCATCATTGACGATCCGACCATAATCTTCAGCACTTTGCGGAGTAACACCAAACATAGTTTGGCTCGCTTCTTTTAGTGCCGCGACGAGTTCGTTTTGGATAGACTCGTCGACCAAGACATAGTCTGGCGCAATACAGGTTTGTCCTGCGTTAATCCACTTCCCCCAGGCCAATCGACGAGCGGTTGTTTTTATATTAGCATCGGCAAGAATCACCGCGGGGCTCTTACCACCTAGCTCTAAGGTGACCGGAGTTAAATATTCAGCAGCAGCACGCATCACAATCTTACCAACACGCTCACTACCAGTGTACAAAATATGGTCAAAACGATTTTGTAGAAGGTCAGTGACAATGTCTGCACCACCATTGACAACGTTGATTGCGTCATGCGCTAAGTATTGAGGAATGGTATTGGCGAGTAACTCTGCCGTCCTGGGCGCTAGTTCTGAAGGTTTGAGAATGACGCAGTTGCCTGCTGCAAGGGCTGCAATAAGAGGACTCAACATCAATTGAATCGGATAGTTCCATGCGCCAATAATGAGCACAATCCCCAAGGGTTCTGGATGCAAATAACTTTTACCAGGCATGGCAAGAAATGGTTGCCGTACGCGTTTGGCTTTCATCCATTGTGGCAGATGGTTAAGCGTATGTTGAATCTCTTTATTGACGACGCTCAATTCAGTCAACCAACCCTCCGCATGAGATTTGCCTAAATCGAGCTGCAAAGCTTCCAGCAATTCATTTTCGTGGTCTTTTAATAGTGCTGCGAGTTGTTTCAGTTGGCGCTGCCGCCACTCTATATTACGGGTGACTCCGCTGTCGAACGTAGTACGCAACTGCTGCATTAAAAATACAAATTGAGTCATGCTAAGTCACCTAAGGTTATATTTTTTATTTCTTGATACTCAGCGATACCCACTGGTGAACCTTCTCGGCCAATACCAGATTCTTTTATTCCACCAAATGCGTTATAAGCATGTGAGATTGCGCCAGTGTTAATGCCTAGCATACCACATTCTAACAGGGTGCTAACCCGTTCAATGCGACGGTAGTCTTCAGTACAAAAGTACCCAGCTAGACCAACAGGTGCAGCGTTCGCTAGGCGAATAGCTTGAGCTTCGTCAGTGAATGCTTGGATAGCGATAACCGGTCCAAAAATCTCCTCTTGTGCAATCCGCATCGCAGGGGTAATGCCGAATATTAAAGTTGGGGCGTAGTAGAGCGGCCCAAGTTCGGGCAACAATTTCCCACCGGCGATTAATTCTGCACCATGAGCAACTGCGTCGGCGATGAGGCCTGCGACTTTGTCGATGGCGGCTTGGTTAATGAGAGGGCCATAATCAACTGCCGGTTCAAAGCCTGAACCAATAGTAAGCTGCTGTAGTTTCGACTGTAGTAGCTCAAGAAATTGGGAGAGGACAGAGTGTTGTACCAAGACTCGGTTAGCGCTAATACAGGTTTGCCCAGCGTTGCGGAATTTACAACGTATGAGTTCGGCGGCGGCAAGTTCTAGGTTGGCATCTTCAAATACAATAAATGGCGCATTACCGCCTAATTCAAGTGACACCTTCTTAACAGTTGAAGCGCATTGCGCCATAAGTTGTTTACCAACGGCGGTAGAACCAGTAAACGTAAATTTCTTTATGTCAGGGTGTGTCGTTAAAATTTCCCCTATCGCGGCAGGCTGTTGAGTCGGAAGAATGTTAATAACACCCGCAGGGATACCAGCATCATGAGCTAATTGTGCTAATGCCAATGCTGAAAGTGGTGTTGCTTCGGCGGGTTTAACGACCATGGTGCAGCCTGCTGCTAATGCTGGCGCCAATTTACGCGTAATCATGGCATGTGGGAAATTCCATGGAGTAATAGCAGCGCAGACGCCAATAGCTTGGCGGATATACCAGCTTTTATGCCCCGTTGCGCCTTGACTTAAAATAGTTCCATAACTTCGCTCAGCTTCACCAGCGAACCAATCGATATAACTCGCCCCATACTCAACTTCAGTCATAGCTTCAGCAAGTGGCTTGCCTTGTTCAGTTGTCATGAGCTCGGCGAGTGCTCGTTTATTATCGAGAACTAACTGATGCCAACGCCGAAGTAGCTGCGCCCGTTGTTTAGGCAGCAAGGCGCGCCACTGGGGTAGTGCTTGTGCTGCTGCATCGATAGCAGCGTGAGTCATGGCACTATCACTATTCGCGACCTTGGCAATGACGGCACCAGTGGCTGGATTACACACATCAAACTGGTGACTAGCACTGGCCCATCGGCCATTGATAAAGGCTTCAGTACGCAGTAGGGATGTCATTGATTGATTAGACATTTTAGATTCCATCAAGGTGTTACTTGCTGTTCCAATCTTAGCCTAAAAAAACCGCAAAGTGTTAGGCATAATCAATGTTTGACTTGTGGCTGTACGGCTAGCCGTGTATAATAGTGGCCTTCAGGGTCAATACCGCTATTGATGGGAGCGGACTTACCCCTGATATATTGGGGTATACCACGCCTACTTTATTCCTGCCAGAGTGTTCATCGTGTTCTGTCGCCGGGCGTCTCTTCCCCGTAATTTTGTAGTACAGAAACATGTGAGAAAAATATGTCTGATCTTATGACTGGCCAATCGTTCGCCGAATTGGGCCTGCCTGCTGTTGTGCTTAAGCAACTTGAAAAAATGAATTTCACCCAACCAACACCAATCCAGTTACAAGCTATTCCAGCATTGTTATCGGGTAAAAATGTGCTTGGTGAGGCGCAAACTGGAACCGGGAAAACGGCAGCATTTGGATTGCCAGGGTTGAGTTTATTGGATGCTACGCAACGTGCAACACAAATGTTGGTGGTTGCACCAACGCGCGAACTGGCGATGCAAGTAGCAGAAGCCATTGCTAGCTTTGGCGAGAAAATGAAAGGCGTGGAAGTGGCTACCGTCTACGGTGGTGCTGCTTTTGGCCCACAAATTAAAGCATTACGTGGTGGTGCACAGGTTGTTGTTGGTACACCGGGCCGTTTGTTAGACCTGCTTAATAAAGGCGTGTTGAACTTGTCAGCGCTACGCTTTGCAGTCTTAGATGAAGCCGATGAAATGCTCAACATGGGTTTTATCGAAGATATCGAAACTATTATGGGAGCGGTACCTGTGAGCGCACAACGTGCGTTGTTCTCAGCAACCATGCCGCCAGCTATTCGTAAATTAGCCAAAACCTTTTTGGTTAATGAAGCGGGTGAGCAACCATTAAATATTCAAATTGCGGCCGTTGAAAAAACCAAAGCAACCATCCGGCAACGGGCGTGGTTGGTGCGCGGCTTAACCAAAATGCAAGCATTAACACGTTTATTGGAAGTGCTAGACTACCAACGCGTGTTGATTTTCGTGCGGACTCGTTCAGACACCATGGAAGTCACTGAACAGCTACAAGCGTCGGGTTTTAAAGCATCACCATTAAGTGGCGATTTAAACCAGGCACAGCGTGAGCAAACCGTTGCTCAGCTACGTAGCGGTCATATTGAGATCTTAGTGGCAACAGATGTTGTGGCACGGGGATTAGATGTACCGGAAATCACCCACGTCATTAACTATGATTTACCAAGTGATAGCGAGTCGTACGTGCACCGTATTGGCCGTACTGGCCGTGCTGGGCGTAGTGGCGAAGCTATTCTATTTTATCGTAGCAAAGAAAAACACTTGTTACGCACCTATGAGCGCTTAACCAACGGCACTATCGAGTATTTTGAGGTGCCCACGGCAAAAGAACTCAGTATGTTCCGACAGCAGGCGTTGCAACAGCAATTAGTTGAATCACTCGCTATGCCACAGCTCAATGAGATGACAAAAATCATTGAACAAATGCAGGCAAATACGGGTTTGACGGCTGAACAGTTAGCAACCGCATTGTTGGCGCAATATCATCTTCGCCGGCCACTTATTTTGGCTGATGATCCGGCACCGCGTAAATTTGAAGAGCGTAATGATCGTCGTGCGAAGCGTGACGACCGGGAAAAACGTTCAGGAGCAGGGCGCGAACGTCGTGAGCTGGGAATTGAATTTGATACTTATCGCATTCAAGTCGGCCGAGACCATGGTGCCCGCCCACAGGATATCGTTGGCGCTATTGCAAACGAAGGTGATATTGATAGCCGCTATATCGGCCAAATCCAGTTGTTTGAAGGCCATAGTTTGGTTGAATTACCAAAAGGTATGCCGGCTGCAGTGCTACGAGTGTTACAACGTGCTCGAGTACGGCAACAACAAATGGGCTTAGAGCTGGCGCATGATGAGCAGATTAGCCGCCGTCCGCGCCCGCCCATGGGTGATCGGCCAGGCTTTAAAGGTGCACCGCGCCGTGGTGATCGAGGCGCTCGCAGTAATCAAGGCGAACGCCGTCGCCGCGCCTAAGAAACCTCAGTAAAACAGCTCAACAGCTTGATAATCCTTCGGTGTTATCAAGCTGTTTTTGTTTGTGTTCTGTTAAAACTACGCTAAGTTAAGTGAAATTAGGCGTAATGCTTTGAGTTGGCATGGCAGGAGCCAAGAAAAAATGGCATTATGATGCCCAGCATATTCGTTAACAGCAGGCGGGAATACCATGCAGCCAGTCAATATTATTTGTATTAAGTGGGGCACTAAATACGGCTCCGATTATGTCAATAAACTCTATTCCATGGTGAGTCGGAATATTTCGATTCCATATCGATTTGTATGTTTGACCGACGATGCCGACGGTATTCGAGAAGAGGTTGACGTTAAACCTATCCCTGCCATCGGTTTTGAAGATTTTGACCAACGCAAACCATGGACCTTTGCACATGGCTGGCTTAAGCTCACGTGCTTTGCTGAAACACTGTACGACCTACAAGGGCCAACTCTGTTCCTCGATCTGGATATCGTCATTGTTGGTAGCTTGGATGAATTCTTTGAGCCAGAGGGTGACTTCTTAGTCATTAAAGAATGGGATAAATCAGACGCTACAGGTAACACTTCTGTTTTCCGTTTCAACATTGGCGCTCATGCAGATGCTTTGGAATACTTGAAATCTGATCCTATTGGCTCGCGTAAGAATGTGCGCAACGAACAGGAATTTATAACTCAGTTCGTTGCCCGCCAAGGGCGCCTCAAATATTGGCCGGCAGAGTGGTGTCGTAGCTTTAAGCGACATTGTTTACGGCCATTTCCACTAAGTTTTTTCCAAGAGCCGCGTATTCCAGAAGGAGCGAAGGTCATTATTTTTCACGGCCGCCCACATCCAGACGATGCAGTGGCAGGGCGTAGCGGTAAATGGTTTAGAAAAGTCCTGCCGACAACGTGGATTAGCGAGTACTGGCGATAGTAGCCAATGACATTCAGTTATCGAGTTATGATTTGCCTCGCAACGCCATTGGTCTTTTTATACCTATGGCTGCGCGGGGCGAAAGCACCAGAATATCGGCTGCGCCTGCGTGAACGACTTGCTTGGCAACAGATCCCGGCGCAGGCTCGTGACGGGATAATTATTCACTGCGTGTCGGTGGGGGAAACAGTGGCAGCACGTGCGCTGATTGAAGCGATATTAGCCACTTACCCTAATCTACCTATTACGCTCACGTCGATGACTCCAACCGCAGCGACGATAGCTAAGCAATTCTTTGGTGAGCGGGTATTCTACAGCTATTTGCCTATAGATACGGCGCGAGCTATGGCGCGCTTTTTTCGCAAACTAGCACCACGTATCGTGATTGTTTTGGAAACAGAAGTTTGGCCGTGTTTTGTTGCTCAAGCTAAACAACGTGGAATTCCGCTGTTGGTGGTGAATGCCCGGATGTCAGAACGGTCACAGCGCGGTTATCAGCGTTACCGTTGGTTGCTGGGATCGTTATGGAATAACCTAAGCTTTGTTGCTGCGCAAACAGCCGAAAGTGCCGAGCGTTTTCGGCAGTTGGGTGTAAATCCTGAGCAGTTGGTGGTACGTGGCAATCTCAAGCACGATATTCAATTAGCACCAACGCTCCAGGAAGATGCAGAGCTATGGCGAAGCAGACTGCAACGGCCGGTACTAGTGGCCGCTAGCACTCATGATGGGGAAGATGAGCAGGTTCTCAGCGCATTTAAGCTCGTGCTCACCACTACGCCAAATGCTTTATTAATTTTGGTACCACGCCATCCAGAGCGTTTTACAGCTGTTGCTCACTTAATTGATACGAGTGGTTTTTCATACGTACGGCGTAGCCAAGGAGAACCAGTAACACCACAACATCAAGTATTCCTAGCAGATACTATGGGTGAACTCATGCTATGGTATGCCATCGCTGATGGTGCATTTATTGGGGGAAGTTTTATTGCGCGGGGAGGCCACAATCCGCTTGAACCAATAGCTACTCATACTCCGCTAGCGACAGGGCCTCATGTATTTAACTTTGAACAATTGTATAAGCGCCTCGAACAGGCACAAGCAGTGGCAGTGGTGTCATCACCAGAAGAGTTGGCTGCAACTTGGACGAGTTGGCTAACACAGCCACAGGTGGCGCAGCAAATGGTACAGCGAGCACTACATGAATTTCGTCATGATAGGGGTGCCACAGACGCAATTTTGGAAGATATTCAGCGCTACTTACCGCCACTGCCTCAGGTAAAATCGCTAAGGACAATGGCCATGATAGAAACGGTACAACCGAACAAAAATACGATGATTTGGTACGATCCAGAAGTACTACAACAGTGTCCAGCAGACTACTTTTCACCACAGTATTGGATGATGCAAGGCAAAGTAAAAGGCTCTGCGACAGGCCGTAGTACTGCATTCTTCGTTGAGCAAGGTGAACATGGCTTGTTGTTACGCCATTATTATCGGGGTGGACTCGTAGGTAAAGTTAACCGTGACCGCTTTAAGCGGGAGCCAATTCCCGAGAGCCGCGCTATGGCCGAGTTTTCATTATTATTAAAGCTGCGAGAATTAGGCCTTCCAGTCCCGCGGCCTGTAGCTGCACATTATACCAAAGCGCCGGGTTGGTGCTATCGAGCCGATATTCTTGTTGAGGTGATCCCGCACAGTAGTGACTTATTTAAAGTGCTGCAGCAACGTCAACTAACACCATCAGAATGGCAAACAGTGGGGCAGACTATTCGCCAACTCCACGATGCCAATGTGTATCACTCTGATTTAAACTGTCATAACATTATGTTAGACGCAGCAGGAAAATGCTGGATTGTTGATTTTGATAAGTGTGGACGCCAGGCGTCGGGGCCTTGGAAAGAAGGCAACCTACAACGTTTGTTGCGCTCATTTCATAAAGAGCTTAACAAAGCGACCAAAGCCCAGGCAGCGTTCCATTTCAATGAAACTCGAGATTGGCCGCTGTTATTAAACGCTTATCACGGCTAATTAATCTGCTGGCGGCGTGTATCCTTCAACAGTAACGTCTTTGCCTTCGAAGAGAAATGCTTGCATCTGCTCTTCAAGGAATGCCCGAGCGTTTGGATCCATCATATTGAGGCGGTTTTCATTGATGAGCATGGTCTGCTTTTTCTGCCAGAGCGCCCATGCTTCTTTAGAAATGGAGTTAAAGATTCGAGCTCCCAACTCGCCCGGATAAAGCTGAAAATCGAGCCCTTCAGCTTCTTTTTTTAAATACTCACAATAGACGATACGACTCATACTCACCTCGGTCTTACGGAATGTCATGCTATTTTAGGCTGCAGCGATTCGATAATGCAAACCACATCGAAACACCAACTAGAGATTACTCCGCACTTTGGCTAAATAGCGCTTGATCGGGGCCGGTAACCCAAATTTGGGAAGGTCGTCCCAAGCAACCCGGGTGTTAGTGGCTGGTGCTTTAAATTGAACTACCGTAGCGGTCAGTTTGTAATGTGAGAATACGTGCCGAAACTGACCATGCTCGATAGCTGCCACTGGGGCATTTAGGAATTCTGGTAAGCACCATAACCGTGGCCATACAGCGTCCGTACCACGCTGTACCAAGACCACGCCAGTTGCGTTGTAATCGATACCAAACCAAGCGAATCGTGTTGGCAAGGGGGTGGGCTTCTTTTTCTCAGGTAGTTTGTCAACACACTGGGTCTGTCGAGCATAACAGGTTGTTTGTAATGGACACTGTGTACATTGTGGCTGGCGCGGTGTACAGATCGTTGCTCCCATATCGAGTAATGCTTGTGCATAGATACGATTGTCTTGTGGGGGAGTGTAGTGTTCGGCTAACTGCCACACCTTGTTGTTGAACTTGGTTGAGTTAACCTCACCAGTGATACCGAAGTAACGGGCGAATAGGCGCTTCACGTTGCCATCGACAAGTGGTGCGGGCAAATCAAAAGCGAACGAGCAGATGGCTCCGGCAGTATATGGACCCACGCCTGGAATTTCGCGCAACGCGTTAATGCTATGTGGTAATTCACTATTGAATTGGTCGACCACATAGCGCGCTGCACGATGAAGATTTCGAGCACGTGAGTAATAACCTAACCCCTGCCACAGGGCGAGTACCAGATCTTCGTTGGCCGCAGCCAATGCTTGAAAGGTTGGAAAGTGCTGTAACCAACGGTGGTAGTAAGGGATAACGGTCGCCACCTGCGTTTGTTGCAACATGATTTCACTGACCAAAACAGTGTAGGGAGTTGGATTTTGTTGCCAAGGAAGGTTATGGCGGCCGTGTTCGCGCTGCCAAGTCTTTAAGCACTCGCTAAATTGTGTTGGCGTTAATGCCAAAGTTGTTTGGTAAGTATTTGGTTTGGTCATGAATTTGCAATGTAAAGACGGTGTAAACCTGGGTGAAAATATTAAGTAAAGCCGACAATTTACAGGTTTTCTGCTTAGTTTTGTATTATAATTGGCATATAACAATCAATCGCCCTATGAGAAAATACAAGGAGCATCTCATGAAACGGTTATCATTAATATCCACTGCTGTGGTAGCGGCGTTACTAGCTACGCCTGCATTAGCAAACAAAGCTACTGAACCGGGTAGTATCTATGTGGGGCCACGCCTTGGTTTGTTCGGTACTGACTCCGATCGCCGCGTAATTGAAAATAACCAATTACAGAGTTTTAAAGGTGGTTTTGATACTCCTTTCGCGGGGATTGAGGCCGGTTATCAATTTACCCCTGAGTGGGGCTATCGAGTTTACTACGATTACCTCCGTAGCAGCCTAGAATTCACTGGCGATACCTCTAATGGTTCAGCCTATGGTGTTGACGTATTATATAACTTTACACCAAAAGTTTATGGTGCAGTAGGTATTAACGCGACTGAATTTAGTGATATTAAGACTTCATTCCTGCGCATTGGTGCTGGTTATCGTGATTTCATTAACGATAATTGGGCGTTCACTGTTGAAGGTGCTGTACAGCAGAGTGAAAAAGATTTAACCGAATTCATGGTGATGACTTCGTTACGTTATTACTTTGGTGGCAACACTGCATCAACGTACACTAGACAAGAGCAAGCTCCGGCTCCTATGCCGGTAGCACCGGTAGTCGTTGATTCGGATGGTGATGGCGTACCAGATGGTCAAGATAAGTGTCCGAATACTCGCGCTGGATACAAAGTGGATGCTGATGGCTGTGTCATGTATGAAAATGAAACAGTTACTCGTGAGTTGGTCGTAACGTTTGCGCTAGAGTCTGCAGAAGTATCAGCGGACCAACGTGAAGATGTACGAAAAACAGCTGAGTTCTTGAAAGAATATCCACAGTTGAACGTAGTGATAGAAGGGCACACTGATAGCACTGGTTCAGCAAGCTATAACCAATTGTTGTCAGAGCGTCGTGCGAAAGCAGTAGGCGACTTATTGATTAACGAGTACGGTA
The DNA here is from genome assembly GCA_029279945.1 of Pseudidiomarina indica. Classification (GTDB taxonomy): domain Bacteria; phylum Pseudomonadota; class Gammaproteobacteria; order Enterobacterales; family Alteromonadaceae; genus Pseudidiomarina; species Pseudidiomarina indica_A. The sequence continues at coordinate 169,767 of JAJUHK010000003.1, read as the reverse complement.
TCGCAGCTTCACGCGTTACTACTGTAGGTTATGGTGAAAGCCGTCCGAAGTATCCAAACGATACCCGTGAAAATCGCGAGAAGAACCGTCGCATTGAAGCGGTAATGTCAGTAACAAAACAAGTGCCTGTTAAAAAGTAATAGTCACTCGTTCTGCATGATAAAGGCACACTAAACTTGCGTTTAGTGTGCCTTTTTGCATAATAACTGCCCGCATTTTTGTTTGAATATAATATTGAGGCATTATGAGTTCAGAGCATATCGAGCAAGCTCAACTTGAAGGGCAGTTTCGTCGTAAGATCCGTAGCTTTGTTAAACGCGAAGGGCGACTCACTAAAGGACAAGCTGCAGCAATTGAGCGCGCGTGGCCACAGCTGGGCTTGACGCACACGGAAGGCCAGCTCGACTTAGCTCAGGTATTTGGCCGTGTGGCACCTACGATTCTTGAAATTGGTTTTGGAATGGGTAAATCCTTGGTGCAAATGGCAGCTGCTGCTCCGGAGAAAAATTTTATTGGTATTGAAGTGCATCGCCCAGGTGTAGGTGCCTGCTTGATGGACGCCGAAGTGGCACAACTGACGAATCTGCGGGTTTATGAACATGATGCCGTAGAAATCCTTAACGATTGTATTCCAGATCATAGTCTCGCGGGTGTCCAAATATTTTTCCCCGACCCGTGGCATAAGAAGCGTCATCACAAACGTCGTTTAATTCAATCAGAATTCGTTGAGTTGTTGCGGCAAAAAATGGAGATAGGTGGCATACTACATCTTGCTACTGATTGGGAGAATTACGCTGAACATATGCTCGAGGTACTCGCAGCCGCTCCGAAATGGCGTAATTTATCTGCGGACAATACGTATATTCCACGACCAAAAGAACGTCCCTTCACTAAATTTGAACAACGTGGTGAGCGTTTGGGACATGGTGTTTGGGATTTGAAGTTTGAGCGGGTCGAATGAGCCGCTCAACCATCTAGTAATGTGTCTAACAAACTATTCAAATAACGCCGACCGAGCTCTGTCGTTTGCCACCGTTGCGCATCAATTTCAACGAGTCCTTGCTGTTGAGCAGGCTGCAATAACCGGTCTGCAATAGCCGATGAGAGGCCAGTGTGCGCCGCAAACTCAACTTTGGGCACTGGTTCCATCAAGCGGAAGTAATTCATAAAAAATTCAAATGGGCGTTCATCTGGTGTCACACTCCATTGCCGATATATTAATGAGCGCGTAAGATCCAAATAACCCTGCGGGTGCTTTATTTTTTCACAGCGAATGATCTTATTTTGCGCAGGTATAGTGATTTTGCTGTGGGCACCACAGCCTATCCCTAAATAATCACCAAAACGCCAATAGTTCATATTATGACGGCTACGGTGACCAGGTTTGGCGTATGCGCTAATTTCGTAGTGCTCATACCCAGCGGCTAACAGTAGTTCATGGCCCTGTTCTTGAATGTTCCACAAAGCCTCTTCTGCAGGTAACTGCGGTGGGCGACTTGCAAATGCCGTATTAGGTTCAATGGTAAGTTGGTACCAAGAAATGTGAGGGGGTTGTAGCGCAATCACTGCTGTTAAATCAGCAAGACCCTCAGTGAGGGTTTGTGAGGGTAAACCGTGCATTAAATCTAAATTAAAGCTAGTGAGAGGGAGTTGTCGCGCATGTTGCGCAGCGGCGACCGCTTGCTGCGGGTCATGAATACGCCCTAGTATTTGTAACTGTTTATGGTTCAGGCTTTGCACACCAATTGACAGCCGTGTTACGCCAGCTTCAACATAACCGGCGAACCGTTCGGTTTCAAAGGTACCGGGATTTGCCTCTAAGGTGATTTCACAGTCAGGGGTCAGAGGAACTAACGTTCGAACAGTATCGAGTAGGTATTTTATCCCCGCTGCACTAATTAGGCTGGGGGTACCACCGCCGATGAAAATACTTTGCAGTACGCGCCCTTGTACCCAGTCGAGGTCGGCGCGTAAATCATCGAGCAATCGCGCAAGATAAGCGGCCTCTGGAATATCGTGCTTGACACTGTGTGAGTTAAAATCACAGTAAGGACATTTTTGTACACACCATGGAATGTGAATGTACAACGACAGTGGTGGCAAACTTAGTGATGTCATGAGTGCGCCTGTAATTCACGTAACAACGCGCGCAACGCGTGCCCCCGATGGCTATACTGATGCTTTTGCTCCAGCGTGAGTTGAGCAGCGGTACATTGTAAATCAGGCACCCAGAATACGGGGTCGTAGCCAAATCCTTGCGTTCCTTGTGGGGTTGTCGTGATGTAACCGTCCCACCGGCCCTGGCATATAATCGGGGTGGGATCTTCAGCATGGCGTAAAAATACTATGACACAATGAAAGCTCGCGTGCCGTTCTTGTCCTGGGGTATCGGTGAGTTGCCGCAATAATTTTGCAATGTTGTCGCTATCAGAGCATTGCGGGCCTGCAAAGCGAGCGGAATATATTCCTGGTGCTCCACCTAGTGCAGTAACAGCAAGACCAGAATCATCGGCCAAGGCAGGTAAGCCAGTGAGTTGAGAGGCATGGCGTGCTTTGATGATGGCGTTCTCAACAAAGGTTAGCCCTGTTTCTTCCGCTTCCTCAAAACCCCATTCGGTTTGCGGGGTAACGTGCCATCCTAACGGACTCAATAATTGTTGGATTTCTTTGACTTTTCCTTGATTACCACTCGCTAAAACAATGTTTTCCATTTACTATGCACCAAAATTATACATGTGCATGATATTATACGAGGCATTTTGAATGTGACCAAGGAGAATAGGTTTGGTTAGTGTAAATGGGCTCATGCTCATCATGGGCGCCTTACTTTTGGTGAGCATTTTGGCGGTTTCAGTTTCTAATCGGTTAGGAGCACCGTTATTACTGACGTTTCTCGTAGTGGGGATGCTTGCTGGTGAGGAAGGTGTACTTGGTATTGGGTTTGATAATCCTGAACTTGCCTTTGTCATTGGCTCATTAGCACTAATAGTCATTATTTTTGATGGTGGTATGCGTACCAATCGAGAGCGTTTTAGGGTTGCTCTTGGCCCAGCGCTCACCTTAGCCACACTTGGGGTGGCTATGACCTGTGCACTCACTGCGGTTGGAGTGGTACTACTCTTTGATTTACCTTGGCCAACGGCATTGCTCATTGGCGCGATTTTAAGCTCAACTGATGCGGCAGCGGTATTTGGTATTTTCCAATCAAAAAACTTAAAAATTAAACAGCGTGTTGCCTCCACGTTAGAAATTGAATCGGGTACCAACGACCCGATGGCTATTATTTTAACGATGGCCATTACGGCTATTATCGCGTCCAACGAAAGCTTTTCGTTAGCCGTTATTTCACTAGATATTTTGCAACAAGTTACCATTGGGTTCATCGGTGGATGGGTAGGCGGTCGGTTATTTATTTGGTTGACCCAAAAAATCACCGTGCAATTCTCTTTCTTTCCTCTATTGGCACTTGCGACCGCGATCGTAATGTACGCGGTAACATCAAGTGTTGGCGGGAGTGGCTATTTAGCGATTTATTTGATGGGTTATAAAATTGGTAACTCACGGCTCCCTCAGCTGCCACATATTTTGCAGGTTCAAGACGGATTAGCGTGGTTAAGCCAAATCATGATGTTCCTGATACTTGGCTTATTGGTTACACCGTCGCACCTGATTGAACACTGGCATTTGTCTCTCGGTGTTGCAGTGCTTATGATATTCATTTCGCGCCCAATCGCGGTTGTGGTTGGCTTATTACCATTTACCTTTCCTTGGCGCGAACAAGTGTTTATCAGCTGGGTTGGCTTACGTGGTGCAGTACCGATTATCTTAGCACTCTATCCCTGGCTGACCGGCGTACCCAACCCAGAATTATATTTTGACGTAGCCTTTATGGTCGTGATGGTTTCTCTCATTGTGCAAGGCTGGACCATTGCGCCCATGGCACGTTGGTTAGGTCTAGAGATTCCCCCTCCCGCTGAACCCGATCGAAGGATGCCACTCGATCAGTTAGGTGCGAAAGATCTCATGGAAGCATGGGGTTTCCAAATCAGTGAACGTTGTGTTGCCTGCGATAAAAAATGGAGTGAGCTACATTGGGGTGTTGAATTAGGATATGTTGGCATTATTCGCAACGGTGAATGGTTACACCCGAGAGTTGATCCCGTGATTCAAGAGGGAGACCTCGTTGTTGTGGTTGCTAAACTTGAAGATATTGATACTGTCAGTAAGGTGTTAGCAACAGATGGTAAACCAAAAGAGTTGCAAAGTAGCGAATTCTTTGGTGACTTCACGTTAAACGGTGAACTGATGTTACAAGACATTGCTGGGTTCTATCCGATTGGTGAACTCGATGAGGAGTCGGCCCAGACCACCTTAACGGATTACTTTGATATGAAATTCCACCGCCGTGTAGTTGTTGGAGACCACTTGCGCTTAGGCAACGTTATACTCACGGTGCGGGATGTGAATGATGTTGGCGTTATTCGCCAAGTTGGGGTGAAGATTGTTGAGGAAAAGGCCAACTAGTTAGTTGGCCCAAAACTCTTTATGGAAACGCAGCTCGTGCGACTGCTCACCTTGCTTTACGGTGACAAAAAACCGTAAGGTTTCAAGATGACTAAAACGGGTCTGAGCTAAATAATAGATTGCATCACCTTCCCGAACTTCTTGGAACGTTAAGCGCTGTTGTTGGCTTAATGGATTCATCACATAGCCCGTTATTTCAACTTGCTGAGCCGGTTTACCGGGTCGTGTGGTATCAAGTACTGCAATATTAAGTGTTGCTAATGTTTCGCTGCGCCCTAGGTTATATTGTTGCGCCATTTCTGGTCGTAGCAAGGTGGAATTGAATGCATTGTAATGCACTTCCCATGGACCAAGCTGGCGACTCTGCTGCGCGTAACTATTGGCGCTAATAACAGTTAACACCAACAGTGTCAGCAGCCAGCTAAATTGCTGCAGTCTGTTCATGACTAAATCCCCATACCAAATAGATTACTTAATAAAATCCGTACGAACTGAATCGCAATAATTAACACCAATACTGACAAATCCAATCCTCCGATGGGGGGAATAATACGGCGAATGGGAGCTAAAAATGGATAAGTCAGCTGATGTAACATGGCCATCATGGGGTTATATCCTTGGCTAAACCAACTCATGATTGCCATGATGATAACCAACCAGAACAACACGGACAGAAATTGCGAAATCACCAGGGCAAAGGCGAGTACTAAGGTATCGGTTATTGCTGGTGAAATACCAATCATGGCTTTCATTAGCAGCATTATTTTTACCACTGCAATGAGATAAGCCAGCACTAGACAAGCTAAGTCCCAGCGACCCTTGCTTGGTATCACAGTTCGTAATGGTGTAATGAGCGGATTAGTAACTTTTACGACAAATTGACTCATTGGATTGTAAAAATCAGCGCGTACCGCTTGCATCCAAAGGCGTAACAGCACCACGATTAGAAATAAATCAAAAACAACGTCAATTAAAAAATGGATCGCATTCATAGTGGCTCTCTTAATGGTTGGTCACTTAAAACAGTTTAGCCATTTCTTGGTTACGGTGCACGGCTGCGGCGACTGCTTTTGCGGAAATTTGAGCAAGATCGGACGCTTGATACACTTCGATAGCTTTTGCGGTTGAGCCACCTTTGCTAGTGACTTGTTGACGCAGCTCAGTTAATTCTAAATCACTATCAATAGCCATAGTAGCAGCCCCTAAAGCGGTTTGTTCCACTATACGCCGTGCGTGCTCTGGATTAAAGCCTAGCGCGACGGCGGCTTGTTGTAAGCTGGCCATAAATTCAAAGAAATACGCTGGGCCACTACCAGCTATAGCAGTGAAAATATCCAGTTGTTCTTCGTTACTAACCCAAAGAGTTTCACCGACCTGTTGGAATATGGTGGTTACAAAATCTTGATCGGTGATGCTGACGTTGGCGTTCGCAAGTAACCCAGACATGCCTTTGCCAACCAATGATGGGGTGTTAGGCATCACGCGAACAACGCGAGCTTGGCGGCCTAAGTAGTCAGCATATGTTTCCAGGCGAATACCAGCAGCAATGGTAATAATCAGTTTGTCGTTTAGATTTGTTACTTGCTTATGCAAGTCGCGACATACCTCGGCCATGAGCTGCGGTTTAACAGCGAGCACTATGGTATCAGCTGCATTGGCAACCTCATTATTGTCGTGGCTGATATTAACCTGCCAGCGTGATTGTAGTAGTTCTAGTTTGCCCGCTGAAGGGTTGCTGGCATAAATAGCGCTGGCAGAGTAGCCGTTTTTAACCATTCCTCCAATAATGCTTTGGGTCATATTGCCAGCACCGATGAATGCGATTTGACGGGGTGGGTTGGTCATGAAGTATCTCCTGTTAACTGGGACATGTTAGCGTGCACCAAAGATTGCGGTGCCGATGCGAATCATTGTTGCGCCATGCTCAATCGCATATTGCCAATCGGCAGACATTCCCATTGATAATGTATCAATCTGAGGATATTGGGCTTTTAATTGTAAAAACAAGCGGTTCATGGCAGCAAAACTCTCCGCAGCATCAACAGGTGCAGCTTTAATAGCTGGGATGGTCATGAGTCCCCGCAGTTGTAAATTGGGCAATTGTGATAGTTGCTCTGCTAGTTCAGCGACTTGGCTAGGGGCGACCCCCGCCTTTGCACTATCATCATCGATGTTCACTTGTATCAGCACTTGCAAAGGAGTCTGCTCAGCTGGGCGTTGGGCGGATAAACGTTGTGCGATTTTGAGTCGATCAATGCTATGTACCCACTGAAAATGAGTGGTGATATCGCGGGTTTTATTGGATTGAATTGGCCCTAAAAAATGCCATTGAATAGGCAGATCGTGCAGCTCTTGGATTTTTTTAAGTGCCTCTTGCACGTAATTTTCGCCAAATAGTACTTGCCCGTGTTGGAACGCTTCGATAATTGCAGCAGTCGACTTGCCTTTGCTAACGGCTACCAATTGTACCGTTTCCGGCCGCCGTTGATGGCGTTCACATTGCTCTGTAATCTTCCTACGGACTTCTGTTAAACGTTCAGCTATGCTATTCATCAGTATAAGAAAACCTTCTAATCATTATCATCGACACGGGACCGCGATATGGATATTACCGAATTACTTAGTTACGCAGTCAAGGCGAAATCATCCGACTTACATTTATCAGCAGAAGCTCCCCCTATGATACGAGTTGATGGTGATATTCGTAAAATGAATATTCCCCCCTTGACTCATGAGCAGGTACAGGAATTGCTGTATAGCATCATGAATGAGCGGCAGCGTAATGAGTATCAGCAAAACTTTGAATGTGATTTCTCGTATGAGGTACCCCAGCTAGCTCGTTTCCGGGTTAATGCGTTTACCCAGAACCGGGGGGCAGGCGCAGCATTTCGTACTATCCCGAGTGAAGTGATGACACTTGAGCAATTGAGGGCGCCAGAAATATTCAAAACCATTGCAGATAGCCCGCGTGGGTTAGTTTTAGTGACTGGACCAACAGGTTCAGGTAAATCGACTACCCTAGCAGCAATGGTGGATTATTTGAATGAAACCAAACATCAGCATATTTTAACCATTGAAGATCCTATTGAATTTGTTCATGAAAATAAACTTAGTTTGGTTAATCAGCGTGAAGTACATCGTGATACGCTCAGTTTTAGTAATGCACTGAGGTCCGCGTTACGGGAAGATCCTGATGTCATTTTGGTCGGCGAAATGCGTGATTTAGAAACCATTCGGCTAGCAATGACTGCTGCAGAAACGGGACACTTAGTGTTTGGAACACTTCATACTACCTCAGCACCCAAAACAATTGACCGGATTATTGACGTGTTCCCAGGAGATGAAAAGCCGATGATCCGCTCCATGTTATCAGAATCACTCCGAGCGGTTATTTCTCAAGTGTTGGTGAAGCGAACAGGTGGGGGGCGTATAGCGGCTCATGAAATCATGGTGGCGACATCGGCTATTCGCAACCTGATTCGAGAAGACAAAGTTGCGCAGATGTACTCAACCATTCAAACAGGGGCAGTGCATGGCATGCAAACCTTAGATCAAAGTTTGAATAACTTAGTGCAAGCTGGATTGGTGACGAGTGGGGATGCCAAGTCGAAAGCCATGGACAAGGATTCGTTTGCACTTTAATTGATGTTGAATCCTGACTTTTGGAGGTTGCTAGGGTAAACTGTGCGCCGTTTGAATTGGATAAAATTAGGGCGGCGCATGCGTGTACTTGGCATTGAAACTTCCTGTGATGAAACAGGTATCGCAATTTATGATACCGACCACGGCTTGTTGGCTCATCAGCTGTATTCACAGGTGAAACTCCATGCGGATTATGGTGGTGTGGTGCCTGAATTAGCGTCCCGTGATCATGTTCGCAAAACATTGCCCCTGATTGAACAGGCTTTGCAAGAAGCACAATTAACGGCTCACGATATTGATGGTGTTGCTTATACGGCAGGTCCAGGGCTGATCGGCGCATTGTTAGTGGGCGCTTGCATCGGTCGTAGTTTGGCGTTTGGTTGGAATGTACCAGCGGTAGCTGTACATCATATGGAAGGTCACCTGTTGGCACCGATGTTGGAGGAACACCCACCCGAGTTTCCGTTTATTGCATTATTGGTATCTGGTGGCCACACTCAGCTCGTGCAAGTCGATGGTATTGGTCAGTATCAATTACTCGGTGAATCGGTTGATGATGCCGCTGGTGAAGCATTCGATAAAACAGCTAAATTAATGGGGCTTGATTACCCAGGTGGACCTCGGTTAGCAAAACTGGCAGCAGCGGGTGAACCCAACCATTATCGATTTCCGCGCCCGATGACAGACCGTCCTGGTCTCGATTTTTCCTTTAGTGGTTTGAAAACTTATGCTGCTAATACCATAGCTGCAACTGATGGTTCTGAACAGCAGCTTGCAAACGTTGCCCGAGCATTTCAAGATGCGGTGGTAGATACGTTGGTGATTAAATGTCGGCGAGCCCTTGAACAAACAGGCCTAAAACGGCTGGTGGTTGCTGGAGGAGTAAGTGCTAACCTACACCTTCGCGAGCAATTGCATGCGTTTATGCAACAAATTAGTGGTCAAGTGTTTTTTCCACGCCCAGAGTTTTGTACTGATAATGGCGCCATGATCGCTTACGCTGGGGCTCAGCGCCTATTGGCAGGAGAAACTGCCGATATCAAGATCAAAACCTTTCCACGGTGGCCGCTCGACCAGCTTAATCCACCAGCTTAGCAACAAGCATTTGCCCATGATAACGCACTATTCTTGCGGGTCTTGCGGGGGAGCAGGCGGGCGTTGATAACGGGTGCGTTGTTCTTGCCCGGTACGCAGGCGGACAATGTTTGATTGGTGGCGCCAAATAATGAGGACTGAAATCATAATCACTGGCACTGTATATTGTGGTTTGATCCAATAGGCGTAGAAGGGCGCTAAACTAACCGTAATTAAGGCTGCCATGGACGAGACGCGGCTAAAACGGAACACGATCAACCACGTTAAGATGAGTAATAAGGCCATTTCCCATGCTACTGGAAACATGGCACCTAACGCCGTTGCCACAGCTTTACCACCACGGAAGTTGAAATACAGTGGGAAGATATGGCCTAAACAGGCCGCGACGGCAATTAAGCCTAAGAAGAACGGTTCAATCCCGAGGAAATAGCTACCCCAAACAGGGATCATTCCTTTTAGTACATCGAGCCAAAGCGTTAGGGCAGCTGGTATTTTTCCACCAATTCGGTAGACATTGGTCGCACCTGGATTATTCGAACCGGTGGTACGTGGGTCTGGTAGTTTAAAGATACGGCAAATCAGTACTGCGCTACTGATCGAGCCGAATAAATAAGCCACAATGATGGCTAATAATATTAATGCACCCATGCGCTTCGTTTACTCAATAGCATAAAATTTGGACTCACATAAATCACAGTTGTTGATGTGTTTTTACGTTTGCATCTGGTTTGCTTTCCGTTACTATGCAAACCCATAGCATAAGTGCTTTAGGCCTGAATTTCTATTAATACGGACTGCGAATGGATAAAGTCTTCATTGAAGGTTTGACAGTAGATGCTGTTATCGGGGTTTATGATTGGGAACAACAGCGTACGCAATCACTTATCCTCGACCTTGAAATAGCTTGGGATAATCAACCGGCAGCGGAATCTGATCAATTAGATGACGCACTTGATTATGATGCATTAAGTCAAGCTGTTATCGAATTAATTCAGTCACGCCCACGGGCGCTCATTGAAACGGTTGCTGAGGAAGTTGCGCAACTAGCAATTCAGCAATTTTCGGTACCACAGATCCGTGTAAAAGTGATGAAGCCAACAGCAATTGCTGCGGCTCGGCATGCGGCAGTCGAGATTGTAAGGTCACGCGCGTGAGCAAAGTTTGGTTTGGTATTGGCAGCAATCGCGACCGTGCTCATTATATTCGTGCTGGCGTGACAGCATTGCACGATCAATTTGCCAGCGCGCAAACACCGTTGCATATTTCACGAGTGTTTGAGAGTGAAGCGGTGGGATTTGTTGGTAGCGCTTTTTATAACTTGGTCGCTTGGGTAGAAACCACGGAGCCGATTGCAAACATAGCAGCGTACTGTAAGGCGATAGAACGCGCTCATGGTCATGATAGTACTAAGCCGCGATTCAGCCCGCGTACGCTGGATATTGATATTTTATTGTATGACGATTGCATCAGCTCCAACCCAATACAACTGCCGCGAGCTGAAATTTTGACCAATGCATTTGTTTTGTGGCCATTGGCAGAATTAAGTCCTACGGTGCGGCATCCTGTGGTCGGTAAAACCTACGCTGAATTATGGCAAGCATACACTGGTCAACAACAATTAGTCCCGATACCATTTGAATTTGATTCATTACCCTATTTAGTATCCACCTCGATTGCCTAGAAGGAATACCACAGTGAGCATTTGGGAAGCAATTATTCTCGCATTAATTCAAGGATTGACTGAGTTTTTACCCATCTCCAGTTCAGCACACTTAATTTTACCGTCACAACTTTTAGGTTGGACCGATCAGGGATTGGCCTTTGATGTTGCGGTGCATGTGGGAACCTTGTTAGCGGTGATGTTGTACTTTCGGCAGGAAATTGGCCAATTAATCGTTGGTTGGTTAGGTAGTTTTAAAGGTCAACACAATGCCCATAGCCGCTTAGCTTGGCTCATTATTTGGGCAACGATTCCAGCGGGGTTAGCAGGGTTACTGTTGAGTGGCTTGATCGAAGACTATGCGCGTTCAGCATTAGTTATTGCGGTAACGACCATTATTTTTGGGTTGCTGTTATGGTATGCGGATGTGCGCGCATCACAGCGACAAACGATAGAGCAGCTCACGTTGCGGCAAGTATTGATTATTGGTGGTGCTCAAGCCCTAGCATTGATTCCAGGGACCTCTCGTTCAGGTATCACCATGACCGCAGGCATGTTGCTGGGATTGACAAAAACTGATGCGGCTCGGTTTAGCTTCCTGTTATCCATTCCCATTATTATCATGGCCGGTGGTTATCTATCCTTAAAAGCTGTGACCCAAGCGGAGCCATTTGCTTGGTTGCCATTTGGCGTTGGGGTGCTGACGTCATTTATTGCCGCATACCTCTGTATTCATGCGTTCTTAAAGATCATTAGTCGTATGGGCATGCTGCCATTTGTTATCTACCGGTTGCTGCTAGGTATGATACTGTTCGTCTGGTTTATTTAAATCATTGCCATTGTTGTTGAATGCGTTGGCGGCGTTCTGCTAACACGGCTTCCTTAATTTCAGCACCTCGTAAAGGGGTGCCGGCTTGTGCTGCGGCGGCAATGAGCTCCTTGGGATTAACTTGCTGAGCAGCTTGGACTGCCATTTGAATCGCCGTACCCGTTGCTTGAGTCATCCCTAGCAGCTGCCACAGTGTCAGCATGCGGTTAACCCGTTGGGGTTGCCGCCAGCCATCGAGTTCTCCTACCATCGAGACTATCCAGTCAACATCAATGGGTTGTGTTGGCGTCCACGCAATGCGGGCAGCGGCTTCAGTAACATCTTTGTACTTATTAGGTACTCGCAATCGCTGTTGAAGTGATTTTAGCTGAATGGTGGATAAGTTGTAGCAGCTTAACGCCCACGCATAGAGACTGCGTTCGCTCTCGGGAACGCGTGAGAACTGTGAGAAATACTGGAGGTCAAGCGCATGCTCAAGTTCGCTAAACCATGGCTGCATAGCGTGCACTTGCTGCAGTACTTGCCAGTACACCTGTGGCGACGCGGTCGTTAATGCTTTTTCTGTTTCTCGCCAAACACGCTCGGCAGATAAGTACTGTAGTTCATTGTTTTGGCACATCTGCTGCATAAGAGCAATAGTTTCAGGGGCAATGCTAAAACCATCTTGTGCAAAACGGGCTGCAAATCGAGCGACCCGCAATACGCGCAATGGGTCTTCTGTAAACGCCGGGGAAATATGGCGAAGTATGCGCTGTTCGATATCCGCGCGACCGTTGTATGGATCAATAAGCTGCCCGTGTTCATCTTGAGCAATTGCGTTGACGGTTAAATCGCGTCGCACGAGATCATCTTCGAGCGTTACCTCAGGGCCGGCAAATACGGTAAAACCGGTATAGCCTGGTCCTGATTTGCGTTCGGTACGGGCCAGCGCATATTCTTCCCCCGTATGGGGGTGCAAAAATACTGGAAAATCTTTACCAACTTGTCGGAAACCTTTTGCGATCAGCTCTTCAGGATGAGCGCCCACCACCACATAATCGCGTTCGTACACTTGTTTATTTAATAATTGATCGCGAACAGCACCGCCGACAAGATAGACTTTCATGAAGCCTCCGATTATGTTTATGACATACACGAATGACTAGCCGTAAAGCCAGTGAGTCGATACACTGTTTCATACTATAACTACTAAAGCAGTCAAGTTGCTATGTATCTTAATTATTTTGGACTACATACTGAGCCGTTCTCAATTGCGCCAGACCCTCAATTTCTGTATTTAAGTGAACGCCACCAAGAAGCGTTGGCACATTTAAGTTATGGGTTGCAGGGCAGCGGTGGATTTATTTTATTGACGGGAGAAGTTGGCACAGGGAAAACCACTGTGTCTCGAGCATTACTCGAACAGTTGCCAGATCACACTCGTACGGCGTTTATTTTGAATCCGATGCTAAATGCAGATGAGTTACTGGCAACCTTATGTGACGAGTTTGGCATTCGTTATAATCGCCGCCAAGCTACGGTAAAGCAACTCACCGATAAACTTAGCCAGTTTTTACTTACGGCGCATGCGCAAGGTGAGCAGTGTGTGGTACTTATCGATGAAGCCCAGCATTTGCAGCCTCAAGTATTAGAGCAGCTGCGACTCCTCACAAATTTAGAGACGAATCAGTATAAATTACTCCGTGTTATTTTGATCGGTCAACCTGAACTTCAGGATCTATTGCGGCGCCGTGAGTTACGTCAACTCGCTCAGCGGATTACGGCTCGGTATCATTTATTGCCACTGCAACTGGCGGATACAGAACGTTACATTAACTATCGTTTACAAGTCGCTGGTGCCCAGCGAGGTTTATTTGATGCAGCAGCCGTTCGTGCGTTACATGTTGCCAGTGAAGGTATTCCACGGCGACTCAATTTGCTGTGTGACCGTGCCCTTTTAGCCGCCTATAACGACCAACAGCCAATAGTGACAGTGCGACAGGTGAAGCAGGCAGTTATCGAACTTGATGGGGGCCAACAGCAATCAGGAAGATCGCGGAATCACGGACTGATGCTAGGTATGCTAGCGTTAGTGGTGGCATTGTTGGTAGCCGCTGGTCAATGGTGGTTTAGCGGGCCACGTTCAGCGCTAACGGTTAACACAGACACAACGGCAGCCAACAGTGTGCAACACCCACTGGAAGCCTTAGCAGCGTTATGGCGATTGCCCTCCCCACCAACCAACCAGCCATTTTGTGACTGGGTGGAACAATTTGAACTTTTATGTGTGAGTGGTCGGGCACGGTTAGATCAGATCGTGCAACCCAATCGTCCGGTGTTGCTGCAGTTAGCCAATGATAACTTACAACTGATTACGCAAGTAAATACGGTACCAGAGACAAACTGGACTGGGGAGTTTACCACCTTGATTCCACAACCACCTGGATATAGCAATGCTGATGCTGACCAAAGTGGCTCGGTGTATCAACAATGGCTAGCCGCACAACTCAGACAACAAGGCATCACTACGACACTGTCACTGGCAGAGCAACTACGACAGTTGCAGCAACAAGCGAAGTTACGTGTAAGCGGGCAGCTTGATGGCCTGACTTTAGCGTGGCTGACAAGTACGGAAGAACATGGCGGCCCACGTCTGACCCCAATTACTAGGGTGGGAGAGAACTAATGTCATCGGTATTGCAAGCGTTAAAGAAGCAGTCATCGCCGCTAGTGCAACAACAGCCGCAGGTTGATTTAAGCTCGGCGCCAACACTGAATCGTCAGCCCATGTGGCATTGGGTACTCGGTGTGTTTGTCGTTGCAGGCGCAGCTGCAATTGGATGGTGGGGCGGGCAATGGTTGTTCACTCGAGATCTTGACTCAACCATCACAATGAGTGAACCGGTTAGGTCAGAGACAGCTGCGTATTTGCTGGGTGAGATTAAGCCCATAAAGCAACCGATTTGGCCAGAGCCAGCTGTACCATCATCGGTAGACGAAGGGGTAGAAGTACTCAGTCAAGCCCGAGCCCAGGCAAGTGAATCTATAGTGAGTAATAACCAAGCAATTGATCTAAATCAAGTTTCACCAGAAACACTCCAAGCCTTTGATGCTGCATTAGCAGAGCAAGGTAATGGTCGCAGTGTTATCCCTCAATTAGCTGAACTTAGTGTAAGTTTTCAGCGTACCATTCCGAGTTTCACTTATGATGGACACCAGTACTCTTCACGCACCGATGCGCGTTGGGTGGTGTTGAATGGGATCCGACTTTATGAAGGTGAAACCTTACAGGGGCTTACGGTGCTTTCGATTGCACCCAGCCACGTGGTGCTGTCAAAAGACTCACAAGCATTCCAACAGCCCGCCTTAGATGACTGGACAAGACCATAGTTTATCTGTTATTAAAACACCTGTTTAAATCTTTTGTTTGATTTCATGGTGAAGTCAAACCAGCATAAGAGGTGTTGCTATGGCAGAGTATCGTGTTCCTCGAGAAGACATGCAGTTTGTTCTGCAGGATGTATTTCAGGTCGATAAGGATTGGGCAGAAAGTGATATGCTGGCAGAACTGGATATGGAAACCGCGTTCGCCATTATTGACGAAGGGGCGAAACTAGCAGAATCACTGATTGCACCATTAGCGCGTGCAGCTGACGAAGAAGGTGTATCATTCGATAATGGTACGGTAACGACACCGACAGGCTATAAAGAAAACTTTCAACAGTTAGCTGCTGGTGGCTGGGTTGGGGTAACTGCAAATCCAGAATTTGGTGGTATGGGCTTACCTAAGAGTGTCTCGGCGCAATATGAGGAAATGCTTTGCGCTGCGGATATTTCATTCTCATTGTACCCAGGCTTAACTGCTGGCGCGATCATGACCATTGATCAACATGCAGATAGCACATTGAAAGCAACCTACTTAGAAAAACTTGTTGCCGGTCAATGGACAGGCTCGATGTGTTTGACTGAGCCTCATGCAGGTACAGATCTTGGTATTATCCGCACCAAAGCAACGCCGAATGCTGATGGCAGCTATGCGATTACCGGTACGAAAATATTTATTACCGGTGGTGAACACGATCTTGCCGAGAATATTATTCATTTAGTACTCGCGAAATTGCCTGATGCGCCTGCCGGTAGCAAAGGCATCAGCTTATTTTTGGTACCTAAATTCTTAGTGAACGATGATGGTTCCATAGGTGAGCGTAATGGTGTCGTTTGTGGTTCGATTGAACACAAGATGGGTATTCACGCATCAGCAACCTGTGTGATGAACTTTGATGGTGCCAAAGGTTGGCTGGTCGGTGAGCCGCACCAAGGTCTGCCAGCAATGTTCACTATGATGAACTATGAGCGCCTTGGTGTTGGCATTCAAGGTCTAGGTGCTGCAGCACGTTCCTATCAAAATGCGTTGGAATATGCGCAAGAACGTATTCAGGGGCGGGGTGCTAAAGCAACGCGTGATATGAGCAAAGCCGCTGACCCAATTATTGTTCACGGCGATGTACGTCGTATGCTGTTGACAATGAAAGCATTTGTCGAAGGGGGTCGGGCGTTCTCTACCTATGTTGGCCAACAATTAGACCGTTCGAAGTACGCCCAAGATCCAGCTGTCCGAGAACGTGGTGAAGCGCTGGTTCAGCTACTCACCCCCGTTGCTAAAGCATTCTTAACAGACACTGGTTTCGAAGCTGTAGTCCTTGGTCAACAGGTGTTTGGTGGTCATGGTTTTATCCGCGAATGGGGCCAAGAGCAGTTGGTGCGCGATGCGCGGATAGCGCAAATCTATGAAGGCACCAATGGCATTCAAGCATTAGACTTGTTGGGACGAAAAGTAGCTGGCTCGCGTGGCGACCTGTTGAAACCGTTGTTAGAAGATATTCACGCCTTATTGGCGACACCGCTAGAAGGTTTTGAAAAAGAATATCAACAACTTGCTGATGCAACACAGTTGGTGGCTGAGGTGACCAAAGCGATCTTAGAACGGGTTGCTGATGATGAAAACATCATCAATAGCGTGGCGGTGGAATATCTACATTTGGTGGGCTATGTGGCCTTTGCTTATATGTGGTTGCGAATGGCAAAAGCGGCAGCACCTTTAGTTGATGAACGGCCTTACTTAGCAAGTAAAGCAAAAACTGCAAAATTCTATATGGCTCGTATTTTACCTCGGATTCACGGCTTGGCAGCGGTGATTAAAGACGGTAGCTCTAGCCTTTATTTACATGAAGTGGGCGAGTTTTAATCGCCCACTTTATGTATTGTAATACGCTTACTGACCCAGTATTGTCACTAGTCGCCTAGTGACAATAGGGTGGCGTTACCACCGACAGCAGTAACGTTATTAGTACGCGTTTTCTCAGTAACAAAACGTGTTAAGTACAGTGGGCCACCCGCTTTGGGGCCTGTACCAGATAGACCTCGGCCGCCAAATGGCTGCACCCCGACAACCGCACCAACTTGATTGCGGTTAATGTACACGTTACCTACCTCAACCCGCCGCGCGATATCTTCTGCGAAGCTTTCGTTACGGCTGTGAATACCAAATGTTAAACCGAAGCCGGTGCTATTGATGCTGTCGATAACCTGGTCAAGCTCACTCGTTTTGTAACGAATGATGTGCAAAATAGGACCGAAGTTTTCTTTAACCAACTGGTTGATGCTGTTAATTTCAATAGCTGTTGGAGCAACGAAAGTTCCATGCACTGTGTATTCAGGCATTGGTGCTTGAGCAATCAATGTGCCTACCTGCAAGATGTCATTGATGTGTTGCTCTAGGTTGCTCTTTGCCGCCCCATCAATCACTGGGCCAACATCCGTTTCATGTAAAATTGGGTCACCAACTTTCAATTCAGCCATGGCGCCTTTGAGTAAGTCAATAATGCGATCAGCAATATCTTCTTGGACAAACAACACGCGCAATGCAGAACAGCGTTGACCTGCACTCTTAAAGGCACTGGCAACAATATCCGTCACCGCTTGTTCGGGTAGAGCAGTAGAGTCAACCAACATGGCATTTTGACCGCCGGTTTCAGCAACCAAAGGCACAATAGCACCAGCGCGAGCAGCTAACGCACGGTTAATTGCTTTGGCGGTATAGGTTGAACCGGTGAAGCATACGCCGCCAATATTTTCTTGTGATACTAAGAAGTTACCCACTTCTGCACCACTACCAGGAATAAAGTGCAATACGTCAGCTGGAATGCCAGCTTCATGAGCCAATTGCACTGCGCGGAACGCGATTAGACCAGTTTGTTCGGCAGGTTTTGCAATGACGCAGTTACCAGTAACTAAAGCAGCAGTCACCTGGCCGAGGAAAATCGCCAATGGAAAGTTCCATGGACTGATACAAATAAAGGTACCGCGACCTTCGGTAAATAAGTCATTGGTTTCGCCGGTTGGGCCAGGTAACGGTACTGCCGCCCCCATTAATTGACGTGCCTGTTGTGCGTAATAGCGACAGAAGTCAATAGCTTCGCGTAGCTCGTCAATACCGTCTTGAAGGCTCTTACCGGCTTCAAGTGAGCATAAAGCGATAAGTTCTTCACGGTTTTCTTGCAACAGGTCAGCTAGTTTCTCTAGTGCAACCGCACGCTCCTCTACAGGAGTATCACGCCATCGTGGAAATGCTGCATTGGCTATTGTTAGCGCTTGTTCTGCTAGCGCCTTGTCGCCCCATGCGATGGAGCCGACCTGGTGTTTGTTATTTTGCGGACTGTGAATAGCCACTTGATGGTGGGCATCGATCACTTCGCCATTAATAATTGGGCCGCCTTGCCATTGTTTATTGCGGTAGTCCTGCACGGCAGTAATAAAATCATCAGCTTGTGAGTGAATGTTCATATTCAGTCCTAACGAGTTTTTCCGATCAGTGAAAATTTCAGTCGGTAATGGAATTTTGTGGTTCGCAAAGTTGTCGTGTTTGAGTACCGTTTTGACGGGGTGTTCGGTTAACTCCACAATCGGTGTTTCTGGGTCGACCAACTTATGGACAAATGATGAGTTTGCGCCATTCTCAAGTAAACGACGGACTAAGTACGGCAGTAGATCTTTGTGTGCACCTACAGGTGCATAGATACGAACCGTTACATTAGGATCTTGCTCTAATAGCGCGTCGTAAAGGTCATCACCCATACCATGCAAACGTTGGAATTCGATGTTGCGTTGGTATTTTTGATTGATATCACGAATAGCGACCACGGTTTGTGCGTTATGGGTGGCAAACTGTGGATAAATCGCTCCTTTGGTTGCTGGGCTCATCAAGTAATGCGCGCAAGCTAAATAGGAAACGTCGGTATTTGCCTTACGTGTATAAACTGGGTAACCCTCTAAGCCATTAACTTGGCTCCACTTGATTTCGCTATCCCAGTAAGCACCTTTTACCAAGCGTACAGGAATCTCGTCACCGCAATCACGGGCAAGTGCAGTGGCCCAGCACAACACAGGTAACGCACGCTTTGAGTAGGCTTGTACGACCAACCCTAAGTAAGGCCAGCTTCTGCAGACTTCGCTGCGATAGACTTTCTCGAATAGTTCTAATGATAGCTCGAGGCGATCCATTTCTTCAGCATCAATGCTGACACCAACGTTTGCTTCTTTCGCTAATTTAACCAGCTCAAGAACACTATCAACAAGTTCTGTTAACACACGTTCACGATTCGCAACTTCATAGCGTGGGTGAAGCGCTGACAGCTTGATTGAAATAGTGGGGCGTGACACCTTTGGATTATTGAACTCAGTCGCACCGATTTTGGCAATTGAGTTCATATAGTCAGCATGATAGCGGCGTGCATCAGCCATAGTCAGTGCGGCTTCGCCTAGCATGTCATACGAATGGGTATAGCCTTTGTCACGATTAGCAACACTGTTCTTAAGTGCTTCTTCAATGGTTCGACCCAACACAAATTGGGCCCCCATAATGCGCATAGCAGCATATGTCGCTTTACGAACCACCGGCAAACTAAGACGGCGAATTAACCGTTTGAAGGTACCGCGTGGGGTCTCCATCGGCTTCCCATGAGGATTAATAATCGAGTTGGTTAACGCCAAGCTCCAAGTACCACTATTGACTAGCCAAGACGTGCTTTGCCCCATGTGCTTTTGCCAATCTCCCCCAGACAGGCGGTCTTGGATGAGTGCATCTGCAGTTTCTTTATCTGGAATTCGAAGTAGTGCCTCTGCCAAGCACATTAAGATGATCCCTTCCTTGGTATCCAAACTATATTCCTGTAAAAAAGCATCAATGCCGCTATTGTCGGCTCGATCACGAACTTGCTGCACTAATTGGGTCGCAGCTTCAGTGACTGAATCGAGCGTTGCTTTCTCTTGTGGCACTAATGGTAATAGCTCGCGTAGATAAGCATCTTCATCAACTGAATAGTTGGCAGTAATTGCTTGTTGGAGTCGACCAAGGTCGGCGCCGGTATACTGAGCCGCAAGTACTTCACTCGCTTTAAACATAGCATCTCCTGTTGGACTCAGCCCAAGGCTGGGGGTGACAATATTTTCGCGCGCAAGTATATGCCATTTTAAACGCACGTAAAGCTTTCTAGCGCAGTTTTTTACTAGAAATTTTGCTGCCGCCACGGTGCATTTTTTAAGCGAGTCTGTCAAGCCATTTCAGTTGACCAGCACGGTTCCTGCGAGTACCGTATGAAACAAGTAAAATCAACGTTTAGAGTACTATTTGTGAGCCAAGAAATAGAGCTAAAATTACTGGTTGACCCAGCTCAACGAGATAAGGTTTTTGCGTTGTGTGAGCAGTTGGCAGGAACGTCGCCAACTGTGGTTGAGCTGGCAAACAGTTATTTTGACACGCCAGATTTGCAATTGCGTCATTATGATATTGGGCTACGTATCCGCCAATGCGGACTACAACGTGAGCAAACCGTCAAATTAGCAGGAGCGGTAACGGCTGGAATCCACGCTCGGCCAGAATTCAATTGCCCTGTTGACGACGATCATCCAGACCTTACGCACTTTGATGCAGGTATTTGGCCAGCCGACTTCCCGTTAACTAGCATCAATTCGCAGTTACAGCAGTTGTTTCAAACGAACTTCACTCGTCATCGCTGGCATATCGCAAGTGGTCAAGGCCGCATTGAATTGGTATTTGATGAAGGCCAAGTCTTCGCTGGAATCAAGGAGCAAGCTATCTGCGAGATTGAATTGGAGCTGCAAGGGGGAGACTTAACTGATGCGCTAACACTTGCCCGGCAATTGCTGAACATCACTGGCACTCAACTAGGAAGTCTCAGTAAAGCCGCCCGTGGTTATCTGCTAGCAGGTTTATCGCAACTTAAGGCAAAACCTAAGCCTTTATATTCAGAACACTTTTTGGAAGCTCATGAAAATAGTGGATTGTTCCAAGGCATTGCTGTTGGGCTGGCTCACTGGCAACACCATGATACTTGTTTCCACGAGCAACCCACTGCAGCCGCGGTGCAAGGTATTGCGGCAGGGTTACACTGGTGTGTGCAAGCGCTGCGGCTGCTAGCTCCATTGAGCGAGCAGTTGCAACCTTTAGTGAGTGCTGTAACTCACTATGCGAAGCGAGTTGATGAATTACTTGCGGGCGCTAACTGGGACCAAGTGCAACAGTTACGGCGCGAAACGGGTTATCAATTGCTGTTACTAGAGCTGGCGTCGTTATTGCAACAACCACCGACTGAAGAGTTACAGCGCAAGTATGTGCAGCAGGTGAGTGAGTTTGTTGCGGGGGTGCTGACCACCCAGCCTAAGGCAGTGACGTGGGAGCACGGTAGAGTTCTCCTGCCGCAGCTAACGACATACGTTGCTGACCTGCGTGCTCAGTTAGCCGCTTGTACAGATGAGAATCAAGCGCAACGAACGCTGCGTCACTTGCGGCAGCGCTGGTATGCCACGTTAGCGGCAGCTGACTTATTACAGCAGCTCACCTTAACGGATATGCTGCAGCATTTAACAGCAACTGCTGATGCGATAATTCAAGAAACATTGGCATGGCTTTATCCGCGTTTTGCCGAACGGTTCGGCACGCCTCGCATTGGCGGTGAAGCAATGCCCTTACTAGTTATCGGCATGGGGAAGCTCGGTGGAGGTGAGTTGAATTTCTCGTCCGATATCGATTTGATTTTCTGCTATCCCGCACAAGGTGACACGGACCATGCGAGCCGGCCGCTAGAAAACAGTGTGTTTTTTACCCGTTTAGCGCAAGCATTCGTCGGGTTGCTTGATCAGATCACCGTTGATGGTCGTGTGTTTCGGGTGGATGTGCGCCTCCGCCCATTTGGTCAATCTGGACCTTTGGTCGCTAGCCTATCTGCACTTGAGTATTACTACCAGGAGCAGGGGCGTGATTGGGAACGTTACGCCATGGTTAAAGCGCGTATTATTGGCGCTTCGAATCACTATCAGCAGCAACTTACACAGTTATTACGCCCCTTTGTTTATCGGCGTTATATTGATTTTTCTGCCATTGACGCGTTACGCAAAATGAAAAGTTTGATTACCCAAGAAACACGTCGGCAAGGTTATCAATGGAATATTAAACTAGGGCCGGGTGGAATTCGGGAGATTGAGTTTATTGCTCAAGCGTTCCAACTGATTCGTGGTGGACAACAGCGGCAATTGCAAACGCGTTCACTGTATCAAGCATACCAAGTGCTAGCGGAACTTGGGGTGTTGTCTGCGAATGACGTACAAGAACTACTACGAAGTTACTCCATATTACGCAAAATTGAACATGTGCTGCAGCAGTTAAACGATGAGCAGACCCAAATATTACCTTCAGATCCATCTATGCAAGAACGCATTAGTCTCGCCTTACAGCAACCATGGGCAGCCGTCGTTAACTTAGTGCAGGAAACCATGGCAAAAGTCCATCAACAGTTTATTCAGGTAATTGGGCACCCTGATGAGCAAGATGAAGAGGCAGGTGCTTTGCAATTGTTATGGCAAGATATGGTCGAGGATGACACCGCATTGGCAGTATTGTTAGAAGCCGGTGTTCCAGCACCAGCAGCAGCTCAAGTTTGGCGTACTACGCGCCAATTACGCAGCGATGTTCGGCGTCGTGGTTCTGGTCCACGTGGACGGCAGGCGATGGCGCGTTTGGTACCGCTGTTGTTGGAACAGTTGGTTGCACTTGAGCAACCAGGGCTGGTGGTTGATCGCGTATTTCAAGTGTTGCAAAAGATTATGACACGGACGGCGTACGTGGAATTATTGGTAGAGAACCGTGGAGCACGCCAACAACTCATTAAGTTATGTCAGGCTAGTTCATGGTTAACTGAACAGCTAGCAATGTATCCATTGCTATTGGATGAACTTATTGATCCCCAGCATTTGTATCAGCTACCGCAACTCACCGAATACCCAGCGTTGTTGGATGAATTTTTAATCCGCTTACCAGAACAAGAACTGGAATTACAGATGGACGCTCTGCGGCAAGCACGGCAAGTGTTACAGCTTAAGATTGCGGCTGCAGATATAAGTGGTGGCTTGCCGTTGATGAAAGTCAGCGATCACTTAAGTTATCTTGCCGAAGCTATTGTGGCAAAAGTCATTCACTTGGCGTGGCAGCATCTTACTGACCGCCATGGTACCCCTCCCGGACGCGATGCAAACAATATGGGATTTGCGGTATTGGCATACGGAAAGCTCGGTGGCTTGGAGTTAAGTTATAGTTCAGATCTCGACTTAGTGTTTATCACCGATTCTGACTACCAAGGCGAAACCAACGGTCCTAAACCTATTGAAGTCCAGCAATTTTATTTACGATTAGCGCAGCGCATATTACATCTATTTACCACTCGAACATTGGTTGGTAGCCTCTATGACGTTGATATGCGCTTGCGACCATCGGGAAATGCAGGGTTGTTAGTGACGCGGTTGGAAACTTTTGCCAGTTACTTAGCTGAAGATGCTTGGACCTGGGAATTGCAGGCATTGGTTCGCGCCCGGCCTATTTTCGGTACAGCTGACTTGGTTAACCAATTAACCCAACTGCGCATTCAACAACTATGTCAGCTGCGTGAACCCACCCATCTGAAAAAGCAAGTTATTGAAATGCGGCATAAAATGAGAGCGCATTTAAGCGCCAAAAGACAAGATGATGAATTTGATATAAAGCAGGGCACAGGTGGTATAACTGACTTAGAGTTTGTGGTGCAATACTTAGTGTTACGCTTTGCTGCCGACTATCCCTCATTGGCACAATATACTGATAATGTTCGTATTCTCGAACAATGCGCACATAGTCAGTTAATCCCAGCAACCCAAGTAGATGCTCTGATTGCAGCTTACTTAGCTGAGCGAGTGGTTGTCCATCAATTGGCATTAGATAATGCCGGTATGGTCAATCATGATCATTTGGAGCCGCATCGCCAAGCAGTGATAGCAGCTTGGCGATACTGGTTGGAGAGTTAAGACTGGTATAAATCCGGATCGTCTTGGTTCGGACGCGTTTTAAAGCGTCGGTGAATCCACATGTATTGATCGGGTTTTTGTTGTATTGCGAACTCGATCATACGATTTATCCGAGTTACATCAGCAACATCGTCACCCGTTGGGAAATTGTCGAAGGCTGGGTAAAAGGTCATATCATAGCCGCGTCCATCATCTCGGCGGAAGCAGGTGACAGGCACGACGGAACAGTTCGCATTACTCGCAAATAATAATGTACCAGTGGTGGTGCTGGCATGTTCTACTGCGAATAATGGTGCGAATACGGTACGTTTGCGGCCATAATCTTGATCGGGTAAATAGCCAGCAATCTCACCACGGTTCAACGCCTCCAACATGCTTCGTACGTCGGTGCGTGGAATTAAATATTTATTCGATCGACCCCGGCCGCGGGTTTGCAAAAACTCCATCACCGCATTGTTATGTGGACGATAAAGCCCAACCGCAGGTTGTACAAAGCCATGTAAGCGCGCGTGCACTTCCAAACTTAAAAAGTGGAACAACAGCAACAACACCCCTTTACCATCACGCTGTGCTGCTTTTAGATGTTCTACGCCAGATACGTGTAACTTACGGCGGATGCGCCAATCAGGCCACCACCATGCCATACCAGTTTCAAAAAAAGCAATTCCGGTATTTTCGAGATTTTTTTTGACGAGCTCTTCAATTTCGTCGGCAGACTTATCAGGAAAGCACAGTTCAAGATTACGCCGCGCAATGTGAGCGCGGCGTGGTACAAAACGATAGAACAGGCGACCTAATACACGCCCCATTCCCAGTTGCCAGCTATATGGCAGCCAAGAGATCGTGTATAGAATGCCGACGCTGAGCCACGTTAACCAATATTTTGGTAGGAGAAAACGTAGCTCAAAGCGTGGTTTTTCAATTACGTTCATCAATCAAGTTTGCATTAATAGCGATAAGATCTTGCTCACTAATTTGTCCTGAAGCTTGTTTCAGTGTGAGGTATTGACGAATGTAACCATAGCGTGCTTTCGACAAATTACGGCGCGCATTGTAGAGGTTACGAGTACTATCAAGCACGTCAACGATGGTACGAGTACCTACTTCAAATCCAGTTTGGGTTGCTTTCAACGCACTTTCGGCTGAGATAACGGCTTGTTCAAAAGCGCGAATACTCGCTTGTGATGCAACGACATCGTAGTAAGCATTACGAACCTGACGTTCAATGCTACGACGCACACCTTCTAATTCTTGGCTTGACGCAACATAATTTTCGCGGGCTTGATCTACTTCAGCGGAAGTACGGAAACCAGAGAAAATTGGTACGTTCAGGTTAAGGCCAATCGAATTTGAATCCATGCGTGGCATATCAATCTTGTTGCCACGTGCTGTTGTAGTGGTATCACGCGTTGCGTAATTACCAGACAAGGATACCGTTGGTAAGTGACCATTGCGTGCTAAGTCAATTTGATGCTCCGCAATTTCAACCGCAACGCGTTGCACAATGAGTTGCAGGTTTTTATCTTCTGCCATTTTTACCCATTGCGTTGCGTCAGCAGGAGCTGGTGATTCAGGTGCAAATGAGTTGGTATCTAAACGAGCCAAACTTTCATGGTAGCGCCCAGTGATTTCACGCAGTGATTCTTGTGCAATTTCAACAGCGTTACGCGCCTGAATTTCTGCAGCAACTGAAGTATCATATTGTGCTTGCGCTTCATGAACGTCAGTGATTGCGGTTAGACCCACGGAAAAACGTTGTTTCGTTTGCTCGAGCTGGCGCTCGATGGCGTTTTTCTCAGCGGTTGCAAAGGCCAAGTCATCTTGACGTTCCAGTACCGTAAAGTACGCGTTAACCACACGCAGCATCAGTTGCTGGCGAGTACTTAAATAATTGACTTCAGCTTGGTATGCTTGTTTTTCGCTAAGCTTAGCACGGTCCCAAACATTCATATTGAAAATTGTTTGGCTCAAGTTCAGACCTGCGTTCCAACCACGGTTTTCACTGTCGAGCACGATAAAACTCTGTGCTACGGAATCATAAGTGGCACTTTCAGATTCGCTCCGTGAATAGCCAGCGGTAAAGTCGACCTGTGGCCAAAACGCAGCTTTTGAAATATCGATTCCCTTTTGAGCAGCACGGCGTTGTGCATCGACTTGTTGTAAAGTTGGATCATTTTGCAAAGCAAGTTGGAACACTTGTGCTAAGTCATCGGCATAGGCCACGCTGGTAGTTGCGCTAAGGGTTAGGCCTACTAATACGGATAGTACGTGCTTTTTCATGGATAGGGTGTCCTAATTATTTGAAAGCATCATCTTGCCAAAATATGGCTGCTATTTTACATACACTCGTGAATGTTTACCAGTTTACTTTTTAATTGCGCCAAATGCATGACGTTAGTTGCAACAAAATCGCTTCAAGTGTAACTAATTATGTGCTAAAGCCACTGTAGATTACAATCATTCACGATGCTATTCGCGGTCAAACGAATACATCAGTCGTTAAATAACGAGTAAAGGTTTACTGTGCAAAAATATCATCAAGAAGATGTCAAAATTATTGAAAACACGCCACTTCGTGACGGTTTTTTATCCGTCTACAAAGTAACCTTGCAACATCGGCTTTTCGCCGGTGGTTGGTCACCCGTATTTGAGCGGGAAGTCATGGACCGTGGCCATGCTGTGGTGGTGGTACCTTATGACCCGAGCAAAGATACTTTAGTCGTATTAGAACAATTTCGAATTGGTGCTGTTGGTGCTGAGCAATCGCCGTGGTTACTTGAGTTCGTGGCAGGGATGTACGATAGTGTTAATGAATCGGCGGAGCAGGTCGCTCATCGAGAGTTAGCTGAAGAAGCTGGACTCACGACAACCCAGTTGCACTATGCATTAACCTATTTATCCACTCCGGGCGGTTGTACAGAACGTATCACAATTTTTATTGCTCTTGTCGATAGTGATACTGCCGCAACACATGGTGGATTAGCCAGTGAACATGAAGACATTCGCGTGCATGTGTTACCCTTTGCTGATGTCGTGCAGCTACTCGACGATGGAAAAATTAATAATGCAGCGACTGTCATTGGGTTACAATGGCTACAACTCCATAAGCACCGATTTCAACCATGATGACAACTAATTTGACTCGTAAGCGCTATCAGTTTGATTTAGCCGCACTCCAACGACTGGCAGCATCAAACTATGTTGGGTTACAGCCGTGGTTGGCAGATCTAGAAGCGCGTCAGTCGTTTGTGGTGAAAATTGGCAGACAATTGTGTTTTACAGTGACCGTTATTCAGCAGGCACCATTTACTACTGACATTCGTATCGCGCAGCAGGCATTTACGAAGTCGTTGCCTGGGTTACGCGCAACACAGCTCGAGGTACGCTTGTATCATGATGTGCGGTTAGCGGAAGTGATTAGTTGTCAAGGTGTAGCGCAGTTGCGAGCGCGCTATGACATTCCGAACCCCAGTATGTTTCAGGCTAACGAGAAGCAACAGGTCAATCAGTTCTTACGGGACTGGATTCAATTAATTCGAACGCACGGCTTACAGGAGGCATAGGTGCTACTTTATTTACACGGATTTGAAAGTTCACCAGCCAGCCTGAAGATTCGGCAAACCCAAGATTACCTGGTCAGTCAGGGGCAATCTTCTGAATTACTTTGTGCCCCACAGCTGCCACCGCGGATGGCCGCAATTAAGGCGTTTCTTGATGAGCTGCTTAACCAACACCCTATTCATGGCGTAATGGGCAGTTCGTTGGGCGGATTTTGGACTCATTATGTAGTGAGTCAATTGACCCGCTTGCAGCGGCCGGTACGTGGTGTACTAATCAATCCAGCAGTGCATCCGCAACGCTTGATGCCTGCCGATGGCGTAATGCAGCGGGTGCACCCACACACGCACGAGGCGTATCAGTTAGATCATCATGATCGAGAAACACTCGATCAGGTCGAGCAACTTTTGCACCCCGATGTTGACTTGCTCGTGCTTTTGCAAGCTGGTGATGAGCAACTTGATTATCGTGAAGCACGGGAGTATTACCGCAGGCAGCGAATGATCGTGGAACAAGGGGGTGATCATAGTTTTGTTGATTTTCCGCGCTACTTACCAGCGGTGCTTGAGTTTCTAGAAATCCTGTAACAGTATATGAGCATTCTAACGATAATAATTCCGTGCAACACGAGATAATAAAACGCATGTCAGAATATAAAGCAGATGCGATAGAGGTCCTCAATGGCCTTGAGCCGGTCCGTCGCAGACCGGGAATGTATACCGACACCACACGCCCCAACCATTTAGGCCAAGAAGTTATCGACAACAGCGTTGACGAGGCTATTGCAGGTTATGCGCGCCAATTAGTCGTCACGCTACACCCAGATCAGTCGTTAGAGATTGACGATGACGGTCGTGGGATGCCCGTTGATATTCACCCAGAAGAAGGGATCCCTGGGGTTGAGCTGATCATGACTAAACTGCATGCTGGTGGTAAATTTTCGAACAAAAACTACCAGTTTTCAGGTGGCTTGCATGGGGTTGGGATCTCTGTTGTCAACGCATTATCGAAACGGGTCGAAGTGACCGTTAAACGCGATGGCCAAGTTTATCAAATGGCTTTCGAACATGGCGATAAAGTGTCTGATTTAACGATTACCGGTACTGTGGGTAAGCGCAATACAGGTACGAACATTCACTTTTGGCCTGATCCCCAATATTTTGATTCAGCAAAGTTTTCAGTAATAAAACTCACTCATTTGTTGCGCGCTAAAGCAGTGCTATGTCCGGGCCTTAAAATTACCTTCCGTAACTTGGTCGATGGTGAGGAGCAAACTTGGCACTATGAAGACGGCTTACGCGATTATTTGGTAGAAGCCGTAGAAGGTTTTGAAACCTTACCCCAAGAACCTTTTATCGGAAATTTTACTGGGCATAATGAAGCTGCAGAATGGGCCGTTACTTGGCTTCCCGAAGGTGGTGAAGGTATTACTGAAAGTTATGTGAACCTCATACCAACGCCTCTAGGTGGTACCCATATCAATGGCTTACGCCAGGGCTTACTCGATGCGATGCGTGAATTCTGCGAGTTCCGTAATTTGCTCCCACGAGGTGTGCGGTTAACACCAGAGGATATTTGGGAACGCTGCGCCTATATTTTGTCAGTTAAAATGCAAGATCCACAGTTCGCCGGTCAAACCAAAGAACGTTTGTCGTCACGCCAGTGCGCGGCCTTTGTTGCTGGCGTTGTAAAAGATTCTTTTAGTTTGTGGCTTAATGAACACACCGACCACGCTGAGCAATTAGCAGAGCTTTGTATTAGCCACGCTCAGCGGCGGATGCGAGCAAGCAAAAAAGTTGTCCGTAAAAAAGTGACCCAAGGGCCAGCATTGCCTGGCAAATTGACCGATTGTGCCACCCAAGATCCAGCTCGCAGTGAATTGTTTTTAGTGGAAGGAGATTCTGCGGGCGGGTCGGCAAAACAAGCTCGCGATCGTGATTTCCAGGCGGTGATGCCATTACGTGGGAAAATTTTAAATACGTGGGAGGTTGAGTCGGATCAAATCCTCGCATCGCAAGAAATTCATGATATCTCTGTCGCTATTGGCGTTGATCCAAACTCCACTGATTTAGAGCAATTGCGTTACGGGAAAATTTGTATCCTTGCCGATGCTGACTCCGACGGTTTACATATTGCGACTTTGCTGTGCGCGTTGTTTGTTAAGCACTTCCGACCATTGGTTGATCAGGGTCACGTATTCGTTGCGATGCCACCACTGTATCGGATAGATGTAGGTAAAGAGGTGTACTACGCACTGGATGAAGAAGAGAAACAAGGTATCTTAGATCGGATTGAAGCAGAGAAGAAAAAGGGCAAAGTGAACGTGCAACGGTTTAAAGGGTTAGGTGAAATGAACCCCTTACAACTGCGTGAGACCACAATGGATCCTAATACTCGACGCTTGGTTCAGTTGACTGTGGATGATGCGGTGGCAACTGAAGAACTGATGGATATGCTACTCGCGAAAAAACGGGCGAGCGACCGTCGGGATTGGCTAGAGAGTAAAGGTAACCTCGTCGACTTGGCTGAGCTGTAAGGAGAACCCAATTTATGTCAATGGACGCGTTAGAGCAAATTCCGTTACGCAAATTTACCGAAGAGGCGTACCTGAACTACTCCATGTACGTCATCATGGACCGTGCATTGCCCCATATCGGCGATGGTTTAAAACCTGTACAACGGCGTATTATTTACGCCATGTCAGAGCTGGGATTATCGGCGTTAGCAAAATATAAGAAATCAGCACGGACGGTCGGTGACGTGCTCGGTAAATTCCACCCTCATGGTGATAGTGCTTGCTACGAAGCTATGGTGCTGATGGCGCAGCCATTCTCATACCGCTATCCCTTAGTAGATGGGCAAGGGAACTGGGGGTCAGCTGATGATCCGAAATCCTTTGCCGCGATGCGCTATACCGAAGCTCGATTGTCGCGGTTTAGTGAAGTACTACTGAGCGAATTGGGGCAGGGTACGGTCGACTGGACTCCAAACTTTGACGGAACACTAAAAGAACCACGGATTTTACCTGCACGGCTCCCGCATATTTTGTTAAATGGTGTGACTGGTATTGCAGTAGGGATGGCTACTGACATCCCACCCCATAATGCGCGTGAAGTTGCGCAAGCCTGTGCATTATTGTTGGAGCAACCGCAGGCGACACTTGGGGAAGTGATGGAACATTTACGTGGTCCTGACTTCCCTACAGATGCGGAAGTTATTACGCCACACGACGAAATCGTGAAAATTTATGAAACCGGTCGTGGCAGTATTCGAATGCGCGCTAAATACTATCTTGAAGATGGTGAGGTAGTCATTACGGCTTTACCGCATCAAGCATCGGGTGCCAAAGTACTGGAGCAAATCGCTGCCCAAATGCAAGCGAAGAAGTTACCTATGGTAAGTGACTTGCGCGACGAGTCGGATCATGAAAATCCAACCCGTTTAATCATTGTTCCGCGCTCGAACCGAGTGGACATTGAACAAATGATGCAGCATTTGTTTGCCACCACCGACTTAGAAAAAAATTATCGCGTCAATATGAATATGCTCGGCCTTGATGGACGTCCGCAAGTCAAACCGATGCTGAGTATTCTGAAAGAGTGGTTGACCTTCCGGCAAGAAACGGTGACCCGTCGCACACAGCATCGTTTAGATAAAATTTTAGCCCGGTTACACATCCTTGAAGGGTTGTTAATTGCGTATCTGAATATCGATGAAGTGATTGCCATTATTCGCTACGAGGACGAACCTAAACCTGAATTAATGAAACGGTTTGGATTAACCGACACGCAAGCTGAAGCAATTCTAGAATTGAAATTACGGCACTTAGCTAAGCTTGAGGAAGTTAAACTTAAAGCTGAACAGGATGAGCTTGACCGAGAACGGCAGCAACTCGAGCTGTTACTTGGCTCTGACCGCCGGATGAAAACTTTACTCCGTAAAGAAATTCTAGCCGATGCGGAAAAATATGGCGATGAACGGCGCTCACCATTGGTAGAGCGTGATGAAGCACGCGCCCTTACAGAACGTGATTTAACCCCAGCTGAACCAGTTACTGTCGTACTATCGAGTAAGGGTTGGGTACGTGCAGCGAAAGGTCATGACGTGGATGGCGCTAACTTAGCCTACAAATCTGGGGACGGATACTTAGCCCAAGCACAAGGACGTAGTAACCAGCAAGTGGTGTTCATTGATAGTTCAGGACGCAGTTATGCTTGTGAAGCTCACAATTTACCGTCGGCAAGAACCCAAGGTGAGCCGTTAACCGGTCGCTTTAATGTGGTTGCAGGCGAGAGTATTGACCATGTACTTATGGCTAAAGATGAACAACGTTTTATCTTAGCGTCTGATGCAGGTTATGGCTTTATTTGTAAATTTGCTGATTTAGTGAGTCGCAATAAAAATGGTAAGGCAGTTTTAAATCTACCGGTTGGCGCAAAAATTCTGTCACCAAGTCCAGTGCAAGATGTGGCCAGTGACCTAATTGCAGTGGTGTCTAACGAAGGGCGGATGTTGGTGTTCCCGGTTGCAGATTTACCCGAGTTGGCGAAAGGTAAAGGGAATAAAATGATCAGTATCCCAGCATTACGAGCACGTAGTCGTGAGGAATATGTAGTCGCTATGGCGGTAGTGCCTGCGGACACTGGTGTGACTTTGTTAGCAGGAAAGCGGAAGCTGACACTGAAACCGACAGACTTAGAGCATTATCGCGGTGAACGTGGTCGACGTGGTAATAAATTGCCACGTGGATTACAGCGTGTTGACTCAATTATGATCGAAAATCAAAACTGATCAGACGTTTTCTGAACGTAATCGGGTTATAATAGCGAGCATTGTATAGAAGGAGATACCATGCTCGCTGTTATTCGAATTGTACTGCTAGGGTTATTTATTGTTGTTGGCAGTACATTGTTGTTACTCTTCTGCCTCATTCGTCCTTTTCACCCCAATAATACGCCAATAGCGGCGCATTGGTATGGCCGTATGCATCGCTTACTCGGTGTGAAATTAGATATTCGAGTGCCGCCTGAAATTGCTGAAGGTGGGCCATATGTTTATATCGCCAATCATCAGAACAGCTACGATTTATTTACTCTTGCACGAGCAATGCCGATGAATTCAGTGAGCATCGGTAAGAAGAGCTTAAAATGGATTCCATTTTTTGGGCAATTGTATTGGTTGGCTGGAAATATTCTGATTGATAGGAATAATAAAGGCCGAGCACACGGTACCATTGAGCAGGCGGCTGCAGCAATTCGGAAACAAAAAATATCAATTTTACTATTTCCAGAAGGTACGCGAAGCTATGGGCGCGGCCTATTGCCATTTAAAACTGGCGCATTTCGGACAGCATTACAAGCGGGAGTCGACATTGTGCCAATTTGCGTGTCTAATTTACATCAACGGATCAAATTAAACCGCTGGGATAATGGCACGGTAATCATCGAACTATTAAAGCCAGTGCGTATTGCTGATTACGCCAGTGATTCTGTACGTGAATTAACTGCCCATTGTTACCAACTCATGCGCACTAAAATCGCAGCGCTAGATAACGAGTTAGCTCAAGGAGCTGTATCTCATGGCAAATGATTTATTCCAGTTACTCCAACAAAGTAAAGCAACAGTTGATGCACTTATCGCTGACGGTGCTAACCCTGACGATACTTATCAAATAGAACATCACCTGTGTAGCGCTGACTTTACGAAACTAGAAAAAGCCGCGGTGGAGCTGGTGAAAGTGGGTTACCACGTCGATGATGCAGACGAGTTTGAGCTCGATGATGGCAGTCGTTTGTTCGCATTTGTTGCTGTCAGCAGAGTCAAACTTGATGCAGAACTGTTGCAGCAACAAACTCACGAAGTCACTCAAATTGCCGACCTTGTCGGGGTAGATTATGACGGTTGGGGCACTTACTTCGGCGATGAAGAGGAATAAAGCCAATCAGCTGCCCTATTAAAGGGCAGCTATCTTGTTGTATTGTAACTTCAACTGAGTCAGCGTTTCTTCTGCAGCGCTTAGTTTCTCACGTTCTTTAGCGATTACATCAGCTGGCGCTTTGCTGACAAAATTTTCATTACTTAACTTACGATTGAATAGGTCAAACTCCTTCTGTGCTTTATCAATCGCTTTTTCCAAACGAGCCAATTCGGCGGCAGTATCGATGAGACCTGCCATGGGAATGTGAACTTCCATGCGACCAACAAGGGCGGTAGCGCTGGCTGGTTGCTCGTCTTCATCAGTTAAAAATGCAATGCTTTCTAGCTTGGCTAATGCGCTTAAAAAATTGGCATTTTGTTCAAGCCGTTGACGTGCTTTAGCATCAGTATTTTTAAACAGCACCGGGAGCGGTTTGCTGGGTGATAGATTCATTTCACCACGAATATTACGGATAGCCACAACCACATGTTTTAACCATTCCATATCGTCGCGCGCGGCAGCAAACTGCTGCGGCTGAACTTGTGGATAGGGTTGAACCATGATGGTATCACCAGTACACCCTGCCAATGTTGCGACTCGCTGCCAAATAGCTTCGGTAATAAAGGGTAGCAGAGGATGTAATAAACGTAACAGCTGTTCTAATACCGTAATCAAGGTATGTCGTGTGCCGCGTAGCTGCACCTCAGTTCCTTTGAATAATACAGGCTTGGTTAATTCTAAGTACCAATCACAAAACTGGTTCCAGGTAAATTCGTAGGCAATGCTCGCCGCTTGATCGAAGCGATAATTATCTAACGCAGTGCGGAACTGTTTTACAGTGTCATTGAACTGTTCAATAATCCACTGATCTGCCAGTGATAATTCAAAATCGCCACCATGGGTACCGCAATCTTGAGATTCGGTATTCATAATGACATAACGACTCGCATTCCACAGTTTATTACAGAAATTCCGATAGCCCTCAAGGCGATTCATATCCCAGTTAATATCACGGCCAGTAGAAGCAAGTGCCGCCAAGGTGAACCGTAGCGCGTCAGTACCATGGGCAGTGATACCATGAGGGAATTGTTTTTCAGTGCGTTGCTTAATTTTAGCTTCTAGTTGTGGCTGCATCATATTCGCAGTGCGCTTAGCAACCAAATCAGGAAGCGAGATGCCGTCAATCATATCGAGTGGATCAAGGACGTTACCTTTTGATTTCGACATTTTTTGACCTTCCTCATCACGGATTAGACCGGTGACAAAGACAGTCTTGAATGGCACTTGTGGTTTGCCATTTTCGTCTTTGAGGAAGTGCATCGTCATCATGATCATCCGGGCAACCCAGAAGAAGATGATGTCAAATCCGGTGACTAACACATCGGTCGGATGGAAGGTTTTAAGGTCATCCGTTTGTTCTGGCCACCCTAAGGTAGAAAATGTCCATAGCGCGGATGAAAACCACGTGTCTAATACGTCTTCATCTTGCCGCAATGGGATATCGCCAAGATTATGTTTACTGCGCACTTCTTCTTCACTACGACCAACATACACATTGCCTTGTTCGTCATACCACGCGGGAATACGATGTCCCCACCACAATTGCCGTGAGATGCACCAATCTTGGATATCACGCATCCAAGCAAAGTACATATTCTCGTACTGCTTGGGTACAAATTGAATATCACCATTCTCAACTGCCGCAGTCGCAACTGCTGCTAGCGGTGCCACACGTACATACCATTGATCTGTCAAATGTGGCTCGATGGGCACACCACCGCGGTCGCCATAGGGGACCTTATTCACGTGGGCCTCGACCTTATCAAGTAACCCGAGCGCTTCAAAATCGGCAACAATACGCTGGCGCGCAGTAAAGCGCTCAAGCCCGTGATAAGCTTCGGG
Organism: Pseudidiomarina indica; assembly: GCA_029279945.1. GTDB lineage: Bacteria > Pseudomonadota > Gammaproteobacteria > Enterobacterales > Alteromonadaceae > Pseudidiomarina > Pseudidiomarina indica_A. Next base: position 134,253 of record JAJUHK010000003.1, on the reverse strand, counting down.
CAAGGTGCCGTCAAACCCATCAATCTCAGTGAGAGCTTCACCATTATGCGTGTACAATCCAGCTATCGAACAAATATGAGCATGGTTATCAAGCACCGCAATCATGGGTAATTGGTTACGCTTACCAATCTCATAGTCATTAAAATCATGGGCAGGGGTAATTTTTACGCAGCCGGTACCAAACTCCTGATCGACATAATCATCCGCAATAACAGGAATACGGCGATTTACGAGTGGTAGTTCGATAAACTTACCAATCAGTGATTGGTAGCGTGGATCGTCGGGGTGAACGGCAACAGCCACGTCGCCTAACATGGTTTCTGGACGGGTGGTAGCAACCACCAAATAAGAGTTACCATCAGCTGTAGTTACACCGTCAGCGAGCGGGTAACGGAGATGCCAAATGTGCCCCTGCTGCTCTTTATTCTCGACTTCTAAATCTGAAATAGCCGTTTGGAGTTTTGGATCCCAGTTAACTAGGCGTTTGCCGCGATAAATTAAGTTTTCTTCGTGCAGGCGCACAAAGACTTCTTTTACGGCATTCGAGAGGCCGTCGTCCATGGTGAAACGTTCTCGATCCCAGTCGACGGAGTCACCTAAGCGACGCATTTGTGACGTAATAGTACCGCCAGATTGCGCCTTCCACTCCCAAATTTTTTCAATAAAGGCGTCCCGACCCAATTCTTGTCGCGTTGTTCCAGCAGCGGCAAGTTGCCGCTCAACGACCATTTGTGTTGCGATCCCCGCGTGGTCTGTACCTACTTGCCAAAGCGTATTAAAGCCGTCCATACGCTTGTAGCGAATAAGGGTATCCATAATGGTATGTTGGAAGGCATGCCCCATGTGTAGGCTACCTGTAACGTTGGGAGGAGGGATCATGATGCAGTAGGCATCACCTTGCCCTGATGGTTTAAAATAGCCTTTTGTTTCCCAATGTTGGTAGAGTTCTTGCTCGATTGCTTGGGGGGAATACGTCTTATCCATCGAAACCTTCACGTTATACTATTCCGTTTTTGAAAGAATCAAGTCGGCAGCTTGCAAGGTTTGCAACGCAACACCATGCTGCCGATATTGTTTGTAGCGTTCGCGAGCCGCCTGCCGTTCAGGCTCTTGTGTCGGAACGTGCTCGATGATTAGCTGCGCACCTTGCCACGGAGCCGGCTCATTCATTAAATTAACCACTACCACTGGTGCCCGGTGTGATAGGACTTTTGCTTGTGGCCAACACAACTCAACTGGAGCTCCCTGAGGCGGCCCTTCACCAACGAGGTTATGCGGTACAAAGGCATTGGTCGGAATGCGCCATAACCATTCGTCCAGTTGTTCGGCTGCGGCCTGGTTAGCACACCATACGCGCACACTTTGATGTTCCCGCCAAAGTTGGGCTATTTGCTCACAGAAAAACTGCAGCTGTTGCTCTTCAGTTAATTCATCGAGTACATAAAAAATGCCGTGCGCCATAGTTGCTCTTAGTTACACCTGCTCGGTGGCAGCAGTGCGATTAATCATAAATTGGGTCAATAATGGCACAGGGCGGCCTGTTGCGCCTTTCTTAGCGCCACTTTGCCACGCTGTACCTGCGATATCCAAGTGAGCCCAGTTATACTTTTTTGTAAACCGTGATAAGAAGCAACCAGCAGTGATGGCACCAGCTTCACGACCACCAAGGTGGTTCATATCGGCAAAAGGGCTTTCTAAAGCTGTTTGGTACTCTTCCCAAAGAGGTAGACGCCAAATCCGATCACCACTTTGCTCGGCAGCTGTTAACAGTTCAGATGCCAGTGGATTGTGTGTGCTCATTAAGCCACTCGCATGATTACCTAATGCGACAACACAGGCGCCAGTTAATGTGGCGATATCAATAACAGCTTCTGGTTCGAAGCGCTCAACATAGGTTAGTGTATCACATAACACGAGACGCCCTTCAGCATCAGTGTTCAATACTTCAACAGTCTGACCACTCATGGTAGTCAGTATATCACCCGGCCGATAAGAACGCCCGTCTGGCATATTCTCACAGCCAGCCAGAGCACCAATCACGTTGATGGGGAGTTGTAATTCTGCAATGGCCTGCATTACGCCTAATACTGACGCAGCACCACCCATGTCATACTTCATTTCGTCCATGTTGGCAGCGGGCTTAATTGAAAGTCCACCAGAATCAAAGGTGAGTCCTTTGCCAACCAAGACAATTGGGGCTTGGTCACCACCGCCGTTATAGTGTAATAAACTCAAGACGGACTCGTTAGCTGAACCTCGACCTACAGCAAGGTAGGCATTCATGCCAAGCTCTTCCATTTCCTGCTCAGTAACGGCACTGAAGCTAAGCGAATCATAACGCTCTGCTAACTCGCTGCATTGTTCGGCCAGGTAGGTAGGGGTACAAATATTAGGCGGCATGTTGGCCACATCACGGCATAGATTCATGCCTTTCGCCACTGCCATACCATGAGCAACGGCTTTTTCACCAAGCGGTAATTCGCGCCGCGATGGAACGTTAAATACCAATTTACGCAGCGGGCGACGGGGTTCGTCTTTACGCGTTTTAAGGTGATTAAAGGCATAAATACTGCTTTGCGCTGCTTCGATGGCCTGACGAACTTTCCAGTAGGTATCGCGACCTTTTACATTCAGTTCGCTCAAGAAGCAGACCGCTTCCATTGAACCAGTGTCATTGAGAGTCTGGATGGTTTTTTCAATAATCTGCTTGTATTGGCGTTCATCAAGCTCACGCTCTTTACCACAACCAACGAGCAACACGCGCTCACTTAGGACATTGGGAACATTGTGCAGCAACAACATTTGGCCGGATTTACCTTCCAAGTCACCGCGGCGTAATAGATTACTAATAAACCCTTCGCTTACTTTGTCGAGCTGCTCGGCAACTCCAGACAGACGACGAGGTTCATATACACCAACGACGATACACGCAGTACGTTGTTTTTCGGGACTGCCGCTTTTTACGCTGAACTCCATATATGCTCCAATTTACTGCAGTTGACAGCGGATCGCTGCCATAGAATAATCCGTTTGAGAAACGCCAAGTTTACTTAAAATCGCCAGCATTTCCAGTAAAAACCTAAGTTAAGAGTGGAGCTCAGTGCGCATATTTCGCTATTTAATCCGTGAAACATTCAAGTCTCAAATTGCCGTATTGCTGGTGTTGATGACCATTTTCGTCAGTCAAAAGTTTGTTCGTGTACTCGCCGACGCTTCGGCTGGAGAAATCCCAAGTAATATCGTCATGCAGTTATTGGGGCTGAATTTGCCTGGGTTAGCGGCATTGATTTTGCCGTTAAGCTTGTTTCTTGGCATTTTACTCGCCCACGGCCGTATCTATGCTGATAACGAAATGACTGTGTTACATGCCTGCGGCGTTAGTGAATGGTATGTGACACGCGTCACTTTGGTGTTGGCTACCATACTAGGGCTGATCACTGCGGCGTTAACCTTATATTTAGTTCCTTGGTCATTGGAGCAGGAATGGTTGGTGGAAGAACGAGCCCGCAGCGAGAGCGGACTGAGTGTGATCATGCCAGGAAGATTCCAGCAGGCGAGCAACCAGAAAGCCGTGATTTATGTGCAAGGCCTTGATGCCAATGGAGATTTGGACGAAGTATTTGTCGCACAATCGCTCCGAGATGAGAATAATCGGATTATTGGTAGCAGCGTGGTGATGGCCGACGCAGGCAGTGTTCAGGCAGCGGCATCGGGGGCGCAAACCTTAGTATTAAATAATGGTATGCGTTATGCGCAAAGCTTTACTGAGCGCGAATTTCAAGTCATGCAGTTTGATCAATACCGCTTACAAATTAAAGAGCAAGAATCCTCTGAGTATATCCGCAAACTGGAATCCTATAGCACGAGAGAATTGATTGGCCTCGATGATGTTGAAGCCAAAGCTGAGTTGCAATGGCGGATTGCAATTCCATTGGCGATGCCACTGTTAACGCTTATCGCTGTACCACTTAGCCGGGTTAACCCGCGGCAGGGTAAATTTGCGCGGATGGCACCGGCATTGCTGATTTATCTCGGTTATTTTTTAACCTTAATGGCGGCTCGTTCAGCTGTAGCAGATGGCGCTATCCCCGCTAGCATTGGCTTGTGGTGGATTCATGTGTTGCTACTTTTGTGTGGTTTTTTGTTGATTGCCAAGGGTCGTCCAATGGGCCGGCGGGCACTAGCTAAACTTAAAGGGGCTGGGGCATGAGCATGATGTCCATTCTAGATCGCTACATTGCGCGTACAGTGCTCGTGACCTCCGTACTAAGTTTGGCTGTTTTAAGTGGATTATCTGCCTTAATTCGTTTTGTTGAACAACTTAAATCTGTTGGCAAGGGTAGCTACACAATTGCTGATGCGGGGTTGTTTGTACTTTACAGTATGCCGCGTGATATTGAAGTGTTCTTCCCGATGGCAGCACTTCTTGGTGGACTCCTTGGGATGGGAATGTTAGCGAGTAACTCTGAGTTGGTCGTTATGCTTGCTGCGGGTCGTTCTCGTCTAAATATTGTTGGTTCAGTTATGAAAGCTGCGGTGATTATGATGCTAGCAGTCATGGCTATGGGAGAATGGATCGCACCACAGTTAGAATCTCACGGCCGTGAATTGCGTGCTCGAGCGATTTCTGGTGGTAGCTTGATCTCGGCGCAGCAAGGTGTCTGGGCTCGTGATGGATTGAATTTTGTGAACATCGGTGAAGTCGAAGATACCGGACGGTTGCGAGATATTACGATTTATCATTTTGATAGCAATAATGAATTAGAGTTAATCACTCAAGGTCGGACTGCTACTTTTATCGTAGATCGCTGGCGGTTGCTGGATGTTACCCAGACAGAATATCAGTTAGACCGTATTGTTCAATCCCAACAACCATCAGTGCTGTGGCAATCATCGCTCACCCCCGATAAGCTGGGTGTGGTGACGGTAAAACCCGAGTCGTTGTCCATTCGTGGATTATTAGAATATGTGGAGTACTTAGATACCAATCGGCAAGCGTCGGAGCGCTATGAATTGGCACTGTGGCGGAAACTGCTAGCACCTGTTACGGTAGCTGTCATGTTGTTGGTAGCCTTATCGTTTATCTTTGGACCGTTGCGCTCAACCACAATGGGTGCTCGGATTCTACTCGGGGTGATTACTGGGTTTGCTTTTCATGTGAGCAATGAAATCTTCGGGCCTATGGCACAAGTGTATCAGCTACCACCATTTTGGGGGGCGTTATTGCCCAGTTTGCTGTTTGCTGGCTGGGCAATTTGGATGATGCGGCGCCGCGATAGCTAGAGCGTGTTATAACTCTTTCCAATAATAGAGTTGGTTGGCTTCTTTAGAGAGGGTAACCAACTCGGTTCCAGCAGCGTAATCATGCCAACTACGGCGATTCTTAAAATCCACCAGCACCCATAGATTACCTAATCCAAAGCAGCAGGTGAGTACTCGAATTAAGGCTTGTTTTTTGGTCAATCGATGCCCATTACGTTGTTGAACTTTCAAACGCCAAGCGCGCATCCCAATAGTTTGTCCACTACGCCACCAAAACCAGCCAAAGAAGAAACCTAATACGGCTAGCAAGTACACTAAAAATAGTGAGGTTTGGTTCAACCAGTCGGCAGCTGTAAAGTTGTCATCCAATTGAATGACACCCAGTTGGTTGAGCGCGGCGGGTAAGAGTAATGCCACCGCCGATGCCAGCATAAGAATGGCAACGGCTACCAGTAAATCATAAACCATGGCAGCGAGCCGGCGAAGGAACCCAGCGCTAGGAAAGCCCGCATGAATTTGTGCGGTCGTTTTAGGGGCGTCAGTCGAGGAGTCGGTTACTGTAGTCATAGCCAGTTGATATCACTCAAATAGGAAGATATAGCATGTATAGTACCGAATATTTACCATAGAGTGCTAATTATTACGCACGCTTGGTTACGAAATAGTCGAACAATTCAATGTTTAAGAAAACTTCTTGCGCGTAGCAATCTGATCAGTATAATGCGCACCATACTTCAGTTAGTTCCCCCGTGCCTGGGTGGCGAAATTGGTAGACGCAGCGGATTCAAAATCCGCCGGGCTAATAACCCGTGTCGGTTCGACTCCGACCCTAGGCACCACTGTTACTGTTTTCCCTTTCCATAAAATTTCATTCCACTGAATTTTTATAACCTGTTATGCTTAAGGTTACCCCTCAATGCACTTCTGCATTGCAATTATAGAGAAATGATGATTAAAAAAACTCAAGAAACACCAGAATACGAAGTCGAGATCCCGACTCGTGAACAGTTATTGGCGGCTGTTGAAGCGCGCCTCAAGCCTATTCAATTCGAAGAGTTCATAGAACACTTTAAACTGCATGATGAACGCCAACATGTTGGGTTGAAGCGCCGTTTACGCGCCATGGAGCGCGACGGCCAGTTGATTTTTACCCGTGCCAATGCCTACGGTTTGCCAGAACGCATGCAATTGATTAAAGGTCGTATTATCGGCCATCGTGATGGTTACGCCTTCTGTCAGCCTGATGATGGCGGGACTGATTTATTTATCTCACAAAACCAGATGGTGAATGTCCTGCACGGTGATCGTGTGCTTGTACAGCCAACCAGCTCCGATAGCAAAGGCCGTATTGAAGGACGTGTGGTGCGGGTTATTGAACCTCGTCGTAGTGATGTGGTTGGGCGCTACTTTGTGGAACAAAATATTGGCATCGTGGTGCCTGACGATAAGCGCATTAGTCAAGATATTATTATTCCATCTGACGCAACGCTTGGGGCTCGACATGGCCAAATTGTTGTAGCAGAAATTACCCAGCGCCCAACTCGTCGGAGTAGCCCCATAGGCCGCATAACGCAAGTTCTTGGTGACCATATGGCACCGGGAATGGAAATTGAGATCGCCATTCGTGAACATGATATCCCGCATCAATGGTCTGCTGAAATTGAATCAGAGTTGGCACCACTGGCGGATAACGTTGATGCTGCAGCCTATGAAGGACGCGTCGATTTACGGGAACTACCGCTCATTACTATTGATGGTGAGGATACTCGAGATTTCGATGATGCAGTATGTGCGTCACCCGACGGTGATGGTTGGCGGTTATGGGTTGCGATTGCGGATGTGAGTTATTATGTGCGCCCTAATACAGTGCTTGACCGTGATGCTTTAAGCCGTGGGAATTCGGTCTATTTCCCTAACTACGTCATACCGATGTTACCGGAAAAATTATCCAATGGTCTGTGCTCTTTAAATCCGAATGTCGACCGTTTATGCATGGTTGCAGAGATGTCCATTAATGCGCAAGGGCAGTTGGTTCAATCGCGCTTTTACCCGGCAGTCATGAATTCACATGCGCGGCTTACCTACAACAAAGTGACTGCGATTATTGATGGCGATCCCAAACTCCGCAGCAACTATGAACATGTGTTAAGCTCTATTGAAAATCTACATCAACTCTATCGAGTGCTTAAGAAAGCTCGGCAACGTCGTGCTGCAATTGAATTTGAAACAATAGAAACGCGCTTTATCTTTAACGCAGAACGAAAAATCGAAAGCATTGAGCCAGTCCGTCGCCATGTTGCACATATGATTATTGAAGAGTGTATGATCATGGCGAACGTAGCGACCGCACGGTTTGTTGAAGAGCATGATGAGGTGGGCGCATTGTTTCGTATCCATGAGTCACCAACTCCAGAGCGGTTAAGTTCCTTCCGTAGTTATCTGGCTGAGCTTGGTATCTCAATGAAAGGAAGTGCCACACCAACGCCGCGGGATTATGTTGCGGTGCTCGAGCAGGTAGCCGAGCGACCTGATGCTGATTTAATTCAAACTATGCTATTACGTTCGATGCAACAAGCTGTCTATAGCCCAGAAAATAAAGGCCATTTTGGTTTGGCATTGGATGAGTATGCCCACTTTACCTCACCGATTCGTCGTTATCCTGACCTGATTTTACATCGCGCTATTAAAGCAATTCTCAAACGTCACTACGGTGATTCACCCGCTTATGCAGGCGCTTGGGTTTATCCTCCTGAGCAACTCGAGGAAATGGGTCTTCACTGCTCCATGACGGAACGTCGAGCTGATGATGCAACGCGACAGGTGGATGAATGGCTCAAATGTGAGTTTATGCAGGACCATATTGGTGAAGAGTTTGGTGGCGTGATTGCGGCAGTGACTAACTTTGGGCTATTTGTCCGTATTGATGATCTGCAGATCGATGGGCTAGTTCACGTGAGTTATTTAACCAATGACTACTATCAATTTGTTGCCGAGAAGCAATTATTAATTGGCGAGAATACCCGTACAGTTTATCGTTTAGGTGATAAAGTGCGGGTACGGGTACGTGCAGTGTCAGTGGATGATCGTAAAATTGATTTAGATCTACTTGCAGCGGAAAGCCCGCGCGGGCAGAGTCGAGTGTCTGTCGCGCGCAAGGCAGGAGACCTGAGTGCTGAAAAGTCGAGCAAACGCAAGCAGAAACAAGCGAAGCTTGCACACATCAAGTCGAAGCGGAAAGCAAAAGAAGCAGCCCGCCAAGGTATCAAGAAACAGCGGAAGAAAAAGTAATTCATGAGCAAAAAAGTAGCTATTTTTGGATTGCATCCTGCGCGTGCAATATTAGAACAACAACCCGAGCGTTTGGTGGAAATATTTGTCACCCGCGAGCGCCAGGATAAACCGCTACAAGAGATTGTCAGCCTAGCGCAACGGCTTGGTGTGCGAGTGCAGTTTGTTCCGAAGGCCACTTTGGATAAAAAAACTGACGGTGGTAATCACCAAGGTATCCTTATCACCGCGACTGCTGTGCCACCATTGAATGAACATGATCTTGATAGATTGTGCGAGGAAGCAGGGGCACGAGCGTTCTTCCTGGTATTGGATGGCGTGACCGACCCACATAACTTGGGTGCATGTTTACGTACCGCCGATGCAGCTGGGGTTACCGCCGTGATTGTACCCAAAGATAAGTCAGCAAGTATTACCCCTATCGTGAGTAAAGTCGCTTGTGGTGCAGCGGAAACAGTCCCCTTCGTTCAAGTCACAAACTTGGCCCGGACGCTGCGGCAACTGCAGGAACGCCAAGTTTGGGTGATAGGCACTGCTGGTGAAGCAACCCGGACACTATACAACGTTGATATGCGTGGCGCAGTTGCGTTAGTCATGGGGGCTGAAGGTGATGGGATGCGACGGTTAACTCGGGAAACCTGTGACGAGTTAATTAGGATACCGCTACTTGGAACTGTAAGTAGCTTGAATGTCTCAGTGGCAACAGGAGTATGTTTATATGAAGTGGTTCGACAACGCCAAAACAGTTAGACGAAGCTGGCGACCGCTCATTATTGCGGGGTTGTTGATGATAATGTTGGCGTTAGCGTGGTTGCCGTTGGGAGATTTAGCGCCTGGGCAACGTTCTAATAAGCCATTTTTATATGTAACTTATAGTGTTGCGGAACCCAGCTCTGCAGCATTAGAAGATATTTTATTTGATATTGAACAGCGAATTAGAGCACGTCACGAATGGCGTTTGTTGGAGCAACAAGAGGCCTATGGCTGGGTACTAGAAGTCGAGGTACGGCAGGACAAGTTATTACAATTAAATGGTCTGTTGCAAGCACCGACCGATAAACTCCATGCAGAGTCAATGCAGCGCTTTCGGATACAAGGTGTGCCGGACACTTATGGTGCGTTGCCAGAGCAATATGTAAAAGTCCTCATTGATTTGATTAAAAACGGTCACGAAACCCAATCGGACTTGTGAACTGGAGCAAGTTAGGCTAAAATCCCGCCGCTTAAATCAGTCAAAAGTTGTTTAACATACTTACAGCGTTCCTTGCTGCTAAGGGTGCGACTGAGCCTGTTAGTAGCTATGAACCATAAGGAGCAGAAATGCGTCATTATGAAATCGTATTCATGGTCCATCCGGATCAGAGCGAGCAAGTCCCTGGCATGATCGAGCGTTACAGCGAGACCATCAAACAGGGTAACGGCACCATTCATCGCTTAGAAGACTGGGGTCGTCGTCAATTGGCATACCCAATCAACAAGTTGCACAAAGCACACTATGTGTTGATGAATATCGAAGCGACTGCTGATGTTGTAGAAGAGCTGGAAACTGCTTTCCGCTATAACGATGCTGTATTACGTAGCATGATCATGCGCAAGAAAGAAGCGATCACTGAAGCTTCTCCGTTGAGCAAGAAAGAAGAGCCACGTAAGAGCGAAAGCCGTAGCGAAGAACAAGACGACAGCGAAGACGCGGCATAAGTCGCAATACACTGTGTCTACCATTGTGGATAACCATTATCAGCTTAGTGGCAGTATAGTAAAACCACCACGATTAACGAGCAGTCCAGCAGGCATTCAGCATGTGAGTTTTGTCGTCGAACATCGCTCAGAACAGTTGGAAGCCGGATTCTCACGACGTAGCTTTGTTCGCATAGTTGTTGTAGTGAGTGGTGATAGTGCAGCGCAATGGGCAAATGATTTAAAGGTTGGTGATGTAGTACATGCGCGTGGTTTTTTGAATCGTATTGAGGATAAAAACGGAATCGGCAAACTTGTACTTCATGCCCAGCAACTTGTGAAGATTTGAGGAGACCATCATGGCTCGTTTTTTCCGTCGCCGTAAATTCTGCCGTTTCAAGGCTGAAGGCGTAAAAGAAATTGATTACAAAGATATCGCTACTCTAAAAAATTACATCACTGAGAGTGGCAAAATCGTTCCTAGCCGCATCACTGGCACTTCTGCGAAGTACCAGCGTCAGTTGGCGCGTGCCATCAAACGTGCACGTTACTTGTCGTTACTGCCTTACACTGATTCACATCAGTAAGCCGGCAACGCGAACGATCTCAGCAACTCAGAGGTAGCGTACTATGGAAATTATTCTATTAGATAAAGTCGCCAACTTAGGTAGCTTGGGTGACCAAGTTTCAGTTAAGTCTGGCTATGCTCGTAACTTTTTGTTCCCTAAAGGTAAAGCAGTTCCTGCAACTGCGGCGAACATTAAAATGTTTGAAGAGCGTCGTGCTGAGCTTGAAGCAAAGTTGGCTGAAGAATTAGCCGCTGCGCAAGCTCGTGCAGAAAAATTGAACGCATTAGAGCCAGTTGTTATTACTGCTAAAGCAGGTGACGAAGGCAAATTGTTTGGTTCAATCGGTACTCGTGATATCGCGGCTGCAGTAACTGCTGCTGGCGTTGAAATCGCTAAGTCTGAAGTATTGTTACCAAATGGTACTTTGCGTGATGTAGGCGAATACGAAATTGAATTGCACTTGCACGCTGATGTATTTGCAAAAATTCAATTGCATGTGGTTGCTGGCGAATAATATCGCTTTGTAATTACCATTTCGCATTAAAAATCCGTAGCTATTGCCTAGCTGCGGATTTTTTTTTACCCCTTGTAAACCTTCCCATCTTTTTTACGTCTTAATCTATAACAAAGCCACCACAGTGTTTTTATTAGCGCAGCAGGACGATGCTTCAATTGTCTGACGAACATTTAGTGCAACTTAATAGAAAGCGGATCAGTATAATTCATCTGATTCGCTTTCTTACTGATCGATGATTTTGTATAGTTCCATGTCAGCGATTAGTCGTAGTGAATGGAACCTTCATGGCAGAGCAAAAAATACAACAAAAAGCACGCAAAGGGCAGCAGCGCAGCAATGATGCTAAGCTGGATGCCATAAAAACGCCTCCACACTCCATCGAAGCAGAGCAATCGGTGTTGGGTGGACTGATGCTTGATAACCAAGCTTGGGATGCGATAGCGGGCAATGTCATCGCTGATGATTTCTATCATCGGGCGCATCGACTTATTTTCCGTGCGATGCATCGCTTAACAGAAAAAAACCAGCCAATCGATTTAGTTACTGTTTCTGAGGATTTGGAAGCAGAAGGTCAATTACATGACGTGGGTGGTTTTGCCTATTTAGGCGAAATCGCGAAAAACACCCCAAGTGCAGCTAATATTCGAGCATATGCAGAAATTGTTCGTGAACGTGCCATTTTACGTGAGTTAATCGGTGTTGCTAATGACATAGCGGACAGTGCATTTAATCCCCAAGGCCGCTCTTCGAGAGAGTTGCTCGACAATGCGGAAAGCCGGGTATTCAATATCGCTGAGAAGCGGACCGATGACAATGAAGGCCCCGTCGCGATAGCCCCCATACTGCAACGGACGATTGACCGCATTGAGGAATTGTCTTTCAGTGAAAATAATAGTGGTATAACAGGAGCAGCGACGGGCTTTATCGATCTGGATCATATGACCGCCGGCTTACAACCTTCCGATTTGATTATTGTTGCGGCACGTCCGTCGATGGGTAAAACCACTTTTGCGATGAATATTGCCGAAAATATTGCAATGCGTTCGACCAAACCGGTGCTCGTGTTTAGTTTAGAGATGCCGGCTGAACAGATCATGATGCGGATTCTCGCTTCCTTAAGTAGTGTGGACCAAACACGGATCCGTACAGGGCAACTCGCAGAAGAAGATTGGAGTCGGTTATCCTCAACTGTCAATATTCTGTCGCAAAAAAACAATCTTTATATTGATGATTCATCGGGGCTAACACCCACTGAGGTTCGGTCACGTGCCCGTCGCGTTTATCGTGAAAATGGTGGGCTTGCGCTGATCATGGTGGACTATTTGCAGCTGATGACAGTACCGGGAATGGCTGAAAATCGAACCCTAGAAATCGCTGAGATTTCACGGTCACTGAAAGCCTTGGCCAAGGAGCTATCGGTGCCAGTGGTGGCGCTGTCACAATTGAATCGCTCGTTAGAGCAGCGGACTAATAAACGTCCCGTGAATTCAGACTTGCGTGAATCAGGCTCGATAGAGCAAGATGCCGACGTCATTATGTTTATCTACCGGGATGAGGTGTATCATCCGGAGACAGAAGATAAAGGCATTGCTGAAATCATTATTGGTAAGCAGCGGAACGGTCCCATTGGTAGTGTTAAATTGAAGTTCCAAGGGAAGTATTCTCGTTTTGTCAATTTGGCTAAGTCAGAAATTACCGACGGCCCAGATTACTAGCCGATAGCGGCTTGGCAAGCTTTACACGAGCCATGCGCTTCAATGGTTTGGGAAGCCACGATGAAGCCTTGGCTTTCTGCTTGTTTCCGTAATGCTTCATAGACGCCATCAGACTGAATTTCTTGCACTGCGCCACATTCTTCGCATATCAGCATTTGTACAGGATGCTGATGGTCAAAATGGCTACATAAAACATAGCTGTTAGATGAAGTGATTTTGTGTACAAAGCCATGCTCTTGGAGAAAATCTAGCGCACGATAAATGGTCGGCGGTTTTGCATTAGGGACAGCTGTTTTTAGCTTGTCGAGCAAATCGTAAGCACCGATGGCACCTTCTTGCTTCGCCAAAATCTCAAAAACCTCACGTCGCGCAGGGGTTAGCCGCGCGCCGCGTTGCTCACAGAGTTGTTCAGCCTTACGGATAAGGCGTTGCATATCTTGCTTGTTCATACGATCAGTGTACCACTTTGATTATGGTTAGCATAGCGGTTGGGCTAAGGATTAAACCACGGTATAATAGCGGGTCATTATTTACTAAGGTTTATTGCAGCAGTGGCATTCACTAACCAACCTCAAGCTAATCAGCAACGCACAACATCCGATTTTAATCGTTTACTTTCGATAGCTCCAATGCTCGACTGGACCGATCGGCATTGTCGTTATTTTCATCGTTTGCTGACGCAGCATACTGTACTCTATACAGAAATGGTAACCACTGGTGCGATTCTCCATGGCAAGATGGACTTTTTGCAGTTTAATCCAGCCGAACAGCCGCTCGTGTTGCAGCTAGGGGGCAGTGACCCCATTGCGATGGCTGAGTGTACACAATTAGCTGCTGAACGAGGTTACCGTGAGGTCAATATTAATGTCGGCTGTCCATCTGACCGTGTTCAGAACGGTCGGTTTGGGGCGTGTTTAATGGCCGAGCCGGAAACTGTTGCGGCTTGTGTTGCGGCGATGCAAGCGGCTGCACCAGCAGTGGTTATCTCCGTAAAAACAAGACTAGGCATTGATCAGCATGATAGTGACGAGTATTTACAAGGTTTCCTCGAGCCTGTTATAGCGGCTGGATGCCGCCATTTTACGTTGCACGCTCGTAATGCCTGGCTAAACGGACTAAGCCCTAAGCAAAACCGCGATATTCCACCGTTACGCTATGACCGAGTATATCGGATGAAAGAACGCTATCCAGAGCTACATATCACCCTTAATGGCGGTGTGAAAACGGTGATAGAAATCCAACACCATTTACAGCACGTCGATGGTGTGATGATTGGGCGAGAGGCGTACCAAAATCCAACGTTGCTAACAGAGTTTGATCGTTTATATGGTGCTGCTCGCGAGATCGATCTTGAGCAGGTAATAGAATCTATGATCACTTATACGAACGTTCATGTAGCGCAAGGAGGACGACCATGGCATGTCGTGCGTCATATGATCGGGTTGTTCCAAGGTGGACCCGGTGCTAAAAAATGGCGCCAAGTGCTCAGTCAATATGGGCCACAAGCCACCGATGCGCGTGAATTATTAGAGTCAGCGTACCACGAAGTCTGTCAGGCGCGTGCGCTTTTTGCTCAATAATTAGTGAATCTCACACAAGGGTTTATTCACCAAAAAGCTGCAATGAATTTTTATAGAGTTTATCTCGCTATCTTATTCTTTGTTTAAGTGATTGATAATAAAAGAACAATATAAATAAAAATAATAATTGATAAACGTTGGCACGCCTGTTGCATATCTCCTAGTGACTTCGGTCATTGGTCAAATAATTAATAAGCTAGGAGATTACCCATGAAAACCACAATCACTGCAATCGCTCTTTCGTCACTGTTAGTATTCAGCTCAGCTTATGCACAAGAAGTGCCAGCTGTGGAAGACAATCAAACTGTCGAAGCAATGGTAAAAGAAACTATAGATCAGCAAGTTTACGCGATGCAAACTGACGTGAAATTAGATGCTTTAGTTGAATTAGGACAGTATCTTGCCGAACTGAAATCAGCATTGAATCCAGCTCGTGTGCTTACCAATGTTGCGGATGTTGCTATTGATTTAATCACCAATAACGAGGAATAACACCTTAATTAGCAACAAGGATATCGCGCATGTGGATGCAAACTGAACTCCTTATAATGATGATGGCGGCACCAGTATTGGGTACAGTGGTTGCTGGTGCGGCAGCCGTCATAACAGTTACGATGGATATCAGCAAATCCAAGTGAATCCGAAAAAAACATGTGGTAGGCTGCTTGGTATTGATGCATAACAATAACAAGCAAGAGGAACTACCGGTGAAGAAGTCGTTAATGATAGGTTTACTTGGCGCTTTGAGTATGGCGCAAGCCGCTACGGCACAAGAGTACAACGCCAGTCAAAAAGCCCACGAGTTGGCCCAACAGAAGTTAATTATCGATACGCATATTGATGTGCCATATCGACTTTTTAACGATTGGGAAGATGTGACAAAAGCAACGCAACGAGGTGACTTTGATTATCCTCGTGCTATGCAAGGCGGTCTCAATGTTCCTTTTATGTCGATATATATTCCAGCACACTTGGAACAGACACCTGGGGCGAGTTACCAGTTAGCACATCAATTAATCGATAGTATGGAAGCATTGGCGTGGCGTGCACCGGATAAGTTCGCGATGGCCTATAGTGTCGATGACGTTCTCAAGCAACAACAGCAAGGCGTAATTTCAATTGCTCTAGGGATGGAAAATGGCTCGCCTATCGAAGGCGATTTGAAGAATCTAAAGCAATTCTACGATCGCGGTATCCGCTACATTACGTTAGCACATAGCCAATCGAATCATATTGCCGACTCATCTTATGATATCCGTCGGCAATGGAACGGTTTAAGCCCATTCGGTAAAACCTTGATTAAAGAAATGAATCGTTTGGGCATCATGATCGATATTTCGCATGTATCTGATGATGCATTTTGGCAAGCAGTTGAGCTTTCAGAAGTGCCTGTGATAGCGTCGCACTCATCATTGCGCTCGTTTACACCAGGGTTTGAACGCAATATGAGCGATGAGATGATCAAGAAGTTGGCAGAGACCGGTGGGGTTATTATGATTAACTTCGGTTCGTCATTTGTTACTCAGCAAGCCAATCGTTATGGCGATATTATCCGTAAACAAATTGCTGCGATAAAAGAGCAGTATGGTGAAGGTTCTGAAGAAGCAGAACGCCGCATTGCTGAAGTGCGGGCAAAAAACCCTTTCCCATTTGCTACGTTAGAACAGGTATTGGACCATATTGACCACGTGAAAAATTTTGTTGGTATTGATTATATCGGGATAGGTTCGGATTACGATGGAGTTGGTGATTCATTACCTATTGGTTTGAAAGATGTCTCAAGCTATCCAAACCTAATTCAAGGATTATTAGATCGTGGTTATAGTGAAGCCGATATCGATAAGATATTAAATAAGAATTTTATTCGCGTCTGGCGTGAAGTTGAAGCTTACGCTGCGAAACAGTAATCATAAAATAAAGTGCTTCATGAACAGTCGTTCTGAAGCACTTATTAATCCCACAATTTATCGTTGCCTTTCTTTATAAAAACTGTATAATCCCCCGCCACAGTCATGATTCCCACGCGGATGATGTAACTGTTATTTATGTTGCCACAGCAGTCCCGATAGGGGATTGAATGGATTTTCGTTGAAAATACCACACTTGGTATGCTGCCAGAGTGTCGGTTTTTTTCTGTGCTCTTTTTTTAAATGCTCTTTTATTGAGGCTTTGATTTTTTATGGCTAATCAAAGAATTCGGATTCGCTTGAAAGCGTTCGATCATCGTCTGATTGACCAGTCGACTGCAGAAATCGTTGAGACTGCAAAGCGCACTGGTGCTCAGGTACGTGGCCCAATCCCGCTGCCTACACGCAAAGAACGTTTCACTGTGTTGATTTCTCCGCACGTGAATAAAGATGCGCGTGACCAGTACGAGATTCGTACCCACAAGCGTTTGATCGACATCCTGGACCCAACTGACAAGACTGTAGATGCATTGATGCGTTTAGACCTTGCGGCGGGTGTTGATGTACAGATCAGCCTGGGTTAAGCGGGCAGTAATAGGATTACACACGAGAGGTTTTAACAATGGCTATTGGTCTAGTCGGTCGTAAAGTAGGAATGACTCGCGTCTTCCAAGAAGACGGCGCTTCTGTACCTGTTACTGTGATCGAAGTGACAGCAAACCGTGTGACTCAGGTAAAAACTGAGGAAACTGATGGTTATCGCGCTCTTCAAGTGACTACAGGTACTAAAAAAGCAAACCGCGTTACGAAACCACTTGCTGGTCACTTTGCAAAAGCAGGTGTTGAAGCAGGTCGCGGACTCTGGGAATTCCGCCTAGAGAACGGTGAAGGTGAAGAATACACAGTTGGTTCAGAGATCACCGTTGATATTTTTGCTGATACAAAAAAAGTAGACGTTACTGGTATCTCTAAAGGTAAAGGTTTCCAAGGTACCGTTAAGCGCTGGAATTTCAGTACTCAGGACGCAACCCATGGTAACTCGTTGTCACACCGTGCACCGGGTTCTATCGGTCAAAACCAGTCTCCGGGTAAAGTATTCAAAGGCAAAAAGATGGCCGGTCAAATGGGTAACAAGCAAGTAACAGTACAAACTCTTGATGTTGTACGAGTTGACGCTGAGCGTGGCTTGTTGCTAATTCGCGGTGCTGTCCCTGGTGCTATTGGCGGCGATGTTATCGTCAAGCCAGCAGTCAAGGCTAAGGCGTAACGTCTGAGGAGAATGGTGATGGAATTAACATTAAAAGACGCAAAAGGCGCTCTTGAAGTTTCCGAAGCTACCTTTGGACGCGAGTTCAACGAAGCTTTGATTCATCAGGTAGTCGTTGCTTATGCTGCTGGCGCACGCCAAGGCACTAAAGCACAAAAAACGCGTTCTGAAGTATCTGGCGGTGGCAAAAAGCCATGGCGTCAGAAGGGTACTGGTCGCGCTCGCGCAGGTACTATCCGCAGCCCAATTTGGCGCTCTGGTGGTACGACCTTTGCAGCGAAGCCACGTAACCACGAGCAAAAAGTAAACAAGAAAATGTACCGCGGTGCAATGAAAAGCATCTTGTCTGAACTTGTTCGTCAAGATCGCTTAATCGTGGTTGAGAAATTCGGTGTTGAAACACCAAAAACTAAAGCGTTAGTTGCTCAGTTGAAGGCGATGGACTTGAACGACGTTCTTATCGTGACTAAAGAAGTTGACGAGAACTTATTCTTAGCAGCACGCAACTTGCATAAAGTTGATGTCCGTGATGTGCAAGGTCTTGACCCTGTAAGCTTGATTGCTTTTGAGAAAGTCTTAATGACTGCTGACGCAGTGAAGCAAATCGAGGAGGTGTTATCATGATGCGCGAAGAACGTTTGCTAACTGTGATCTTGGCTCCTCACGTTTCTGAAAAGTCAACAACGTCTGCAGAAACAGCTAACACTGTCGTCTTTAAAGTAGCGAAAGATGCCACTAAACCACAGATCAAAGCAGCAGTTGAGAAACTGTTTGAAGTTGAAGTGGATAGCGTTCGTACTGTGAACGTCAAAGGCAAAACCAAACGTACCGGTATGCGCTTTGGTAAGCGTAGCGACTGGAAAAAAGCGTATGTCACCCTGAAAGAAGGTGCGGACATCGACTTCGTCGGCGGCGCTGAGTAACAGGAGGAATTCACATGGCATTAGTTAAGTGTAAGCCTACGTCTCCAGGTCGTCGCCACGTTGTTAAAGTGGTTAACGAAGACCTGTATAAAGGCAAGCCATACGCCCCTTTGTTGGATAAAAACAACAAGAAAGGTGGTCGTAATAATAATGGTCGTATTACAGTTCGTCACATCGGCGGTGGTCACAAGCAACACTACCGTATGATCGACTTTAAGCGCGACAAAGATGGTATCCCAGCGACTGTTGAGCGTTTGGAATATGATCCAAACCGTTCAGCGAATATCGCGTTGGTGTTGTATGCAGACGGTGAGCGTCGTTACATTCTTGCTCCAAAAGGCATGAAGGCTGGCGATCAAATCATGTCTGGTTCAGACGCGCCAATCAAAAACGGTAACGCACTGCCACTGCGTAACATTCCAGTGGGTTCAGTGATTCATGCGATCGAAATGAAGCCTGGCAAAGGTGCTCAGCTGGCTCGTTCAGCAGGTGCATCAGTACAGTTGTTAGCACGTGAAGGTGCTTACGTTACTGTGCGTTTGCGTTCTGGCGAAATGCGCCGCATTTTCGCAGATTGCCGTGCAACCATCGGTGAAGTGGGTAACGCAGAACACATGCTGCGTCAGTTGGGTAAAGCAGGTGCAGCACGTTGGCGCGGAATTCGTCCAAGCGTACGTGGTGTAGCAATGAACCCAGTTGATCACCCGCACGGTGGTGGTGAGGGACGTACTTCAGGTGGCCGTCATCCGGTTACTCCATGGGGTATTCCAACCAAGGGTTATAAGACCCGTAAGAACAAGCGTACAGATAGCTTCATCGTACGTCGTCGCAACAAATAAGAGTTGAGGATTAGACATGCCACGTTCTCTTAAAAAAGGTCCATTTATTGACCTTCACCTATTGAATAAGGTGGAGAAAGCGTTGGAAGCCGGGGACAAAAAGCCAATTAAAACTTGGTCCCGTCGTTCAATGATTATCCCAGATATGATCGGCTTAACTATTGCTGTTCATAACGGTCGCCAGCATGTACCAGTGTTCATTACTGATGAAATGATTGGTCATAAGCTAGGTGAATTCGCACCAACCCGCACTTATCGTGGCCACGTCGCTGATAAGAAAGCGAAGAAACGCTAAGGGAGACAGAAGATGGAAGCTATTGCTATTCACAAGTTTGCTCGCCTTTCTGCGCAAAAAGGCCGGTTGGTTGCTGACCAAATTCGGGGCTTGCCAGTAGCGAAGGCACTGGACATCCTGAACTACAGCCCAAAATCAGCAGCAGCGTTGTTGAAAAAGGTTTTAGAGTCAGCGATTGCGAATGCTGAGCACAACGAAGGTGCCGACATCGATGAGTTAAAAGTTGCAAAAGTAATGGTTGACGAAGGTCCTACCATGAAACGCATCAAACCTCGTGCGAAAGGTCGTGCTGATCGTATCTTTAAGCGTACCAGCCACATTACCGTGGTTGTTTCAGATAGCTAGGAGATAAAATTATGGGTCAGAAAGTACATCCTAATGGTATTCGCCTAGGTATCACCAAACCATGGAATTCAACCTGGTTCGCGAATACGAAAGATTTCGCAGATAACCTGCACAGCGACCACTTGGTTCGTACAATGTTGATGAAAGAACTGGCTAATGCGTCAGTATCTCGTATCGTCATTGAGCGTCCAGCGAAGAGCATCCGTGTAACTATTCACACGGCACGCCCAGGCGTTGTGATTGGTAAAAAAGGCGAAGATGTTGAGAAGCTGCGTCAAGCAATTTCTAAATTAACAGGCGTTCCTGCGCAAATTAATATTTCAGAAGTACGTAAGCCAGAGCTTGATGCTCAATTGGTTGCGGAAAATATTGCTGGCCAATTAGAGCGCCGCGTAATGTTCCGTCGTGCGATGAAGCGTGCAGTACAAAACGCAATGCGCCTTGGCGCTAAAGGTATCAAAGTTGAAGTGAGCGGTCGTTTAGGCGGTGCAGAAATCGCACGTACCGAATGGTACCGCGAAGGTCGAGTTCCATTGCATACTTTGCGTGCGGACATCGATTACGCTACCGCTGAAGCCAGCACCACTTACGGTATCCTTGGTGTCAAAGTTTGGATCTTCAAAGGCGAAGTTCTTGGTGGCATGCCAGTTGCTGAAGAAAAACCAGCAGCTCCAGCTAAGCGCCCTAAAGGCCGTAAGTAAGGAGATACGATATGTTACAACCAAAGCGTACTAAATTCCGTAAGGTACATAAGGGCCGCAACCGTGGCTTGGCGCAAGCAGGTAACAAGATCAGCTTCGGTACTTTCGGTTTGAAATCGGTTGAGCGTGGTCGTATGACTGCTCGCCAGATCGAAGCAGCTCGTCGTGCCATGACGCGTCATATTAAACGTCAAGGTAAAATTTGGATCCGCGTGTTCCCAGACAAACCAATTACACAGAAGCCACTTGAAGTGCGTATGGGTAAAGGGAAGGGTAGCGTGGAATACTGGGTAGCCCAGATTCAGCCAGGTCGTGTCCTGTATGAAATTGATGGTGTATCGGAAGATATCGCACGCGAAGCGTTCGAGCTTGCGGCACGTAAGCTACCATTCAAAACCACCTTTGTTACTCGGACGGTGATGTAATGAAAGCGAACGAACTGAGAGAAAAAACCGTTGAGCAACTGAACGAAGAGTTGTTAGGTTTGCGTCGTGAGCAATTTAACTTACGTATGCAAGCTGCAACTGGTCAGTTGAATCAAACCCATTTGTTGAAGCAAGTGCGTCGTGATATTGCACGTGTGAAAACTATCTTGAAGCAAAAGGCAGGTGCGTAATGGCTGAAGAAAAACGTGTTCGTACTCTGCAAGGTCGTGTTGTTAGTGACAAGATGGATAAATCTATCACTGTTGCAGTAACCCGCCGTGTAAAACACCCAATCTATGGGAAGTACATTACTCGTACAACTAAGTTACACGCACACGACGAAAACAACGAGTGCAAAGTTGGCGATACCGTGATTATTCGCGAAACTCGTCCAGTCTCTAAGACTAAGTCTTGGGCGCTTGTTGAAATTGTAGAGCGCGCGATTGTTATCTAATCGCCACGCGAGTTAGACAACATACCCGTGATATAAAACGGCTTCTTTCGAGAAGCCGTTTTTTTTTGCGCTTAGAAAAAAATCCGCTGGTTGGCTATAATAGAGAGAAATTTTCACAGGAAGCCAAGGAAATTCCATGACGGATAAACAATCCCTCGCCAAGTTGAACCCGCCTGTTTTTTATAGTGCCGCTGGATTAATCACACTCATTATTATTTTCGCAGCAACCGTTCCTGACATCGCAAGTCGATGGTTTGATGCGGTACAGAGTGCAATCATCATCAATGCAAGCTGGTTCTACGTGCTTGCGGTCGCAATTATTTTACTCAGCGTGGTTTACCTTGGATTTTCCCGAATGGGCACCATCAAACTCGGTCCCGACCATTCGGAACCTGATTACTCTCGCATCTCTTGGTTTGCGATGTTGTTCTCAGCAGGGATGGGGATTGGCCTCATGTTTTTCGGGGTGGCCGAACCTGTGATGCACTTTTTAGCACCACCGGTGGCAGAGCCAGGGTCCGTTGATGCAGCCCGCGAAGCGATGAAAATTACATTTTTCCATTGGGGACTGCATGCCTGGGCCATTTACGCCATTGTTGCGTTGATTCTGGCATTTTTTGCTTATCGTCACGGCCTGCCACTCACGTTGCGCTCTGCGTTATACCCGCTGATTGGGGATAAAATTTATGGGCCAATCGGGCATGCGGTGGATGTTTTTGCCGTCATTGGCACCGTATTTGGTATTGCCACTTCATTAGGCTACGGGGTGACTCAAATCAATGCAGGTTTTAATTACCTGTTTGATGTTCCCGTATCTGACACGGTACAAGTTTTGCTGATTATCGGGGTTACAGCACTCGCCGTGGTATCGGTAACAACCGGCTTAGATAAAGGAATTCGTCGTTTGTCTGAGTTGAATATTGTCTTAGCCGTGTTGTTATTGCTCTTCGTTCTATTACTGGGGCCGACGGTGTTCTTGTTACAAGCCTTTGTTCAAAATACTGGAGCTTACGTGTCGGACTTAGTGAGCAACACCTTTAACTTGTTTGCCTATGAAAAAACCGATTGGATTGGCGGTTGGACCATTTTCTACTGGGGCTGGTGGCTAAGTTGGGCTCCTTTCGTAGGCTTGTTCATTGCTCGAATTTCCCGTGGCCGAACCATTCGGGAATTCGTGCTGGGGGTATTGCTGGTGCCCTCTGGTTTCACTCTCATGTGGATGACATTTTTTGGTAACTCCGCCATTGAGCTGATTATTAACCAAGGGGTGGCGTCATTGGGTGAAATGGTACAACAGGATGTGTCTGTTGCTTTGTTCGTCTTTTTTGAGCAGTTCCCTTGGAGTCGCATCTTGAGTGTTATCGGCACCTTAATGGTGGTGGTGTTTTTTGTGACCTCAGCGGACTCCGGGTCCATGGTGGTGGACATGTTATGTTCGAATGGGCGCAACGACACCCCCGTGTGGCAACGAATTTTTTGGGCCGCTGGGGCCGGCTTGGTCGCAATTATCCTGTTATTGGCAGGAGGGTTGGGCGCGCTGCAAACAATGGCGATTGCGAGTGCCTTGCCGTTCACTATCGTGTTATTGATAGCAACCTATGGCTTAGTCCGGGCGTTGCAGGTGGATGTCTATAAGAAAGAGACCTTGCAGAATAATTATTTGATGGCGTCCGCAGTGAGTCACCAAAACTGGCGAGAACGACTTCATACGATTATTGATTTTCCAAGCTTAATGGTCGGGCAACGCTTTTTGAAGCAAGTGGTTCAACCGGCATTAAACGAGGTGGCGGAAGAACTTCGTCAGGCCGGTTTAAGCGTCGAGCTCGAGTTGGATGATCAGAGTGTTAAAACCTTTCGAGTGATGCATGGCGAAGAGCTGGATTTTATCTATCAAGTTCAGTTGGCGGCTCATGTTCAACCCTCGTTCACCTACAACGAGAATGACCCTAATGCCTCGCCAGACGAGCATACCTACTACCGTGCCGAGGTTCATCTGCGCGAAGGGGGACAAGATTACGATATTTTAGGCTGGTCACGGGATGCGGTGATTAGTGATTTAATCGAGCATTACCACAAACATATGCATTTTTTACATGTTTTACGTTAAAGGAGGAGTATCAATAATGGTCAAACTGTCATGTGCAGTGACCGTTGCAGTAAGCCTTGCGGTGACATCCGTGGCAGCGCAAGAGTTATCTACAGAGGAAGAACTCAAAGTATTAATCGAGCAAATCGAAGCCTTAAAACAGCGGGTGGTTGAGCTGGAGCAGAAAGTTGTGGCGCGTCAAAAGGTGCAAGGAAAGACCTTGGAAGCACACGTTGAACAACGAGAAGAAGAGGTGCAAACAGCTCAAAACCCGCCGATTCGAATCGGTGGCGCAGTTCGTGCTCAATATGTGTGGGCAGATTATGATCAACCCGCCAAAGAGCGCGGGGGAGATTTTGTTTTCGATCTATTCCGAATTGATTTCAGTGGCGAAATTGGGGATGTCATTTTATCCGCTCAATACCGCTGGTTCCAGTATATGGATGTGGTTCAACATGCGTGGGTTGGCTACAACTTTACCGAGCAATGGCAGGGCCAACTAGGCGTAACTAAAGTTCCTTTTGGAAATCATCCGTATAACGCCAATAACTACTTTTTCAGTTCCAATTTTTATGTCGGACTTGAAGACGATCACGATTTAGGCGCCAAGTTGCTGTACCGAGGGGACGACTGGGACTTTGATATCGCGTTCTTTAAAAACGATGAACTTGGTGGGGCCAACAGTGGGGCTTCAAGTAAGGCCGATCGCTATGCTTATGACCCGGTTGGTATCCGATTAGTGGGTGAAGATTTGTATGACGAACCTATTGCTTTGGCGGCAGAAACGAATAGTTGGGCTTTGCGTGGCGTGCGTAAATGGAACATTGACGAACTGCAGTCTGCGGAGTTCGGTGCCTCATTGCAATGGGGAGATATGAATAATGGTGTGGATACCGTCGGCGATCGCACCGCATGGGCGCTGCATGGTTTGTACAATTACGATCGTTGGACATTCATGGGTCAGGTGACTCAGTATGAATATAATTTAGATGTCGCAAATCAAGGGATTGTGATCGGCGCCTATGCGTACTATGACACCATTCCAACCAAAGCAACATTGTATTCAGCCAATGTTGCTTACAGCCTGCCGGTTAACATCGGGCCCATAACTAACTTAACGTTTTATAACGACTTTAGTTTGATGACAAACAAACGTTTTTATCAAGAAGATACACTCATGAATGTGTTGGGAATGGCGGTGACAGCTGGTGGCTTATACACTTACTTTGATCTCGTCGCAGCAAGAAACCAGCCCTTTGTTGGTGGTAGTATGAGTGGCGATGCGAAAGACACTAACACTCGGTTCAATATCAATATTGGCTATTATTTTTAGTTAAAAATTAGTACAGTGACTTGATTCAAACACTTGTTTAAGTTGAGGTCACAGTGGCAATGCGATATCCACATTTATTTCAACCATTAGATTTAGGTTTTACTCAGCTCAAGAATCGGGTGCTGATGGGTTCCATGCACACCGGTTTAGAAGAAGAAAAAAACGGTTTCGCAAAGCTTGCTGCGTTTTATGCAGAACGTGCACGCGGTGGGGTTGGGCTCATTGTTACCGGCGGTATCAGTCCCAATTTTCGTGGCCGTATTAGCCCTTTTGGTAGCGAACTTAGCCGCCCCTGGCATGTTAAGAAGCATCGTTTGATCACCAAAGCCGTACATGCTGAAGGCGGAAAAATTTGTATGCAGATTTTGCATACTGGGCGTTATGCGTACCACCCGTTTGCTGTAGCACCTAGCCGAATTAAAGCGCCGATAAACCCGTTTAAGCCACACGCTCTCACTGAACGCCAAATTCAAACTACCATTCGCCATTTTGCTCGTGCCGCACGGCTGGCTCAACAGGCCGGTTATGATGGTGTCGAGGTGATGGGATCCGAAGGATACTTAATAAACCAATTTATTTGTCCGCGCACCAATAAGCGTACTGACCGTTGGGGGGGCTCCTTTGAAAATCGTAGTCGTTTTCCATTGGAAATTATTCGCGCCATTCGAGCAGCGGTAGGGCCTGAATTCATTATTATTTATCGTTTATCCATGTTGGATTTAGTCCCTGACGGCAATACCTTTGATGAAGTGATTGAGCTAGGTAAAGCGGTTGAACAAGCCGGAGTGACTATTATCAATAGTGGTATTGGTTGGCATGAAGCTCGTGTACCAACCATAGTAACATCGGTACCTCGGGCAGCATTTGGTTGGATTACGAAGAAAGTGAGAGAGCAGCTTAGCATTCCGGTGGTTGCAGTTAACCGTATCAACACACCAGAGATCGCTGAACAGCTGCTGGCGGATGGTACTGCAGATATGGTCTCAATGGCGCGGCCATTATTGGCAGATCCGTTTTTCGTGGTAAAAGCCCAACAAGGTCAACCCGAAAAAATTAATACCTGTATTGCCTGTAACCAAGCCTGTTTAGATCATGTGTTTGAGAATAAACGCGCCAGCTGTTTAGTCAACCCACAAGCGTGCTACGAAACTGAACTGGTATTTACACCAACCCCGGTTGCAAAACGTATCGCTGTGGTAGGTGCCGGTCCGGCAGGGTTAGAATTTGCATGCCGTGCCGCAGAACGAGGCCACCACGTTGATTTATTTGAAGCCGATAAGGATATTGGCGGACAATTTAATTACGCTAAGCAGATTCCTGGCAAAGAAGAATTTCATGAGACTATTCGGTATTTTCGTGAGCGTTTGCAAGAAACAGGTGTGAAGCTGCATCTAAATACTCGTTTTACTGCTATCGTCGCGCAACAGCAGCAGTATGATGAGGTGGTCTTAGCAACAGGAGTAGTGCCGCGTAAAATTAATATCGCTGGGCATGATCACCCGAAGGTGCTTGGTTATTTGGATGTCCTTCGCGATCACCGCCCGGTAGGTAAAAAGGTTGCCATCATAGGTGCGGGTGGGATTGGTTTTGACCTTGCTGAATACTTAACTACAGAGCATTCACCGACATTGGATATCAAGGAATGGTCACAGGTGTGGGGGGTTGATGAAAGTTATAGCAACCGCGGTGGATTAATGCCACCACAGCCAGAATCTAGCCCACGAGAAGTATGGTTACTGCAGCGGAAGACGTCAAAAGTGGGAGCTGGATTAGGAAAAACCTCCGGTTGGGTACATCGCGCTACGTTAGCGAAAAAAGGCGTTACCATGATGGCAGGAGTGACTTACAAGAAAATCACCGACGAGGGCCTGTGGATCGAAGTCGATGGCGCTGAGCAACTGCTCGCCGTTGACACTATTGTCGTAGCGGCAGGGCAATTACCACAGCGGGAATTGCACGATTCATTGATCGCGCAAGGGCAGTCGGTTCACCTTATCGGGGGCGCTGATGTAGCCGCTGAACTTGATGCAAAACGGGCAATTCGTCAAGGAGCAGAGCTTGCAGCACGTATCTAGCCCAACGTTTCATTACGATTTACATTGTCATAGTCATTATTCGGACGGGGTGCTGAGCCCCGCCGAGCTGGTTGAACGAGCATGCATCAATGGTGTGACGCACCTAGCGTTGACCGATCATGATTCCATTGCCGGTGTGGCGGAAGCTCAACAATATATTGCGCAGCACCAATTACCATTAGAACTCATAACCGGCACTGAGATTACCTGTACGTGGGAACAATTTGAAATTCATGTGGTTGGATTGAATTTTGATAGCCAAGCAGCAAGTATCCAGAAACTTTTAATGCAGCAGCAAGAACGGCGTCGCCACCGTTATCAACAAATGGTGGCTAAATTGCACGCTGCAGGTGTTATGATTGATCCACCATTAGCGCAAGCAGTAACCATGCCAACCCGAAAACACTTAGCGGACGCCTTGGTCAGTGAAGGTTGGGTCAGTTCCTTTGAAAAAGCTTTTCAACGTTACCTTAGGAAAGGCCAGCAAGCTTATGTGCCAACGCAATGGGTAACTATTGCTGAAGCTGCAGAGGCAATCATAGCAGCAGGTGGGGTTGCGGTCATTGCGCATCCGCATGCTTATCAGCTTAGTAACAAATGGTTGCGTCGACTACTCTGTGAGGCGAAGGTTGTGGGTGTTACAGGGGTTGAAGTCGCGATTAGCGTACAGCCCCCTGGGGAACGAGCGGCACTTGCAACCTTTGCTAAAGAGATAGGTTTAGCAGCGTCAGTTGGTTCTGATTTTCATTATCCTATGCGTTGGCGTGATCTTGGCAAAAATCTTTGTCTACCTGACCACTGTGTGCCAATATGGACAGTGTGGTAATTGGTTTACAAAATACTAAGATGCAGGCGAGGTTAATACACCAACGATGAGTCAATTTTATTCCATTCACCCAGATAACCCACAGCAACGCTTGATTCAACTATCGGCTGATATCATTATGCAAGGTGGTGTTGTTATTTATCCAACGGATTCAGGTTACGCCATCGGTTGCCGTATTGGAGATAAAAGTGCGGTTGAACGTATTTGCCAAATTAGAAATTTAGATAAAGATCATCATTTTACTTTGATGTGTCGTGATTTATCTGAACTAGCAACCTATGCAAAAGTAGATAATTGGGTATTTAGGTTATTAAAAAATAATACTCCAGGGCCTTACACATTCATTTTAAAAGGCTCTAAAGAAGTACCGCGGCGATTACTCAATCCAAAACGTAAAACCATCGGTATTCGGGTGTCACCCGACCCGATTGTGATGGCATTATTGGAGACGTTAAAAGAACCGCTGATGTCGACCAGTTTAGTACTGGATGATCATGACTTTGCAGAGTCTGACCCATATGAAATTCGTGAGCACTTGGGGAATCAAGTCGATCTCATTATTGATGGCAATAACCGTGGTGAAGAGCCAACGACGGTGATTGATTTAGCTGATGGTGAAGTCAAGATTGTTCGTGAAGGGGCAGGTGATATTCAACCATTTATTGGTGTTTAGATTGCGATGAGCAGTCAGGATACGAGTTTGAGACAGCAACAATCCTTGCCACTGGGCTTTGTCCGTGGCAAACCGGTGCTTGAAAAGCCGGATGATCTCTATATTCCACCCGATGCACTTGAACTTATTTTAGAAACCTTTGCCGGTCCTATGGATTTGTTGCTGTATCTGATCCGTCGGCAAAAATTAGATATTATTGAATTACCTATTCTACCTATCACTCAACAATACATGGAGTATGTTGAGATGATGAAGGATTTGAAGCTGGAATTAGCGGCTGATTATTTGGTTATGGCAGCGATGCTGGCAGAGATTAAAAGCCGCATGCTGTTACCGCGACCTGCCTCAGACGAGGAAGAAGATGTTGATCCACGGGCAGAGTTAGTGCGTCGATTGCGAGAGTACGAAGCCATCCGCCAAGGTGCTCAACACTTGGATAACCTGCCCCAAGCAGAGCGTGACTTTTTTGTTGCTCACGCTAACACCACAGCACGTGAAACGGTTGAATCTCCATTGCCAGAAGTTGTGTTACATGAGCTGGCGTTGGCAATGAGCGAAGCATTAGCTCAAGCAAAACTACTGAACAGCCACCAAGTACAGCGTGAAAAGTTGTCAACACGAGAACGCATGAGCCGTATACTTGATTTGTTGCAGCATAAAAAGCGGCTGCGGCTGAGTGATTTGTTTGAACCACATGAAGGCAGAGCTGGTGTTGTTGTCAGCTTCTTGGCCATCTTAGAATTAGTAAAAGAAGCATTAGTCGAAGTAGTACAGGTGAATCCATTCACTGAAATTCATGTGACACATCGAGAACAGATTTATGCTCATTCAACAACTTAAGCAAGCGATTGAAGCGTTGCTGTTTGTCGCTGAAGCGCCACTAACAGAGCAGCAGTTGGTTGACCATTTTGCGGCAGAAAATGTGACCCGCAAACAAGTCAAGGAGGTTCTAAACGAATTGCAAGCGGATTACCAAGAGCGAGGTGTGCAATTAATTCACGTGGCATCTGGTTATCGATTTCAGACACGCAGTGAGTTGGGTGGTATAATAGGTCGGTTGTGGCAAGAAAAGCCGGTGCGTTATTCACAAGCGTTGCTTGAAACCCTGGCTCTTATTGCCTATCGCCAACCCATTACCCGTGGTGATATTGAAGAAATACGGGGGGTCAGTGTTAGTTCGACAATTATGAAAACCTTGCAAGAGCGTGGTTGGATTAAAGTGGTTGGGCACCGTGAAGTTCCAGGACGCCCCCAACTTTATGCCACAACATCAGAATTTTTAGATTATTTTAGTTTACGAGACTTATCTGAATTGCCTGCAATTCCGGAGCCAGCTACGACAGCAGATCAACCCGGGCAGATCGCTCAGATTAAACTTGAAATAACCGCTGAGAGAGCGACCAACGAAGAGTAATAACGTTCTATGAGTGAAAAGCTGCAAAAAGTATTAGCACGTTCTGGGCACGGCTCCCGCCGTGAGTTAGAAGCAAAGATAGCTGCCGGCCGAGTTAGTGTTAACGGTAAAGTTGCAACCTTAGGTGAACGAATTGACGCTAACGCAGTCGTGCGTATTGATGGTCATGAAGTCACTATTAAACCACCAGAGGATGTGGTTTGTCGGGTATTGATGTATCACAAACCAGAAGGTGAGTTATGTACACGTCGTGACCCAGAAGGTCGCCCGACAGTTTATGATCGCCTGCCGCGCGTTCAAGGTGCACGTTGGGTTGCGGTTGGTCGGCTCGATATAAATACTTCGGGCTTATTATTGTTTACCACCGATGGTGAGTTAGCAAACCGGCTTATGCACCCAATGCACGAAATTGAACGCGAGTACTCAGTACGCGTATTTGGCGAAGTGACTGAGGCGATGTTGCGTAAGCTCAAACAAGGTGTGCAACTGGAAGACGGTATGGCGTCGTTCAAAGAGATAAAGCGAGGCGGTGGTGAAGGGATGAACCAATGGTTCCGTGTGGTTTTAACGGAAGGCCGTAATCGTGAAGTGCGGCGTTTGTGGGAATCGCAAGGAGTTCAAGTCAGTCGTTTGATCCGTATTCGCTACGGCAACATTAAGTTGGAGCAAGGGTTACCACAAAGTGGTTGGGCAGAAATGCCACTCACTACCATTAACTATTTACGTGAGTTAGTCGGTTTACCTCCGGAAACGCGGACGTTTATTGATCCGAGAAAAACTGAATCGCGGCAAAAACGCTATGCTCGCGCACGGCGAGTTAATGCAGATAAAATTAAGGCGAAAGTACCGCGAAAACCAACCTCTAAGCGTCCCAGTAGTAGAAAATGATGTTATTAGCAGATTGGCAATTGACTGGGCCACTACTCACGTTGTGGCCTTTTCGCAATGATGTATGGCGTGAGCATGGACAACCGGCTCAGCGGCAGTTGATCGCTTTTGCTGAACAACTACAGTCGCATCATCCACTATGGTTTGGTATTCATCCCACCCAACTGGAAGCTGCTCAACGCGTGTTGCCAGACTACATCCCCTGTCTTCCTATTGCCTACAATGATGCATGGGCACGTGATATTGGCCCGTTGTGGACACAACATCGCGGCACAGGACGGCTGATTGCACACGGATTTCAGTTTTCAGCATGGCATGGGTTGTACCCTGATTTTCGTGACGATCAGCTATTTGCTGAAGCTTTTGCACAGCGCTGTCACGTTTCTTTCAAATATCATGCGATGGTATTGGAAGGAGGTGCGATCACTACAGATGGAGCAGGCACTGCCATCGTGCACGGTGCTAGTATTCTTCGCAATAATTCTCGTTGGTCGCGACCTGAATTAACCCACTTCTTTACTGAGCAATTAGGATTACAGCAAGTATTTTGGTTGGATTTTGCCCATCCAGCCGATGAAACCGGTGGCCATGTTGATAATCAAATTCAATTTTTGACGGCGGATACATTAGTATTATCGATGCCTCGACCGGATGGGCTTTACGTTGAACATTATCAAGCTCAATTAGAGCGAGCTCGGAGTTGGCGCAATTGCGCTGGACAATCCTATCGTATTATTCAGGTGCCGCAGCCAGAACCAATACAACCGGTTGCAGCTGAGTACGTTAGTATACAGCCAAGTAAGGATGTATTTCCGCGTGGTGTTCACCCTTTGCTGGCGAGTTACGTTAACTTTGTTCGAGTGGGTGACGTTGTGGTGGTACCCACTTTTGGAATCGACTCTGATGTTGATGCGTTAGCAGCACTTCGTAACGCTGCACCAGAACTGACGGTGATTGGAGTGGCGGCAGATGAGTTTATTAAAGCTGGAGGTGCGCTACATTGTATGACGTTGCACACCCCCGACGACATTGTAGTGAGTTAGGGTTCTATAGCGAAGGTGACAGAGACCTGCGCCTGCATATCATTTTTACCAGGCAAACTAACGTTAACACTATCACTGGCCATTCTAAGCATTACTTCTTGGCGTGTTGGTGGTGCGTAACTTGCCTCATGAACCTCGACCACTGGGCCCAATTGACGTTGGCTAGCAGCAGCTATCTTACTGGCTTTTTGTTGCGCGTGCTGCACTGCTTGGGCAAGTAATTGTTGATAAATATCTTCAGCCTCACGAACACTAAATTGCACTTGATTAAGATGCGTTGCGCCAGCTTTAAACGCATCATTAATAATCCCATCGTAGTGGCTGAGATCTGCTAAATATACCTTAATTGAACGTGACGCACTGAAACCACGTTGAACACGTGTTCCATCGACGTAGTCATACCGCGGGCCGGCTTGAATGTTGTATGAGGTTATGTCGTCGTCAGCAACGTGATGATCACGTAACGCACTGAGAATAGCCGTTGTTGTTTGATCAATATGTTGCTTTAATTCACTTAGATCAGCCCCTTCTTGTTCGATATTAAAGGTGATATGAGCTTGGTTAGGTGCCACTGCGGTTACTGCATGTCCGGTGACATGAATGGTATGCTGTTGGTCACTTTTGACCACAGGTTGACAGCCAATTAAAGTAGTGCTGACCAGTAACAGTAAAATTGCATAACGATATGACATAACAGTTCCTAGTTAAAGTAATGTGAGCCTTATGACTGATAGTTTAAATAATGATTGTCAACAAGCAGAAGAAGTTTTGGTGCGTTTACTTGCTCGGCGTGAACACAGTGCCCTTGAATTACGCCAAAAACTTCAGCAACGAGGTTTTGACCACGAAATTATCGAAAAGGTTCTAACGAAAGCAGAACAACAAGGGTGGCAAAGTGATGCGCGCTATTTGGATGTGTGGTTACGCAACTGTTTGGCACGTGGTGATGGCATTCAAAAAATTAGAGCAGTAGCCTATCAAAAAGGTATTCAAACAGAAATGCTTGAGCAGTTAATCGCGGAACTGCAACCTAATTGGGCGGCTCACTGTTACGACCGTTTAGTGCGCCGTTTCGGTCAGCAGCCACCTCGCGACCAGAAAGAGTTGAATCGAATGATGCGATATTTAATGCAACGCGGATACCGTCTTGACCAAATAAAACAAGCCCTAGAGCAGCAACGAATAGCGGCGTCGGACTAGTGCGCTAGGGTATTTCGTGATAGTATTTTTACTCATATAATCAGCAAAATTTCACTCCAAAATGTCATTAGGAAACCGTCCATGCATATGACCAGTGCGGAAATCCGCGAAGCGTTTCTTGCGTTTTTTGCGGCGAAGGGACATCAACGGGTCCCATCAGCATCTTTAATTCCAGGGAATGACCCGACACTTTTATTCACTAATGCGGGCATGGTGCCCTTTAAAGACGTGTTTTTAGGTGATGAGCAGCGTGATTACACGCGGGCCACCTCTGCCCAACGGTGTATCCGCGC
This sequence comes from Pseudidiomarina indica, assembly GCA_029279945.1. Lineage (GTDB taxonomy): Bacteria > Pseudomonadota > Gammaproteobacteria > Enterobacterales > Alteromonadaceae > Pseudidiomarina > Pseudidiomarina indica_A. The sequence continues at coordinate 100,658 of JAJUHK010000003.1, read as the reverse complement.
TGGTGGTAAACATAATGACCTAGAGAACGTGGGCTATACTGCTCGCCATCATACGTTTTTTGAGATGCTTGGTAATTTTAGCTTCGGCGATTACTTCAAAAAAGAAGCGATAGAATATGCGTGGGAGTTTTTAACCCAAGTGCTGCAAATCCCAGCGGAAAAACTATGGGTCACAGTGTTTACCGAAGATGACGAAGCCTATGATATTTGGGCAAACCATATTGGTGTGCCTGCTGATCGTATTTCCCGCATCGGTGCTAAAGATAACTTCTGGGCGATGGGGGATACTGGCCCTTGTGGACCTTGCTCTGAGATTTTCTATGACCATGGTGAGGACGTCTGGGGCGGTCCTCCTGGAACACCAGAAGAAGATGGTGACCGTTACATTGAAATCTGGAATTTGGTATTCATGCAGTATAACCGCCAAGCGGATGGCACATTGCTGCCACTGCCAAAACCATCGGTAGATACGGGCATGGGGCTGGAACGTATTGCTGCAGTAATGCAACATGTTCACAGCAATTATGATATCGATTTATTCCAAGCATTAATTCGCGATGCCGCTAATATCATTGGCACCCAAGATTTGTCGAGTAAGTCATTGCGCGTCATTTCCGATCATATCCGCTCTTGTAGTTTCCTTATTGCTGATGGCGTGCAGCCATCGAATGAAGGGCGTGGGTACGTATTACGCCGTATTATCCGCCGTGCTGTGCGCCATGGCAGCATGCTGGGTGCAAAAGGAGCGTTTTTCTATCGCCTAGTGGCTAGTTTGGTGCAGCAAATGGGTGAAGCATATCCAGAATTACAGGCCAAGCAGCGCATTATTGAAGATGCCTTGAAACGGGAAGAAGAGCAGTTCGGTAAAACTCTAGAGCGAGGGTTGGCTATCCTGCATGATGCGATTGCTGAATTAGCTGGTGATGTCCTCTCGGGTGAGGTCGTGTTCAAGCTCTATGATACTTACGGCTTTCCGATGGACCTAACGGCAGATATCGTCCGTGAAAAAGGTTTAACAATTGATGAAGAAGGCTTCCATGCTGAAATGGAGAAACAACGTCAACGGGCGCAGCAAGCGTCAACGTTTGGCGTGGACTATAACCAGCGTTTGAAGTCTTCGGTACACACCGAGTTTTCTGGCTATGTTAGCCAAAGTGATGAATCCACTGTGGTCGAGCTGTACGTTGATGGGCAAGCAGTGGATGAATTACCAGCCGAAACACAAGGTATTGTTATCTTGTCACGAACGCCATTTTATGCGGAAAGTGGTGGTCAAGTTGGTGATACAGGAAAATTAACCAAGCAAGAAATCGAGTTCACTGTCACCGATACGCAATACATAGGTAAAGCGATTGCACACCATGGTCAAGCTAATGGAACACTCAAGGTTGGCGATACCTTAGCGGCGCACGTTGATGTGGAACGACGGGAGGCAATTAAACGGAATCACACCTCGACACACTTGTTGCACGCAGCGTTGCGCAATGTACTCGGGGAACACGTGGTGCAGAAAGGCTCGCTTGTAACAGCGGAGCGGTTGCGTTTTGATTTTTCTCATTACGAGGCAGTAACGCCCCAGCAGTTAGATCTGATTGAGCGGCAAATTAACGCCGAAATCATCAAAAACATTCCTGTCGTAGCGAATGTTATGCCTATTGAACAAGCACAAGCAGCAGGTGCGATAGCATTATTTGGCGAAAAATACGACAATGATGTACGAGTGCTTACCATTGGTAACTATTCTATGGAGCTTTGTGGTGGTACTCATGTTAATCGTACTGGTGACATTGGCTTGGTACGGATTGTGGCAGAGTCAGGTATTGCTTCAGGAGTTCGTCGTATTGAGGCAGTCAGTGGCGCTGGCGCCGTACTTTACACCTTGCAGCAACAACAGCAACTACGTCACGCCGCCGAGTTACTTAAAACTGATCCTACGCATGTTGCAGAAAGGGTGCATCAGCAGTTAGAGCGCAGTCGACAACTCGAGCGTACAATTGACGAACTTAACCAGAAGCTTGCAGCTCATGCGGGTTCGAACTTGGTTAATGATGCTATCACTATCCACGGGGTAAAGGTAATCATCGCAGAAGTTTCAAATATTGAAGCAAAGGCGCTGCGAAATATGGTTGATGATCTAAAAAATCAGCTACAATCTGGAGTAGTCGTTTTAGGATTAGCGGCTGAAGGTAAAGTTAGCTTGATTGTTGGTGTGACCAAAGATTTGACCGCTCGGGTACGTGCCGGTGATGTTGTAAATGAGGCAGCGGCTGTCGTTGGTGGGAAGGGCGGTGGTCGCCCTGATCTTGCGCAAGCTGGCGGTAGCGATGTGAGTCGCTTGGCAGATGCATTAGCTGCTGCACAAGCCAAACTTGATGAGCTATTGAGATAAACAGCCTGATAATACAGACAAGCAATGCCAAGGCGAGTACTTTCACTAGAACTTCCCTGCTAACATATGGGTATCTTATCTGTTTCTGGTGGAAATATAGGCAGAATAGCCCACGGGTAACATAACAATTGTCATATCCTCGCCAGCGTGTTAACTTAGCCACGCGAGCAATACGGTGTTAGTGACTGTTAAGCCGTATGGAATCGATGACGTAGGGAAAGGAGTAAGCTCATGTTGATCTTAACCCGTAGAGTGGGTGAAACCTTGATGATTGGTGATGACGTCACAGTCACAGTGCTTGGAGTAAAAGGGAATCAGGTGCGCATTGGGGTAAATGCCCCGAAGGACGTAGCCGTGCACCGAGAAGAAATTTATAATCGGATTCAAGCTGAACATCAGCATGAAACCCCCAAGGTTGATAATACCGATAACGAGTAATCTTTGTGCAGCCTCACCGTTCAATTTTTGACGGTTGTGATTCAATTTCAACCGAGGTGATTAAAAATCCCACAGTCAAACGCTTAATTCCAAAAAATCGTTTGACATATGTGAGAACATCGCTAGAATTCAACGCCACAAGTAAGCGGTGAGGTGGCCGAGAGGCTGAAGGCGCTCCCCTGCTAAGGGAGTATAGGGTTTATAGCCCTATCGAGGGTTCGAATCCCTCCCTCACCGCCATTTGTCAACAACGCACCCGTAGCTCAACTGGATAGAGTACTCGGCTACGAACCGAGCGGTTGGAGGTTCGAATCCTCCCGGGTGCGCCATTTGTTGACAAGACCAACCACGATGCACCCGTAGCTCAACTGGATAGAGTACTCGGCTACGAACCGAGCGGTTGGAGGTTCGAATCCTCCCGGGTGCGCCAGTTATTTTCCCCCCATTTATTTCAACGGCCAGTTAACCATAACATCAACGTGTAGAATGCTGCGATAAAGCCGCTAAATACTGCAATGTAGATAAATCCTTTGATCCCTTGCTTGATAGTCCAGCCATTGCTACGTAAATAAAAGAACCAAATCAAACTCAATACTAATGGGATCAGAAAAAAATAACGTGTCATAACTTCGGTCCTGTTGCTTGTTGACGCTGATGCCATAACGCCAAATCTGTCGCAGCTTGCTTTGCCTGCTCAAGTAATGGGTCTAAGCGGGTAATATTATCCGCAACTTCATCTATCGCGCCACGTCCCATACTATTTTCCAGTTGGGCTGCAACGTTACTTAACTTTGTCAGACCTAAGTTGGCTGCTGCACCTTTGAGCGAATGAAAGAAACGTTTGGCTTGCTGATGTTGGCCTTTCGATAAAAAGTCGACTACTTGTTGAGGTGCTTGGTGATAGTCTGCATAAAGCCGTTCGACGAGGCTTTGGTAAAGCGGGATATTATGGCCCAGGCGTTCCATGGCACCGCGAAAATCAATATCAATATGATTGGGATAACTAATGACTTCTTGTTGAGCGGGCGCAGATGAGTTGGCTTTGCGTTCACTATAAACCCCTCGGACGCACCACTTTTTAATTGCGTTAATCAGCTGTGATTCATCAATGGGTTTGCTTAAATGATCTTGCATACCCGCCGCCAGTGACCGTTCAATATCTTCACTACTGCTGTTGGCAGTCATCGCTATAATGGGAAGCTGCTGATAGGAGAAGTGACCACGAATGATCTCTGCCGCTGTCAAGCCATCCATGACTGGCATCTGGATATCCATAAAAACGAGAGCATAGGTCTTGGCGTTTACCATCTCTACCGCCTCTTGGCCGTTTTTCGCAATATCTACCGCTAAGCCAGCCTGTTGCAACATCTCTTTGGCAATCATTTGGTTGATGTCGTTGTCCTCTACCAATAACACGGGGGCATGACAGAAATCCTGCAACGGTGAATTGGGGGTTGGTTGCGTTTCATGCGAGCTGAGCGATAACGCAGAGCTTAATACTCGTAATAAGGCTGAGCTGGTATAGGGCTTAACAATATATTCAGCTACTCCGAGCTGCTGGGCTTGCTCGATTAAGTCGGTAGCATGATAGCTGGTTGCGAGCACTAAACGGGGCGCTTCTGGCTCCTGAGCGAGGACGAGCTGACAGAACTCAATACCACTCATGCCGGGTAGTTGCCAGTCGACAATAACGGCATCAAAGTGATGCTGCTGCAACATATGTAATGCTTCTTCAGCAGTACGGCAACTCATAACATTGACCGCATAGCTGCGTAGCAGTTCGGTTAACATTTCGCGAGTTGTTAAGTTGTCCTCAATGGCCAGTACATGTTTATTGCTAAGCCGCTTAATAAGTGAATCACGACTTGAAGTATCTAACCCTTGCTGAATAGGAAATTGTAATTCTAAAAAGAAGGTTGAACCTTGGCCGATAGTGCTAATCACCCCTAACCCGTGTTGGTTCATGAGTTTTACGATACGTTGACTAATTGCAAGGCCGAGGCCTGTACCTCCAAATCGTCGCGTAGTAGAGGCATCTGCTTGCGTAAAAGCATCAAATAAACGAGCGCGCTGACTTTCATCCATCCCAATGCCGGTATCGGTGACCGACAGTCGTAGGAACACTTCACGCTCATTAATATCAAGAAGCGTTGCTGCGATAACAATTTCACCGCTCTCGGTGAACTTAATTGCATTACTCACGAGGTTAACGAGCACTTGGTTTAATCGCAGCGGATCACCGACCAAACGGGTGGGGATATTCGTGGGTAGATTTATGACAAATTCTAAGTTTTTATCATAAGCACGATAAGCAAACATATCGGCTAAGTTAGCGAGTACTTCTTCAAGGTCGAAGGGAATTTTCTCGATAGTAAGATTACCCGACTCGATTTTGGCAAAATCCAGTAAATCATTCACAATACCAAGCAGCAATTTAGAAGAACTATCTATGGAACGTAGGAAACTTCTTTGCTGGGCATCAAGATCTGTTTTAAGGCACAGCTGGGTCATACCTAAAATGGCATTGATGGGGGTACGAATTTCGTGGCTGACGTTAGCTAAAAATTCACTTTTAGCTTGGTTAGCGGCAGCGATAGCTTGTAGTTGGTGCTCACGCTCAAGCATGGTATTAGCAGTAGGCTCCGTAGGCGATTTTAGAGTATGCTCGTGGTCAGTCACCCGCTGGCGTTTAAACCAAGATTTTATCGCTGCTAACAATTGCATCTCGCGCCTCATAGTAATATATCGGTAAAGAGTCACTGCTATGATGCCACGCGTAGTAATGACTGCCAATGTTTAACAGGAATAACTTTCATAGACGTAGCGTTGATAAACCAGTAATATTTCGCCATAACTTTGGCTCGACAAACAAGGCAGGAACTATTTTGCAGTCACAATTTGCCGAACTGGTGGCATTATTCGCCAAACCCGAGCACGTTACTAGCTTACGTGGAGTTCAACGGGGTGTAGAGCGGGAAGCGCTACGTATTACTGAACAAGGTAAGCTTGCTACCACGCCGCATCCACAGCAACTGGGTTCAGCACTGAAACATCCACTCATCACTACCGATTACGCCGAGACGCTCTTGGAGTTTATCACTCCCGTTGCAACTGATGTTGAGGTGACACTACAACAATTAGCTGATGTGCATAAACGTACCTATCAGGTCATCGGTGATGAGCTATTATGGCCGCTAAGTATGCCGTGTTTTGTTGGCTCCCCTGAAGAAATTGTTATCGCACAATACGGTAGTTCCCATACCGGTCGTATGAAAACGTTATACCGGCAAGGACTGACGCACCGTTACGGTGGTGGCATGCAGATTATTGCCGGGGTTCACTTTAATTTTAGTCTTCCCCAGACGGTGTTTGAACACCTCGCAACTTACCATGGGTCGGTTGCAGATCAACACTTTGTATCCAACCAATATTTTCAGCTCATTCGCAATTACAAACGGATCTGTTGGGTGATCCCATACCTGTTCGGTGCATCGCCAGCAATTTGTAAGTCCTTTTTACAACAAACTGTAGCAAATATTGAGTTTGAGTCGTTGGGGAAAGGGACTGTATATCGCCCCTATGGCACATCCCTACGGATGAGCGACCTGGGTTATACCAACAAAGAACAAGCAGACTTAAAAATAACGTACAATTCATTATCCGAGTACGTGAAAGGGTTACGTCGTGCGGTCACTACAGAATCGACCCAGTTTAGTAAAATTGGAGTGAAAGTTGACGGTGAGTATCGCCAATTAAATAGTAATATTCTGCAAATCGAAAATGAGTTTTACGCCACCATTCGGCCTAAGCGTGTCACGCGACCAGGGGAAACCCCGACTCAAGCCTTGGAACGCGGTGGTGTTGAATACGTGGAAATACGAGCACTTGATGTTAATCCATTCAGTCCAGTTGGTATCAGCGACGAACAAATTAGATTCTTAGACCTACTGTTATTGTATTGTGCGTTTAAACCCAGTGCTGAACTTGATTGGGACGAGCAGACTATCACCGATCAAAACTTCAATAAAGTCGTATTGGATGGCCGTAATCCGCGCTTAACACTGCTTGATAATGGTTATGAGCGACCAGTTGCTGATTGGTTAGAAGAGTTATTTGCGGATTTACAGCCACTTGCTCATCTTATGGATCAAGCACATCAAACGCGAGCCTATACCCAAGCTGTGGCGAATCAATATTATTGTGTACTAAACCCAGAATTAACGTTTTCTGGACGCTTTATGGCACAATTGAAAGAACAACAGTTAGAAAATAGTGAACTAGGTATGGCGCTTGCGCGCCGCTATAAACAGCAATTGAGTACAGCACCTTTTGAGTTCTTCTCTTTGGCTGAGTTTGAACAAATGCAGCAGCAATCGCTTGCTGAACAGGCACGTTTAGAGCAGCAAGATGCTGCTTCTAGTTTCGATGAGTTTTTAGAAGAGTATTTCCGCAACGCAATGTGTGAATCCGCGGATAGTTAAGTTATGAAATGTCGCTATGGTGTGATTGCAGCAACGCTGGCGTTAACTCTTGCAGGATGTGCGACGCCGCCCCCTAAAGAGCCAGAAAATCTGTGTCGGATCTTCGAAGAGAAACGCGACTGGTATAAAGCAGCCGAAAAAATGCAGAAAAAATGGGGCGTTCCTATACAAGTGCCGATGGCAATTATGTATCAAGAAAGCTCATTTAAGCATAATGCTAAGCCACCGCGTGATTACATTTTATGGGTAATTCCATGGGGGCGTGTGAGCAGCGCATATGGCTATTCACAGGCAAAGACAGGAACTTGGGATGACTACGTTAAAGAAACCGGTAATACATGGTCATCTCGTGATAATTTTGCCGACGCGATGGATTTTATGGGATGGTATATTTCTAAAAGCCATCGCATCAATGGTGTCTCAAAGTGGGACGCATACGCGCAGTATTTAAATTATCACGAAGGTTGGGGTGGTTATAAGCGCGGAACTTATCGCCAGAAGCAATGGTTGATGCGTACGGCTGAACGCGTACAAGAGCGCGCCGGACGCTACGGCGCGCAGTTACGTCAATGCGAAGATGATTTAAAGCGTGGCTGGCTGTGGCGGTTGTTTTTTTCTTAAACCTTTGCAGGTGGCAAGAATCGAACCTGTTTAACTAAGTTGTCACCACTTTCGATAATTTCGATGGCGTAACCATTGATCCGCAGGCACAAAGGTTGTTGGGGGATATCACCTAAGGTCTCAATGATTAAACCGCTCACTGTTTTGGGACCATCAGTGGGCAGATTCCAATTCATTTCTTTATTGAGATCCCGTAGGTTGGCAACTCCTTCGACAATAATTGAGCCATCACTCTCAACCATGGTAGATTCAGTACTATCGGGCAGAATGCTCGTCGTGAAATCACCAACAATTTCTTCTAAGATATCCTCTAAAGTTACGAGCCCTTGGATATCACCGTATTCATCAACAACCAGACCAATCCGCTCTTTATAGCGTTGAAATTTTAGCAACTGAACATTCAGGGGAGTTCCCTCAGGAATGTAGTAAATTTCGCGTGCCGCACGGACAATTTCAGACTTATCTAAATCATACGTATTTTTCGTAAACAGCTGCATAATGTCACGAGCGTGAAGGAACCCAATCGCATCATCAATGTTATTGCGGTACAGCAAAATGCGGGTGTATTGGGCTTGGCTCAGTTGTTTAAGGATAGATTTGACATCGTCCTGAACATCGATTGCGGCGATATCTGCCCGTGGTGTCATGACGTCTTCGACGGTTACTTTTTCTAAATCAAGGATGCTGAGTAACATTTGTTGGTGGGATGATGGGATCATCGAGCTTGCTTCATTAACGATGGTCCTCAGCTCATCTGAGCTCAGCGCATCACCACGTGATGGCGAGTTTGGATTCACCCCCAATAACCGAATTATGCTATTGGTAATTAAATTAATGAAGGCAACCAATGGATACATTACACGCAGCAGCGGTTTGATAACGAATGACGACGGCGTTGCGATGCGCTCCGGATGGAGTGCAGCGATCGTTTTTGGCGTGACTTCGGCAAACACTAAAACTATGAGTGTCATACCAAAGGTTGCGATGATAATTCCAGCGTCACCAAACCAACGTAAGCATAAAATGGTGGCGATAGCGGATGCGGCAATATTAACTAAATTATTGCCAATGAGGATCAACCCAATCAAGCGGTCGGGGCGCTCTAGCAAGAATTGGATTCGTTTAGCTCCAGAATGTCCTTGCTGAGCAAGGTGTCGCAACCGATAACGGTTTACAGACATCATCCCTGTTTCTGAGCCTGAAAAAAATGCAGAAAGTAGCAACAATACCCCTAAGGCTATGAGTAATGTCGCAGTGGATATGTCGTCCAAAAATTAACCCTATACCAACTTATATTGAACGATTAATTTAACCAGCTCATTGAGCAAGTCAAGTGTTTCAGTTTAATTCAATGATCACTTACAGAGCCAGGAGAACATCTTTCACAAATCGGCTACCGAAGTAAGCCAAGGATAAGAGTACACTGGCGACCACACTGGCTAAAACTAGGGGCCGTCCCCGCATGTGTTTCAGTTGATGCATATACAAGACAACCGCATATAATACGAATGCAGCCGAGCTCAGAATTGTTTTATGAGCTTGACCTTGGGCAAACATATCATCTAAGAAAATAAATCCACTTAAAATGGCGACCGCCAATAACACTGTCCCAGTAGTCAATAAGCGAAAGAAATAGCGTTCGACTACCATCAATGGTGGCATGTTACCGGCGATGGCTCGGATACGATGGTTCTTCAGTGCATGGTTTAAATATAGTAATTGAATGGCATAAAGCGTGGCCAGCATGAGCACTGCATAGGCAACCAGCGATAAGATGATATGAATAATTAACCCACTCGCTTCACTTAGCTGAGGCCCCCAACCAGCAGGGCTGACTACCATAACGATAACACTGACCCCTGCAAACAGATAAATGATAGGACTTAACAAGAGTCCATCTGAACGACGGTTTCTAAGAATTGTTAATGCAGCTAATAAGAGCGCTACACTACTTAAGCTGGAGGCAATATTAAGATGGTGAAATTGGTCGGTGCGGAGATAACTCCACAATAAGATAAAGTGCGTCACGACTGCAGCAAATGGAGTAATCCATAGCAGCCAACGAGTGGTGTGCGAGCGTACTATTTGACGCCACAAAAGAATTGCAGCAAGGAAATAGAGAGCAAAGGTCAGTGTGACTAGCACATGCATTCAAATTTCACCTTATTATGTTGCATAACTGAAGCCATGTATAAGTATATGCATTGTTGCACACAAACCCAATAGGATCAGGAAACTTTGGTTGAATTACGGTATACTCGCCGCCATATCCATCCATAGTAGTTTACATCGGCAACCAAGAGTGAGCAGATTCGCATGTTTGAGAATTTAAGCGAACGATTATCACAATCGTTGAAAAATATTACCGGTCGTGGCCGCCTCACTGAAGATAATATTAAAGATACCTTACGTGAAGTGCGTATGGCTTTGCTGGAGGCAGACGTTGCACTACCTGTCGTACGAGAATTTGTTAGCCGCGTTAAAGAGCAGGCACTTGGAGCCGAAGTTAATAAAAGTCTCACGCCGGGACAGGTGTTCTTAAAAATTGTCCAAAAAGAACTTGAGCATGCTATGGGTGAGGGTAACGTGCCGATTAACCTGGCCACCCAACCACCTGCCGTCATCTTAATGGCCGGATTACAAGGTGCTGGTAAAACCACCAGTGTTGGCAAGCTAGCCCGCTATCTAAAGGAAAAGCAAAAGAAAAAAGTGTTGGTTGTTAGTGCTGACGTCTACCGTCCCGCAGCAATTAAGCAATTGGAAACCTTAGCAGGTGAGGTCGAGGTCGAGTTTTTCCCGTCGACCACTACCCAAGACCCTGTTGCTATTGCCGAGCAAGCAATTGAACACGCGCGAAAACAGTTTGTTGATGTCGTGATTGTCGATACTGCAGGACGGACGGCAGTAGATGACGCCATGATGGCAGAAATTAAAGAACTGCATCAAGCCATTCAACCCATTGAAACATTGTTTGTGGTTGATGCTATGACGGGACAAGATGCTGCTAATACTGCGCAAGCATTTAATGAAGCCTTGCCGTTAACTGGTGTGATCTTGACCAAAGCCGATGGTGACGCGCGCGGTGGTGCTGCACTCTCCATTCGGCACATCACTGGTAAGCCGATTAAGTTTTTGGGGGTAGGTGAAAAAACTACTGCACTAGAACCGTTTCATCCGGATCGTATTGCATCGCGCATCCTGGGCATGGGTGATGTGTTATCGCTCATTGATGAGTTAGAAAGTAAAATCGATCGCGAGAAAGCAGAAAAGGTCGCCAAAAAAGTTATCAAGGAAGGCAAGTTTTCGTTAGAAGACTTCCGTGAACAGTTAGTACAAATGCGCGATATGGGGGGCATGATGGGGCTGCTCGATAAATTGCCGGGTATGGGGCAGATGTCGTCACAAATGAAAGGTCAACTGGATGACAAAATGACGGTGCGTATGGAAGCCATCATTAATTCAATGACCCCGCAAGAGCGTGAATACCCCGACCTCATCAAGGGGTCACGGAAGCGCCGTATAGCCGCAGGCTCGGGTACTCAAGTGCAAGATGTAAACCGCCTTTTGAAGCAATTTATGCAAATGCAAAAAATGATGAAAAAAATGAAAGGCGGGGGGATGGCAAAAATGCTGCGAAGCCTCGGAGGGATGGGCGGTAAGCTCCCCCCAGGAATGTTCCCAAGAGGCTAGTATTTGCTTGCATTTCGCCTAAAATTCAGGTAAATTCCACGACCTCTCCGACTAAGCTCGGGGAGGTTTTTATTTCTTAACATTAAAAAACTGTATCGAGGAACGTAATGGTAACCATTCGTTTACAACGTGGTGGCGCTAAAAAACGCCCATTCTACCAAATGGTAGTGACTGACAGTCGCAATGCCCGCGACGGTCGTTTCATTGAAAATGTAGGCTTTTTCAACCCAACCGCTCGTGGTCAGGAAGAAAAGTTACGCGTTGATTTAGATCGTGTTGAACATTGGGTTTCACACGGTGCAACCTTGTCTGAGCGAGTTGCTAAACTTGTTCAAGACGCGCGTAGCGCAGCTTAATTAATTAACGGAATCATAGGTGGTTATGAGTCACCCTGCTACAACCGTCACCCTGGGCCAACTTGGCGCAGTGTATGGCGTAAAAGGTTGGATAAAAATTCAGAGTTTCACCGATGATCCCGAAGCCATTTTTGATTATCGCCCGTGGCAATTGAGTAAGCAGGGCAAAGTGCAAGTAGTTCAAGTCGAGGAATGGCGTCGGCACAATAAAGGACTAATTGCAAAATTAACTGGTATCGATGACCGTGATCAAGCGCACTTATTGACGGGTGCCGATATCCTAATCGATGAAGAGTTATTGCCGGAATTGCCAGCAGGCGAATTCTATTGGCGTGACCTGATGGGGATGTCAGTTGTTAATAGGGATGGCTATGACATGGGGGTCGTGGATCAGATTATGGCTACAGCATCGAACGATGTGATGGTGGTGAAAGCGAACAGCAATGATGCGTTTGGTCGAGCTGAACGTTTGATTCCGTTTATTCAAAGTCAATATGTTATTGACGTTGATAAAACGGGGCAACGCATCGTTGTGGATTGGCCAGCGGACTTTTAATGGCAAAGCAACTGCAGGTTGGGGTAATTAGCCTCTTTCCTGAGATGTTTCAAGCCATAACCAGCAACGGTGTTACTGGTCGTGCGGTACGCGATGGATTGTTAGAACTAACGCTAATCAATCCCCGTGATTTTACCCATGATCGCCATCGTACAGTTGATGACCGCCCATACGGCGGAGGTCCGGGGATGCTGATGATGGTGCAGCCGCTCACTGACGCGATTGCAGCAGCAAAGCAGCAACTTGGTGCCGATACCAAGGTGATTTATTTATCACCTCAAGGGCGTAAGCTTGATCATGACGGGGTAAGATATTTAGCTCAACATGACAAGTTGATCCTAATCGCCGGTCGCTATGAAGGCATTGATGAGCGAGTTATTACTCGGCACGTTGATGAAGAATGGTCGATTGGAGATTATGTGTTAAGTGGTGGTGAGTTACCAGCTATGGTGATGATCGACGCAATTGCGCGGCTCGTCCCTGGTGTATTAGGACACGAAGATTCTGCGCAAGAAGATTCGTTTGCTAATGGGTTGCTCGACTGTCCCCATTATACACGACCAGAAGTGTTAGATGGTGAAGCGGTTCCCGCAGTATTATTAAGCGGTAACCATGAACAAATACGTCGATGGCGTTTGCAGCAAGCTCTAGGTAGAACTTGGTTGCGACGTCCTGAATTGATTAAAAACCTAGCTCTGACTGACGAGCAGAAGCAGCTACTGGAAGAATTTATTCAGCAGCACTTACAAGATTCTGATTCAAACTCGGGTAGTTAATCTAGGCAAGCGAGGCTATCATGGCAAAAGTAAATCAAAATTTGATCAAAGCGATCGAAGATGAACAATTAAAAAGCGACCTCCCAGCGTACGCGCCGGGCGATACAGTGGTCGTTAATGTTAAGGTAACTGAAGGTAACCGTCAGCGTATTCAGGCATTTGAAGGCGTGGTTATCGCTAAGCGCAATCGTGGCTTACACAGCGCTGTTACCGTTCGCAAAATTTCGAACGGTGAAGGTGTTGAGCGTACATTCCAAGTACATAGCCCAATTGTAGATAGCATCGTGGTGAAACGTAAAGGTGCGGTTCGTCGTGCTAAGCTTTACTACTTACGTGAGCGTTCAGGTAAATCTGCACGTATTCGCGAAAAGTTGGTTAGCAAGTAATCAGCATCAAGCGATATTGAAAAAACCCGCCACTTGGCGGGTTTTTTTATGGTACAACTGGCACATTCATCGGCAGTAATCAGAGGTTGTTGGAGTAGAGACAATGAAACGTGAACAGATAGCGGAGCAACTTGAGAAATTAAGATTGCAGATTGACGCAACGGATAGCCAGTTGGTTCATTTACTGCAACAACGACAAGAACTCGCCGCTCGCATTGGTGCGGTAAAAAGACAGTTAGGCGAGCCTCTTTACGTACCTGAACGTGAAGCGACTATGTTTATGCGACGTCGCGAAGAAGCTCAGCAATTAGGTATCTCACCGGATTTAATTGAAGACGTCTTACGCCGCGTGATTCGGGATTCCTACCAGCAACAGCAAGCTGCCGATGTACATTTACAAGGTAAGCAGGTCGTCATCATCGGTGGTGGTGGAGCTATGGGGCAACTCTTTGCCAAATTATTTAGCAATGCTGGTGCAAAGGTTCATATTATTGAACCAACAGATTGGGCGGTAGCGCCAACATACTGCCAACACGCTGATCTGGTTCTTCTTGCAGTCCCTTTAACGGTTGTCGAGCAAGTGATTCTAGACCTGCCTGTATTGCCTCCCAGCTGCATTTTAGCCGATTTAACGAGTGTGAAAGAATTACCATTAGCAGCGATGCTGACGCAACATAGCGGCCCAGTTGTTGGGCTTCATCCAATGTTTGGCCCACAACAAGCAACACTCGCTAAACAGTTGGTGATTGCTTGTCATGGGCGTGATGAAGAAGGGTATCGTTGGTTGCTGCAAGCGATTGAGCATTGGGGCGCACGAATTAAATTTATTGCAGCGGCCGAACATGACCAAGCTATGTCGTTTGTACAAGTTTTACGGCACTTATCGAGTTTTGTGTACGGCGTTCATCTCGCTCATGAGCAAGTGGATGTGCAACAATTGGTGGAGTTGAGTTCACCTATTTATCACCTGGAACTCATGATGGTAGGACGGCTGTTTGCGCAAGATGCCCACCTATACGCAGACATTATCGCCGCTAATCCGAGTCATTTTAAGATGCTTAGACGCTATGTCAGCGTGTTCGATAAGATTCTAGAAGAGTTCGAACAAGGCAACAAAGCAGATTTCATTGAGCGCTTTAACAAAGTCCGTCAGTATTTCGGCGAATTAGCACACAAGTTCCTCAGCGAGAGTCAGCGTCTACTCGATGTGACCAGTGACACGAAGTAAATCTGCTAATTGGCCAGGTGTTACTGGCTTAGACCAACAGCGCATTATCCCTGCGGCGGCGCATTCAGATACAAAATCTGGATGTTGGTGCCCTGAAATCATCACAACGGGCGGTGTTGACGCAGCTAATAGCGATCGAATAGCGTGATAGGTTTCAATGCCAGTGCCATCTGGTAGTTCTTGGTCGAGCAAAATCAAAGTGGGGCGCCAGGCCAAAGTGAGTTCAATGGCTTGTTGTCGGCTTTCAGCCACCTCGGTTGCTAATGAAAATTGTTGTACCATAGCCTTCAGCACTTCTCGTGAAATAAAATCGTCTTCAACGATGAGTACTCTATGTGTTGTTTGATTCATGGTATCGCCTAATCGCTTGTCTTAATTGATCTATTGAACATTGAGGAAAATAAAAATGCAACGTGTAAAAATTTGGGATGCGTTTGTACGCCTTAATCATTGGCTGCTTGTCGTGTTGTTGGTGCTGATGTGGTATACCGCAGAAGAAGGCTATATGGAGTTACACTTACAGCTAGCTGGGGTAGTCGGTGCATTGGTCATTACGCGGATCTTATGGGGTTTCTGCGGCAGTGAATCGGCACGGTTTAGCCAATTCGTTCGTGGACCCAAAGCAGTCACCCAGCATCTCAAAGAGTTCACACAAGGGCAATACCAACCAGCAAATACGCATAATGCAGCTGGTGGTTTGGTTGTGGTGGTTTTGTTAATGACATTATTGGTGCAGTTTGTCAGTGGTCTATTTGCTACCGACGATATATTCTTTTCAGGTCCTTTAGCCAGCGCTGTTACGCGAGATACGGCATTATTAGCAATGACAATACATAAAACCACCTTTAATATTTTAGTTGGATTTGTGGTACTGCACGTGCTTGCGATTGTTCTTTATCGTTTACGTGGAATAAATTTGGTGAGTGCCATGGTGCATGGCTATCGGCAGGGAGTGCCAGCGCCGCGAATTGTATCTGGGCTATTTGGCATAATCACAGCAGCCGTTATAGCTGCTGTGTTGTACCAATGGATTAACTAGTTGCTAGCTTAATCTTTGTAAGCATCGTGGCACGCTTTACAGTTTCGAGCAGTAGTCATGAATGCGCGGCGAATGTCATTCTGATTGCCTGAAAGTGCTGCTTGCTGCAGTGCTTTCGCATCATTTTGGAATTGCTCTGCTTTTTTCATAAAGTCATCCCAGTTTTCCCAAATCGCTGGTAATGCGTTTGTATCTTTACCTGGTTTAGCGCCAGGTTGGTCAAATGCGACCCAAGGCATTCCAGCAAGAGCTACAAAATCATTAGCACGCTCGGCAAAAACTGTACCGTCGAAGGTAATATCACCTTTGATCATGTCACCCATCACTGCAAAGTTATTTTGCATAAGTGATAACGCTTTTTGCCGGTATTCAACAGCCTTTTCCGGATGGTTAAAGGCGTGTTGTGCAGCGACGGTAGTTGATAGGGTTAGTACTACCATACCAATGAAACTACTTGTAGCTTTTACCGCAGACTTCATATATTTCTCCTTTTTGTGTAATTTAACGACTGCAATCTGCTTTTCGTCCGTTCGTGGATTGCGTCGCGCGATACTTCCCAATATGGTGAGATGATAACCTTAAACCATAACAAGGGGAACTCAATGAACGGGATTAAACCATTCAGTAGGCTGGCATTATCGGTCTGTGCTGCGCTGCCATTATTGGCTGTGGCAGGACAGACAACGCCAGTGCGTGGCCTACATGATAATTCGTCAACCTTTATAGCAATTCAAAATGCCACCATTGTGACAGAACCAGGTAAAAAGCTGGAAAATGCTACATTGGTTATCAACAATGGCAAGATTGTTTCGATAGCACGTAATAATCAAGCGCCAGCAGGTGCGCGCGTGGTCGATGCAAGCGGCCACACTATTTATCCTGGGTTCATCGATGCCTATAGCAATTATGGTGTTCCAGCGGTACAGAAAGTTGAACGTCCACCATACCGTAGCACTACCCCGCAATATAATAATAAGCGTGAGGGTGGTAATGCAGCGAACGATGCAATTCATGCACAAATGAAATGGGTTGATAAATTTGCGACCGATACTAAGGCAGCAAAAGATTATATCAATCAAGGTTTTACTGCAGTACAAAGTGCGCGCTTAGACGGTATTTTCCAAGGGCAGGCAGTAACAGTTTCGTTAGCTGATACGATTGCCAATAATGCTATCTACAACCCCCAAGCGCGGCATTTTGGCTCCTTTGATAAAGGCACATCATTACAGCAATACCCATCGTCACTTATGGGTTCCATTGCACTCATTCGGCAGACGCTGTCTGATGCTAATTGGTATGAACAGGCACAAGGCAAAGATACCGTATCTGGCCCAGTCGAGTACAACGCAGCGTTAGCTGCGCTGATCAACATTGAGCAACAAGGCATGGTGTTTAAAGTCAGCGATGACCGTTCCTTGTTACGAGCACACGACGTCCTGTCAGAATTTAATGTACCTGTGGCTTTTGTCGGTTCTGGTTATGAGTATGCTCGTATTGATGCGATTAGGAATACCAACAGTACCTTAATTTTACCGTTGGACTTTCCGGCAGCGCCTGAGGTGCAAGGAGTTGATGATCATCTTGATGTGAGCTTGGCTAACTTGCGACATTGGGAGCGCGCACCAACTAACCCTGCGGTACTTGCACAAGCCAATATTGATTTCTCTTTTACGCTACATCAGCTGAAAAAAGTAGATGATTTCTGGCCTAACTTACGCCGTGCAGTGAAACACGGGTTGAGTACAGAGAAAGCTTTGGCAGCATTGACCACGGTACCTGCAAAAATTGCTGGAGTGAGCGATAAAGCCGGTAAAATCGCACCAGGGTATATGGCTGACTTGGTGATTGCCAAAGGAGATTTATTCATTGATGGCAAGATCAAATCAGTTTGGTTACAAGGACAAGAAGTTGTTCTTGAACCAATGCATCAGGCTGATTTTGGCGGCACGCTAACTGTTGCTGTGGGCGACCAAACTGCCGAACTTACCTTGAATGACGGTAACAACGTAACCGGCAATCTTGCTGGGCAAAAAATTCGTCATGCGAAGCGTACCGACTCAGCACTTGAGTTTGTTGTCGATGCAGAATTTAACGGTATCTATGGTGCGTGGCGGATACGTTTAGAGCAAGCGGCCGCCGATGGTTTCAGTGGCGTTGCAATTGCTCCTACTGGCACGCAGTTGGCGTTAACTGCGCAACGTACTGAAGCTGCTCAACCAGTTGACGCAGTAACCGCAAGCACGCCTGAACTTGTCAGTAAGTTAACCTTCCCGAATGTGGCATATGGTTTGGATGCATTGCCAGAGCGGCAAAATGTTCACATCAAAAATGCTACGGTATGGACAGCTGACGAAGCTGGTGTACTGGAAAATACGGATATTTTGATCCGTAACGGGGAATTCTACCGAATTGGCAAAAACTTGCGGACACCGTCAGGCTACGTGGTGATCGATGGTACTGGTAAACACATAACACCAGGCATCATCGACGAGCACTCTCACATTGCTATTGAAGGTGGGGTAAACGAAGGTTCTGAAGCGATTACTGCAGAAGTCCGCATCGGTGACGTGGTAAACCCTGATGATATCCACATCTATCGTTCGCTAGCGGGTGGTACCACCATGGCGCAATTACTGCATGGGTCTGCAAACCCAATGGGCGGTCAAGCGCAGGTGATTAAGTTACGCTGGGGAGCTGATGCCAATACCATGAAGTTTGATTTAGCGCCACCAAGCATTAAGTTTGCGCTCGGTGAGAACGTCAAACAAAGTAACTGGGGTACGACCTTCACTGTTCGTTATCCGCAAACTCGGATGGGGGTTGAAGCCCTGATGCGAGACGGCTTCTTAGCAGCCCGTGAGTACCAAAAACAAATGGATGCTTATGGGAAATTAAGCCGTAGCGAAAAAGCGAAAATCGCGCCACCACGACCGGATTATCGCCTGCAAACCTTGCTGGAGATTTTACAAAGCAAGCGGTTTGTCCACGCGCATTCATACGTCCAGTCAGAAATTCTGATGCTGTTGCGTTTAGCTGAGGAATTTGATTTTACCCTGACGACTTTTACCCATATTTTAGAAGGTTATAAAGTTGCGTCAGAACTTGCTCGCCATGGCGCCAGCGGTTCAACCTTTGCTGATTGGTGGGCGTTTAAGTTTGAGGTGTACGATGCGATTCCTCAAAACGCCTGTCTGATGTCGGAGAAAGGCGTCATGATGAGTATTAACTCTGATAGTAATGATCTGCAGCGACGCTTAAATACAGAGGCTGCAAAGTCAGTCACTTATTGTGGCATGTCAGAGCATGAAGCCCTACAGATGATCACTTTAAACCCAGCAAAACAGCTGAAGGTTGATCAGTACGTGGGGAGTATCAAAGAAGGTAAACATGCTGACTTTGTTATCTGGAATGGACATCCATTAAGTGCTTACTCAAGTGTTGAGCAAACTTGGATTAACGCTCGGAAATACTTTGATCGCGAGCGCGACATACAGTTGCGTGCTGAAATTGAGGCAGAAAAGCAGCAGTTGATTCAAAAAGTATTAAAGAGCCCGGCGAGTGAGCGACAAGGTCGAGTGGATGGCTACAAGAAGCCACAACCGACGTGGCACTGTGAAGACAATCATGACTTTTGGGGTGACCAATTTGTGATTCACAGTGACTATCACGCGCACAGATTCCAAGGAGAGCAATAATGAAAAAGTTGTTAACAAGCGTCATAGCAGCAAGTTTAAGTGTTAGTGCGCTTGCGCATGATATGGTACCGGGTGCGCCACAAAGTCAACCGGTGTTGTTGCAAGGAGGTACTTTGCACACGGTAACGCAAGGAGTATTACCCAATACTGACCTGCTGTTTGAGCAAGGTAAGATTGTCGCTATCGGTAGCCAATTAGATGTTCCCGAGAATGCCCGTGTTATCGATGTATCTGGAAAATTCGTTTATCCAGGTATTATTGCGTTGGACACTACCTTAGGACTGATCGAGCTGGAGGCGGTGAGAGCAACAAACGATATGCGTGAAGTTGGAAAAATTACTCCTGAAGTTAGTGGCCATACAGCCTACAACCCTGATTCAGAAGTCATTCCAACAGTGCGTTATAACGGGATTACGCACGCTGAAATTGTTCCACAAGGGAACTTGATTGCGGGGCGCTCAAGTTTGCTGCAAACTGATGGTTGGACCTTCGAGGACGCCACGGAAGCGTTAAACGTTGGCGTTCATGTGAATTGGCCTCGGGCAGGTTTGAACACCTCATGGTGGGAGCGCCGTTCACCAGAAGAACAGCGTAAAGCCAATGCCGAAGAGTTAAAGCTATTAAAACAGGCATTTGTTGACGCAAAAGCATACGCTGATGCCAAACAAGCTAATGTTTTAACTGGCACCGATGTTCGCTGGGAGGCCATGTTGGGGTTATTCGATGGCAGCAGCAAGCTGTTTGTGCATGCCCATGATAAGCGTCAGCTAGAACAAGCCATTGAATTTGCGTCAGAGTGGGGCTTTGAATTAGTTCTCGTCGGTGCCCGAGATGCCTGGCGGATTACCGATAAGCTAGTAGCTAATGATGTCAAAGTTGTTTATGGTGAACCTTATGGCTTGCCAACTCGACATGACGAGCCATACGACCAAGCCTATGCTACGCCAGCATTGCTAGCAGAGGCGGGTGTCGATTTTGCTATCGCTTATTCAACCGGGTTCTGGGATATCCGTAATTTAGGGTTTGCTGCGGGTAATGCTGCGGCCTTTGGTTTGGATAAAGAGCAAGCACTTGCAGCGGTCACCATTAAACCAGCAGAAATTATGGGTGTGGCTGATAAGATTGGTTCATTAGAAGTTGGTAAGCAAGCGTCGTTAATTGTTTCCGACGGCGACATCATGGATCATCTCGGCCAAAAAGTACGTTGGATGTTTATTGATGGTGCAGAGGTTGATTTAAACAATCGCCATAATCAGCTCTATCAAAAATACCGTCAAAAACCATAAGAGTTTTGCTAGGTAGTATGTGGATAAAAGCCAGGACTTAGTTCTGGCTTTTTTATCGATAGTGATAATATTAAAGAGAGTTGTCTAATACAGGCTAAATTGGCACTATTAACCAGAATGTTCGAAAAAGGAATAGAAGATGCCATTACATCGACAGTTTTCCATTGATGGTAAAGAACTAATTATTTCGATTAAAGGGAAGTTCGACTTTAGTTTGGTGCAAGAGTTTCGCCAGGCATACAGTGATGTTGGCGATCAACAGCCCACGGTATTTATTGATTTGCGTGAAACTGAGTACCTCGATAGCTCGGCATTGGGAATGTTGCTAAATATGCGTAAAGCACTAGGGCAATCCGTTAAGAGTATCCACATTATTAATTGCCGCCCCGAAGTACGCAGCATTTTCGATATCTCGCGTTTCGATAAATTATTTGTGATTGAATAATGAATGAGTTGTCCTACGAGCTCGCACCACAGCACGCAACCATCGCCGTACTTCATGACGATTCACAACTTGCCCATGAGGTATTAGCACAACTATCGGTGCTCTCGCAGTTAGAGCTCGTGACGAGCTTATTAAACGACGACATCGCCAGCATTGCATCTACTTCGGCCTCCCTTGTCTTGCTCATTCAAGCAGATGCGACTCCCCTACCTACGGCAGTAGTAGCACTGCTACAAGAGCAACCACAAGCGATTGGCGTGAGTCAGCAATTGGTGACGCTGGATTACCTGTCCGCTTATGTTCAGGAACAAGTACTATGGCCGTGGAGTAAGCACCTATTATTTAACCGTATTGAGCAACTCTCACAGTTATATCAAACCCATCAAAAAATTGATGGGTTACGCCAGGCGTTGGCGTGGCATAAGGCTCGAGTCGATCGAGAGCATCAACTCGTCGAACACATCTTTAAAAATGCATTAAGTCGAAATTATCTAAATTATCAATATGTTAATACTTATCTAACGCCGGTTTCTAAGTTTAACGGCGACTTATGTCTGATTAGCCCTGGCCCGTTAGGTAATATTTATATGTTGATGGCCGACTTTACCGGTCATGGGTTGGCCCCGGCGACGGGAGCCTTGCCATTATCACAGGCATTTTTTGCTATGGCTGATCGGGGCGTGTCGGTGGCTGAAATGGTCACTGAATTCAACTACCGAATGAGTCGGCTATTACCAAATGATATGTTTTGTGCTGCCATATTATTAGAACTCTCGGCGAACGGTGAACGGGTGAACTATTGGAATGGTGGAATGCCTGCGGCCTTGCTAATTAATGAGAAAGGTGATGTTCTACGCCATCTTAAACCAACTCATGTAGCGCTAGGAGTGTTAGATGATGAGGAGTTTGATAGTCGGGTAACCAGCTTCCGAGCACCGAAAGGAAGTTCGATAGCTATGTTTACCGATGGTGTTATCGAATTGCTGGGCCATCAACACAAATTTTTAGGTGCTGACGCCTTAGAAATATTATTATCAACTTACCCGAAACCTGAAGATTTCCCCCAGATTGTAAAAGAACTCGAGCGTTTTCGTGGTGAGACACCGTTACATGATGATCTTTCACTAGCAATCTTATGTTGTCGACCCACTGAATTAGGTCAAACCAAAACAGAGTATGAACACTATGGTTTACCCTTTCGATTGGAGTCAGTGCTGCAAGCTGAACAATTAAAGCAACTGGATCCAGTTGCTTTAATTTTATCAGCAATTAGTCAATTACCCCATTTACGCCACCATCGCACGACGATTTATCTTTTCTTAGCAGAAGCTTTTAATAATGCGTTGGAGCATGGCTTACTAGGGCTGGATTCTAAACTGAAGCAAGATGCAGATGGGTTTTTAGCCTATTATCAACAACGCTATGAGCGGCTACAGCAATTACGCGAGGGGGAAATCCGGATTAGTCTGGAGTTTGAACCTACGCACAAAGAAGTTACCATTCGAGTCGCTGATACAGGTGAGGGTACACCCCAACATGATGGCTGTGATGATTTCAGTGAGAACGCTTACGGTCGTGGGTTGGAATTACTCAGACAAATGACTACTGACCTTACCTGGGATAACGAAACACGCACAGTATCGTTTAAGTATCGGCTTTAACCGCCAGCGAGCTTGACCCGAAAACCACGTTCTTCTAGCCAGTTTTTAGCTAGTTCGCGTTGATCACCTTGCA
Source organism: Pseudidiomarina indica (assembly GCA_029279945.1). GTDB lineage: Bacteria > Pseudomonadota > Gammaproteobacteria > Enterobacterales > Alteromonadaceae > Pseudidiomarina > Pseudidiomarina indica_A. The sequence goes on along the minus strand of JAJUHK010000003.1, from coordinate 77,538 downwards.
ATTCAATCACCTTGCCTTTTACAGAGCCACCGACACCACATTTTTTGCGTAGTTGTGATGCGAAGTCAGCTAACAACTGCGGGTCATCCGGCAGCGCTTGAATTAATGTCACGCCCTTACCTTTACGGCCTTTGGTTTGGCGCTGGATATAAACCGTTGCAGTAGTATCAACAACTGTCTCTCCGGCATCTGCTGATTCACCATACTCGTCACTACTGCGTTGAAATCCGAGCTTTTCGAGTTGTTCTTGAAAACTGGCCACACACCCTCACAAATTCAACTTGGAATAAATGAACTACATGATATATATTTTCGATATAAGAAAATCATGACTAAGTTGAGAGATGCCATGAAGTTACAACAATTGCGCTATATCGTCGAAATATTAAATCACAATTTGAATGTTTCGGCGACTGCTGAAAGCTTATTTACTTCACAGCCGGGGATTAGTAAACAAGTGCGAATGTTAGAAGATGAGTTAGGCGTACAAATCTTTGAACGTAGCGGAAAGCATCTAACCAGTGTTACCTCACCTGGTCGTGAAATAATAAATATTGCTCAGCAGATACTAGGACAAGTCGAGGCTATTCGTGCTGTGGCGAGCGAGTATACGCTTCCAGATCAAGGTAAATTGAATATAGCGACGACACATACCCAAGCGCGCTACGCGTTACCACCAGTTATTCATAACTTCATGCAGCGCTACCCCAAAGTGACACTGCATATGCACCAAGGCTCACCTGAACAAATTAGTGATGCAGCAGCAAAAGGGAAAGCAGATTTTGCTATCGCGACTGAAGCACTGCACTTATATAACGATTTGATCATGTTGCCATGCTATCACTGGAATCGCTCTATTATCACCCCGATGGGACATCCACTAGCTGAACTAAAACAGGTCACTATTGACGATTTAGCGAAATATCCAATAGTGACTTATGTACATGGTTTCACTGGGCGTTCAGAGTTAGATAAAGCATTTAAGAAAGCGGGTAAAACTCCTAACGTGGTGTTTACCGCGACTGATGCTGATGTTATCAAAACATATGTACGTATGGGGTTGGGTGTTGGCGTACTCGCTAGTATGGCGGTAAGTCAGTATGAAGATACTGATCTAGTCAATATTCCAGCGGGGCATTTGTTTGCGCCCAGTACCACCAAAATTGGATTCCGCAAAGGGACTTTTTTACGTGGTTATATGTACGATTTTATGGAAGGTTTCGCTCCGCATTTACAGCGTTCCGTGGTGGAAATTGCAATCAGGTTGAAATCACAAGATGAGATTGATGAGTTATTTAACGATGTCGAACTGCCCACATGGTGATGGGCAGTTCGATCTGAGCCTAACACTCGATGATATTTACCGCTAAACCACCGCGGGCGGTTTCTTTGTACTTAGTTTTCATGTCATTACCAGTTTCCCACATGGTTTTAATGACTTTATCAAGCGAAACCTTATGATCGCCGTTGCCACGTAACGCTAATCGTGCTGCGTTGATGGCTTTTACCGCTCCCATCGCATTACGCTCTATACACGGCACTTGGACTAGTCCACCCACTGGATCACAGGTCAGACCTAAGTTATGTTCCATGCCAATTTCTGCCGCACACTCAACTTGACTAACAGTGCCTCCCATAAGTTCGGCTAAGGCACCTGCGGCCATCGAGCAAGCTACGCCAACTTCACCTTGACAACCGACTTCAGCGCCAGAGATGGATGCGTTTTTCTTGTATAGAATCGCAATTGCAGCTGAAGTGAGTAGGAAGCGGACAATAGTTTCTTCATCCAGCGGGGCAATAAAGCGATCAGCATATTTCATGACTGCTGGAATAATGCCAGCTGCACCATTGGTTGGGGCTGTAACTACGCGTCCCCCAGCCGCGTTCTCTTCATTAACGGCAAGCGCAAATAAATTAACCCACTCCAACACTTGTAATGGGTCATCGGTTTTTTCATAACGCAACGCTTGATGTAAGGCTGGCGCACGGCGGCGGACACGCAAACCACCGGGTAAGATACCTTCGGTACGAATACCACGCTCGATACACTCTTTCATGGTACGCCAAATATGGATGAGGTTGTGCCGAATCACATCTTCACTACGGAATACTTTTTCATTGGCCAGCATGAGCGAACTGATCCGCATTCCGTGTTTATTACACAGCGCTAGTAGCTCATCACAAGTATCAAATGGGTATGGAATAGGCTGAGACGATTGTTCAATTGCTTCTTCTAATGAGCTTTCAAAGTCCGCATCGCGCACGATAAAACCACCACCGATGGAGTAGTACAAGTCGCTATAGACCACTTCACCATTTTTATATAAACGTAGTTCCATTGCGTTAGCATGTTTGGGCATGGTTTTACGGCGATGGAAGATAATCGCACCTTCGCGAGGGAAGTGAATCTTGTGCTTGCCTAGCAACGCAAGGGTTTCAGTTTCTTCCGTTTGCTTTAAAAAATCATCCACCTTGGCTGTGTCGACGGATTCTGGTTGTTCACCAGCAAGTCCTAAAATAACAGCTTTACCCGTACCATGCCCTTTTCCTGTTTGGCCTAGCGACCCAAATAACTCAACTTCAATCCCATCGACCTGTGATAATCCAACTGCTTGGTCTGCAGCTAATAAGAATTCGTACGAAGCTCGCATCGGCCCAACTGTGTGCGAGCTCGAAGGACCAATCCCAACTTTATAAATATCAAATACACTAATCATAGGTGTTACCACTTCCTTTAATCGTTGAGGGGGCGATAGATGCGTTGCCGCTCTGGGTAAACGTGGTCTGCTAACTCACGCAGCATACCTGCAGTAGCACCCCAGATATTTCGCTGCTGATATGGAATAAAGTATACCTGATCATAAAGCAAACGTCTTAGTCGGTAGACGTAATGCTGATTCTGGTACAAGACCTGTGCCAGCGGAACTGTGAATATTTCCGCTACTTCGTGCTGATCTAACTTAAACGGCTGTTGGGGCTCAATAAGAGCGACAAACGGCCGTACGATAAAATTACTCAGTACTGGGTAATCGTGTAACTGTCCAACAATAGTGACGTCTTCCGGAGCTAACCCAATTTCTTCGTGCGCTTCCCGCAGTGCAGTGGCAAGCAAGTTTGCGTCGTGTTGCTCCTGGCGGCCTCCAGGAAAACTAATTTGCCCAGCATGATGACGGAGATATTTGCTACGCTGTGTGAGCACCACGTGGAGTTCTTGCTTTTGCTCGACAAGTGGAATCAATACTGCAGCAGGGCGCATCCGGTTAAGTTTAGGTCGCTGTATTCGCGGTGCTGGGTGCAGCATAAAGCGCCGTAGAAACTCATCTCGATTCATGGGTCACCTGCGTTGCTTTGGCAGTTAAGATGGGTAGTATACGAGCGATTTTATCATAGGTTTCTTGATACTCAGCGGTACAGTTCGAATCTGCTACTATTCCGCCACCAGCCCAGCAGTATAAGGTACCACATTGATCATCAGCTGTGGTGGCGACCAAGGTGCGAATGGCAATATTACTGTCCGCATGACCATGTTGGGAAAAATAACCGAAACAACCGCAATAATAGCTGCGTCGATGAGGCTCCAATGCATCAATAATTTCCATGGCACTAATTTTCGGCGCGCCAGTGATAGAGCCACCAGGAAAGCAGGCTGCAAATAGATGGATATGATCGCGTGGATTGGCAAGCTGCCCGATCACAGTGCTAACCAAATGATGTACTGCAGCATAGGATTCGATCTTGAACAAATGCGGTACCTTCACCGAACCAGGCAGGCACAAACGGCTTAGATCGTTTCTGAGTAAGTCGACAATCATGACGTTTTCAGCACGATCCTTCGGTGAGTGCTGTAACTCTTGTGCCAGTTGTAGATCTTGAGTGGGGTCACTTGCGCGTGGCCGCGTGCCTTTAATTGGTTTGGTTTCGACATGCCCACTTGCATTGAACGCCAAAAAACGTTCGGGCGAGAGTGACAACAATGCGCCTTGCGGAAGCCTTAAAAACGCCGAAAAGGGTGCTTGGTTATATTGCCGAAGGTGGCGATAGGCGGACCATAGCTCGCCTTGATAGGCTGCACTAAAGCGTTGCGCGAGATTAATCTGATAGCAATCACCCGCTCTAATATGCTCTTGAATCTGTTCAAACTTTCTAGCGTATTCAGAAGCGGTCATGTTGCTTTGCCAAGTGCTGCTTACCTGGAACGGTGAGGTATTTACAGCGGCAGATGCAGGGTGTTCCCAATAGGTTTTTAAGGTATCAAGTTCTGCCCGTGGTGCGACGAGCCAGGTTGTACCGGTGCTGCGTTCGCGCAGTAGAGCTTGGGTATATAGCCCGACGCTTAATTCAGGTAGCTTGATATCGTTAGCAGCAATCGCCGGGATAACTTCAAGCACTCGGCCCGCGTCATAACTCCAGGCGCCGGCCAACCCGCCTTGAAACGGAAGGTGTTCAGGCCCCTGATAATGTGGCAATTGTGATAGGGCATGGTCGAGTATAGTTGGCCAGTTGCCAACACTGGTGAACACTTGCTGCGGCTGGCGAAAAATGAAGTCCCACTGTGCTTGAGGATGGTCGCAGCTATCTAACAATAGCGCCATCGGCTCATGAGCGCAGCGTTCAAATAACTCGCTAAATGATGCTGTTATAGACAATTGAATAGCAGTTAACGACACAGCAAAGACTCCATTTTCTTTTTCACTGTCAGCATAGCATAAAGGTGCGTGATAATGACCCTAGAAACTAGTCAGATCAGTGACAAAACGCTATGATAGCCACATTCATTTATTCTATGTAAATTTTGATTCCAGTTACGTCCGAGGTATTCATGGCTATTATTCGTCAGGCAGACTTTATTGATAGCATTGCAGACGCATTGCAGTACATTTCTTATTATCACCCGATAGATTTCGTGAAGGCGCTTGAAACTGCCTACCATCGAGAAGAAAGTGATGCCGCTAAAAATGCTATTGCACAAGTGCTAACTAACTCACGAATGGCTGCCCACGGGCATCGCCCGATTTGCCAAGATACCGGAATCGTAACTTGCTTTGTGAAAATTGGAATGGGTGTACAGTGGGATAAAACTGACCTGACTGTACAGCAAATGGTTGACGAAGGAACGCGTCGAGCCTACTTGAATCCAGATAACCCATTACGAGCGTCAATCGTGGCAGATCCTGCTGGAGTTCGGAAAAATACAGGTGATAACACACCATCAGTTGTGCATATAGACATGGTTCCCGGTGATCAAGTGGAAGTAATGATTGCTGCTAAAGGGGGTGGTTCAGAAAACAAGGCTAAGATGGTGATGCTAAATCCAAGTGATAGTATTGCTGACTGGGTTGTTGAAACCATGCCGAAGCTGGGGGCCGGCTGGTGCCCACCTGGTATGATTGGATTGGGTATTGGTGGTACTGCCGAGAAGTCAGCAGTGTTAGCAAAAGAAGCACTCATGGAGCCAGTGGACATTCAGGAACTGCTGGCGCGAGGGCCACAAACTGCTGAAGAAGAGTTGCGGTTAGAAATTTATCATCGAGTGAATAAGTTAGGCATCGGCGCCCAAGGCCTTGGTGGTGTCACTACGGTGATGGATGTGAAAATTAAATCCGCACCAACACATGCGGCGTCAAAGCCAGTTACCCTTATTCCTAATTGTGCCGCAACGCGTCACGTTCATTTTACATTGGATGGTTCAGGCCCAGCTGATTTGCAGCCGCCGCGCTTATCGGATTGGCCGGATATCACATTTGAACTGGGTGATGACGCACGCCGAGTGAATTTAGATACGGTCACGCAAGCAGATATCGAGACATGGAAAACCGGTGAAACAATTTTACTAAGCGGTAAGATGTTAACGGGGCGTGATGCTGCACATAAGCGGATTAAAGACATGCTCGAGCGTGGTGAACAGCTACCCGTCGACTTTACAAATAAGTTTATCTATTACGTAGGCCCGGTTGATCCAATTGGTGATGAAGCAGTTGGGCCTGCCGGCCCAACGACAGCAACGCGGATGGATAAATTTACCGATATGATGCTAGAACAAACAGGCATTTTAGGAATGATCGGTAAAGCAGAACGCGGTCCAGCTGCTGTGGAAAGCATAAAAAAACACAAGGCAGTATATTTAATGGCTGTGGGAGGTGCTGCGTACCTCGTTGCCAAAGCTATTAAGAAAGCACGCGTGGTAGGCTTTGAGGATTTGGGTATGGAAGCCATTTATGAGTTTGAAGTTGAAGATATGCCAGTAACAGTTGCTGTAGATAGCACTGGCGATAACGCCCACGAAACTGGGCCGGCAATTTGGCGATTAAAGCTGGAAGGCAGTGATGTATAGTTTATGGGGATGGCTTGCTGTCGTCATAGTGACGGCAGTAATCGCTGGCGGGGTAGCCAGTATTTTGGCTCGCCAGCGTAGCCGTTTATTGCAGCAAGAACTAGCACAGCATGAGCAAGTTCGGGCAGATTTAATTGAGCGATTGCAAGCGCAGGAACGTCTTACGCATCAGTGGCAAACTGACTATAGTAAGTTACAGGCCGAATATGCTGCAGTTCGAGCAGAGTTATCTGCCAAGCTCGAAAGCGCAGCAGAAAAACAACAGCTTCTTGAACGTAGTGAAGAGCGATTAAAACAAGAATTTGAGCGTCTCGCACAACACATCTTTGAGCAAAAGTCGGAGCGTTTGCAAGCTGCTAGCAAACAAACGCTCGAAGTAACCTTAGCTCCATTCAAACAGCAGCTTGATGCATTCAAACAACAAGTCACACAGCAATATACTGAGGAGCTTAAGCAACGTTCAGAGTTGAGTGCTCAAGTTAATTCACTGCGTGAACTGAATCAACAAATGGCGGCTGAAGCAGAAGCGTTAACACGGGCGCTAAAGGGGGACACTAAAACCCAAGGTGCATGGGGTGAAGTTGTGCTTGAACGTATCCTCAAACAATCTGGATTACGTGAGGGGCATGAATACCATACTCAAGCGCATCATAAAGATACGGAGGGGCGAACCTTTAAACCGGATGTAATAGTTCACTTGCCTAATAATAAAGATGTCGTGATTGATTCTAAAGTATCGTTGCAAGCCTATGAGCGCTACTTTAATAGTGATGATGAGGTTACTCGAGAACAAGCACTCAATGAACATGTGAACTCATTACGGCAGCACATCAAAGGATTAGGAAAGAAAAACTATCAACAACTTGATGGCATCCGTACCTTGGATTACGTGTTGATGTTTATTCCAATTGAGCCTGCTTTTTTACTTGCAGTTGACCGGGATCCAGAGCTGATCCGTTTGGCTTTGGATAACAATATTATGTTGGTAAGCCCGACGAATTTATTAGTTGCATTGCGAACCGTAAATAATATTTGGCAATACGAATATCAAAACCAAAACGCTCAAACCATTGCTGATGAGGCAGCCAATCTTTATGATAAGTTTGTGGGTTTTGTTGAAGACTTACAACGCATCGGACAGTCACTAGAAACTGTCCGAAAGCACTATGACGGAGCTCTCAATAAGCTATCTACGGGGCGTGGCAACCTCGTTCGGCGAGTGGAGCGGTTTCGTAAGCTTGGGGTTCAATCAACCAAGCAAATTGATCGTAAACTATTAGAAAATGATGACTCTGACGGTGACTAACAACAGTATTGGTAGCGCACTTTAATCTTGGTGCGCTACCTTAATGATTTCTATACGCTGTTGCCCGCGGGGACTATCCCAATCAATTTGTTGCCCTTCAGACAAGCCTAAAATAGCAGTGCCAATTGGTGCAAATACTGAAATACCGCCTTCCACTGATGCAACTTCGTGGGGCAAACAAAGTACTTTTGTAAAGGTTGCGCCGGTGGCAATAATTTTAAACGTCACTTCACTACCAATGGCGACCACATTTGCTGGTAGTTGATCATTAGCAACGACAGTTGCGCGCGCTAACTCACCTTCCAACGCATCGGCTGAATCAGGTAATGGTTTCGTTGAAGCTAACAACGCTTCAATTTGTGCCAAATCACTTTTTGTAATAATAATTTCTGGTTTTTGTTCCATGTATCAAACTCTCTCGAAGCTAACAACAATGCTCAAAACTTCAGTCGTTGAATTCTGAATCACGTAAAGTTATAGGGATTTTATACTTGCTGAAGCAACCAAACGCGCCGGACGTATCCGACTACGCCCGGCTTAATGAGGTAAGGTTAGAGATGTAATCGTATGCTTGCTTGTGAAACTTAGCATAATATCCTCGTGTTAATCTTTCTTTATAATAGTGACAGGAAAAATAAAGGCAAGCAAAAAACCTCACATAGCATGGTCATGTGAGGTTTAATGAAGCGGACAGCTGGTTAACTCTACGGTGTAATGGTTCCCCATAAGTCGTACTCGTCAGCATGCTCAATAAGCACTTGTACGAACTCACCAGGTTTCACATTGGTTGCACCATTTAAGTAGACTAGACCGTCGATTTCAGGAGCATCTGCATAGCTTCGGCCAATAGCGCCTTCATCATCAACTTCATCAATAAGTACGGTCAATGTGCAGCCAATTTTAGCTTGTAAGCGAGCAGCGCTAATCTCTTGCTGCACTTCCATGAAGCGTGCGTAGCGTTCCTGTTTCACGTGTTCTGGCACTGGATCTGGCAACTCATTTGCTTTTGCCCCTTCCACGTCAGAATAGGTGAAACAGCCAACACGATCGAGCTGGGCGTCGCGTAAGAACTGTAACAGTTCTTCAAACTCCGCGTCGGTTTCGCCCGGGAAACCAACAATAAACGTACTGCGAATGGTTAGATCTGGACATATTTCTCGCCATTTACGGATCCGCTCTAAGGTGCGCTCAGCAGAACCAGGGCGCTTCATCAATTTGAGAATACGCTGATTGGCGTGCTGTAATGGAATATCTAAATAGGGAAGGATTTTCCCAGCTGCCATTAACGGAATAACGTCATCCACACTTGAATATGGATAAACATAATGCAATCGAACCCAAATGCCCAACTTGCCCAAAGCTTCACACAATGCGGACATACTGGTTTTAACGGGCTGACCATCCCAGAACCCAGTTTTATGTTTGACATCAACACCGTATGCACTGGTATCTTGGGAGATAATCAACAACTCTTTAACGCCCGCGTTAGCTAAGCGCTGTGCTTCATTGAGTACATCCCCAATGGGACGGCTGATTAAATCGCCCCGCATCGAAGGAATAATGCAAAATGTGCAACGATGGTTGCAACCTTCAGAGATTTTTAAATAGGCAAAATGGCGTGGGGTTAATTTTACGCCGGTATCTGGCACGAGGTTACCAAATGGAATTTGTTTAGGCTTCGGAACGTATTGATGGACGTAGCCCATCACTTCTTCATAAGCATGCGGACCGGTGATCGCGAGAACGTTAGGATGCACTTCACGAATCTCATCATCTTTGGCACCTAAGCATCCTGTGACGATAACTTTACCATTTTCATGTAACGCCTCACCGATAGCATCCAGCGATTCTTGTACCGCAGAATCAATAAATCCACAGGTATTTACGATCACTAAATCGGCATCATGATAATGGTTAACAATGTCGTACCCTTCGGTTCGTAATTGGGTAAGAATTCGTTCTGAGTCAACGAGGTTTTTGGGGCATCCCAAACTGACAAAGCCAATTCGGGCAGCAGCTGATGGTTGGCTAGAGGTAGGGGTATAATTTTCGACAGTCATAGTACGCTCGGGTGATGGCTTAATTTTCGAGGGAAAATTATATCACGCTTTAGTTTTTGAGCACTATTTCAGTATTCGTTTTGAAGTGATCAACCCACATTGCCGTAGCACCACAGACGGCAATAGGAATGAGTAATAAGTTGATAATCGGCAAACTTGTGAGTACTGCTACGATGCACCCGAACGATAGGCTTTTACCTGAATGGTGCCACAGTTGCTGACGCATGGTTTTGAATGGCACTTTATGGTTGTCAAACGCATAATCAGCATATTGGATGGTCATGATCCAGCCTCCGAACAAAAACCACAACAATTGACCAATGAAAGGGAGAAATAACAGTAACAACCCGAACCCGATGAAGCGTGGGATAATGTAGATAATCTTCTGCCCTTCCCGCAATAGTATGCGTGGAATATCCCGAATAACTCCGCGAATACCACCATCAACCGCTGGCACACCGGTTAATCGAATTTCCACTTGCTCAGCCAATAAGCTGTTAAATGGTGCGGCGATAAGGTTAGCGATACTGGTAAAGGTGAGTGCCACCACCAGTAATATCGTGATGATCGCCAAGGGCCAAATAATCAGCTCGATCCACGTTAAATAACTGGGTAACCAAGCAATGATAGCATCGACTCCCTTTGCTAAATAATGGAATGAGTAGTAGATAGCGACGCTAAACAGCAGTATGTTGATGAGTAATGGAATAAAAACGTAGCGGCGCAACCCAGGTTGAAACGCTAACTCAATTCCGCGACTGACGTATGTACCACCAAACGCATGAACTCGATGCATGAGAATTCCTATGAGAAATGGATAGATTATGTAAAGCTATTACAAAAACTCAATTTATCTGATAATGTCAACTTGTTCATCAACAAGATGGTTTTCATTATTGGTAGCTATACGATAACGACTATAAATGCGCCTTAAATACATCAAGCTTGCTGGTTTTAAATCGTTTGTCGATGTCACAAAAGTACCATTCCCGCACCAAATGACGTGTGTGGTTGGTCCCAATGGTTGTGGCAAGTCGAACGTCATTGATGCGGTGCGTTGGGTGCTGGGTGAAAGCTCAGCAAAAAACCTGCGCGGCGATGCCATGACCGACGTTATTTTTAACGGCTCAAGTACTCGTAAACCAGTTTCTCAAGCCAGCGTTGAACTGGTTTTTGATAACAGTTCTGGGCGTATCCAAGGCGAATATAGTAACTATGCCGAAATATCAGTAAAGCGTGTTGTTACCCGCGATGGTCGCTCTGATTACTATCTCAACCAAACCAAATGTCGCCGTCGAGATATTACCGATCTATTTCTCGGAACCGGTCTTGGGCCACGTAGCTATGCCATTATTGAGCAAGGCATGATTTCTCGGCTGATCGAATCGAAACCGCAAGAATTACGGGTTTTTATTGAGGAAGCCGCAGGCATTTCAAAATATAAAGAACGGCGCCGCGAAACCGAACAGCGTATTCAAACGACACGGGATAACTTAGATCGGTTATCTGATGTTCGTGATGAGTTAGGCAGCCAACTTGAAAAACTCCAACGGCAAGCAGCAGCGGCACGCCGCTATAAAGAACTGAAGACCCAAGAGCGTAAGTATAAAGCTGAATTGCAGGCGCTGCGGTGGCTTGCGCATGAACAACAAGCAACACAAGTTCGTGCTGCCATTCAACAACAAGAAGCCGAGTTAGAACGTTGGATTGCCGAACAACGTGGTAGTGAACGTGGTACGATTGAGTTACGCGAGCAAATCACCACTGCCAAAGAACAACTCGATGCAATACAACAGCGGTTCTATCAACTCGGCAACGATTTGACCCGTCGTGAACATGAGTTGCAATCGGTTCAACAACAACATCAACAACAGCAACAACGCCGCGCTCAACTCCAGGCAGAATTATCACAGTTACAGCAAACACTACATCACGATCAAGAGCAGCAACAAGAATTGGTGCAGCAGCAGGAAGTGCTCCAGCCCGATTTAGATCAGGAAGCGCATCGGCTGGCGATATTACAGACTGATTTTGAAGAACAAGAAGCCGCTTGGTTGCAGTGGCAAGACGGCTATCAACGTTATTTAGATGCGCAGCAACGCCAGCGTGAGGAATTGCAGCAGGTGCTGATGCAACGTCAGCAGCTCGAGCACCAGCTCCAACGTACGCAGGACGACCTAGCCCGTATTGAGCATGAATTGGTTACTGTGTTACAGCAACAACAGCAGTTCACCGACGCAGAAGCACAGCAGCGATTGTATGAACTCGAACAACGGCAACAGCAACTGCAACAAGCACTGAGTGATAGCCAAGCAGCTGTCAGTGCTGCTGAACAAACCTATGAAGAGTTATTAGAACAACGTGACCACCTGCAGCAGGGTAAGCAACGATTATTAGGACGGCAAACATCGTTACAGCATTTATTACAAGCCGCACAAGCCAAAGATTGGCCAGCCCAAGTAAAACAGTGGCTGATTGATCAGCACATTGAACCGCTAGGGCAGGTACGCGACTTATTGCAATGCCAGCCGCACTGGCAGTTTGCCATCGAGCAGATTGCTTCTCCTTGGCTTGACGCATGGGTTATTGACCATGCGCCATCACATTGGCCCGACAGCCTAGGTGCCAAGTTGGTGGTACTACAAGCACAGATTGGGGCAAGCGAAAGCTTAGCAGCGCAAGTCATAGGGCCGCTACAACGTTGGGGACTGTTGTGCGAAACCCGTTGTGTTGAAGTGGTTAACAACGACCAGGTGCTGCCACAACAGCCGACCATTAATCCTGATGGTCAATGGTGGAGTTTAAGCGGTTATCAAGCACCGCAAGTGAAGGCGGATGATAGCCAATTAGCACTGCAGCAGGAGCTAATTGAGGTGACCGCTGAGTTGACAGAACTCGAACAAGTATTGATGCAAGGGCAGCAGCAGTTACATGAGCACAAAACGATGCTTGAACAATTGCAACAGCAACGTGAGGCGCTTGTTCAAGATTACCGAGAATGTGCTGCACAATTGGCAAGTCTGCAAGAGAAGTATCATTGGCAGCAGCAACAACACACTGAACTACTTGTGCGCCAAAACCAGCTTGAGCAGCAACAGATTGACTTGGTTGAACAACGCGAAACACTGCAAGTACAACTGTTAGAAGTTGCTGAACGAATAGAATTATTTACGACACAACAACAGCAGCAACCACCAGAAGATTGGCACCAACGTCGTGAACAGCTCACTGCCGCACGCCAGCAGGCTCGTGTAGCCTTAGAACAAGCGCAGCAACAACATCAGCAGTTGCTGATGCAGATGCAACAGCTACATCATCAGCAACAACATATGGCGGCCTTGATTCAGCGTACACAGCAACAGTTAGAGTTGGTGCAGGAACAAATGGCTACCTTACAGCACCCTGATGAATCCTATCCTGAGCAAGCGGAACTACTCGCATTGCAAATTGATGAATTGCTCCAGCAACGTGAACAGGTGGATGACGAACGGCGACAATGGGCAAACCGAGTCAGTGAGTTAGAAACGCAATTGCGCGAATTAAGCACTGGAGCGCAGGGTGTACAAAGCCAGATTGATAAAGCTCGTGCACGATTGCAGAGTAGTCAAATGGAATTGGTCACCTTGCAAGAGCGGTCGCGGCACGTGTTAGCGGTGCTCGATGAAATGCAACAACCGCTTAAACCTGTGCTGGAACAATTATCGGAATCTGCTAATGAGAAACAATGGCACGCTGAATTGGAGCGGATTCAACAAGCCGTCCAACGGTTAGGTGCAATTAATCTAGCCGCTATTGAAGAGGCAGAGGTGTTGGCCGAGCGCAAGACTTACCTCGATCAGCAACATGAGGACCTGACTGCCTCTTTGGAAACATTAGAGACGGCTATCCGTAAAATTGATCGGGAGACACGGCAACGATTCAAAGCAACGTTTGATGCTGTAAATCAAGGCTTGCAGGAACTGTTCCCTAAAGTATTCGGTGGTGGCAGTGCCTACTTAGAATTAACCGATGACGACCTTCTTGATACCGGAGTTACCATCATGGCACGGCCACCGGGCAAGAAAAATAGTACAATTCACCTGCTTTCAGGTGGTGAAAAGGCGCTAACCGCTTTATCATTGGTGTTTGCAATTTTTCGTTTAAACCCAGCTCCGTTTTGTCTCTTGGACGAGGTTGATGCCCCATTGGATGATGCAAACGTTGGTCGGTTCTGTCGATTGGTGGAGGAAATGTCGGCAACAGTGCAGTTTATTTATATAAGCCATAATAAGATTGCAATGGAAATGGCATCGCACCTAGCCGGGGTAACGATGCAAGAGGCCGGCGTATCACGGCTTGTCGCAGTTGATATTGACGAGGCCGTGGCGCTCACAGAAGCGTCCTAACGATAAAAATGAATAAGCAAGTGAGTAGCATATTATGAGTACGATGCAGATTGTTTTCAGTATCATTGGATTAGTACTGATAGCTGCCATTATTGGACATGGGGTTTGGACCTTACGCCGTAATGAGAAATTGCAGCGCGAGCGCGCCGAGTTGGTTGAACAAAAGCGTCAACACGCCACTGATGATGGCTTTGATGAAGATGGTATTGGCGCAGTACGTATCATTAAACCTGCATCGTCGAGCCCAGTCGCGGCTCCAGCACGTACTACGCGTGTTGACGACACAGCGGATTCAGAAGTAGTCCCGACAATTCGCGCTACAGTAGATGATGAGCTCGAGTTACCCACTGTTACCGCACCAGTGGACGACCGCCCTATACGCACTTCTAAACGCGCTGAAGCAGCGTCCCAAACTGCTGCCGGTGACGTGTCGCAACCCACCCAACAAAGTATGGATTTACCACTAGAGCCTAGTGAGGATCAGCCGATTATTACGGAAGATCCCGAAGAAGTGATTGTATTACATGTAACTGGCCAAATTGAAGGTGCAATATTATTGCAGCAAATGACAGAACTTGGGTTCAAGTTTGGTGAATTTGAGATTTTCCACCGTCACGTTGATACAGCAGGTAATGGTCCAGTATTGTTTAGCCTCGCGAATATGTTTAATCCAGGTACGTTTGATATTGATGCAATGGAAACATTTCAGACGGAAGGGGTGGCATTATTTTTGGCATTACCGATAAAAAGTGACTCACTGCAAGCGTTTAACATGATGCATAATGCAGCCCTCAAGTTGGCAAAAGCAGTCGCTAATGGCCAAGTATTGGATGAGCATCGCAATCCATTAACACGCCAAGCGGTACAGCATATTCATCAACGAATTAAAGAGTTTGAGCGTAAACGCTTAATTAGACACAGTTCATGAACATAAAAGACTTGTTTGACGATAGTAATGCTGAGGTCACAGCTGAAATTGTTGACCGTGTTGCTCAGTTACGTGCGTTATTAACCCGCTATAACCGTGAATATTATGAGTTGGATGAACCGTCAGTGCCAGATGCTGAATATGATCGGTTGTTTCGAGAACTCCAGCAATTAGAACAGCAATACCCCAGTTTAATTACCGCATCGTCACCCACCCAAAAGGTGGGGGGTAAGGCGCTTGATGCCTTTGCGCAGATCCGCCACGAAATGCCGATGCTGAGTCTTGACAATGCACTGACAGATGATGAATTTCACGCATTTAACAAACGCATTGCGGAGCGCCTCGATCGACAAGAAGCCATTGAATTTTGCTGTGAGCCTAAATTAGATGGCGCGGCAGTTAGTATTTTGTACGAAAATGGTGAATTGACACAGTCAGCTACCCGTGGTGATGGTCAAATTGGTGAGGACATTACCGCCAACGTCCGCACTATTCGAAATATACCTCTACAGCTCGAGGGCAAATTTCCGCAGCGTTTAGAAATACGCGGTGAGGTATTTATGCCGCTACAAGCGTTTGAGCGCTACAACGCTCGAGCCGCAAACAAAGGGGAAAAAACCTTCGCTAATCCCCGCAATGCAGCAGCTGGCAGCTTGCGGCAACTGGATAGTCGAATTACGGCACAACGGCCATTGCATTTTTACGCATATAGTATGGGTGTGGTAAGTGATGATGTTGAATTAGCAACAACCCATTTCGGTCGTTTGACCCAATTGCAGCAGTGGGGGCTACCGATCAGTGATGAAATTCGCGTGGTGGTAGGTGCCGAAGAGTGCTTGGCTTATTACCACTCAATTTTAGCACGTCGTGCACAGTTACGTTATGAAATTGATGGGATCGTGGTTAAAGTGAATGATATTGCGTTACAGCAAGATCTTGGGTTTGTATCTCGTGCACCGCGTTGGGCTATTGCCTGGAAGTTTCCTGCCCAGGAAGAAATGACGGTGATTCGCGATGTGGATTTTCAAGTCGGCCGAACTGGCGCAATCACCCCAGTGGCGAGGCTTGAACCGGTTGCTGTCGGTGGGGTAATCGTTGCTAACGCAACACTGCATAACGCCGATGAAATTGAGCGTTTAGATATTCGGATTGGCGATACTGTCATTATCCGACGCGCGGGTGATGTGATCCCACAGGTGGTGCAGGTGGTTCCTGAACGGCGTCCAGCCGATGCGCGTATGATCACGTTCCCGCAGCAATGCCCAGTGTGTAATTCGCATGTTGAACGCATCGCAGGTGAAGCGGTAACGCGATGCACTGGTGGCTTAATCTGTGCTGCCCAACGGCGTGAAGCAATTAAACATTTCGCCTCTCGTAAGGCCATGGATATAGATGGACTAGGTGAGAAATTAATTGAGTTACTCATTGAGCGTGAGTGGATTAAATCACCCGCCGATTTATATCGGCTTAATGAACGGGAGTTAGCCTACTTGCCGCGGATGGGTGACAAATCAGCGAAAAAAATTATTGCTGCGATTAACGCAAGTAAAGAGACTACCTTACCGCGGTTTCTGTATGCCCTAGGCATTCGTGAAGTTGGCGAGGCAACTGCAACCAATTTGGCGCAGCATTTTGGTGATCTGGAACGTATTGCTACAGCAAGCCAAGCTGAGCTTGAAGAAGTACCTGATGTAGGTGCCGTGGTAGCGAACCACATTTATCAGTTTTTCCGTGAGCCACACAACCAGCAAGTGATTGATGATTTGCTGGCACTTGGGGTGCATTGGCCAGCGCTAGAGCAACGAGCAGCAGCAGAAGCTACCTTAGTCGGACAGACCTTTGTGCTAACTGGGACGTTGAGCCAGATGACCCGCGATGAGGCAAAGCAGGCACTGCAAGCGCGGGGTGCGAAAGTGACAGGCAGCGTATCAGCGAAAACAACGGCTGTCATTGCCGGTGATAATGCTGGGTCTAAATTGACAAAAGCGGAAGAACTGGGAATCACGATTTTGAGTGAGGCCGATTTAATCGACCTCCTGCAAAAGTAGGTTAAGATTGGCTATTTAAGCGGGTTACGTCGACAAATAGTTTCAATTCTTGACCTGGCTGTAAGTAATTCTTCCGGCTAATTTGATTCCATTTTTCAATATCGTTGATAGTCACATTAAACCGTGAGGCGATGCGTGCAAGTGAGTCGCCTGAGCGGACTTTGTAATTAACGCTACGTACGATTCCACTTGGCTGTTCGGAGTGCGGCAACCACACCACTAATGTTTTGCCAGGACGTAATGGATCAGTGGGGGCCATGCCGTTCCAACTGGCGAGCTGGCGCAGGTTAACATTGTACTTGCGGCTAATATCCCACAACGTATCCCCGCGGACGACCGTGTGTTCCACTTTATACTCGCCACGAGCAGTTGACTGCTTGCTTGCTAAACGCTGCTCTGCTGACAGGTTGTAGTCACCTAATTCACGGGTCGCTACAGGTACCAGCAAATAATCACCAGCGCGAATGAGGTGGCCTGAAATTCGGTTTGCCTGCTGAATCGCTTGGGCAGTGGTATGGTATTGCTTTGCAATCACTAATAAGCTCTCGCCGGGCTTCACTTTATGGCGAGTCCATTGGACTAACTCTGATTGATCCGTGGTTGCCAGCCATTGTTCCAGTTTCGTGGCGTTTTCAATGGGAAGTAACAATCGGTGTGGTCCGTTGGGATCTGTCGCCCAGCGATTGTAGCCAGAGTTGAAGTGATGTAATTCATCTAACTCAAGTTCTGCCATTTCTGCGGCTTTTGCTAAATCAATTTGGGCCGGGACAGATACTACGGCTAGGTAAGGTTGATTAGGGATAGGCAACCAGTGCTGCGCATAGTCATCGTAATTCTTTAAAATATCAGCAAGAGCGAGTAACTTAGGGACATACGCACGGGTTTCTAGGGGTAAATTTAATGACCAAAAATCGGTTGGCTTGCCAGCGCGTTGATTGGCCCGAATAGCATTTGCAACCCGACCTTCACCTGAGTTATATGCAGCGAGGGCATGTAACCAATCCCCGTCAAAACGCTTTTGTAATGCATCAAGATAATCGAGCGCCGCATGAGTCGCTGCGTAAACATCGCGGCGGCCATCGTACCACCAGTTAATTTCTAAGCCGTAGTGGCGTGCCGTTCCTGGAATAAACTGCCATATCCCAGCTGCGCGACCATGGGAATAGGCAAAAGGATCGAACGCACTTTCCACGATGGGTAGCAGGGCTAACTCGAGCGGCATTTCACGTCGTTCAATTTCTTCGACGATCATGTACATAAATGGTTGTGCGCGTTTGGCAACTCGTTCTAAGTAATTGGGGTTGTTTAAATACCAGTCGCGTTGACTTACTAATCGAGGGACTTCGGGCGCTTCTAAAGTCAACTGACGTTTAATTCGAACCCAGACATCCGCTTCTTCCTGGGGGCTAACAGTGATTTCGGGGGTAATGATATCAGCTGTAGGCTCCTGTTCTGCAACAGCTATAGTTGCCGTAGCATCAGCGGACAACATTGCACTGGTGTCAGTTGCTGGATCATGCTGTGTCGATTGCCAAGGAAGTGTAGCGCATCCAGTTAATAGGCTGGTCGAAATAGTAAGGGCTAACCATTTATTCATTGATGGTATCCATTTTTTTTGTTGAGGGCAGTTTACGGCATTAAAACTGGTCTTTCCACCGTCGTAATTCAGCAAACTGTTGCGCTGACGTGGCACGAAGGAATGGATTGACTTGTTTTTCTCGTCCAATGGATGACGGTAGGGTGATGAGCCCTTGTGCGCGCCGACGCGTTACTGCGGCCAAATAATCTTGAATCATGTTGTTCTCTGGCTCTGCGGCAAGCGCAAATTTTAAATTCGCTAGAGTATATTCGTGAGCACTATAGACGTTGGTATCGTCTGGAAGTTCAGCTAAGCATTGTAAAGACTGATAAAATTGCTCTGGAGTACCTTCAAACATGCGGCCGCAGCCAGCTGAAAAAAGAGTGTCACCAACAAAAACATGACCTAAAGTATAATAACTGAGGTGATCGAGTGTGTGTCCAGGTGTTGCTAATACTTTGAATTCACAGTTTGTACCAGGCACAGTGACAGTATCGCCATGGGTAACAGCGTGACTGATACCTTCGATGTGATCGCCATGGGGACCAATGACTGGCACTTGAAATAAATTAACCAGTGGCATGATACCGTTAGTATGATCCCAGTGGTGATGAGTGACGAGGATACCTAGCAATTTCTTGTGGTGTTGTGTTAACCAGTCAAGCACTGGCTCCGCAGCACCGGGGTCGACCACAATAACGCCATTAGTCTCGCTTGGCTGAATGGCCCAAATGTAGTTATCATCAAATGCTGGAATTGCTGAAACGATCATCACGTCACCTGAATTAATAAGTACTGAAGCTCATCACTGATTATATAGGGGTCTTACTATGATGTTAATGCCTGCCCGGCAAGACGTCGCCGCAGAAGCACCCAGTAACTGGCAACAATTACCACATGGGCGCTGGTTGCAAGAACAATTGAGCCAAGCATTGACACCACATTGTGCAAAAGTGTTTGGTTACTATCTAGCCCGAGTAGGTCATCTTGCGCAAGATCTGGAATTGGGTGAACTACGGGTTCGCCATCAATTTTCCGCTGCACGATATGGGTGTGGTGATATTCATACTGATTTTGAATATTGGCCGTTTGCCGAAGGAGTTCTTGATGCCATTGTAATGATCGGGCAACTTGAGTTTGAGCGCGATCCTCACCAAGTACTGCGTGAAATGAGCCGCAGTTTAATTGCCGATGGCCATTTAATTTTGGCAGGCTTTAATCCTTTCTGCCCAGCCCGATTAGTAGGGGTGTGGCCATCAAAAATGAATGAGCTACCGTGGCGTGGACGTTACTTTAGTTTAGCACGCGTGAGTGATTGGCTGAATTTATTGAACTTTGAGATTGTGGCAAGTGGCTATGCAGCACCAAGTTTATTACTGGCTACAACGCGGTCGGCGAGTATCGGTTTAAGTCATGTGGCTCAAGTGGTGCCAGCCGTTGGTTGCATGTACTACATGGTCGCCAAAAAACGTGAATACCCACTGACAGTGGTACGTAGTAAACGCCACGTAAAAACACAGATAAGTGCGGTTCCTGTGGCTAATCGTGTTAAAGGACTATAACTATAGGTAACCGATTAGCGTGGTTACGGTTGGTAACCACTATCTTCTGCTAACGTGTGTTGCTGTGCTGCTTGTCGTGCTAATTCGTCGCAGCGTTCATTTTGCGGATGGCCTTGGTGCGCCTTTACCCAATTCCATTGAATGTGATGACGTTGAGTTTCGTGATCTAATTGCTGCCATAGATCAGCGTTCTTCACTGCGCTGCGGGCAGCGGTACGCCAGCCATTTTGCTTCCATTTATGAATCCACTGCTGAATACCTTGACGCAAATATTGGCTATCCGTGGTAAGCACCACGGAGCAGGGGCGATTCAATGCTTGTAAACCTTTGATCGCGGCAAGTAGCTCCATGCGATTGTTTGTCGTAAGACGATAACCGCCAGATAACTCTTTGCGATGGGGACCGTACTCAATCACTACACCGTAGCCCCCAGGGCCTGGATTTCCTAAACAAGAACCATCGGTGTATATCGAAACTTGTTTGGTCATGGGGCTGTTTTCCGCAATTTAATGAGTGACAAGGTAAAGTCTAACGAATTCTAAGGGGGAGCGCTACGATCGTGAACTGGGGTAAATTAAACTTGTTGTTAGTGAGGAAAAAAGCCACACTAAATGCTAAAGCGCAATCACCATTTCATTATCGGAAAGTAGTTAAGTCATGCGACAAATCGTACTCGACACAGAGACAACAGGTCTCGATCCTGCCCAGGGGCATCGCATCATTGAAATTGGAGCATTGGAAGTTATCGGCCGCAAATTAACCGGGCGAACGTTTCACGTCTATATCAATCCGCAGCGTGTAGTTGAGCAAGAAGCCATTGAAGTGCACGGGATCACCAATGAGTTTTTGCAAGATAAGCCTATTTTTGAACAGATCGTTGATGAGTTTGTGGAGTTTATTCGTGGTGCAGAATTGGTTATCCATAATGCTGCGTTCGACATTGGTTTTATCGATCATGAACTGCAACTTACACGGAAGAACTTTGGTCGCGTGACTGATTTTTGTACAGTTCTCGATACCTTAATGTTGGCGCGGGAATTACGGCCTGGTCAACGGAATAATCTCGACGCATTATGTCGTGCTTATGGTATTGATAACTCCGGTCGAACGTTTCACGGAGCCTTATTAGATGCTGAGCTACTTGCCGAAGTCTATTTGGCGATGACCGGCGGGCAGACTAAGCTAGAGCTGGCCACACAACATAATACGGCACAGCAGGGGCTCCAACAGAACTGGACACCAGTGCATAACAAGCAGCCATTACGAGTGATACAAGCGACAGCGGCAGAAGAGCAAGCACACAAGCAACGGTTGCAGCTCATTAAACAACCATTGTGGCAATAGAATCCCGGCGGTTTTGCTGATTTTCTGGCTGTTTTGAGCGTTTTTCAGGCAAACAATTCAAAACTTACAAAAAAAGGTTGACGAGTCCCTTCAGCATTCGTAATATTCGCTCCGCATTCTGAGGCTCCACTCGGGAACTCAGAACGCAGGAAAGCGGAGCGGTAGTTCAGTTGGTTAGAATACCGGCCTGTCACGCCGGGGGTCGCGGGTTCGAGTCCCGTCCGCTCCGCCACTTTCCTACAACACGTCGTCTTACCGCTGCGGAGCGGTAGTTCAGTTGGTTAGAATACCGGCCTGTCACGCCGGGGGTCGCGGGTTCGAGTCCCGTCCGCTCCGCCACTTCATTGTTGTATCGAATATTAGTCTGTTAACAACTAAAACGAGGTGTCGTCGATGAGTGTGACGAATGCCTGCATGATGTGTGGTGCTTGTTGCGCTTTTTTTCGCGTTTCTTTCTATTGGGGTGAAGCAACCGGAGCCCCCGCCGGATATGTCCCCAGCGAACTAACAGAATCCTTTCATCCTTATTTGCTTTGTATGCAGGGCACAAATCAGCCTGAACCGCGCTGCGTTGCGTTACAAGGCGAAATTGGCAAACACGTTAGTTGCTCGATCTACGAAAACCGTCCTAGTCCTTGTCGCGAATTTGCGATGTCAGTGAATGGTTCCAATCCTGAGTGTGAAAAAGCCCGCGCAAAATACCAACTTGGCCCTATTATTCCTGTGCAAGAAGTCGCCTAATTTAGAAAATCTGGGGTAGATCGTTGCAAATGTGCCATGAACTGCACTTGAGTGGAAACTCAAGGGGGGGTACATTAGTAGGGTTATATTACAACCACAAGGGAGAATTATTATGCGCAAGAGCCTTATCGCTGTTGCTATCGGTACGGCACTTACCGTTGCTGCATGCTCTGATAAAGACGCAGCTCAGCAAGTTAGCCAAGCTGGACAGGTGGAGCAGACGCAAATGACCCAAGCTAGTCAGTTTGATCAAAGCAATCCATTCTACGCCCCAAGTACTTTACCTTATCAAGCGCCTGATTTTACTAAAATCAAATTTGAGCACTTTGAACCAGCATTTGAAGCTGGGATGGCAGAACACGCGGCTGAAATTGAAGCTATTGCTAATAATCCAGAAGCACCAACGTTTGAGAACACCATTGTAGAAATGGAGCGCGCTGGTGAGTTATTAAGTCGTGTTTCATCAGTCTTCTCAAATATTGCTGGTTCTGCTGGTAACGATGATACCCGTGCATTGCAAGGTAAATTAGCTCCTAAATTTGCAGCCCACCGTGATAACATCATGTTGAACCCTAAATTGTTTGAGCGGGTTAAAGCTGTTTACGAAAATCGCGATGCACTGAGTGGCGAAGCACTGCGTCTTGTTGAAGATACCTACAAAGGTTTCGTACGTGCAGGTGCAGAGCTAAGTGAAGACGCCAAACAACGCATTCGTGAAATTAACACTGAAATGTCTTCATTGACCACTGAATTCCAGCGCAACTTAATGACGTTGGCACGTGAAAATATGGTCATTGTAGATAGTAAAGAGGAATTGGCAGGTCTTAGCGAAACGCAGATTCAAGCTTATGCTGATGCTGCAGTAGCTGCTGGGCATCCAGGTAAGTACGCAATCTCAATTACTAATACCACGCGTCAACCAGTATTAGCGTCTTTGGAAAACCGCGAATTACGGCAACGTATTTGGGAAGCGTCGGCATATCGTGGTACTGGTAACACAGCTACCGATAACCGTCCATTGGTGAAGCGCCTGACACAATTACGTGCCGAGCGTGCGCAACTGTTGGGTTACAGTAACTGGGGTGAGTACGTATTGGAAACCAGCATGGCTGGAACTCCAGCAGCAGCACAAAAAATGCTACGTGACTTAGTTCCTGCTGTTGTTAGCAACGTTGCTGCTGAGCAAGCAGAAATACAAGCTGTGATTGATGCTGAGGGCGGTGACTTTGAAGTTCAGCCTTGGGATTGGGCGTACTATGCCGAGAAAGTCCGTGCAGAGAAATATGCACTAGACACCGAAGAAGTGAAGAAGTACTTCGAATTCAACCGTGTCGTTGAAGACGGTGTGTTCTATGCCATGAACCAATTGTTCGGTATTTCCTTTGTACCACGCGATGATATCCCAGGGTATGCCAATGACGTACGAGTCTATGAAGTACGTGACGTTAATGGTGAAGTGCTTGGTCTGTTTTACGGCGACTGGTTTACTCGTGATGGTAAGCGTGGCGGTGCATGGATGAGTTCATTCGTACGTCAATCACACTTGCTTGGTACTAAGCCAGTTATTCTCAATAACCAAAATATTGAGAAAGCGGTATCAGGCCCAACCTTGTTAAGCTTTGACGAAGTCAGCACCATGTTCCACGAAATGGGGCACGCATTGCACGGTATGTTCTCTGACGTCGTGTATCCGTCATTAGCGGGGACTGCAGTATCGCGTGACTATGTTGAGTTCCCGTCAACCTTCCAAGAAGATTGGATGCTGAACGAGAAAGTACTTAACAACTTTGCTAAGCATTATGAAACTGGCGAACCAATGCCAAAAGAATTGCTCGACAAAGTCCTTGCTGCGAAAAATTTCAACATGGGTTATGACACCTTGGAGTACATTGCCTCTGCATTGTTAGACCTTGAGTATCATACGTTGACTCCTGAAGCAGCAGCGAACATTACTGATGTAGCGGCGTTTGAAGCTGCAGCATTAGAGCGTAACGGTGTGGCTGTTGCTGCGGTACCACCACGTTATAAGTCAACTTTCTTTGCCCACATCTTCGCTGGCGGCTATTCAGCTGGATACTACGCGTACATGTGGTCAGAAATTCTTGCTGCTGATGCGTTCAAATATATGCAAGAGCAAGGTGGCTTAACGCTTGAGAATGGTCAGAAGTTCCGTGACGCAATTTTGTCAAAAGGTAACAGTAAGGATCCAATGCAGCAATACATTGATTTCCGTGGTAAAGAGCCTACTGGCGAAGCGTTACTTGAACGTCGTGGCTTGACAACACCTAAGATCAACTAATCAACTGATTTTAGAGTACACAAACCCGCAGTTGGCTGAGCTAGCTGCGGGTTTTTTTTGCCTACTGATTCCCTCCTTGGATGCGCTAGTTCTTAGCGGCTCATCCTGCTATAATTCAGGGCAATTTTCCCGTCCTGAACTCATGAGTAGGAATCACTATGTCGATTGATAGTTCAAAGATTATTTATACCGAAACTGATGAAGCACCACGCCTAGCAACGTATTCGTTGTTACCGATTATTCGTACCTTCACCGATGCTGCTGGCGTAGTTGTTGAAACCCGCGATATTTCATTAGCAGGTCGAATTATTGCGAACTTCCCAGAATACCTGACTGAAGAACAGCGCATTAGTGATGCATTAGCTGAGTTAGGCCAGTTGGCACAAACCCCTGCAGCAAACATCATTAAATTACCTAATATCAGTGCATCAATTCCACAGTTGACTGCAGCGATTAAAGAGCTGCAAGAGCAAGGATATGCACTGCCAGACTACCCACTCGAGCCAAGCAATGATGAAGAGCATGAGATCAGAGCACGCTATGACCGGATTAAAGGCTCAGCAGTAAACCCGGTATTACGTGAAGGTAACTCAGATCGCCGTGCACCAGCTTCAGTAAAGAATTATGCAAAAAAACATCCACACCGTATGGGTGCATGGAGCAGTGATTCAAAAACTCGTGTTGCACACATGGATGATGGTGATTTTTACGGCAGCGAACAGTCTACGACCTTCGCGCAAGCTGATGATTTGAAAATTATTTTGAAAACCAGCTCAGGTGAGCAGGTGTTGAAAGAATCAGTGAAAGTTCTCGCTGGTGAAGTGGTTGACGCTGCTCATATGGATGTGGCTAAGCTACAAGCTTTCTTTGCTAAAGAAACCGCCGCCGCGAAAGCAGAAGGCGTGCTGTTATCATTACACTTAAAAGCGACCATGATGAAGGTTTCTGACCCGATTATGTTCGGTCATGCAGTGAAAGTGTATTTTGCTGATGTCTTCGCTAAGCACGCGGATACCTTTAAGCAGTTAGGTGTTGATGCAACGAACGGTTTCGGTGATGTATTGGCGAAAATTGCGACCTTGCCTGAAGCGCAACGTGCAACTATCGAAGCTGATATTGAAGCGGTTTATTCAAAACAGCCGGAATTGGCCATGGTCAACTCAGATAAAGGCATCACCAACTTGCACGTACCAAGCGACGTGATCATTGATGCATCGATGCCGGCGATGATTCGAGATGGCGGTAAAATGTGGAATCGGGAAGGTAAAACCCAAGATACGCTGGCCATGATTCCAGATCGCTGCTATGCAGGCGTTTATCAAGCGACAATTGATTTCTGTAAGCAGCACGGCGCATTTGACCCAGCCACTATGGGGACAGTCCCTAACGTTGGTTTGATGGCACAAAAAGCCGAAGAGTACGGTTCGCACGATAAAACGTTTGAAATTCCAGCCGATGGTACCGTGATGGTTCTCAATCAAGCTGGTGAAACTGTGTTCTCACATGAGGTCAAGCAAGGTGATATCTGGCGCATGTGCCAAGTAAAAGATGCACCGATCCGTGACTGGGTGAAGTTAGCTGTAACACGCTCACGGTTAAGCGGCATGCCTGCAGTATTCTGGCTTGATGAAAATCGTGCCCACGATGCGGAGTTGATTAAGAAAGTAACGATGTATTTGCAAGACCACGATACCACCGGTCTTGATTTGCGCATCATGGCACCGACTGAGGCGACCCAATATACGCTTGCCCGTATGAAAAACGGTGAAGACACTATTTCAGTCACCGGTAACGTTCTTCGCGATTACCTCACTGACTTGTTCCCAATTCTTGAGTTGGGTACCTCAGCGAAAATGTTATCGATCGTACCATTAATGAACGGTGGTGGTTTGTTCGAAACTGGCGCTGGCGGTTCAGCACCTAAGCATGTGCAGCAATTTGTTGAAGAAAACTACCTGCGCTGGGATTCATTGGGTGAGTTCTTGGCGTTAGCGGCATCGTTGGAACATTTAGCGCAGCAAACGAACAACCAACGGGCGCAAATTTTGGCCGACACCTTGGATGCAGCAACTGCGAAGTTCCTAGAAAATGATAAATCACCAGCACGTAAGTTAGGTCAAATCGATAACCGTGGAAGTCACTTCTACCTAGCTATGTATTGGGCCGAAGCGCTTGCAGCGCAAACGCAAGATACTGCCCTTGCCGAGCGGTTTGCTAAACTTGCTAAAGTGCTGGTTGACAATGAAGCTACGATCGTTGCTGAGCTAATCAGCGTGCAAGGCAAACCAGTTGATATCGGTGGTTATTATCAACCAAATCCAGAACTGGTTGACAAGGCAATGCGCCCATCAGCAACCTTTAACGAGGCACTTACAAGTTTTTAATTCAACAAACTTAATTTCTTGCTAGAATAGCGGGGCAATCCTACGAGGGGTTGCCCTTTTTTTTGCATTGAGGACCATCCAATGAATGATGCCGCCACTTTTATCCAAAGCCCATTATGCCAACAGTACCAAGCTGATGGTGAGACAGTGAATATCGATATCTATCGGACTGAAGAAAGTGGTTGGGTGTTAGAAATTGTTGACCAAAATAATAATTCGACACTCTGGGAAGATCATTTCGAAACCGATGAAGCCGCGTTAGCAGAAGCGCTTGATGCATTACAGCAAGAAGGCATTGCTGCATTTGTGGGAAGTTTCTAACGAACGTTAAGTTGTAGCAGCCGCGCGCTAAGGCGTCGCGGCTAACCAATCGAGCAGCTGCCGTCCGACATCGCCGCTAGCTACCTGCAACGCTTGTACGGCGGCTGAGGTGGTGCTTGAGGCAACAGGGGTCTGTTGCACAAAGCTCTTACTTAGATGTAATCGTCGGTGTTTTGCATTAATCAGTTGCGCGTCAAATCGCACTGTAGCCATGGGGCCTTGTGCGGTTTCTTCGATATGAAATGCTTGGAGCCGTCCGGCAAGTAGCCATTGGCTATCAAACCCTTGCTGCGCAGAGCTAATTTGCTCAAAGCGGCTATCACGCCACAAGCCTTCCAGAAGCCAGTTTTGCCACATGGAAGCAATGGATGAACTCCATTTAGCGTCTGGGTAGGCAACGATACTACCGTCATTAGCAACCCGCACAATCCGTTCAAATTGCAAAGCATCACCGAGTTCTGGTGTGGCGACACGAATATGTGAACGCACCACAGGTGCTGTGGTGATGACTGGCATCGGTGTCATGACGTAGAAATCGATAGGTTTAGCTTCTGGTAATACGGTACAGCTCGACAGCACACATATTCCAACGAGCGCCTTGACTAACGCTGTGCATTTCATGGTTGATACTCCTTGATCTGTTCTGTTTCAAAGCGTGCTGCAATTTGGTTCAGTCGCTTCAGTACCGATTGTAATTCTAATAAGGTTGGTCCCACTTCTGCGATTCCTGCCAAACTAGCATCGATACTGCCACGGTTTTGTTGGATGAGCTGATGCAGTTCTTTGCTTGTTTCTGCTAAATGGTTAAGGGTCACTTCCGCTTGGCTAAACAATGGAGCAGTACCTGTAGTAAGTTGATGCTCTAGGGCTGTTAAAGACGTATTTAGTTGCTTGGTGGTTGTCTGTAAGCCTTCTAGTACTGCGGCAATATTATCCGATTGCTGCACGAGGCTTTCACTAAAACTATTAACGTTGGCAAGGATAGATTCAATCGAATAGAGGTTCTTGTCAGAAAATAGCCGATTAACGTTGTTCACCATCTGGCTAACATTAACAAATAGTTCTTCCGTACTGAGGCGCAATAATGTGAGTTCTGAAGGCTCCGCAATAAGCTCTGGAATTTTGTCTTTGTGTTCTATGGGCTCACTTAGTGCCACACTTTGTTCGAAAGAGATCCCGCTAGCACCGGTTATGTTAAGTAAAGTACGGGATACTTTGGTAGCTTTAGTAATAGGGGTACTGGCACTGATTTTGACACGTGCTCGGACTACCCGCATATCATTCTTGTCTAAACTCAACTGAGTAACTTCACCTACATAAATGCCATTGAAATGAACAGGACTGCCTATCATTAAGCCTGCAACAGGTTCCTTAAACAGCACGTCATAGAGTTTATAATCACTTTTTGCATCAGCTTTACTAAGCCACAACGCAAAGATAAGACCTGCGGCAAGGATTGTGAGGGTGACTATGCCAACCCAAATATAACGAGCTTGTGTCTCCATGGGCTATTTCTCCACCTCTGAATGCTGTTGAATTACGGTTTGTTGCGTTTGTGCGCTGCGTCCCCGCGGGCCATGGAAGTAGGCTTGTATCCATGGGTCATCGGTTTGTGCTACAGCCGGTAAGCTGTCCACCGCAAGAATTTTCTTCTGTGCTAATACTGCGACACGGTCACAAATCGTATAGAGCGTGTCGAGGTCATGAGTAATTAGTATCACGGTTAAATCGAGGGCTCTTGATAAGGTTAACAAGAGCTCGTCAAAAGAAGCTGCACTAATTGGGTCGAGACCCGCTGTTGGTTCGTCTAAAAACAACATTGTAGGTTCTCTGATCAAGGCTCTAGCCAATGCAGCTCGTTTGATCATGCCACCCGATAGTTCAGCTGGATAGCGATGGCCAACACTGGGGTCGAGACCAACGAGTGCTAGTTTAAGTTGTGCTAATTCGTATACTTGCCGGCGTGGTACGTTGGTATGCTCGAGTAACGGCAGTGCCACATTCTCAGCAACAGTCAGGGATGAAAATAATGCACCATGTTGAAAGAGCACGCCGAACTGTTCGGTATTGAGTTCAACGGTTCCAGAGGCAGCTTTGTTTAAGCCAATTGCAGTACGTAGTAATACGGATTTGCCTGAACCAGAACCACCCACTAGTCCTAGAATCTCGCCGGTGTACACGGTTAAGTTCAATTGGTGATGGACAACATGGGAGCCAAATTGAGTGGTGATGTTGGTTAATTTAAGTAGTGGCTCTTTCATGTGAATTACCAGCCCATTTCCATGAAAAATATTGCCGCAATGGCATCAAACAGAATCACAGCAAATAATGCCTGCACCACACTTTGCGTGGTGTGCACCCCGATGGAACGGGCATTCGATGACACTTTGAATCCTTCTAAACAACCAATGATACCTATGATAAGCGCAAAAAATGGTGCTTTACTTAAACCTACCCAAAAATGTCGTATGGGAACTTCATTGAGAATGGAAAGATAGTGTGACAGCGAAATATCCAAGGATAAAACGGCCACTGCAGCACCGCCGCTCAAACCAGCAGCAGTGGCAATAAATGTGAGTAGTGGCATCATAATGAGTAGGGCAAACAACCGCGGCAATACCAACATTTCAATGGCATCGAATTGCTCGACTTGCATAGCATCAAGTTCTTCATTCACTTTCATGGAACCAATCTGAGCAGTAAATGAGCTTGCGGTACGGCCGGCCAATAAAATGGCGGTGAGCAACACGCCCAGTTCCCGCATAAAACCAAATGCAACTAAATCGACGGTATATAAGGTAGCGCCAAACTCAATGAGCACAGTGGCTCCTAAGAACGCCAGCACGGCACCCACCAAAAATGCCATGAGGGTAATAATCGGGACTGCGGCTATCCCGGTCTGTTGCATATGCGCCACACAGGAGGTTAGCCGCCAGCGGCGTGGGTTCAGGATAACCTTTACTGCAGTCGATAGAGTTAATCCAATGAAATTGAATAATAGTAGTAATTGTTGCAGTTGGACGATGACCCATTGCCCGATATCGCTGACAAATTGGTACCAGGGTTTTGGCGCCGGAGGCTGTGCTGACTCGCAAAGAGCTAAGGCTTTGAACAATTGTTCAAAAACGGCGTGGTGGACTCGTTGTAACCCTGTTGCTTGGTTAATAAGCGGTTGTAGTTGGGTTAACTTAAGCTGTTGGGTAAGTAATGCTGCAGTATTGAGGTCGATGCGTTGTAGCTGCTCACAATCCAAGTGCTCCACTACCGCAGTCGGTGGTAGCCGTTGTAACGCTTGTTGAATGACAAGGTAATTGGTAAACACCCATTGTCCTGATAAGTGAAGTAACTTGCGTTCAGGGTCATAGGTTAAAAATGCAGCATTTGGCATGAAACTCTACTATTAGTTCACTGGTAACGAATTGTACTATAACAACGTTTTAATGTTTAGTCAGTTTCTATACAGTAAATTGTTCTTATTATGTTAAAAAAAAATCACTACATGACAAGCTTGCATGCATACGGCACAATAAGCTCAGAATCATCATTTTCTGCAGCTATTTAATTCATGAGTGTCGTCATGCAACAACCCCAATTTATTCACTTAAGAATCCATAGCGATTTTTCAATGAGTGATGGCCTTGCGAAAGTAAAGCCGATATGTGCCGCGTCTGCCGCAATGGGGATGCCTGCGTTGGCATTGACCGATCAAATGAATATGTGCGGCTTAGTGCGGTTTTATCGCACGGCACACGACTGTGGTTTAAAACCGATTATTGGCTGCGATTTGTGGGTACTGCCGTTAGGCTGGCAGCCTGAATCCCTTGAAGAGCCGTTTCGTCTCACCGCCTTGGCAATGAATAACGAAGGCTATCAACAATTGATTCAATTAATCAGCCGTGGTTATTTGGCCGGCCATCGCTGTGGCCGGCCTTGTGTCAATCAAGAGTGGCTCGCTGAATATCAGCATGGGCTGATTCTGTTGTCTGGTGGTCGTGAAGGGGATATTGGTAGGAAGCTACTGCAACACCGTACAGATGAAGCTACTCAACTACTGGAATTCTATCAGCAGCACTTCCCCGAACGATTTTATTTAGAACTGCAGCGCACTGGTCGGGCGGGTGAAAATGATTACCTGCACGCCGCTGTGGAATTAGCCGCCGCCACTCATACCCCAGTGGTTGCTACGAACGAGGTGGTGTTTCTAAAAGCAGAAGACTTTATTGCACATGAAGTTCGTGTGGCAGTGGCTGATGGCTATACCTTAGACGATAAACGTCGCCCGCAGCGGTACAGTGCAGAGCAATACTTAAAAACTCCGGAGCAAATGGTTGAACTGTTTGCTGACATTCCAGAAGCCTTGGCTAATACGGTCGAAATTGCGAAACGCTGTAACGTAACAGTTACTCTGGATGAGTATGTATTGCCAGAATTCCCAACCGGTGGCATGAGCACAGAAGACTTCTTAGTCATGAAAGCCAAGGAAGGGTTAGAGCAACGTTTAGAGCTGGTATTCCCAGACCCCAGCGTACGTGCAGAACGCCGTGTTGATTACGATGAGCGTCTGCAAATAGAGCTTGATGTGATCAACCAGATGGGCTTTCCCGGTTACTTTTTGATCGTTATGGAGTTTATTCAGTGGGCAAAAGATAACAACATCCCAGTGGGACCTGGACGAGGTTCAGGTGCTGGTTCACTGGTTGCCTATGCACTTCAGATCACTGACCTTGATCCACTCGAGTTTGATTTACTGTTCGAACGTTTCTTGAACCCGGAACGGGTATCCATGCCCGACTTCGATATTGATTTCTGTATGGATCGCCGCGATGAAGTAATCGAACATGTTGCTGATCTCTACGGTCGTGATGCAGTATCACAGATCATCACCTTTGGTACCATGGCAGCCAAAGCATCGATTCGAGATGTGGGGCGTGTGCTTGGCCACCCATATGGTTTCGTTGATAAAATCACTAAATTAGTGCCTGCCGATCCAGGCATGACATTGGAGAAAGCGTTCGACGTTGAGCCGCGGCTGGTCGAAATGTACGAACAAGATGACGATGTTCGTGAAATTATCGATATGGCCCGTATTCTGGAAGGGGTGACCCGCAACGCCGGAAAACATGCCGGAGGGGTTGTTATTGCCCCCAACCGAATTACTGATTTCTCCCCATTGTACTGTGATGAAGATGGTCAGCATCCAGTTACTCAATTTGACAAAAACGACGTTGAAGCCGCCGGTCTGGTGAAGTTCGACTTCCTCGGCTTGCGGACGCTAACCATTATTCAATGGGCACTGGACATGGTGAACGCCAACCGCCAACAGGTTGGTCAACCACCGATAAACATCAGCCAGATACCCTTGGATGATTCGGCCTGTTTCGAGCTATTGAAAAAAGGTGCAACGACAGCAGTATTCCAGCTTGAATCTGCGGGCATGAAACAATTGATCAAAAAACTTCAGCCGGACACGTTTGAAGATATTATTGCATTGGTCGCGTTATTCCGCCCAGGCCCATTACAATCAGGGATGGTGGACAACTTTATCGACCGTAAACATGGTCGGGAAGAAATCTCCTATCCCGATAAAGAATACCAACATGAACTATTGAAGCCGATTCTTGAGCCAACTTATGGGGTTATCCTTTATCAAGAACAGGTTATGCAGATTGCCCAAGTATTAGCAGGCTATTCACTCGGCGGTGCAGACTTGTTACGACGTGCCATGGGCAAGAAAAAGCCAGAAGAAATGGCGCAACAGCGAGCTGTATTTGAAGAAGGTGCTCGCAAAAATGGTATCGATGGTGAGTTAGCGGTTAGGATATTTGACCTCGTAGAGAAATTTGCCGGCTACGGGTTTAACAAATCACACTCAGCCGCTTACGCATTAGTATCCTATCAAACGCTGTGGATGAAAACGCATTATCCTGCTGAATTTATGGCGGCAGTCATGTCTGCTGATATGGATAATACGGATAAAATTGTGACCTTGGTTGATGAATGCGAAGCTATGGGGTTACAACTGCTACCACCTGATGTTAACGTCGGCCAGTATAAATTTACTGTTGATGAGCAGCAGCGTATTGTTTATGGCATTGGCGCCATCAAAGGAGTAGGTGAGGGGCCTATTGAAGCTATTCTAGCGGCCCGCGAAGCTGGTCCTTTTACTGATTTATTCGATTTTTGCTGCCGGGTCGATTTAAAAAAGCTCAATCGCCGCGTCTTAGAGCGTTTGATCAAAGCCGGAGCGATGGACTCGCTAGGCCCACACCGTGCGGTATTGATGGCATCCTTAGAAAAAGCGATGCGGCAAGCTGAGCAACATGCCAAAGCCGAGTCAATTGGGCAGACAGATTTATTTGGCGTATTGATGACTGACGCCGATAACAGCACAATAGAACATGAGTTTATTCAAGTTCCGCCGTGGCCAGAAGCTATATGGCTCGAAGGCGAACGTGAAACCCTTGGGCTATACTTAACCGGGCATCCCATCGATCGCTATCGAAACGAGTTAAAACACTATGTTCCCGCGGTATTGGCTGAGGTGAAGCCCACTGAGCGCGATCAAGTGACAACCGTAGCTGGTTTAGTAGTTGATGTGCGAACGATGTTAAATCGACAGAACCAGCGCTGGGCAATTGTTACCTTACATGATAAAACTGCGCGGTTTGATGTTCGGTTCTTTGCAAAAGACTATGAGACTTACCAGGACTTACTCGAAAAAGACCAAATATTGGTTATTAAAGGAGAGGTCAGCTTTGATGATTACTCCTCAGCCAATACAATGACAGCACGAGAAGTTATGACTTTGGTAGGTATGCGCGAGCAATATGCAAAACGGTTACGGGTTACGCTACACCAGCAACAGTTAGAAACAGTTGGTATCGAGTCTCTGAAGCAATTGCTTGAACCATATCGAGCCGGCGTTTGTCCGCTGCACATTTGCTACCAGCGACCTGATGTTACAGCAGAATATGCGGTGGCCACGGATTGGTACGTGACGCCAACTGATGAATTGATGTATGAGTTGCAGCAGCAGTTTGGAGAACAAGCTGTTGAACTCGAATTTTAATGGCAAACGGGAGCCATAATGAGTCTTAAATTTTTAGATTTCGAACAACCTATCGCGGAGCTACAAGCCCAAATCGATGAATTGAAAGCGGTTGGTGAAAAGGGTGATTTTGATATTTCTTTGGAAGAAGAAATCACTAAATTACAAGAGAAACGTGAGCAATTAGTTGAAAAGATTTTTGGTAATTTAGGTGCATGGCAAGTTGCTCAACTCGCCCGTCATCCATTACGTCCGTATACATTGGACTATATTCGCCTAATTTTTGATGACTTTGATGAGTTGGCCGGTGATCGTACGTTTGCCAACGATGAAGCCATTGTCGGCGGAACCGCTCGTATAGACGGTAAACCAGTCATGGTTATTGGTCATCAAAAAGGTCGGGAGACGCGAGAAAAAGTACGTCGTAACTTTGGCATGCCACGTCCAGAAGGCTACCGCAAAGCGTTACGATTAATGGAAATGGCCGAGCGATTTAAGTTACCGATTATTACCTTCATCGACACTCCGGGTGCCTACCCAGGTATTGGTGCAGAGGAGCGTGGCCAGTCCGAAGCCATTGCGCGTAACTTAAAGGTTATGGCACGGCTGAAAACCCCTATCATTTGTACCGTTATTGGTGAGGGCGGTTCTGGTGGCGCGTTGGCGATTGGTGTTGGTGATCGGGTCAATATGCTCCAATATTCAACCTACTCAGTTATTTCTCCAGAAGGTTGTGCATCCATTCTATGGAAAAGTGCTGAGAAAGCTCCATTAGCAGCTGAAGCCATGGGGGTTACCGCACAACGCTCACTGGAATTAGGTTTAATCGATGCGATTATTGAAGAACCATTAGGTGGCGCGCATCGTGATTATGAAGAAATGGCAAAGCGTATTAAACGGCAATTATTGGTTGATTTGGAAAGTCTGATGAACGTTGATAACGTTAGCCGGTTGGAACAACGCTACCAAAAACTCATGTCATTTGGTTATTGCTAATAGCTGTAGGAGTGAAGTGCGTTGAAGCGTACAACAGCTCAACTATCACCACTATCACCACAAGAGGGTCAGCAGTTTTCAGACCCTCTTTATCGTTTGTTTCGGCAACGTTTACTGGCATTGCAGCTTCAGCCTAAACAGCAGATCATCGTGTGCTTAGGTGGTGGTGCTGACTCCCAAACAGTATTGGATTTGACGGCTATCTTTCGCCAAGAATTCCCGCATTACCAGTATTTTGCTATTCATCTTGATCACGCATTTCATTCCAACTCTAAAGAGTGGGCAGCGGGGTTGGTGACGGATTGTCAGCGACGGCAATTCCCGATGCATTGCGAGCAGCTCGATGTTGCTTTAGGGCGCCGTATTAGTAAAGAAGCAGCAGGTCGAGAAGCGCGTTATCAGCGACTGGCTGAATTAGGCCAGCCGAATGCAGTGTTTTTACTAGGGCATCATCGTAACGACCAAATGGAAACCTTCTTTTTGCAACTGAAACGTGGTGCTGGGCCCAAAGGTTTAGCGGCGATGGCGATGGTGAGTCGTCGTGGTAAGCAAACGTGGTTACGGCCACTGTTGGATATCAGTAAAGCAGAAATTTATCGATATGCGCATGAACATCAATTATTTTGGATCGAAGACGATACCAACTATGACACGCGCATTGAACGGAACTTTTTTCGTCACGTAATTATCCCAGAGTTAGAACAACGCTGGCCACATTTTGGTAATGCTTTGTTGCGTAGTACGCAATTGTGTGCGGAAACTGCCATGTTGCTCGATGAATTACTGGCGCAACAGATCACGCCACATATTAATGAGCAGGGGCATCTCGCGACGAACTGGTTGCTGACACATAGTGAACAATTGCAGCGTGCAGTACTGCGGTTTTGGTTGCAACAGCAACACGCCCCCACACCGTCATATGCGCAACTGGAACAAGTACGACAACAGATGCTCTTCACCACCAATGAAGCTCGCCCTCAAGTACAGTGGGGTAAGGTACTTTTAACACGTCACATAGGGCATGACAAAGAGCGTTGGGTGGTGTTACATGAATCAACGTAAAGCGATCTATTTCGCATTATTCGCAGTGCTGCTTTGGTCAACCGTAGCAACTGCGTTTAAAGTCGCCTTACAGTATTTAACACCCTTGGAATTACTCACCGTGGCAGCGGTAACCAGCGTTATATTTTTTGCCATGGTGCTGACGGTCAATAAAAGCTGGGTGGAGACCATGGCTATTGGGCGTCGCCGTTCAGGATTTTATGCATTACAGGGGTTAATTAATCCCGCCGCATATTATTGGGTGTTGTTTGCTGCCTACGATCAGCTCCCCGCCCAACAAGCTCAAGCAATCAACTATACTTGGGCGATAACGATGTCATTGCTGGCGGTTCCATTTTTAGGGCATACATTGAGTCGAAAAGACTTGCTCGCGATGGTACTTGCCTATGCTGGAGTATTCCTTATTGCCACAGGCGGCCAATGGGATTTAACGCAAACCAATTGGAGCGGAATTGGGTTAGCGGTACTGAGCACCTTGCTGTGGGCTACCTATTGGTTGCTTAATACCAAGAATCAAGATCCGCCGATACCCGCATTATTTTGGTGTTTCGTTTGGGGAATACTATGGCTGGCGCTGGTCAACGGCTTATCCAGTCTGCTGGGGGCTGAGCCGAATAACGCGTTTACCCTAACTTGGCCGGGGTTAGTAGCAGGCGTTTATGTCGGTCTATTTGAGATGGGTGTAACTTTCGTACTTTGGCTAACTGCTATGCGGTTAGCGACGAAAACGGCACAAATATCAACATTAATATTCCTCAGCCCTTTTATTTCGCTGGTATTGATATATGTGGTGCTAGACGAGATGATTCAAATCACTACTTTTGTAGGTTTGTTATTGATTTGTATTGGTTTGTACCAACAGCGTGATAATTAGCAGTCACTACAGGTACCGTTACAACTTTTAACATATTGTTACTAACTGCTTTACCAGAATCCCGGCATACTTAATATAGTATCTATAATTCTCGTTCTATCTCTATTATTTGATGGGTCTCAACTGGTATGGCATTTAAAAAAAGAATTATTATTCCGCCTCTCATTGTCTTAACTGCGATTATTTTATTGGTGTTGATGTTTATCGTGCGCCCGCAACCCCCGCAACGCTCGATGGAGCGACCTCCCGTATTGGTTGATGTTGTTGTGGTTCAACCGGAGACGGTTCAGTTTAAGGTCTATGCGCAAGGAAACGTGCAACCGAAACATATGACCAATGTTGTTACCCAAGTGAGTGGTCAGGTGGTTGAAGTATCCGAGAAGTTCGTAAATGGTGGGTTTTTTATGCGGGGTGAAGTGTTACTTCGTATCGATCCTGCTGACTATCGTGTTGCAGTGCAAAATGCCAAAGCTTCATTAGCTCAGGCTCGTGCTGCTTTGGCTGAAGAAAGTGCACGCGCTAAAGTCGCCAAGGAAGAGTGGGAAGCACTACAGGTAGGTGAAATTCCACCATTAGGTATTCGTGAACCGCAGGTTGCTAGTGCGTTGGCAGCGGTCCAATCAGCAGAAGCAGCCTTGGAAAAAGCAGAACGAGATTTAGAGCGAACCGTGATCCGAGCACCATTTGACGGCATATTGCAAAATAAAACAGCAGATATTGGTCAGTTTTTATCGATTAATAGTCCTGTTGCAACACTTTATGGCTCAGAAACTGCGGAAGTTCGTATTCCATTGAGTGATCGTGATCTTGCCTACATTGATTTACCCGATGCAAACTATGCTGGCAGCTTTTCAGCAGCTGAACTAACCAGCCCAGTAGCAGGTTTGCCTACGGTTTGGCATGGTCACTTAATTCGTAGTGAAGGCGTGCTAGATCAACAAAGCCGGGTTATTTACGGCGTCATTGAAGTAGATGACCCCTATAACCAACGTGGACAAACACACGCTGAACCGCTGCGCTTTGGTCGCTTTGTGGAAGTTGTTGTGGATGGGATTGAAGTTGAAAATGTGATCCGTTTACCGCGCTATGCCTTGCTGGCAGACAACACCGTGTGGGTGGTTGATGACGAACACCGGTTACAGCGTAGAACGCTCAATATCATTCGAGCAGAAGCCCACGATGTCATTATTGATAGCGGCCTTTCTGCTGGTGATCGTGTGGTCTTAACCCAGCTTTCCAATGCGTTGCCGAGTATGAAAGTACGGATAGCAGGAGAGACCTCTGTCGATGATGCTGATAATAGTGATGCAACAGTAACTGCAGGAACTAGCAATGAGTAAGTTTGACATCGACCCCAAGAAAGGCCCTATTGCGTGGTTTACTAACAACTCGGTTGCTGCCAACTTGCTGATGATGATGATTATCATCAGTGGATTGTTTATGTTGGGACAGGTTCAGAAGCAAATGTTCCCTGAAATCGAGTTAAATATTATTAGTATCCAGGTTCCATATCTTGGTGCAGCACCTCAAGAAGTAGAGCAAGGTGTGTTGATACGCATTGAGGATGCCATTAAGGATGTGGATGGGATTAAGCGCATAAGTGCCACAGCTCGAGAAGGGCTTGGCAGCGTTACCGTTGAAATTGAGAATAATTATGACGTCCAGGTGGTGATGGACGAAATCAAAATGCGTGTTGATGCTATCCCAAGCTTCCCACAGCAGATTGAGAAACCGACAATTTATCAGTTACGTCCGCAACGAGAAGTTATCTGGATCGCTGTATACGGCGATATGGACGAAGCCATGCAAAAGGAATTGGCTAAGCAAATCCGTGATGATTTGAAAAAGATTGGCGGCATTTCTAAAGTTGAAGTCGTTGGCGCGCGCAACTATGAGATTTCGGTAGAAATTTCCGAGGCAGACTTACAACGCTATAACCTTACTTTCCAAGATATTGTGAGTGCTATTCGGGGTACTTCAATTGATGTAGCTGGAGGGTCGATTCGAACTCCAAACGGCGATATTTTATTGCGGGCGAATAACCAAGCGTATTGGGGTGGCGAGTTCGAACAAATTGTTTTGATTAAGCGCCCAGATGGCACGCGCTTGACGTTAGGCGATATTGCAGTAGTTAAAGATCACTTCGTTGAACAACGCCGTTATACCCATTTTAATGGTAAGAACGCGACTTTTATCCGGGTGGATTCTGTGGGTGATCAGAACGACCTGTTAATCGCCGAGGCAGTGAAGCGTTATGTGGAGCGTAAAGCGCAAGATCTGCCGCCTGAAGTGACGATTGAGAATTGGGGGGATTCGTCATACTACCTCAAAGATCGTCTGAATCTTATGACCAGCAACATGATATCGGGCGGCTTACTGGTATTTCTTTGCTTGGCATTATTCATGCGATTGCGTTTGGCATTTTGGGTTATGCTCGGTATCCCAATTTGCTTTTTAGGTACTATCGCGCTGATGCCGCTCCCCATGTTCGATATCTCTTTGAACATGATTTCATTGTTTGGATTTATTTTGGTGCTAGCGATCGTCGTCGATGACGCCATTATTATTGGTGAAAGTGTTTATTCAGAAATCGAAGAGAAAGGTCAGTCTATTGATAATGTAGTTATCGGCGCGAAAAAAGTAGCCATGCCCGCAACTTTTGGGGTGCTAACTACCATGATCGCGTTCCTTCCAATGCTCATGATAGAAGGGACAATGGGGAAAATATGGGAATCGATAGCTTGGGTATTAATTCTGTGCCTTGGATTCTCGTTAATTGAGTCTAAGTTTATTTTGCCCGCGCACTTGGCTCATATGAAATATAGTCCGCGCGAGAGTGAAGAGCTAAATCGGTTCCAACAGGTACGCAATAAAATAGCGGACGCTTTGATGTATGTTGCCCGCACCTACTATCACCCATTTTTACTGAAGTGTGTACGGTATCGGTATGCGACTGTAGCGACCTTTATTGCGCTGTTTATCTTGTCCATTGGCCTAGTTGCAAGTGGCGCCGTGCGGTGGGTGTTTTTCCCAGATATCCCGAGTGATTTCATTCGCGCTAGTGTGCAAATGCAGCCAGGTTCTGCCGAAGAATCCACGATTCGGACGTTGAACCTGTTAGAGGAAAAGCTACTTGAAGTAGATGCACGTGCAGAACAAGACATTGGTGAAAACATTATCAAGCACACCACAATTTTTCTCACCAGTGCAACGACAGGAACTATTATTGCAGAGTTAGAGAAAGGTGAGGATCGTACCCTTGATGGCTTTGCCGTGTTGAATGAGTGGCGCGAAAGAATGCCTGAGATTGCCGGGGTAAAATCACTCAATTTCCAAGGTAGTATCGCAGGAGGTAGTAGCTTCGATGTGGAGTTCCAATTAACCGGAAGTAATTTGGATGAGCTCTCTGCGGCAGCATTGATGTTGCGGCAAGAATTGGCACGGTTTGAAGGAGTATTTGAT
The DNA here is from genome assembly GCA_029279945.1 of Pseudidiomarina indica. Lineage (GTDB taxonomy): Bacteria > Pseudomonadota > Gammaproteobacteria > Enterobacterales > Alteromonadaceae > Pseudidiomarina > Pseudidiomarina indica_A. The sequence continues at coordinate 36,808 of JAJUHK010000003.1, read as the reverse complement.
ATCGAAGATACCTTTGGTGAGGGTAATGACGAAGTAGTATTGGAACTAAAACCACTTGCTACCGCGCTGGGGATCACATTGCAAGACTTAGCCACACAAGTCCGTTTCGCATTCTATGGTGCCGAAGCACAACGCGTGCAACGTGATGACGAAGAGGTGAAAGTGATGGTGCGTTACCCGTTAGCTGAGCGGCAATCGATCGGTAATCTGGAAAGTATGAAATTGCGTACGGCCGATGGTTCAATGATCCCATTCACTGAGCTTGCCGATATCCGCTTTGCCAAAGGATACAATACCATTAGTCGTATTAATGGGGAGCGGTCAGTCAATGTCCGCGCACGTGTTGATAAAAGCCGAGTGCAGCCGTTTGATATCGTCCGACAAGTGCGTGATAGCAAAATTCAGCCAATCCTTGATCGCTATCCATCCGTTGGTTTTAAATTAGAGGGAGCGTCGCAAGATGAAGCGGAAGCAACTGGGTCATTAGCGATTGGATTTGCCCTAGCGATGTTTGGTATCTATGCGGTTATGGCTATCCCATTACGTTCATACATCCAGCCTGTGATTATTATGTCGGTTATCCCTTTTGGAGCAATCGGCGCTATTGTGGGCCACTTAGTAATGGGCATGCCAATTTCGCTATTGAGTTTGTTTGGTATCCTAGCGTTGTCAGGGGTCATTGTTAACGACTCATTGGTATTAGTGAACTATGTTAACTGGGCTCGTTCGCAAGGTGAGGAGTTATTTAAAGCTGTCACTGATGCGGGTGTGATGCGTTTTAGAGCAATTATTCTAACGTCATTAACAACCTTCTTAGGGTTGGCTCCTATTATGATGGAACGTAGTCTGCAAGCGAAAATGGTGATTCCAATGGCCGTGTCGTTGGCATTTGGAATACTGTTTGCAACTGTCATTACACTATTCCTAGTACCTAGTTTTTACTTGATTTTGGATGATTTTAAACGTGGTATGAGAACTATATTGAGCTGGTATGGTTTGTCTAAGCCACAGGCACCAAAATCGGAAGAACAAAATCTCGTCACATAATGTTAAACTAGTGACCTTAAACTATGAACTACCAGCGGCGCTTGTGCCGCTGGTATTTTTGCCGCAGGAAGGTCATACATGAATTTGGCGTTTATCGACATTTTCGCACTCGTTTTTTTTGTTTCTGTATGGGTGAGTTATTCTCAGTTTGCTCGGCTCCGAGCACGTACCACCTATAGCTTGTCTTATATCCTTCGGCAATTGCGCATTGATTGGATGCGTACCTTAACTCGTAAAGAGCATCAAATCGCCGATGCTGCCTTACTCGGTAATGTCGAACGAACTGTTACCTTTTTTGCGTCATCGACCGTCCTCGTGTTAGCGGGTGTCCTAACGTTATTAGCTTCAGCTGATAACGTCGTTGAGGTGCTTCAAACTATTCCTTTTACTGCGCCAACATCGCCTGATAAGGTTCAGTTTAAGTTGGCCGTGTTATCACTTATTTTTGTGTTTGCCTTTTTTAAATTTACATGGGCTATTCGCCAGTTTGGCTTTGTGTCGGTATTGATGGGAGGCGCGCCCCAGTATCGTTCAACCGACCATACGGAGGAAGAGCGCGAGGTATTCGCCCGTCAAACCGCCAAGGTTATCGACCAAGCGGGGCATGAGTATAACAATGGGCTACGGGCATACTACTTCGCGCTGGCCTATTTATGCTGGTTTATTCACCCTTATGTGTTTATTGCTTCGACTGCGGTAGTCGTTGTGGTGCTATATCGTCGCGAGTACCGTTCAAAAGTGTTGCGCGCGCTACTTGCAACGAAAGGTTTAGCACCAGGAAAAATTGACGAATCTGGAGATGTTTTATGAGCCTTGATGGATTGAAATGGACGATAGCGCGTTATTTCAAGTCGATTGGTGAACCACTACCCGCTGATTTGCCCGCTGTACTAGGACCATATCAAGGTGATATCGCCTGCGGTCAACCGCGAACGGTTGTTGGAGGTCAGGTTGAATTCTGGGATGCAGGAGTGATCGTTGTTGAACCCGATGTACCTGCTGGTAAAGATGTCGTCATTTCCTGTGGAGTACATGGAAATGAAACAGCTCCCATTGAAATGGTGCGGGATTTACTTCAGGAAATTCTCAGTAGTCAGTTGGTAGTGCGGCAACGGGTATTATTTCTAATTGCCAATCCATTAGCCATAGTCGCTGGCACGCGTTTTGTACATACCAATATGAACCGCTTGTTTAGCGGCGCGCATCGTTCTGGGAATTCATTAGAACATCAACGCGCAGCACAATTGGAACAGTATGTTTCTCGGTTTTATCGCCAGCAAAAACGCTATCACTATGATCTCCATACAGCTATTCGAGACTCGGCTTTTGAGCGATTTGCTATTTACCCATTCCCGCATGACAACCCGTATTGCAAGGAACAATTAACCTTTTTAGCAGAATGTGGAATCAACACTATTTTGCTCAATCAGGCACCGACCACAACTTTTAGCTATTATAGTGTCAACACACATCAAGCACATGGCTTTACGGTTGAATTAGGCAAGGTGAAGCCGTTTGGGCAAAATGATATGAGTCGTTTTGCGGCTGCTGCGAACATGCTGCGGCAACTGATTAGTTGTGATGAGCTTAAGTTGCCAGAATTTGATCCAAACCGGCATCAAATTTTTGATGTAAACCGTACCATAAACCGTGAAACGGATAGTTTTGAACTGCACTTTTCTGAGGATGTACCTAACTTCACTGAATTTGAGGTGGGTTATGTATTAGCCACGGATGGTGCAATCAAACACCGGGTAGAACAGCCTGGAGAGCGTATTATTTTCCCCAATGCCCAAGTAGAAAAGGGGCAGCGGGCATTATTATTAGTAAAACCAATCGCAATAGAGCAGCTCAAACTGGTCTGATTTTTGGCTTTTTACCGCACACCTGATTTGCATGTCAGTTGACGTAAAGGTAAAGTGTGCGCAATTTTTCTTACAACGAGAAAGTTATGGCTAAAGATAAACAACATCAATTGGACATAGTCACCAAGCCAGAATTTATAGATGGCTCGGCGTTATCAATTCCAATGTTCCAGATCCTTGCTGAAGATGGAACTATCCGTAAAGGAGCAACAGTTCCTGAGATGGATAAAGAGTTGGCGCTGAAGATCTTTTCAACCATGCAGTTCATCCGTATCCTCGATGAACGGATGATTGCTGCACAGCGCCAGGGGCGTATTAGCTTTTACTTATCCTCTCTAGGCGAAGAAGCAGCCAGCATTGGGTCAGCCGCTGCGTTATCCCCAGCTGATATGATTATGGGGCAATACCGTGAGCAAGGAGCACTTGCCTTCCGTGGCTTCACGGTAGAGCAATTTATGAACCAACTATTCTCGAATGAACGGGATTTTGGTAAAGGCCGGCAAATGCCAGTGCACTATGGTTGTGCTGCACTGAATTTCATGACGATTGCATCACCTTTAGCAACTCAGATCCCACAAGCCACTGGTTATGCATATGGCCAGAAAATGGATGAGACTGGCACCTGTACTATTTGTTACTTTGGTGAAGGAGCTGCGTCAGAAGGAGATTTTCACGCTGGCTTGAACATGGCGTCGGTCTACAAAGTTCCAGTGATTTTCTTCTGTCGTAACAACGGCTATGCGATCTCAACACCATCACAAGGTGAACAATATGGTGGTGATGGCATTGCACCGCGAGGTGTTGCTTACGGCATGAAAACTATCCGTGTTGATGGCAACGACGTGTTCGCAGTATATGAAGCGACGCGGTTAGCGCGTCAGCTGGCGGTTGAACAGAATGAACCGGTCTTGATTGAAGGTATGAGCTATCGTATGGCAGGCCATTCAACCTCTGATGACCCAACGGGTTACCGCACCCGTGAAGAAGAAAATGCGTGGAAAGTGAAAGATCCTGTCGTGCGATTCCAAAAATGGTTGCAGAACCAAGGGTGGATCACCGAAGCTGAAGCACAACAAAATTATGATGTAGAAAAAGCCAAAGTATTAGCAGCTTTGAAAGAGGCTGAAACCATTCCAGTGCCTCACATTGATGAAATCATTGAAGACGTCTATGACACGCCACCTAAGCATTTACAGCAACAACTGGCAGAGCTGAAGGCACATATCCGTAAGTACCCTGAAGCTTATCCGAAAACTGCGTCGCGCATTGATGGGGGTAAATAAGCATGGCTAAAATGAATTTATTACAAGCCGTCAATAGCGCGCTTGATATCGCAATGGCCAAAAGCGATAAAGTATATAGCTTTGGCGAAGATACTGGCGCTTTTGGTGGGGTCTTCCGGGCAACGTCTGGCCTAACTGAAAAGTACGGTCGTCACCGTAACTTTAATACTCCGCTGGTTGAGCAGGGCATTATTGGCTTCGCCAACGGATTAGCGTCACAAGGCAGCTATGCTGTCGCTGAAATTCAGTTTGGTGATTATATTTTTCCTGCCTTTGACCAGATCGTAAACGAAGCAGCTAAATTCCGTTATCGTTCTGGAAATGAGTTTAATGTGGGTGGCTTAACGATTCGGACACCGTATGGTGGTGGTATCTCTGGCGGGCACTATCATTCACAATCACCAGAAGCCTACTTTGCACATACTCCAGGCTTAAAGATCGTTATTCCACGCAACCCATATATGGCAAAAGGCTTGCTACTTAGTTCGATTTTCGACCCGAATCCGGTGTTATTCATGGAGCCTAAGCGTTTATACCGTGCGGCGGTGGGCGAAGTTCCGGAAGGCGAATATATGCTGGAACTAAGCAAAGCAGATATCGTTAAAGAAGGTAAGGATATCACTGTATTAGCTTGGGGTGCACAAGTTGAGATGGCGGAAAAAGCGGCCGAGTTAGCAGCACAAGATGGCATTGATTGCGAAGTCATTGACTTAGTTACCTTATTGCCTTGGGATGTGGATACCGTGGCAGAGTCTGTTCGTAAAACAGGTCGTCTCGTGGTTACACAAGAAGCGCCCTTAACAAGTGGCTTCGCGAGCGAAGTGGCAGCCACCATTCAGCAAGAGTGCTTCTTATATCTTGAATCACCTATTGGGCGAGTGTGTGGTCTAGACACACCGTATCCATTAAGCCACGAAAAAGAATATTTTGTTGATCACCTAAAAGTATATGAAGCCATAAAGGCTTCAATGACTTACTAAGAGGCCCTTGCGATGAGTAAAGATTTTATCTTACCTGATATTGGTGAAGGGATTGTCGAATGCGAGGTGGTTGAATGGCTAGTCAACGAAGGTGATCAGGTCAAGGAAGATCAGCCTATTGTTGATGTGATGACTGATAAAGCATTAGTACAGATCCCCGCCAAAGAAGATGGGGTGATTACTAAACTGTACTACGCCAAAGGTGACATTGCTAAGGTTCATGAACCATTGTATGCCATCCAAACAACAGGTGCTGCGACAGCCGCATCAGTCGCTCCGGATGCAACAGATACCACGGTGACTACGACAGTCCAAAACGGTGGTAACGAAGCCGTGACCGATTTTATCTTGCCCGATATCGGGGAGGGTATTGTTGAATGTGAAATTGTTGAATGGCAAGTAAAGGAAGGCGATACGGTTGAAGAAGATCAGCCGATCGTTGACGTCATGACTGATAAAGCTTTGGTACAGATTCCGGCCAAAGAAAGCGGTACTATCGAGAAGCTGTACTACGCGCAAGGTGATATCGCTAAAGTTCATGCGCCCTTATATGCCATTCGTGTCGCAGGTTCAGCGCAAACCGAGGCTGCTGCTCGTGTAACCAGTACACCAGTAGCATCAGTTGCTCCAACAGCATCAACTGCAACCCAAGCGACTCGCCCAGGTAAAGCGATTGCTAGCCCTGCGGTACGTCGTCGTGCGCGTGAACTGGACATTGATATCAGCTTAGTGCCTGGCTCAGGTGCCAAAGGCCGTGTGATGAAGGAAGATGTGGAAGCCTTCGCACGTGGAGCATCAACCCCAACCGTAGTACCAGCAGCTGGTATAACCTCAGCAGCAGTACCTACAGCCACGGCAACAGGTGCTACTCGCGTGGAACCATTGCGTGGCGTTAAAGCTGCAATGGCAAAGCAAATGGTGCGTTCGGTAAGCACCATTCCGCATTTTACGTATGCGGATGAGTTTGACTTAACCGAATTGATTGCGCTGCAGCAAAAGCTCAAAGAGAAATATGCTGATCAAGGTATCCGCATCACTATGATGCCGTTTTTCATCAAAGCATTATCGTTGGCGCTGAGCGAATTCCCTATCATGAACGCACAAGTCAACGATGAGTGTACTGAAATTACTTATTTTGATGATCACAATATTGGTATGGCGGTGGATACTAAAATTGGTTTGTTGGTACCAAATATTAAGCAGGTACAAAACAAATCAATTGTTGAAGTAGCCCAAGAAGTCGGCCGACTAACGCAAGCTGCTCGGGAAGGGCGTGTTGCCCAGGAAGATATGAAAGGTGGAACTATTTCTATCTCAAATATCGGTGTTATTGGTGGTACTGTTGCCACACCTATTATCAATAAACCTGAAGCTGCGATTGTGGCCTTAGGTAAGGTGCAAGAGTTACCACGATTTGACGCCAATGGACAGGTGGTAGCGCGTAAAATCATGACGGCCAGTTGGTCGGGTGATCACCGCATTATTGATGGGGGAACTATCGCCCGGTTCAATAAGCTCTGGCAAGAGTATCTGGAAGACCCAACCAATATGCTTGTCCACATGCGCTAGAAGTAAAATACCGACCTCCCCAAAAGTCACACTATTACCAGTGTGACTTTTTTTTAACCTTGTCTAAAATTTCCTGTATGATATTAGTTAACAAAATATATACTTCTTCATACATGATTAAAACGATAATAAGAAAAGTGACGACAAGGAGTGTTTAGCATGCGGCTCGGGCATAATCTGATGGCGACACTCGGGCTCTGGCTGGGTGTCAGTATGCCGTGCACTGTTGCAGCAATGCCCCTAGAGCAATCTTCGGTAATGAATGTGCCATTATCGCATTATGCTCTGCGTAGCTGGAACACTCGTGATGGGCTTCCTCACAACTCAATCAATCGTATCAGCCAAGGACCAGATGGTTATCTCTGGCTTGCCACATGGGAAGGCCCAGTCCGTTACAATGGCCGACAATTCAAAAACTACGAAGATAACCAAATCACCAAGTTCGAGGAATCGGGTGTACTAAGTGTTGAGTTAGATCCCTATTCAAACAACTTGGTATTTACTGGCCCACGTGGGTTAATTTCCAGCTTTGATGGGCAGCAATGGACTCCTACTGATGTGGGTGAAAGCTATGTGTACGACGTGGCGTTCACTGCCAACGGTGATCGTTGGTTAGCAGCGGGGGATGGCGTTTATCGAGTTACAGCCAAGCAAGAAGTCATCCACTATGACAATACTCACGGGTTACCACATCACTTTACTTTTCGAATAGTTACGACACCCGAACGCGAGGGTCAGCCGAGCCAGATTTTTGCTGGTACGCGTAATGGTTTAGCTTACTATGATCCAGACGCTGACCGTTTTGTGATGGTTCAGTCAGTTTCGCAATCACAAATTCGTGCCTTTACCGTGCTACGTAACGGTACCTTACTCGTGGCAAATGATGATGGATTATATTACCAGCGTGCCGGAGCCAGTACATTTAAACCTTGGCCTAAATCGTTTAGAGATAGAATTACCGCACTTCTAGAAGGTGCTGATGGGTGCCTATTAATTGGCACATTTACACAAGGGCTAGGACGCATCTGTCAAGATTCTGAAGACTGGCTAACTACAAGTAATGGTCTAACTAACTCACATGTTCTAGATATTTTTCGCGATAAAGATGGGATTATTTGGATTGGCACTCACGGTGGGTTAGTGCAGCTGCGGGAGACATTATTTAATAGTTATACCCAACATCATGGCTTGAAAGGTGATTATGTTCGCGCGGTAGCCATGTCTCCTAGCGGAGAGTTATGGGTGGGCACAAATGACGGAATTAGCCGTCAACTGCATCAGGGTAAGATGAGCGATTTCATCGCCGTAGATGACCACCCATTCCTACAATCGATTTCTGTATTGAGTATTGCCCACCATAACGATGGTACAGTACTGGTTGGTACGTACACGGATGGTGTACTCAAACTCGATGGCGAACGTATCATCGGGCATCTCAATACCAATACCCTAGGGTTTGATAGTAATGAGATTCGGTCATTGGTAAGTGTCGGTGACGATATTGTCTTAATTGGTACTGCAAGTGGTATGTATGTCGTACGCTCAACTATCACACAACCCTTTGAAATAATCGCACATTATTCGCAAGCTAATGGTTTAGCAAGTAATTTTATTGCTTCTATAACGGTAGCACCAGATGGTGGATTGTGGTTGGGATCGACATTTTCACTAACATACCTTACACCTATTGGCCCCTACCAATGGCAACCACATCCAGTTGCCTTAGATACATTTACCGATGCTCGTAACTTCTTTTCCGGTATAGCGACCGCGGAGCGTGTCTGGTTTGCAACTGAACGTGGTATAGTTACAGGCACCATAGAAGGAACCGATTGGCGTTGGTTATCACGACAAGATGGCTTACCGTTTGATAAACTATTCACCATCAATTTTGATCAACAGCATGGCCTATGGCTGGGTGGACCACAAGGTATCATCTGGATCGCACAACAACAGTGGCAACAATGGTTGCAGGACAGCTCGCATCTAATTTCCTACCGTCGCTTTAGTGAGCTTGATGGGATGGTGAGTCGTTTGATTACTTCTGGAGGCCCAGCATCGACTATCGACCGTCACGGCCGGCTATGGTTTGCGACCGGGCAAGGGGTAGTTTCCATCCAACCTGAACAAGCGAAAGAGTATGCGTTAGTTCCACCACAACCCATTATTGAACAAGTTTTGCTCGATAGCGGACCGCTGTCGTTATTGACTGGATTGATCCCAAAAGAGAATACTCGCACAGAATTTCATTATGTTTCGCTGGGATACGATATGCCGGAAGCGTTGGAATATCAGGTACGCTTGGTCGGCTATGATCAGCAATGGATAAATCGAGCCAATGACTTGCAAAGCAGTTATACATCCTTAGCACCGGGTGACTATGAGTTTCAAGTTCGTAGCCGTTATCCTGATGGGGTATGGTCACCATACACCCAACTGCGAATGGTTAAGGAAGCGTATGTGTATCAGCGCCCGTGGTTCTGGTTGGTGTTAGCAGCATCCGTATTGGCAGGTTTAGGATTGATAACACAATTACGGATCCGCGCATTGGAAGCATCACGGGTTCAATTGCGGCAGCTCGTGCAAGAACAGACTCGCGAATTGGCCGCGCTGGCAATGCAAGATAGCCTAACTGGATTAGCGAATCGCCGTGCTTTTGATCAACGTCTCGAACATGAATTGATGATGAGCCGGAGGTATCAAACTCCCTTAGCTATAGCTTTGCTCGATCTAGACCACTTTAAGAAAATTAATGATACCTATCTGCACACTGGTGGCGATATTATTTTAAAGGAAGTAGCGCTGCAGATTAAAGGGCAAGTTCGCGACGTTGATATCGTCGCCCGCTGGGGTGGAGAAGAGTTCGCTGTAATTTTCCCGAATACCACGCTAGCAGAAGCGTTGAGCGTCTTACAACGGTTGCAATCGGTGATAGAAAGAATGCGTATTGCAGCTTACCCCAATGCTCGCGTGACAGTAAGTATTGGAGTGAAACAATGCATTGCCATGGAAAGTTCAGCAGAACTGCTAAAAGCAGCCGATAGAGCTTTATATCAAGCGAAGAAACAGGGGCGTAACCGCATTATTTGCGGTTAGCCACCATCCGTCGTACCAAACCGGGGCAAAAACGCTGTAGAAATGGTGCCAGCTTGGATACACCCGAACCAACAACAACTTCAGCTTTACCTTTTGCAATGGCTCGCAATGAGCGGCGCGCACATTCGTCAGCGGAAATTCCTCCAGCATTATCTGGATCTTCGTGGCCTAACGGTGAACCATCGCCAGTTAATGAGTTATGCGCTACTTGAGTATTGATAAAGCCGGGTAAAATCGAGGTTATCGTTAAGCCATATTCCGCTGTTTCGGCACGCAGTGAATCCATAAATCCAAGCACTCCGAACTTGGCGCCGTTGTATCCACTCCGCAGTTTAGTACCCACTTTTCCAGCTACGCTGGACACAGTGACGATTTGCCCTGATCGCCGAGCAGCCATCGCCGGTAACACCAGCTTGGTCAAGGCGACCACTGCAAAGTAGTCAATCTCCATCAATTGGCGGTATACGCTGAGGTCGGTATCAAGAATTTTCGACCGTTGCGATACCCCTGCGTTGTTAATGAGGATATCGATTTGTGTTTCACCCAAGGTATTTCTAGCTTGTTCAACCGCCTGTTCAGGCTGGCTTAAATCAAGCGGTAATACGCGGTGAAGGTCAGGATTAGGTAAATTCTGCCGTACTTGCTCGAGTACGTCTGCTCGACGCGCAGTTAAAATCAAACGCGCACCAGCAGCTGCGAGTTGCTCTGCCATAGCTAAACCGATGCCTGAAGAGGCACCGGTGAGCCACACTGTTTTTTCGTGGAAATATGACATTGCTTGTTTAACCTGCTACTGGATAGGTGTAACTGGCTTGGAAACCAAGTGGAATGCCGAGCAGCCAATAGATGACTAGATAGGCACTCCAAATAATTAATAACCCAACGGTATAAGGTAACATCATAGCGACGAGGGAACCAATCCCGGTGTTCTTCACATAGCGTTGGCAGTACACAACTACCAATGGGAAGTAGGGTAATAGTGGCGTAATGATGTTACTCGTGGAGTCACCTACCCGGTACGCAGCTTGGGTTAGGTCTGGGGAGTAGCCTAGTTGCATCAGCATGGGTACAAAGATGGGAGATATCAATGCCCATTTTGCAGAAGCTGAGCCAATAAACAGGTTAATAGTTGCGACAAGCACAATGAGTAACACCATAGTTACGCCACCACTTAGTTCCAATGAGCTAAGTAATTGTGCTCCCTTGATTGAGATGAGTGTACCAAGATTAGAATCAGTAAATGCCTTAATAAACAAAGCACAGAAGAATGCCATCACTAAGTAGTAGGCCATGCCTTCCATGGATTTACTCATGGCTGCAATCACGTCTTGCGATTTCTTGAAGGTTCCTGCGATGTACCCGTGTACGATGCCCGGGATAATGAATAACAAGAAAATAAGTGGCACGATCATTTGCATCAGTGGTGCTTGGAACGACGCAAGATCGCCGGACGCATCAGCAAGCGGGGTATTATCGCTGGTTGCGGCCACATACAATAACACTAATCCTGCGACCATAGTGGTAACTGCAGCATAGAATGCTTTACGGTCACGTGCTGTCACATCATCTAAGGTTGGCATTTCTTCTTGGTCGCCGTCGATTATCGCCGTCCGTTGTAGACGCGGCTCAATAACCCAGTCGGTGAGGTACCACCCTACTAACACCACGATAATAGCTGACGAAGCCGTGAAGAAGTAGTTATTGAGTGTGTTCAGTTGAACGGCGGGGTCAAGAATTTGCGCGGCAGTTTGGGTGAACTCTTGTAACAATGGATCGATCGCCGATGGAATAAAGTTGGCACTGAAACCACCTGAAACCCCAGCAAATGCTGCTGCAATCCCAGCTAAAGGGTGGCGCCCGGCAGCGTAGTAAATCACGCCGCCTAATGGAATAACAAGAACATAACCAGCATCAACCGCAGTATGACTGATAATAGCTACCAGAATTAATACAGGGGTGAGCAACATTTTTGGGGTGACGTTTAGCATGAGTTTAATAGCGACGTCAATAAACCCACTACGCTCTGCCACACCCACACCTAACATGGCAACCAAGACGACGCCTAAGGGTGCAAAACCCATAAAAGTGCTCACCATTTTGGTGAGAAAGTCAGCCATTTGGTCGCCAGCTAATAGGTTAGTAATGCCCACTTGCTCACCGGTTAGTGGATGTGTTGCATCGAAGCTTACGCCTGAAAGTAGCCAGCTGAACACCCAGACAATAATCAATAAACCGAAGAACATTACAGCTGGATCAGGTAACTTGTTACCAACTTTTTCAACCTTATCTAGGATACGCTGTAGTAATGAAGTAGATTCTGCGGAACCACTCATAAGGAAACCCCTTGTTGTGTATTGTTATTCTGATATCAAAGAACGTATCATACCGAAACAAACGTTAACAACAAGATGAATAACTATGATCTGCGGTACTGATGAGGCGGGCCGGGGGCCAATTGCCGGGCCAGTGGTTGCGGCAGCGGTCATTCTAGACCCACGCAAACCTATTGTAGGGATTACCGATTCCAAAAAACTTTCAGAAAAAAAGCGGTTGCTGCTCAGTGAAGAGATCAAAGCTAAAGCCTTGTACTGGGCAATAGCGCAATGTGATGTTGAAGAGATTGACCGATTAAATATCTTGCAGGCGTCACTCTTAGCGATGCAACGCGCAGTAGAGGCGTTACCAGTTCTACCCAATAAAGTACTGGTGGACGGAAACAAACTACCTAAACTAACGATGCCTGCTGAAGCAATTGTCGGTGGCGACGCGTTAGAAGCCTGTATTGGTGCGGCGTCGATTTTGGCAAAAGTTGAACGGGATCGGCAAATGCTCGAATGGCATAAAATTTATCCACAATATGATTTCGCCAAACACAAGGCTTATCCTACCAAACTACATCTTGAAGCACTGGAGCGCTATGGTGCGTGTCCAGTGCATCGGACTAGTTTTGCACCGGTAGCACGTGTTATTGCCCGGCGCAAACGCGGCGAATAAGCTGTTCGATTTGCTGTTGCGCCGGCACAATCTCGCTGATTTGAATGTACTCATCAGGTTGATGTGCTTGTGCAATGCTACCAGGACCCATAACGATAGTTTCACAACCGAGATCTTGAACAAATGGAGCTTCGGTACAGTAGTTTGCTGACTCTGCGGTGTTACCAGTGAGCTCCTGTGCAATAGTGACAATTTCTGCATCATGTTGGCATCGATAACCTGGGATTGGCTCGTGCATATGAACAAGTGATATAGCGCCTGGATAACGAGTTTTGATGTCGGCTAAACGATGGTCGATCAGCCCATATAACTCATTGATATTCATCCCCGGCAGCGGGCGCATATCAAGATGTAATTCACAACAGGCGCAAATACGGTTGGCCGCATCACCCCCATGGATAGCACCAAAGTTGAGGGTTGGGTAGGGAACGTCAAATGCAGCATCGTGATAACGTTGCTGGAACTCTTGTTTAATAATGCGCAGTTCAGTAATCACATCGTGCATAATTTCAATCGCGTTTACCCCAGCGGCAGGATTTGAACTGTGCCCTGATTGGCCAATAATACGCACCGCTTCAGTTAAGTGACCTTTGTGAGTCGTAACCGGGGTCATGGACGTTGGTTCGCCAATTACGGCGTACTCAGGCCGAAACTCCGGGAATGCACTTAGCTCACGAGCTCCTGCCATGGTGGTTTCTTCGTCCGCGGTAGCAAGAATGTACAAAGGTTTGGTGAGCTGTTTTAAGTCGATATGGCGAAGCGCTTCAAGGACAAACACGAAAAAGCCTTTCATATCGGCACTGCCAAGACCATACAGACGCCCATCTGCTTCATGCAGTTTAAATGGGTCTTGCGTCCAGCGCCCTTCATCCCATGGCACGGTATCCGTATGGCCAGATAATAATAATCCACCACGTTGTGCCCCCACAGGTTCATAACGTGCTAAAAGGTTATATTTACCAGGTTGTTTCAGTGCGTGAATAGCTACTTGAAAACCGAGTAGGTCGAGCCAGCCGGCAAGTTTTTCAATAATAGCTTTATTACTGGTGTCCCAACTCGGGTCGAGACATGAAACTGAAGGGATCGCGATAAGTTCACGATACATTTGGATAAAGCTAGGAAGCTGTGGCACGACATATCTCCAACGCAAAAAACGATGTGCCACAGCATACCTGATTTAGTTAAAAGTGGTAACTCCCACGGAAGCGAATGCCATCGCCATATTCACTATCTTGATAGCCAATACCTATAGACATGTTAGAATCGAGGTAGTAATTCACCCCAATTTGGTACTGATTGTCACTACCGCCATCGGTGTAATCAATCCAGCCGATACCGCCGTAAAATTCAAACTGGTCAATGCGTTGGCGCAAGGTACCTTCGAAGCCGTAGAAATTACTATCGACCGGACCAAAGTCAACGTAGCCAGCACGTACACCAAAATCAGCAGTAAGCCCGTTACCAAGCCAGAAATACCGTCCTAATTTCAGGTTAAACGCGTCCGCACTACCGCCTACGTCGTTATCAAAGTTGCGATAATAACCACTTACGAAATAAGGGGCTTTAAAGGCATAAGAACCTTCAACGACAATGCTATCGCCATTGTCATGATTATTGATGCCCACCCCGAAGTAGTTATAAGCGCTATAGCTTGGTTGCGTTTGCGTTTGGACAGACTGAGCTTGTCCAGGAGCAGCAAACAAGGTCGCTACAGCAACTGGAATACTGAGCAAGATCGGATGTAACTTCATTATACTTACCTCTCTTTGACGAAAAATACTGAGTGTTAAGGTAGCAACTTAAAATTGTAAGCTAAAGGCGGTTTACGTAAGATTTACCCTTGTTTCATCCCCCCAAAATCCTTAGCATATACATATATTTTCCAGTTTTCTCTCCCTAGGAATGTAACGCAATGAAATCCATCCCGCATATTGATATGAGCCTGTACGGCAAAGACTTTAACGCATTTGCTCAGCATGTAGGCCAAGGTTATGAAAGTTATGGTTTTGTCGCCTTAACCAATCATGGAATTGAGCATCAATTGATTGAAGATGCGCTGGACTGTTGTCGGGAATTATTTGCTTTACCTGAAGCAGTTAAGGAACAATATCATATTCCTGGCGGCGGTGGTGCACGTGGTTATACACCCTTTGGCACCGAAATTGCCAAAGATGCAAAACATGTTGATTTAAAAGAGTTTTGGCACGTTGGACGGGAAATTGAAGGGGAGCCACCATTTCCACAATTATTGCCTAACGTCTGGCCTGCTGAATTACCGAGCTTTAAGCCAAAAATTTTAGCACTATATGAAGCTCTCGATGCGTTGGGGCTGCGCGTGCTTGAAGCATTAGCGGTGTTCTTAAAGCAACCGCGCGACTTTTTCAATGATAAAGTTAATTTTGGTAACTCGATTCTGCGGCCGCTACATTACCCACCGATTATTGATGAAGGCACTCCATCAGTGCGCGCTGGTGCGCACGAGGATATCAACGTATTAACGCTGCTGGTCGGTTCACGTGAGCCAGGGTTAGAAGTGTTGGCGAAAGATGGGACTTGGGTGCCAGTTACTATTATCGAAGGTGCCATTATTTGTAACGTGGGCGATATGTTGCAACGCTTAACTAACGGTATATTGCCGTCAACAACGCATCGGGTAGTGAATCCTCCAGCGCCTTATAGCCACCAATCACGCTATTCGATTCCATTTTTCTTGCACTTTAATCCAGACGTGTTGATAACCCCGTTAACGAGTTGTGTATCGGCAGAGAACCCTGTGAAATATGAACCGATTACCGCGAATGACTACTTATTAGAGCGGTTACGCGAAATTGGCCTGATTAAATAACGGAAACTGCGTCACTATGAGAGTAACTCCTAAAACGAAGTGGTTTGCTGTGTTGCTTAGTGGCATCGCGTTGGCGGGGTGCGTCAGTGCCCCAACAACAGAGCCGTTTGAACTAACCATTGCCCATATTAACGATCACCATTCCCATTTACTGCCAATGCAGCGTACTCCTATCATGGTTAATGGTGAACCTTATCAGGTAGAGACGGGTGGTTTCGCGCGCGTTGCAGCACAAATCGAAGCTATCCGCGCACAACACAACCACGTGCTGGCGTTACATGCCGGTGATGCAGTAACAGGTACGTTGTTTTATACCTTATTTGGTGGAGTTGCTGATGCGGAGATGATGAATGTTGTTTGCTTTGACGCCTTCGCATTAGGGAATCACGAGTTTGATAACGGTGATGCAGGTTTAAAACGATTCCTCGATGCCTTAGCAATGGGTTCTTGTGATACTCCAGTCTTAGCGGCAAATGTTCAACCTGAGGTCGGCGTTTCACCCCTGACACCGAAAACCGCGTGGGATAGTTTTCAGCCGTACGCAGTGTATCAACTGGGAGCTGAAAAAGTGGGTGTGATTGGTCTTGATATTGCGATGAAAACCAAAAATTCGTCACAACCCGATGCCACCACGATGTTTGCTGATGAATACGAAACTGCGCTTCATTACATCAATGAATTACGGGGCCTGGGTATCGAAAAAATCGGGTTACTTACCCATATTCAGTACCGCAATGACCTAGAGCTGGCGGAACGTTTGCCCGCGGTCGATTTTATAATCGGTGGCGATTCGCATACGTTGTTAGGTGATTTTAGCCGTTTTGGTTTACCTAGTGTCGGACCTTACCCGATGCAAGTGACTAATGCCGATGGTAAGCCCGTATGTATTGGTCACGCTTGGCAATACAGTCAGGTGGTAGGGGAGTTACATATTCAATTCCAAGGTGACGCAGTGACTCGGTGTGGGGGCACTGCGCGTGTACTGGTCAGCACTGATGCACCAGAAGCGATTCAGCAGCTGCCGCAATTTAGTGCTATTGAGGAACACCCTGAGGTTGTCGCAAAACTACAACACTATCAAGCTCAGCTGGATGAGATGACACAGCAAGTGATTGCCCACGTTGACAAGCGTTTGTGCATGCAACGCATGGGGCCAAGCGTAATTGAAGAATGTGGCCGCGGAAGACATTCCGATGCCCATCGGGTGGTTGCTGAAGCGTTTTTGGCCAGCTCACCACAAGCAGATTTTGCATTGCAAAATGGTGGTGGTGTACGCCGTGACATAGCTGCAGGCCCCTTGAGTATAGCTGATGCTTATGGATTGCTGCCGTTTTCTAATACCTTAGTCGAAATACAAATTACTGGGGCAGAATTACGTCAAGTTATCGAACAAGCACTTGATTATGCGCTGTCTGCCGGAGGGTCCGATGGAGCATATCCACATGGTGCTAATATTCGTTTTGCGGTGGATATGACCGCAGACACCGGCCACCGAGTAACGCAGCTCGACGTTTGGATGAACGATCAATGGCGCGCGGTTGACGATTTAAACATGTATACCATGATTACTAATAGCTTCTTAGCTGCAGGCAACGATGGGTGGCATTTACTGAGTGAGTTATCGGCACAAGGACGCGCAGTGAATACCTATGTTGACTATGCGCAAGCATTTGTTGATTGGGCACGTCAGCAAGGCACTATTAGCCGTCCTGCAGAACATAGTACAATTCAGTTTAAGGCATATACTGAATGACCCAGCATCAGGTTTCTGATCGAGCACGGTTTGATTTAACTGTAATTGTGCTCGCATTGTTAACGGCCTTCGGGCCGTTATCTATTGATATGTATCTGCCAGCCTTTGGTGATATTGCAACCGATTATGCCACTCAAACGAACCGTGTCGAACTCTCACTAACGTCATTTTTTCTCGGTTTATTTATCGGACAACTGTTATATGGAACAGCATCAGACCGTTTTGGGCGTAAGCCACCACTCTATTTCGGGCTCACCTTATATGTCATTGCATCACTTGCCTGTGCTTTTGCCCCTAATCTAGAAACCCTGATAGGTTTACGTTTTTTACAAGCAGTAGGCTCGTGCGCTGGACTGGTTATTGCGCGCGCTATGGTTCGTGACTTGTATACGCCGCAAGCGTCTGCACAGGTATTTAGTTTTCTAATACTTGTCATGGGGATAGCGCCCATTTTAGCGCCATTAGCGGGCGCTTATGTTACGGTAGTTTGGGGATGGCAAGCCATCTTTCTGATCATTGCCGCTTTGGGTGTTGCGTGTTTGGCTATCGTTCATATCCGATTACCAGAAACCCATGCTCCTAATCCTGTGATACGTATCCGTGATAGCCTGCCCATCTATTGGACTGTTTTGCGCGATCCTGGTTTTTTACGTTATTCATTAAGTGGTGGTATCGCGCAATCGGGGATGTTTGCATACATTACGGCATCGCCGCTGGTGTTTATTGAACATTTTGGTATGTCGCCAACCAGTTACAGCTGGCTGTTTGGAGCTAATGCTATCGGTATCATTGGTTTAGCACAATGTAATGCGTGGCTACTGAAACGGCGTGATTCGCGGAAGATTCTAAACAAATCGTTGCCAGTTCTAGGGTTGGTTTCAATAATATTAATCATTGCCGGCTGGCAGAGTTTTGGCTTGTTTGGCGTGATCCTTCCGCTATTTTTATATGTCAGCACGTTAGGGATGGTTTTTCCCAATGCAATGGCCGGTGCGCTGGCCGAACAACAAGAGCGTGCTGGTTCCGCATCAGCGGTAACTGGTAGTTTGCAGTTTTTAATTGCAGGTGCCATTTCTGCGATTGTCAATGTGATCGGTCACTATCATCCGTTAGCTATGGTCTTTGTGATGGGGTGCTGTGGTTTAACTGCGGTAGCCGTATATCGTTTCTTACGGCGGTGACTGCTAAAAAAATCGCCCGCAGTTTGCGGGCGATTTGAGAATGGTTATGGGGTGTAGTAGGTTGGCGCGTTGATACCAACCGGGAGGCCTAACCCGAATACCCATATGAAGAATAATGCCGTCCAGCCAATTAAAAATACGATGGTATACGGCAGCATCATCGCAATCATAGTACCAATACCTGTATCTTTTTTATAACGAACGGCAACCGCCAATATCAAACCGAAATAGCTCATCATTGGGGTGATGATGTTCGTTACTGAGTCACCAATTCGGTATGCTGCTTGAATGACTTCTGGTGCATAGCCAATCAACATTAGCATAGGAACAAAAATTGGGGCAGTAATTGCCCACTGTGCTGACGCCGATCCAAGCATAAGGTTGACAAAGGCACACATAAAAATAAATAGAATAAATAATGATGGACCGGTTAGTCCCACGTCCTTCAGGAAGGTTGCGCCATGCACAGCTAGAATGCTACCTAGATTGGTCCAATCAAAGAAAGCCACAAACTGTGCCGCGAAGAACACTAATACGATATACATCCCCATGGTGCTCATGCTATCTGACATGGCATCGATCACATCACGATCGGTCTTCATAACTTTGGTGATTCGGCCATATACGTAGCCTGGAATCGCAAACGTGATGAAAATGAAAGTCACAATCCCTTTCAAGAATGGTGAACCCGATACTTCACCGGTTTCAGGATGACGCAGCACACCCCATTCAGGTACGATCGTTAAAGCAAGAAAAATCCCTAGAATTGTAAAACTAATACCAGCACCAACAAGTCCTTTCTTCTCAAGTGCAGTGAGTGGTTCAATTTTCTGTTCGGTTAGATTAATCGATGCTTCAGATTTACTGTATTGACCAAGTTTAGGTTCAACGATTTTTTCTGTAACGAAGGTACCGAGAATGGCGATCAGAAACGTTGAAATAAACATGAAATACCAGTTGGCCTCAGGGCCGACATAGTATTCTGGATCAATGATGTTAGCTGCTTTGGTGGTGATCCCCGCCAACAATGGATCCACAGTTCCGATTAATAAGTTCGCACTATAGCCACCTGATACACCAGCGAATGCTGCAGCTAAACCGGCTAAAGGGTGTCGTCCAAGTGAATGGAAAATCATTGCAGCGAGTGGAATCAGCACCACGTAACCAAGTTCTGCTGCGGTGTTTGAGACAACCCCCGTAAATACTACGGCTACAGTGACTAAGCGTGGATGAGCATTGAGTACAAGCCCACGCATGGCTGCTGACAGCATGCCAGAACGCTCGGCAATACCTACACCTAATAATGCAACGAGTACTGTACCTAATGGCGTAAAGCCGGTGAAGTTAGTGACCAAGCCAGTGACGATACGCTGTAAGCCTTCGGCATTCATTAAGCTCACAACTTCAATGACACCACCACCTGGGCGAGGATCTTGTGCGCTAAGCTCAAAATAACCTGCAATACCACTAATAATGATGATACCTAAGGCGAACATCGCAAATAGGGTAATCGGATGCGGTAACAAGTTACCCAGCCACTCGACTGTATCAAGAAAACGCGTGAAAGCGCCGCGTTTTTGTAGTGTTTGTTGTTGGGCCTGCGACATGCAAATACAGCTCCTGTTTTGATTTGCTTTTCGATTTAAGGGCGGAATTGTACACATAAAAAAGGCCAATCGCGAGGACTGGCCTTAGATTAAGGATAAATGGTGGGTTGGCTGCGTTAGCCTGCTATTTCACCGCCGCTAGGGCAACCTCACGTGCGTGACGCCCGGCGATGAGATCTTCATGAGCAAAATCGTCCACACTAATGACACGTAAACGACCTTGCTCTGCTCGGCGTAACACGTCAATTTCATCGTCATCAAGGACGCCTAAGCGCTTACCTTGTTCAGCCACTTGGTCGAGGAACATAAACGGCATGCGACGGTCGTTGGCAGCCTTTCGTACTTTATCAAACAGCGGTTCAGCTGCAATGATATCTTGCAAAGTTTGCTCTAAGTAGCCAAATTGACCTTCCGTTGACAAGAACTGGCCGTGGCCTAAGCGTTCGCGCGTCGCGCTTGGCTCGAGCAAGATTTTTGCTACTTTACTGTCTAACTTATCAGAAGGACGTTTTGCAATGCGCCCGAATGGATACATGATGGCCTTCATGACTTTACCAACAGTACCGAAGTTATCGAGCAATGCGAGCTGACTTTCTTGTAGGCGGTACAAGGTATCTTGCATGGCCCAATGAAGCAGCGGCAAGTCATCTTTTTGACGACCCTCATCGTCAAAGCGTTTCAGTGTTGCTGAGGCAATAAACAAGTAACTTAGCATATCACCTAAGCGCGCTGAAATACGCTGTTTACGCTTCAGAGAGCCGCCTAAAGTTGCCATAGCCACATCTGAAAGTAGCGCTAGGTTTGCACTAAAACGGTTCATTTGTTTGTAGTAGATGGCGGTACTGTCTTTAAACGGCGCATTGCTGAAGTGCCAACCGCCCAAGCCAAAGTAGAGTGAACGAATAAAGTTACTCATCCCAAACCCGATATGCCCCCATAGGGCTTTGTCAAAGCGGTTTAAGCCATGACGGGTAGTTTCAGCCGACGCCAACATTTCCTCAAGAACGTATGGATGACAGCGAATCGCACCTTGGCCATAAATCATCAGGTTCCGGGTTAAGATATTGGCACCTTCAACGGTAATGGCAACAGGCACGCCTTGGTAGCCACGTCCCAAATAGTTGCTTGGTCCTAGGCAGATCCCTTTACCGCCATGAATATCCATCGCATCGTCGACACATGAGCGTAACCGTTCCGTCATATGATACTTAGCGATGGCTGAGATCACCGATGGTTTTTCACCAAGATCGATGCCTTTGGTCGAAAAACTTGTCACCGCATCCATCAGATAAGCGTTGCCACCGATGCGGGCCAGAGCCTCTTGCACGCCTTCCATTTTACCGATGGGGAGACGGAATTGGCGGCGAATGTATGCGTACGCACCCGTTGCTAAGGCGATAGATTTCACGCCACCAGCACTGTTTGATGGGAGGGTGATGGCGCGACCAACAGATAGGCATTCCACCAACATACGCCAGCCTTTGCCAGCCATTTGTGGCCCCCCAATAATGTAGTCAAGAGGCACAAACACATCTTGGCCGCGCACTGGACCGTTTTGAAACGGTACATTCAATGGGAAGTGCCGGCGCCCAACTTCAACACCTTTGGTATCTCGTGGGATGAGTGCAGCAGTGATGCCGATATCTTCCTGATCGCCGAGCAGATGTTCAGGATCATATAATTTGAATGCTAATCCAATCACTGTGGCTACTGGTGCAAGCGTGATATAACGCTTATTGAAGTTCAAGCGAATACCAACAATTTCGTTACCTTCCCACATCCCTTTGCAAATGACCCCGGTATCTGGAATGGAACCAGCGTCAGAGCCTGCTTCTGGACTGGTTAAGGCGAAACAGGGAATTTCTTCTCCTGCTGCTAAGCGTGGTAGGTAGTAATCTTTTTGCTCGGGGGTGCCGTAGTGTTGCAACAACTCACCTGGGCCTAGCGAGTTAGGAACACCAACAGTTGATGCTAAGATGGTACTGACACCAGCTAATTTTTGTAGCACCCGTGATTGCGCATAAGCTGAAAATTCTAAACCGCCATATTCTTTTTTGATGATCATGGCAAAGAATTTGTTGTCTTTCAGGTATTGCCACACATGCTCTGGCATATCTGCCAGCTCATGAGTTGCTTCCCAATCATTCATCATTTTACAGACTTCTTCGCAGGGACCATCAAGAAACGCTTGTTCTTCTACGGTGAGTTCAGGTTTTTGGATGCTATGTAACTTTTTCCATTCCGGTGCACCACAAAACAAGTCGCCTTCCCACCAAGTGGTACCAGCGTCAATTGCATCTTTCTCAGTTTCAGAAATCTCCGGCATGATTTTGCGGTAAATCTCTAATACTTTTTGCGACAAGATATTGCGACGAATGGCTGGTACATTCAGTGGAATAAGGAAAACTGCCAGCAGCAGCCACCAACCGATGCCGACAACCCCGAATAAACTGCCTACAGCAAAGATAGCAATCATGCCGAGGCTGGTAAGCTGTAACGAGGTGCGGTGATAGAGAAAGCCACCCAATGCGAGTAAGGCTACGATAATCCAAATCAGGGTGCTCATGTTGTTCGACTCCATTACTTTTAGAGGTCTGACCAGTTGTTATTGTGTCGAGAGTAGACCTTTTTTTGCTATTTTTCAAGTCGTCGGACGTGATTAATCTCACTTAAAAACTTTCGCAAAATCATAAGGTCTTACGCTATAGTTCAAGTAACAGTTCACTCAACGAGCGTTACATCAAATAGTTAGGACATACGATGAAAATATGGCAAGGACTCATCGCTGGAATTTTGGTTGGGGTGGTAATATTCCTTATACCAGCTGTATGGGCAGCAGAATTATCCCCTTATCATGCACGCTATGACGTTACTCGAGGTAACAGTCATTACGGTGAGGCTGTGCGGACATTGAGTTACGCTGATGGGCGCTATGAGCTGTACACGGAAACCGAAATAACGTGGTTATTTTTGTCAGATCGGCGGCGTTATTGGTCGGAGTTTCAGTTTAATAACCAGTTGATTGATAGTCTGAGATTCCGCTATAAACGCAGTGGAACTGGGGCCAGTAAAGAGTTTAACGGGCGCTTTTCCTGGGCAGAAAAACAACTGATTAACCTTGCTAATGAGCGGGCAATGAATGTTGACATCAATCAGTATCGGGTCGATGCAGCAGCAAGTCTGGAACAACTTCGCTATGACCTCCAACAAGGTAAGGAATCATTTCGTTACTTAGTGATCGATGAAAAAGGCCAGCCTGATGAATTGGTATATCAACGGCACGGTTTGGAGGAGCTCGTTCTACCCTATGGCACAGTCAGTGCTATTAAAGTCTCACGGGTGAGAGAAAATTCAAAGCGCGAAACAGATTATTGGTTCGCGCCCGAGTTAGGATTTGTATTAGTTAAAATGCAACAGCGCGAAAATGCTAAAGAAGTTGCTACGTTATTACTCGTGGGGGTGGATTAATCGGCAGCGTACCCCGCAGGGCCAAGTAATTCCCCATCTAATTCTGCACCTTGGTCGGTTAATCGTAATCGTCCTGTGCAGAACCAGTTGACGACCAACGGGTAAATAGCGTGTTCCTGTGTGTGTACCCGTTGTTGCAAATCTGCAGCTGTATCACCAGCAAAAACCGGAACTTTAGCCTGTAATACGACCGGGCCGCCATCTAATTCTTCCGTTACAAAATGCACGCTTACGCCATGCTCTTCATCACCCGCATCAAGGGCCCGTTGGTGGGTGTTCACACCTTTGTATTTAGGTAATAGTGATGGGTGAATGTTAAGCATCCGGCCGTGGTAGTGACGTGTAATAGCTGGCGTTAGAATTCGCATAAACCCAGCTAACACCACTAAATCTGGTTGATAACCATCAATCAGCTGCTGCAAATCAGCATCATAAGCTTCACGGGTAGGGTAATCGCGGTGACTTAATACTGCGATTGGGATGCCAGCCGCTGCTGCTTTGTCTAAGCCTGCCACGCCATCTTTATTGCTAATTACCGCAACGACTTCGCCAGCCACACGGCCTGCTTGGCAAGCCTCAACAATGGCTTGCATGTTGGTTCCAGAGCCGCTGATTAGAATAACGATACGTTTCATCAACGAATTTCAACCGCTGCTTCATTAGCTGCACGTTTAGCAACTTGACCGATAACCCAAGCTTGCTCACCTTCTGCGTTTAGGAGTGTAACAGCTTGTTCTGCAATAGTTGCAGGCACCGCCATAATGAGACCAACGCCACAGTTAAAGGTACGATACATTTCTTGGGTCGTAACGTTACCTTGCTCTTGCAGCCAGTTGAATACCGCTGGCCATTGCCAACTACTACCGTCAATCACCGCTTTTGCATGAGCGGGCAATACACGCGGAATATTTTCCCAGAAACCGCCACCAGTGATGTGGGAAATCGCGTGTACTTCATACTGTTCTAGCAATTTCAGTATTGATTTTACGTAAATTTTGGTCGGCGCCATAAGGTGTAGTGCCAGTGGCTTACCGTCAAGCGTTTCAGTGGCAGGATCGGTTTGGCTGACGGCTAAGATTTTGCGAATCAAAGAATAGCCATTTGAGTGTGGACCTGATGATGCTAAGGCAACAAGCACATCACCTGGAGCGACTTTACTGCCATCGATGATGTTGTCTTTTTCCACTACACCGACACAGAAACCAGCAATATCGTAATCGCCGTGCTCGTACATGCCAGGCATCTCTGCAGTTTCACCACCGATAAGCGCACAGCCAGCTTGTACACAACCTTCACCGATACCAGTTACAACATCGGCGGCAACGTCAACATCAAGTTTACCTGTTGCGTAATAGTCAAGGAAAAATAGGGGCTCAGCACCTTGAACGATGAGGTCATTTACGCACATAGCAACTAAATCAATACCAACAGTGTCGTGTTTACCTAAATCAATCGCTAACCGCAGTTTTGTACCCACACCATCAGTACCTGAGACCAACACTGGCTGACGGTACTTGCTGGGTATCTCGCACAATGCACCAAAACCACCAATTCCGCCCAGAACCTCTGGTCGGCTAGTCCGTTTGGTAACGCCTTTAATGCGCTCTACTAAGGCATTACCTGCGTCAATATCAACGCCAGCGTCTTTATAGCTTAATGATGGTTTTTCAGTGCTCACGGAAGTTTCCTCAACTCAGGCAAAAATTTTGGGCGTAAGTTTACCATTATTCATAGCACTGTGCGATAACCGTTTTTAGCGTATAATCAATATTCTTTCTGTGGTCATGACCACCTTGTTAAGGCCATCTTATGCACCATTCGTTAGCACAGGTTCAACTGGTTCCTGCCACCCGGGAACATATCGATGCGCTACTGCAAATAGAACAACTTAGCTTTGTTACTAACCATATTAGTCGCCGTAGTTTTCGTCGCTTTATCGACCATAGCATTGGTGATTTTAACGTTGCATTAGCAGGCGACAAAGTGGTTGGCTATGCCATTGTGTTGTATCGCCGTGCAACCGAACTCGCTCGATTATATTCCTTGGCGGTACATCCTGATTGGCGTCGCCGAGGAGTGGGAAAGCGTCTTCTCGAGCAAGCGGAGTGCGATGCTAATGCCCGTCATTGTTTAATGATGCGCCTAGAGGTAAAAACTGATAATACGGCCGGCATTCAGTTTTATCATCAAGCAGGTTATGCCGATTTAGAGATCCGTCCTGAATTTTACGCGGATGAAAGTGATGCCTTAGTGTTGCAGAAATTGTTACCAAGGTTTACTGCCAAAGAGTTATTCATGCCACAACAGAGGCTAGTACCGTATCTAACCCAAACTACTGATTTTACCTGTGGCCCAGCAAGCTTATTGATGGCACTTGCGCATTTTGATATCCAAAGTGCCGATCCTCACCATGAAGAACTTGAAATTTGGCGCGAAGCCACCACTATTTTTATGACTTCTGGGCATGGTGGATGTGGCCCGCACGGGTTGGCGCGCGCAGCGCATAAGCGGGGGTTGGGAGCTGAAGTTTACGTGAGTGAAACTGGACCATTATTGTTGGATTCGGTGCGCAGTGCTGCCAAGAAAACGGTGATGGAGCGTATCCAACATGCTGATATTGCTGCATTAAAACGTGCACAGGTGCCCATCCATGTGGAGGAGTACAACCTGCCGCAATTACTCGAGGATTTACAGCAGGGTAAATTAGTGCTTGCACTTATCAGTACCTATGTATTTGATGAAAGCAAAGCACCCCATTGGGTTTTAATTTGTGCCGCTGATGAGCATTACATTTATATTAACGATCCAGACCAAGATACGTTGCCTTGGCAATCGCCAGCAGAACGGCAATACTTACCCATACCCATAGCAACCTTCCGCCGGGCTTTTGGTTATGGTAAACGCAAACAGCGTGCCGTGGTGGTGTTAAGCCCACCTAAATAATCTGTAAACAAACACTTGAAATAGCTGACAGCGCCCCTATATCAGTGATAGACTTGTAAAAGTAACCCTGGGGCTGATTTGGATTCGACGGAATACACGAAACCCAAGGTGCATGCCGAGGTGAGGCAGGCCTCGTAAAAAGCCTCAAAACAATAGTTGCAAACGAAGACAACTACGCTTTAGCGGCTTAATAACCCGCTATGCCCGACCCCTAGCGCTTGGTCTGTGAGACTAGGATCAGTCGGTTCACCCCAAAGCAGACTCGCGTGGAGGCTTCGCCCGGAGCCAAGACGTTAAAACCAATCGGGCTCGTCACCTCTAGTAGCCTGTCTGTCGGCGACTGGGTGATTAACTAAAAGACTGACTAAGCATGTAGGACCGAGGATGTAGGTATTACGGACGCGGGTTCAACTCCCGCCAGCTCCACCAAACATCGATTTTTTCGCCTTATTTTTCAATAACTTAAAAATTGAAATTTAAGGCGAAATTCTCTTTTCACCCGCTTTTATCCCTTTGAAACGCTGCTATCCCACAAAGGTGATACAGTGTCTATTCCAACGTATTTAGTGAAGAACCGTTTCGGGATCTATTCCTACCGTCTTATCACACCCATTGCCATTCGCAAATTATTTCCTGCATTTAAAGCCGAAGTTCGGCTCACCACGCGTTCAAGAAGTGTTCGACAAGCCACGCGAATTGCGGCATATTTTCATTACCATTACCAAACATTTTTCGAACAAATCAAACAGCAGGGAAAAATTATGGATGATTGGCTTGATGAAGCACCATCGTTGAAGCAGATCACACCCTCACTGGAAGTGGATGAGCATATTCAGCAACTCACCAATGCGCGGATCTTGATGTCGCTCATTCAGCGCGGCAAAGAAATTGATGACTTGTGCGAACTTTACAGTGAGTTTTGTGGTGAAGTCGTATCTTTGTCTGATTTTAAACTCAACACTCCCGATGAAATTGAAACCTTGGTGAGCATTGCTCAAATTTTCTCACGAGAGGACGTGATTGAGCCTGAGCTCTATTTTAAGAAACTGAAGCTTAAACCGCGCAGTCAGCGTCAACCGAAAAAAGACGAAATCTTAAAAAGTATCAGTCTTGGCGGAATGTCGGTTCGCGCTAAAAATAGTGCTCAGCCTATCCACGCCATCGATGATGTAGCGACCGATGATGAGTACCGTGCTTTAAAACGCTTTACGCGTGAGCAACTCACTCATATCGTTATTCAGGTGATGAAAGATAACAAAGCAGGAAAACCATCGTCATTCGTGATTGATCGCGGTGGTGATGAAATTGTTTTTAGCGATATACAGATTGATGATGAAAATGACTTGTATTCACTCAGCACAATGCTGGAATCCTTTACGCCACCACCTGTTGCTGCGCAAGCCAAACAAACGCCCCAACACCAGATCACATTCAGTCAATTTGCCAAAAGTTTTTTAGTGCAGCGGATTGACCATTTAGCCGCCAAGCAAAACCGTGCACACGCGCAGGCGGCAATGGATCTGTTTATCGAGTATTTTACGCAAGATCCGATGGTGCACGAAGTTTCGCACGAGATGGCGTGTGAGTTGCTTGCAGTTCTTAAGCAGTTGCCTCCTAACCGCAGGAACCGCAAAGATACAAAAAACTTACCACTTAAAGAGATCCTTCAACGCAAGTGGGGTAAGACCTTGCAAGAGGGTGGGATCGAAAATTATCTGAAAAACTATCGAAGTTTTTTTAAATACGCCATTGAGAGAGGCTACGCTGTGGAAAATCCGTTTGATAACTTGACCGCATTGAAGAAAAAACGCGATAAAAGGCAAGAAGCAGCCAATAAATCAAGTCGTCGTTTTAGCAATGAGGAATTAAAGGCCATTTTCTCCACTTCGGTTTTCACCACACAAGCATCGCGTAGTTATTATTTTTGGGTGCCACTTCTGTGCCTTTATACGGGGGCACGTGTCAGCGAAATCGCACAGCTTGATGTGAGCGATGTCGTGCAAGAAAATGGGATCTGGTGCATCGATATTAATGATCGGGGGGATGATAAGTCGCTTAAAAATATACCCAGTCATCGTCGCGTACCTGTCCATAACGACTTGATTGAGATCGGATTTATTCGCTACGTTGAGACAGTGAAGGCTGCGGCTTCCGATCCCAAAACGGCGGTGTATCGAACGCCAAAATTATGGTGGGATATTTATACCGTATCAGGCAAATACTCAAATGCCTGCGCAAAAGGTCTAAATCTGGCGTTTAAAGAGGTCTCCTTCAAGCGCACAGGGGATAAGTTTCACGGCTTTCGCCACAGCCTGACTGATATGCTCAAAAAGGCCTATATTGATGAAACGACCTATGGTGCGATTTTAGGACACGATATCAGTATGCGAAGCGGTGGTTTGTATGGCGACCACGTTCCGCTAAAAGTGATGAAACACGCTCTCGATAAAGTTAAGCCGCTGCCACAGGATGTGATTGATAATCTTAAACCTTACGCATTACCCAAAACACTTTTACCGACAGGTGAGTGGAAACGTTTCCAAGGTAAAAAATATCTTGCCGATCTTACTAAGGAAATAACGGATAAGCGTTTACTTGAAAAAATTGCATCGTGGCAATAACTAATAGGTAGGTTTTTAGAAATGATGTTCCGCGATGGCCGCTGAGGCACGTTTTGACCATCATCAGCCGCATCAACGCGATGCGGTTGATGCCGTTGTATCGGTTTTTCGACCTGGGATCTTTGCTCCAGACGCATCGGGTCGGGCAAACCCGCAACTCAAAATGAACTTGGCTGACTTTGAGCAGCAACTTCACGACGTTCAGCAGCGATTTCAGATTTCGAAAGAGAAGCGCACGATTGTTCCGAAACGCGTCATTGATGTCGAAATGGAAACAGGAACAGGGAAAACTTATACCTTCACAAAAACGATGTTTGCGCTGAACCAAGCTTATGGGCTGAGCAAATTTATTGTTTTGGTACCGACACTGGCAATTAAGTCAGGGTTTATGTCGTTCATCACCAGTAATGCCGCGAAGCAGCATTTTTGTGATGAGTTCGGTCAAACATTGACGGTTCACTTGGTTCAGTCTGAGCGTTGCTTACCAGATGATACTCCTGAGCTACCCGCGTCTGTACGTGCGTTTGTCGAAGCATCCGCAACAGGGGATGACGGGCTTCACGTTCTTCTGCTTAATGCAGGAATGCTCAATTCACCTACCTTTGCACAACAGTTTCTCTGTTCGCTGCTCGATGGTGCTAACGCCACTCCTATCGAAGCCATCGCCCGTACGCGATCGGTGGTCATCATTGATGAGCCACATCGTTTTCCTGTGGGGAAAAAAACGTGGCAAAACATTGAGCGGTTAAAACCACAAATCACCCTCCGCTATGGTGCGACATTTAACGAACAATATTCCAATTTGGTTTATGAGTTGGATGAGCAGAAAGCCTTTGAATTAGGATTGGTGAAAGGTGTTGAAGAGTGTCGATTTGAGACGACGAAGCAAGGCTTTGCGAAGCTTAAATTAGTCAACCTTTTGTATTCTGCAATGCCAAGAGGGCTGGTGTCTTCTAACTTCGACTTTAGCGATAACGGCACACCGCTACTCAGTGTGCGTTTTCATTTATACGAGTGGGGGATGCGCGAAGCGATCGCATTATCTAAAACTGATTTATCCTTCGCTCATCCCGCCTTGAAAGGTCTAGAAATCATCGGAGCCAACAAAAAAGGAGTTGAGCTAAGTAATGGCTTGTTCTTGCCGATTGGACACTCCATCAATCCCTTCGATATAAGTGCATTCGAAACCCTCGAAGATCAAATGCTCCACGAGGTGATTGCCAAGCATTTTGATTTAGAACGTCAATTGCTGACCCAAAGACCTCGTATCAAACCCTTTACGCTAATTTTCATTAGCAACATTGACGATTATCGCGATGAGAAAAGCGAATGGTTCGGGGAAGAAAGTTTGCGTGAAAAAGTCGAACGGATGCTTTTATCAGAGCTGCGCAAAAGGTTAGAGAGGGAGCAAGACCCATTTTATCGTGATTATTTGCAGCAGAGCATATCGAATGTTTCAGAGCTTCACGGGGGGTATTTCGCGCGCGATAATCAGAGTAAAGATATGAGAATTCTGCAACAGCGCGATGCGATTTTAAATCCAAAATCCAAGTTGCTTCCGCTTGAAAACCTATGTCGATTTATCTTTTGTAAATGGGCACTTCGTGAAGGGTGGGATAACCCGAATGTATTCCAAATTTGTAAAATACGCGCAAGTGGTAGTTTGACGGCAGCACGGCAAGAATTAGGGCGTGGATTACGCTTGCCTGTTGATGAAAACAACCAGCGAGTAAAAGATGGGCAATTTAAACTTCGCTATTTTATCGATGAAACGGAGCGCTTCGGCAAGCTTGAAAAAAGTGATGATGAAATGTCGATGTCAGGCATAGAGATAAAACAGCCTATCGCATAGAATGATGCTATACATCGTCTTGGTAAACATCCAGAACCATTGATGAGAAGCCACTTTTTAAGTGTTGAGTGTCTCGGATAAGAATGATGAAAAATAATAAGGAATGATGGCAATGATGACCGACCTGCAGCAGCTTTTAGCCGACTTTCGTGACCAAACGTTGACGGAGCGCGATAAAGGAACCAGTTTTGAAAAGCTGATGATCCAATACTTCAAAACCGAACCTTTGTACAAGCAGCTCTATGCAAGTGTTCTTACGTACAGTGACTGGGTAGAGCAGTTCGGTGATGAATTAGGGGTCGCAAACAAAAAAGATACGGGTATTGATTTAGTTGCAATGACCCCTGATAAGCAGTTTCACGCGATTCAGTGCAAAAACTATTCATCAGATTACACCATAAAAAAATCAGATATAGACAGCTTCTTCACCGCATCAGGTAAAAGTTATTTTTCGCAGCGCATAATTGTCGCCACGACCGATAAGTGGACGGAGAACGCGCATCAATCGCTCGAAAATCAAAATCCACCTGTCTCGAAAATCGATCTCCATCATCTCGAACACAGTGTCATTGATTGGTCGCAATATCGAGAAGATACGCGTCCGACCTTAAAGCGACAAAAAGAACTTTATCCGCATCAAGAATCGGCATTGTCTAGTGTGGTGAAGGGGTTAGGATCCGCTGATCGCGGTAAGCTCATCATGGCTTGTGGTACAGGTAAAACCTTTACCTCTTTAAAAATTGCTGAGGCAATGGCGGGCAAGGGCAAGCGTGTCCTATTTTTAGTGCCGAGCTTATCATTACTGAGTCAAACGCTGACCGAATGGACACAAGAAGCATCAGTTCCTTTAATTAGTTTTGCAGTCTGCTCTGATAGTGCTGTTGGTAAGCGGGCAAAGGATGATGACCGTATCATCACAGGTGTAAGTGATTTGCAGTACCCTGCGACTACCAATGCCACGTCGTTGCAAAAGCAAATGGCAAAGCATCATTCCGACGATGCAATGACGGTTGTGTTCTCGACCTACCATTCCATTGCGGTTCTGAATGAAGCTCAGAAAACAGGTGAACATCCAATCCCTGATTTTGACCTCATCATTTGTGATGAAGCGCACCGAACGACAGGAGCGACCTTTGAAGGTGAGGAAGAGAGCGCATTCGTGCGTGTTCACGATGATAATTATATCGGTGGTAAGAAACGCCTTTATATGACAGCGACCCCTCGTATTTATGGGGAAGATGCCAAAGCAACGGAAAATGTTGAGCTGTGCTCGATGGATGATGAGTCGCTCTATGGGAAAGAGCTGTTTGTCATTAACTTTTCGAAAGCGGTATCAGAAAAGCTTTTGGTTGATTACAAGGTGATTGTATTGGCGGTCGAAGAGCAGCACATCAACCGACGCTTACAAAGTCTCCTACGCGATGAAGACAACTCGTTGAAAGTGGATGATGCGGCAAAAATCATCGGCTGTTGGAAGGCACTTTCAAAGCAAGGTTTGTATGATGCGGGCAGTAAACGTGGCGAGCCAATGAAAAGGGCTGTGGCATTTTGCCAAGTCATCGAAAAAGAATATAAGGGCAGAAAGCACAAGGTCAGTTCTAAGCTGATTGCAGAGATGTTCGGTGCTGTGGTAAAGCAGTATCAAGAAGCCGAAATTGAAGAATTCCGCAAAGAACATCCACGCAAGCAACTTGATCCGTCTTTGACGATGAAATGCGAGGTGGAACACGTCGATGGTGGAATGAACGCCAGTGAAAAAGAAGGCAAGTTAGCGTGGCTTAAAGAAACCACGGAAGAGAACACGTGCCGTATTCTCTCAAACGTTCGTTGCTTGTCTGAGGGCGTGGACGTGCCAGCCTTGGATGCTGTTTTATTTCTAAGTC
Organism: Pseudidiomarina indica; assembly: GCA_029279945.1. Classification (GTDB taxonomy): domain Bacteria; phylum Pseudomonadota; class Gammaproteobacteria; order Enterobacterales; family Alteromonadaceae; genus Pseudidiomarina; species Pseudidiomarina indica_A. The sequence continues at coordinate 3,821 of JAJUHK010000003.1, read as the reverse complement.
CGCGTTCATCCCAGGTCGATGTAGTACAGTCAGTTGGTCGCGTAATGCGTCGCGCGGAAGGTAAAGAACTGGGTTACGTTATTTTGCCTGTGGTTATTCCTGCAGGTGTAGAGCCAGACGAAGCGTTAAATAACAACGAGACATACAAAGTTGTTTGGCAAGTGCTTAATGCGTTGCGCTCTCACGATGACCGCTTTGATGCGATGATCAACAAATTAGAGTTTAACGGCAGTATTCCGTCCAAAATGGAAGTCGTTGCAGTCTCGGATAAAGTCACACCAAAAGCTGCGAAAAAAACACAAACTCAACGAAAAGCAAGTAAAGCACGAGGTGGTAGTGCGATTGGTGGTCGTAATGATGATGCGCAACATCAAACAGAGATGACGTTTGAAGTCGGACAGATTGAGCGGGCATTGTATGCGACCATCGTCAAAAAGTGTGGTAATCGCCATCACTGGGAAGACTGGGCGAATGATATTGCGAAAATTGCAAACACCCACATTGACCGCATCACTGCGATTTTAAGTGATCCGTCCAATACCGAAGAAATTGCGGCTTTTGAAGCGTTTGCAGCGGAACTTCGCGATGATTTGAATAACAGCATCAGCGACGCTGAAATCATCGAAATGCTGGCTCAGCATCTCATTACGAAACCTGTATTTGATGCGTTGTTTGAAAAATACAGCTTTGCTAAACACAATCCAATGTCGCTTGCGATGCAAGACGTGTTAGACAAGCTTCACGAGCATCATTTAGATAAAGAACGCAATACGCTTAACTCATTCTATGAATCCGTCAAAATGCGTGCAGAAGGCATTAACAGTGCCGAGGGTAAGCAGCGCATTGTCGTTGAGCTTTACGATAAGTTTTTCCGCAATGCATTTCCCCGAATGACGGAGCGTTTGGGAATTGTTTACACTCCAATTGAGGTTGTTGATTTCATCATTCACTCAGTTGAGCACGTGCTTAAAACAGAGCTGAACAGTAGTCTCGCCGACCCCAACGTGCATATTCTCGATCCATTTACTGGAACAGGTACGTTTATCACGAGGCTTCTCCAAAGCGGTATCATTCCGAAAGAACGTTTACCTGAAAAGTATAAGAATGAAATTCACGCGAACGAAATTGTATTGCTGGCTTATTACATAGCTGCAATTAATATTGAGGCTGCCTATCACGGGATATTAACGAACAATATTGCAGGTGAAAATGATGACGCCGATCAATCGTTTTACCAGCCGTTCGAAGGGATTTGTTTAACCGACACGTTTCAAATGACGGAGAAGCCAGATTTGGTAGATGAGTTACTTGAGGAGAACAGTGCTCGTCGGAAACGCCAGCAAAAATTGGATATACGTGTGATTATCGGTAACCCTCCTTACTCGATTGGTCAAAGTGATCAGAACGACAATAACCAAAATGTTGACTATCCGCTATTGGATCGTCGGATAACAGAAACGTATGCGGCGCAATCCGACGCAAACTTGTCAAAAGGTCTTTATGATAGCTACATTCGTGCTATCCGTTGGTCATCTGACCGAATCAAGGATCGAGGAGTGATTGGTTTCGTAACCAACGCAGGCTTTATTGAATCTGGATCCTCTGATGGTCTGCGAAAATGTTTGGTAGACGAGTTTAGTAGTCTTTATATTTTTCACCTTCGAGGCAATCAACGAACATCAGGAGAAAGATCTCGAAAAGAGGGAGGAAAAATCTTTGGCTCAGGAAGTCGAGCTCCAATCGCTATCTCGATTTTAGTCAAAAATCCAGAGTCATCCGAACATGGTAAGATTCATTATTACGATATCGGTGATTATTTAACTCGCGAGCAAAAGCTGGAAATCATTGCTGACTTCGGCAGTATCCAAGGTATCGAGGAACAAGTGGGATGGCAGCTTATTGAGCCTGACAATTTTGGAGATTGGTTAAATCAAAGAGACCCTTTTTTCGACACTTATATTGTATTGGGTGATAAAAAAGGTAATGATTTAAAGGTGTTCGAAAACTTCTCTTTAGGTATCGCGACTAACCGAGATGCCTGGGCATACAACACAAGTCCAACAAAACTCGCAAATAACATGAAGAGTATGATTGAGTTTTATAATGCTCAGGTAGCTGAATTCAATGCGGCGTATGAAGGCGTAAGCACTAAAGAACGTGAGAAGAAACTGAACGATTTTATTAACACAGATCCCACAAAGATTAGTTGGTCAGTTAATCTAAAAAAGGAGTTATCGAGGGGACGGACTTTTGAATACCAACAGGAATGCTTGACAAAAGCCTTATACCGCCCCTTTAACAAACGCTGGGTTTATTTTAATCGCACTTTTAATGAAAGGGTGCTCCAGATGCCGAAGATTTTTCCGAATGTTGATACAGAAAATTTGGTAATTTCGATAACAGGTATTGGTGCGAAGAACTTTTCAACCCTAATATCAAATTGCTTGCCTGATTTACAATTGCAATTCAACTCACAATGTTTTCCTCTGTATCTTTATGATAGGAAAGAGGTGAAGAGTGATCTGGTTGACGTGGATCATGGCGTTAGCTATGAACGAAAAGAGGGCATTACAGACGATGCATTAAATTATTTCAGTTCTGTCTATGAAGGCAAAATTGTCAGTAAAGAAGACATTTTCTATTATATATACGGATTACTGCATAGTGAGATGTATCGGGAGCGATATGCGGATAATCTTTCAAAGCAGCTACCTCGTATTCCTTGCGTAAAAAAACACCGCGATTTCGTCGCTTTTTCTCAGGCTGGACGAGATTTGGCGCAGCTTCACTTAAACTATGAATCCGTCGATCTATATACGCAGGTATCGATAATTAGCTCTGTGGGCGATATCAGGATAACCTCTGAAGGCATTATAGGTGGTGAGGCATCTGATTTTTATGTAACTAAGATGAAGTTCACAAGCAAAGGAGACAAATCCAAGGTTACTTATAATAGTAAAATTTCAATTGCTGGCATTCCCGCAGAAGCATTTGACTACGTCGTGAACGGCAAACCTGCGCTCGAATGGGTGATGGAACGTCAGGGCGTAACGACGGATAAAAAGTCAGGAATTGTAAACGATGCGAATGATTGGGCTATCGAGACGATGGGCAATCCGAAGTACCCATTAGAACTCTTCTTGCGTGTAATTAATGTAAGCTTGCGAACACAAGAAATCGTTCGAAATCTACCAAAGCTTGAATTGCTTTAGGAGTGAAAGAGTGGACTGATGATCGTCAGTCCACTAATGTCTTGGTCTTAAACAAGCTCAATGACACTAAGATGTGTTTTTTGATTCACTTGGTGGATGACGCTCTCTATGATAAATATGCGATCATTGTAGTGGATGTAATGCCCTAACTGGGGCATTGCAGCTATCTCCATCTCAAAATCCTCGCTGTTATAAGTCGATATGTTTACTGTGATCACGTTGCCTTCCTCTGTTAATGTATCTATTGACGAAGCGATAGCATAGGCAATGAAACGGTTTTGAGATAGAGCCGAACGTCGTCTATTGATGTAGGAAAAATCGGACTTTATTTGTCCGATTTTTTCTTAGGTGACTTAGTCGAAATGACAGGCAAGCGCTCTTTATAAACCTCACAACCTTGTTCAGTTTCAGAGATGATCACCGTCGCATTGAACTTCGCTCGATATATTTGATTGCGACTTTTCGTCCAGTGTAACTATCCCATAAAATAATACAGCTCGCTCGTAGAATTTCTTTTAAACTAAACCAAAGGAGTTTTACGATGAGCAAACGCATGACTGAAAGCCAAATTGTGGCGATTTTAAAAGAAGCCGAAGCCGGTATGCCGGT
>JAJUHK010000002.1 GCA_029279945.1 Pseudidiomarina indica | reverse complement strand
TTTACACTCTGGTGTTGTGTTGCATTCTGACAATGGCGCACCGATGAAATCACAGACTATGCGAGCTAAAGCTTATGATCTCGGTGTGACTACCTCGTACAGCCGGCCGCGTGTGAGCAACGATAATCCGTTTGCAGAATCATTGTTCAGAACTTGCAAATATCGGCCTGAATGGCCTTCTCAGGGCTTTAAAAGCCTAGAAGAGGCTCGTGAATGGGTACTTAAGTTTACACGCTGGTATAACTACGAGCACAAACACAGTCAATTAAACTTTGTGACGCCTCATCAACGTCACACCGGCCAAGATAAAGTCATCTTGGCTCAACGGAAACGGTGCATGGAAGCTGCAAAAGCAGCAAATCCAAGTCGATGGGGTAAGCGTGATGTACGCAATTGCGAACCCGTCGGCCCGACAACATTGAACCCGGAAAAGCCGTCAGTTAAGCAGGATGAAAAACAGGTGTCAGCAACAATGCTAAATGTCCGGTAACCGGACAACTTTAGTTAATGTTGACACAGGCCGCTTAAATGACAAAAAAGTGTCAACTATCTTGAAAAACGCCGCTGTATCCCGATTGACCCTTACTACTTAACTTGGAAAGCTCGCGAATATGGTATAAGTACTCGCTTTATCGAGCTATCTGGTGAAGTTAATCGCGCGATGTCGGAGTACGTAATCAGCAGATTGATGGATGCCTTGAATGATCGAGGCAAGGCATTGAGCCAAAGTAAGATTCTTGTACTTGGCATTGCTTATAAGAAAAACGTTGACGATATGCGTGAGTCGCCATCCGTTGAAGTGATGGATATGATCCGGAAAAAAGGTGCGAAGGTTGATTATTCAGATCCGTTCGTACCAATTTTTGGACCATTAAAAGAGTATAAATATCAACTTCAATCACGCCCTATTAGTCAAGATATGCTCTCAGAGTATGATGCGGTTGTATTGGCTACAGATCACAATGATTTTGATTATGACTTGATATTAGAGGCCAGCCAGTTGGTTGTGGACACCAGGGGGCGGTATAGAGTAAGCCAGCAAAAATTGGTAAAGGCATGATTAGGCCAATGGGTACACCATTTATTCAATAATGCAACTTATTTTAAGAGAAATACTATGAAAAAAATTGGATTGATAACGTTTCATGATACAGCCAATCATGGTGCGGCACTTCAGCTTTATGCAACTCTTAAAGCAGTTAGTGATATGGGTTACGAAATCGAAGTGATTGATTATACTAACTCATTTCGCTCATCATTCTATGACCCCAAAAAACGCCTATTTCATGAGCTAAAAAGCTTCAAAATGCTTCCAGCATTGAAGACGTTGGTCGGATTTAATGCCATAAATAAAAGAATGAATGCATTTGATAAGTTTTATATTGAACATACTAAACGTAGTATTAAATCATATAGTCCTGAGAGTGAAATGGGCGCACTGAATGAAATTTATGACGTTCTTTTGTGTGGGAGTGATCAAATTTGGAGTACTCGAAATAATGGACATGATTTCAATTATCTACTCCAATTTTCCGATGGAACGCCTAAACTGATATCGTATGCCTCTAGCCTAGGAATGACTGAAATATCTAGTAATGCCATCCCTGATTACAAACGTTTACTTGGACGCTTTGACAGTATCGCAGTTCGGGAAAAGCCTGCGGCAATTCTACTCGAAAGTATACTAGATCGTCATATTGAAGTTGTTTTAGACCCCGTTTTTTTATTGACTGCAGCCGAGTGGATGTCATTAGTAGAGCATCATACATCGGGTAAGAATCCTGCAGCGACTAATCCCACTGTCCTACTTGATTACACTGCTCATAAGGGAATGCTAGAGAAGTTTCTATCTATAGAACAAGTTAGTAATGAGTTTGTAGAAATACTCAAGTTTGGAACAAATTTAAGGGTTTTAGATTACTTTGACTCACGAATGAAATTATATTCAACAGCGGGCCCCCTTGAATTTATTGAAAAATTATTGTCGGCGAGTTTCATTTTCACTTCATCATTTCATGGAACAGTTTTGTCAATTATTTTTAGAAAGCAGTTCGTTACAGCATTGTCTGGTAACGAAGGGCGAGACTCACGTATTGTTGATTTGCTTGAAAAATTAGGTCTTACGAGTCGGATTTTTCGTGATGATTTAAAAGCAAAAGATATCTTTATGGAAATTGACTACGATGAAGTGCATCGAAACCTCGAATACCTCAGAGAAAAGTCACTTTCGTATTTGATGAAAGCGTTAGAAAATTAATTCCAGATGAAAATTCTTATAATTTCCCCTCACTTCCCGACTCCGGATGTCTATTCTAATTTAGTAAATGACCCTCGGAGCAAGTTTCTTTTAAGGTATGCATTAAGTTGGACGCGCAGTGGGTGTGCTGTGACAGTCTTGCATACACCACCGAAGTATCCCCTAGCATTCAAAACGATAACAAAACTTGCTAAGTTGTTACGAGTTCTAGGACGATTTAATTTAGGACGATTTGTTCAGAATAAGAATGCATTAGTAACGAAGAGTTATGATTATCAAGGGATATCGATACATCGAAAGGGGGTTTTAAAAATATTTCCTGGTTCAGATTTCTTTGGAGGTCAACTGAAAAATGTTGTTAAGTTTTTCAAAAAAGAAATATCTTCGCATAATTTTGATATTGTAATCTGTGATTATTTATCACCAAGCATAAAAATTGCCGATTTATTAGGGCTTATAGAGAGCAGCAATGTTTTTGCTATTTTGCATCAAACAGATATTAAATATTTTCATAATAATAAGCACTTATATGTCAATTATTTAAAATCGCTTAATGGCGTGTTATTTAGATCAAAAACGATACAAAAAGCCTTCGTACAGGAGGTTACGTCGTTAAAATCTCAAGATATTTTACTTTCGGGAGTCCCAGATGAGATTAAGTTTGGGAAACCGAGAGAATCCGTTCGCAAGTTTCTTTACGTTGGGACATTAAGGAAGTCCAAAAATATTCATAATATTTTGTTTGCTTTTCAGAAAGTGAGAGATCAGTTTCTGAAGAACATTACTTTAGATATTGTTGGCGATGGTGAATACTATGAAGACCTTGTGGCACTAACAAATAAATTGGGTATTCAAGATAACGTTACTTTCTTAGGCAGGCGAAATCATAAGGAGGTTTTCGAAATAATGCGAGAATCTGATGTATTTGTTATGGTCAGCAAAGAAACTTTTGGGATGGTTTATGTAGAAGCCATGTCACAAGGATGTATAGCGATTGGTGCTGAAGGTGAGGGGATTGATGGTGTGATTGTGAATAATCAAAATGGGTTTCTTACCCCATTGAATGACGTAAATCGTCTAGAAAATCTGTTATTGAAAATACTTCGATTGCCGACTAAAGATATTGTATCGATCTCATCTCAAGCTATTTCCACATCTAAACAACTGACGGATTCGGAACTCGCGAATAGTATCTTGTGTTATTTCAGGAAGAATATGTAATGCAAAAAAATAATTTTGAAATAAAAACGCAAGTGCCCTTAGCCGATATGACTAGTTTAGGAGTTGGAGGAAATGCTGAATTTTTTGTTGAAGTTACCAAGGACGAGAATTTGATTAGTTTGGTGAGGTATGCAAAAGAAAAGGCGCTTCCGATTTTCATATTGGGTGAAGGGAGTAATTTGCTTGTCTCAGATAAAGGAATAAAAGGGCTAGTAGTAAAATTAATGACGACCGAGATTAAGATATTAACTGAAGATGAAACATCAATAACGTTGCGAGTTGATGGCGGATTATCATGGGATAAACTTGTCAGTCATACTGTTACAGAAGGATGGTGGGGATTGGAGAATATGTCATTAATCCCTGGTACTGTTGGTGCTTGTCCCGTTCAAAATGTGGGCGCATTTGGGCAAGAGTGTCAAAACGTTATAAATGCTGTTCATGTATTTGACATACTTGAAGAAGAGTTTAAGGTCTTCGATAACAGTTCATGCCGGTTTGGTTTTCGGGAGAGTATCTTTAATACAACAGATAAAAATCGCTATATTATTGTAAAGGTAGATTTTTTACTGAGTAAGCACCCGAAACCGATACTTTCCCGTCCTGAGTTAATGAAAGGTATAAAGCAAGACTATAATGGCGTCGTATCTCAGAAAGCAATTCGAGACTTAGTTATAAGAATTAGAACATCAGGTAAAAGTCTGCCAGCAGATAGTTTTTTGGGAAGTGCGGGGACCTTTTTCAGAACAACGGTTGTATCTTTAAGTCAGTTGCTATCAACTTTTATAAAAAGCACTCTGAGATTAGGGCCTAAGATTGGAATAGTAATTCTAGTATTCGGATGGAAGTATAGAAACTCTCAAGGCTATCGCGTTCCTTCTCGTATGTTAATAGATGCCTGCGGCCTTGCTAATTCTGCCTCTGGGCCTGTGAGTCTATTCCATTCAAATTCGGCAGTTATTGTAACTGATAAACGGCATAAGTTAAATTCTTCTGATATTCTCAAGTTAGTAAAAGATGTGCGCAGAACTGTTTATAAGCAGACAGGGTTTCGAGTACCAATTGAGCCAACCTTAGTGGGGTTCGAAGAGTCTGAATTAAAGGAAATATTCTTCTTATAAAACAGTAAGAGGCAGATGCTAAGTTGTCCAAGATGAAAATTCTTTACCTCCACCAGTATTTCAACACCCCAAAAATGAAGGGCGGCACACGCTCATACGAAATGGCACGTCGCATGGTCGCTGCAGGTCATGAAGTGCACATGGTAACATCGATTCGCGAGGAAGACTCGAGTAGCTCCGAATGGACCCAAACAAATGAAGATGGTGTCATGTTCATTGGTTGACTGTTCCTTACGATAATAAAATGAGTTACTTAAAACGCATACTTGCTTTTTTCCAGTTCGCAATCAAGGCGAGAAAGAAAGCCGTTGAGTTGGGTTGTAAAGAGAGCCTATGAAAATTATTTACTTGCACCAATACTTTAATACGCCAGAAATGTCCGGTGGTACCCGCTCCTATGAGATGGCTCGGCGGATGGTAAGGGCTGGTCACGAAGTCCATATGATAACTAGTTCCCGTGACTCGAGTAGTGACCAGCACTGCTGGCAAACAACCAATGAGGCAGGCATACAAGTTCATTGGTACCCGGTTCCTTACTCTAATCATATGACTTATAGTCAACGAGTTCGGGCTTTTTTTTCTTTCGCAAAAGCAGCACGAAAAAAAGCCATTGAACTAAGCGGAGATGTTATTTTTGCTACCAGCACCCCTTTGACTATTGCCTTGCCTGCTGTACCGGCCTCCCGTAGAAAGAATATTCCGATGGTTTTTGAGGTGCGCGATCTCTGGCCTGAGATGCCCATAGCGATGGGTGCTCTGAACAATCCTTTGCTGCGGGTTTCCGCCCGTTGGTTAGAGCGTTGGGCATACAAGAATTCCTCTGCAGTAGTGGCATTGTCTCCAGGTATGAAAGCAGGAGTTCTTGCCACGGGTTATCCTGCGGAGCGAGTAGCGGTTATACCAAACAGTAGTGATAACCGAGAGTTTGCGTTCAATGCTGATGCCGCTCGTCAGTTTCGTGCCGCTAGAAGTTGGCTGGGTGACAAGCCTCTTTTGGTCTACACCGGCACCTTTGGTAAAGTTAACGGTGTGGGCTATATGGTTGAGCTGGCGAAAGCGCTATTGGCGCGGGGCTCTGACGTGCGTATTTTGCTTGTTGGTGATGGCGCTGAACGGGATATTGTAAAGCAGGCTGCTGAGGTGGCCGGGGTGTACCAGAATAATCTGTTTATCGAGGCCCCCTTGCCCAAGAAAGAGATACCCGCGCTACTCAGTGCTGCAACTATGGCGTCAGCTCTGTTTATTGACCTTCCTGAAATGCGGCCAAATTCAGCAAATAAGTTTTTTGATGCACTTGCATCCGGTACACCCGTGCTATTAAATTATGGTGGCTGGATGCATGATTTGGTCACTGAACACGGATGCGGGTTATCAATGTGGCAGAAGTCAGTGGATGATGTTGCTGATATCTTGGATGCTAAGATGCACGACCAAGCGTGGCTGCACGATGCAGGGCAAGCAGCACGGGAACTTGCTGAGGAGTTTTTTGATCGAGATATATTGGCGGATCAGTTAATGAGTGTGTTGCAGTCTGTAGTTGATGGCGAACCACATAATGCAGAGCGTATCGCTCCAGGTGTTTATGATTAAACGTGTTTTTGACATTGCTGCGTCACTTTTGGGATTGTTACTACTATCTCCAGTTATCGCTATAATTGCGTGGCAGGTTCGCCGCAATCTTGGCTCTCCGGTATTTTTTCGTCAAACCCGTCCCGGCTTGAATGGTAAGCCTTTCCAGATGGTTAAATTCCGCACCATGAAGGATGCAGTTGATGCTCAGGGTAATCCTTTACCAGACTCTGAACGACTGACCCCTTTCGGCCAGTTTCTGCGCTCTTCCAGTCTGGATGAGCTGCCGGAGCTGTGGAACGTACTCAAGGGCGATATGAGTCTGGTTGGACCTCGTCCCTTGTTGATGGAGTACCTGCCTTTGTATTCACCAGATCAGTATCGTCGCCATGAGGTGCGCCCGGGGGTAACGGGCTGGGCGCAGGTGAATGGGCGTAACTCGCTCAGCTGGGATGAGAAGTTCAAGCTCGACGTATGGTATGTGGACAACCGCTCGCTGTGGTTCGATATCAAGATTCTGTTCCTGACAGTGAAGAAGGTGTTGGTGCGTGACGGCATCAGTGCGGAAGGGGAGGCGACCATGGCCAAATTTACTGGCAACGACTCATGAAGAAGCTGGCGATTCTGGGAGCCAGCGGCCATGGAAAGGTGGTTGCTGACTGTGCTGAGTTGTGTGGCTGGGAGTCAGTCAGTTTTTTTGATGATGCGTGGCCTGCCAAGACCAGCAATGGTGCTTGGTCTATTGAGGGTGATACCCAGTTGCTCACGGATCGTTTGGCCGAGTTTGACGGGGTGTTGGTGGCCATTGGTAATAATTACATCCGCCAATCCAAATTGCAGGCCTTGCTTGAGCAGGGCGCGCAGTTGCCTGTGTTGATCCATCCTTCTGCAATAGTGAGCCGTTATGCTGAAGTCGGCGCAGGCTCGGTGCTTTTTGCCGGAGCAGTAGTTAACGTGGACTGCCGTATCGGCATGGGTGTGATCATCAATACCGCTGCATCCATCGATCATGATTGTGTATTGGGGGATGCGGTGCATATTAGCCCTGGAGCCCGCTTGGCTGGAGGTGTTTGCGTCGGTGAGCGGAGCTGGGTGGGCATCGGTGCTTCCGTAAAACAGTTGGTTGAGATCGGCAGCGGCGTTACGGTGGGTGCCGGTGCGGTGGTAGTTTCGAATATGCCGGATGACTGTGTGGCGGTGGGCGTTCCGGCACGGGTCCGATAGTGGTTTTCGTTTTCTTCTGAAGGTATTTAATGCTTAACACTCCATTTTCCCCTTGGCCTTCCTTTACCGAGGAAGAGGCCAAGGCTGTACATGATGTTATTTTATCCAACCGTGTCAATTACTGGACCGGCATTGAGTGCCGTGAGTTTGAAAAAGAGTTTGCTGCTTGGGCTGATGCGTCATATGCTGTCGCTCTAAGTAACGGTACCTTAGCGCTGGATGTTGCTTTAATGGCTTTGGGCGTAGGCGCGGGCGATGAAGTCATCGTCACGCCGCGTACTTTTATTGCCTCTATTTCGACCGTCGTAAATGCAGGTGCTACCCCTGTTTTTGCTGATGTTGATCGTGACTCGCAAAACATTGAAGCACACACCATTGAGCCGGTGATCACACCACGTACCAAAGCCATTGTGGTGGTGCATTTGGCCGGTCGGCCTGCTGAAATGGACGCCATTATGGCGCTAGCTGACAAGCATGGCCTCTATGTGATTGAAGACTGTGCTCAAGCCCATGGCGCAACATATAAAGGCCGCTCTGTCGGGAGTATTGGCCATGTTGGTGCTTGGTCTTTCTGCCAAGACAAAATCATGACGACCGGTGGTGAAGGCGGCATGGTCACCACCAATGATGAAACATTATGGCGCAAAATGTGGAGCTTTAAAGACCACGGTAAAAGTTATGAAGCTGTTTATGAGCGTGAGCACCCGCCAGGATTTCGATGGTTACATGAAAGCTTTGGTACCAACTGGCGTATGATGGAAGTTCAAGCAGTGCTTGGCCGAATTCAGTTAAAACGTATGGCTGAGTGGACTGCAGCCCGCCGTCGTAATACTGCAATGATCACTGACGCTTGCGCAGACCTTTCGCTTGTCCGTACACCAAAAGTTCCTGATTACATGGAGCACGCCTGCTATAAGCATTACTGCTTTATTGAACCTGACATGTTAGCGGATGGTTGGAGCCGTGACCGCATTATTGAGGAAATTGTGGCACGTGGCGTACCTTGTTACCAAGGCTCATGCTCTGAAGTGTACTTGGAGAAAGCGTTTGATAATACGGGATGGCGTCCAACTGAGCCATTGCCTAACGCCAAAGAACTTGGTGAAACATCACTTATGTTTTTGGTGCATCCAACCCTAACAAATGCTGAGATAGAAAAGACCTGTGCAGTGATTCGGGAAGTACTCTCATTGGCCCAGCGTTAGTTTGTATGTGGTGCGTGGAGGTAGCTTATGGATTTAAACTATGGCTGAATAGGTGTGGTTGCTGTTACGGTTACCCTTTTTGCGTTCAAATGACCGGTTATGATGTGATTTGGCGTTAGTGACCATATTTGGTTACATTTGCAAAAGTAACTTAATTCGGTTACTTTTAAAGCCATTCAATAAACGCTAATCGGTAGGTTGATTATGATGACGCAACTTGCGGCCGTGATTACCGGCGATATTGTCGGTTCGCAGAGAGTCGAGCTCCAAAAATATGAGCGGTTCTTAAAGCAGCTGGATGAATTGCTTACTGATCTTGCAGCTATGTATCGACTACAGTTTGATATTTTTCGCGGTGATGAGTTTCAATTGGTTCTACACCAACCTGAACATGCGCTGAGAGTGGCTGCGTTTATTCGACTAGCGTTATTAGCAGAGCAAATGGATGTGCGCCAGAGCATTGCTATTGGAACGATCGATAGGCTGCGTAATAATGTTAAGAGCTCAACCGGTGATGCGTTTGTGCGTTCTGGGCATCAGTTAGACAATATGAAATCGGAGCTGCTTCGATTTTCCTCTTCTCAGCCTGAACTGGAGCGGCATTTGAGCGTTACCATCATGCTGTTTGATGCACATTTGTCCTCGCTAACCAAAACAGAGGCACTGGTACTTTACTATTATTTACTCCACCCAAATGAACCTCATAAATCGCTAGCGGTGCGCCTTGGCAAGAGTCGAGCGAACACAACTAAGCTTTTAAACGCCGGGGCCTATAACGCCGTCGATGCCTATTTGACTTATGCCGAAGCATTGATAAAACAGCAAGTAGAGGCAGCTAATGAATGATTACCTGATCTTGGCGAGTTTGGTTATATGCCATATTCTTGGCGATTTTTATTTGCAGAGTAAAGCAATGGTCGATGCTAAACGCTTTGGCTCAGAACACAAGCCATTGGTGGTGCATAAGCTACAACTCGGTGTCATCCCTGTGCACTTGTTACACATGTTTATTCACGCGCTATTGATGTCGCTTTTACTATTTCTGTTGCAAGCTATGGACGTGATTCTGCTAAGTCATGAAAATATCTGGCTGACGGTTGCGATAATTGCGCTGGGGCACCTTGTGATTGACTTGATAAAGTCTGCATTGAGTTGTTTTAGCAAGTCGAATGATAACGCCGCGATCACTCTAGTTGTCGACCAAATTGCCCATCTTGTTTGGATATTTGCTGTATGGGCTTGGCTATTCGACCATCTGAATCATTTTTCCGACATGATTACCGTGAATCATTTCATTATTGTTGGTGCGTACCTACTTATTCTTAAGCCCACCTCAATTTTAGTAGTGTTGTTACTTTCGCCCTATGCCTTTGACAATAACAACACGCAGATTCCGAAAGCAGGCAAATTGATTGGTTATATAGAGCGCGCGGTAATTTTGACTTTAATTTTTGTGAATCAGTTCACAGCGATTGGCTTTATCATTGCGGCAAAATCGGTACTTCGGTATGGAGAAAACGTTGGCAGAAATACCAAACTCAATGAATATGTTTTGCTCGGGACGCTAGCTAGTTTTGGCATTGTATTGCTGGTCGGCATTATTGCATGGGGAGCGTTAGGATTAGGAATGTAACCTAATACTGTTACAATTGCCGATGTAACTAATTTTGGTTACATAGGTCTACTTTCTATCAAGAGTCTTTCACGGTGTCCGCGTACCTTTCGCCTTTAAATTGGCTAACCTTTCCAGAAGTTCAATAGGAGCTCTGGGAGTCGCTCCGCTCTCGGGTTCGGTCATGGCCTTGGCAAGGCGCAAACCAGAGGCATCAAGATAGGTACTCAATCTTGGATTGGTATCCCGTGGGTTGATGTTGCTGGAGCAATCAATCCTTTTGGTCTATATCCATGTAACTGCACAAGTGCAAATGAGGAAGCTAGCGTGAAGCAAATAGTTATTATAGTGAGTCTTGTCTTATCCCTTCTTACATTTCATGTCATAAAGGGAAGGGGTGTACAAACAGCCGGTTGTGTCAACAACGGCTGCAACGTGATCCTCTACTAAGGGTGGCTTTTAAAATAGTGAATCGTTGAGGAGTACACTCAGACGTGCGGCACCTTAGTGCAACAGCGTTTTATCTAGGTAGTTAAACACTTCGTCTATAAGCGTTGCATTAGTGTCAAACTTCCCATTCAGTCTAAAGGCTTGAGCCTCCTCTATCATTAATGGTAGTGATTCGGACTGCAGCAAAAGCTCCTTCACTTGGTTGATGAATTTTTCGTTTAGATAACGGTATTTCGGTTGTCCCATACCATTTGTCCAAACATCGATGCAGTGAATTAACTCTTCCTCTGTAATGAGGTCGAAAAGCTTAGCCATATTGCTAGTTCCTTTTTTTGATGGTTATTAGGCTAATCTAATCTTCCTTTTCCTTTTCTTCTTGGATGCGGAGATAGATTTCCTCACGGTGAACGTTTACATCCTTCGGGGCATTGACGCCTAAGCGTACTTGATTTCCCTTGACTGCAAGAACGACCACATCAACATCGTCACCAATTTTTAATGTCTCGCCAATTCTGCGAGTTAAAATTAACATTTAAATGGTACTCCCCAACACATCTTCGATTCACTGTACATTAACATGCAACATTTTTTGTGCAATGACAAGTGTTTAAGGGAAAATACTTAAACACTTATTTTACATTGCTATTCTTGTAACACAACCTTAACAACGTTATACTTGGAAAACATTTCAATGGAAGAAAACTTGTGCTGCTGTTATCAAGACTCCTACAACTACCTCGTTCCTTAAAGCGAATCATTAGTCTTTGTACCGATGCGCTAGCTATTTTAGCTGCGCTCGTGGCTTCCTATTGCCTATCATTTAACCTAGAACTGCCGCCGCGTGGATGGGAATGGCTCGCTGTTTATGTGGCATTAACCATCGGTTCTATTGCGCTATTCACTAAATTGGGTTTGTACCGCGCCGTTGTGCGTTATGTGAGTCTGCGCGCGCTAGCCGTGGTGGTGTTTGGTGTGGCGGTATCAACCTTGTGGCTATATGCGTTAACCAAAATGTTTGCTGTGACCTTACCTGCCAACGCCGTCATAAATTATGCCCTCGTGGCCATGCTGCTCATTGGTGGTAGCCGTTTAGCGATGCGTGAAGCATATCACCGCATGATTAGTCGAGCGAAAACCCCGGTGATGATATACGGCGCTGGCTCGGCAGGCCGACAGTTAGCTCAAGCATTAAATAATGGTGAGCAGTTCCTGCCCGTTGTCTTCGTTGATGACGATGTAAGCTTGCAGCGCTCAACCATGTTAGGGATTCCAGTGGTTGCACCTGAACAAGTGCCTGAAGCGATAAAGAAATACCATGTGGAACGTATTTTGCTGGCGTTGCCATCAGCTCCTCGGGCTGTGCGTAAGAAAATCTTGGATTCACTTGAGCCATTGAATGTGAAAGTTCAGAGCGTGCCAGGTATGGCTGATATGGTAAATGGCGACCTTGCAATCGATGCGTTACAAGATGTTCGGGTTGAGGACTTGTTAGGTCGTGACCCTGTTGATCCTAATCCTGATCTCATGGCACAGCATATTCGTGGCAAGATGGTTATGGTGACTGGGGCGGGTGGTTCGATTGGTAGTGAGCTTTGCCGCCAAATACTTCGCCAAGAACCGGCCGGCTTGGTTCTTTATGAACTATCTGAATACGGGTTGTACCAAATCGAGCAAGAATTGCAGACGCTCAAAGAGCGTTTGGAGCTTAGTGTTCCAATCTATCCTATTATCGGAACTGTGCAGCGACGTAACCGAGTTTCGGCTGTGCTTAACGCATTTAAAGTGCAAACGCTGTACCATGCGGCAGCCTATAAACATGTGCCACTGGTGGAATACAACATGGTGGAAGGTGTTCGCAATAATATCTTTGGTACTTGGCATACTGCGGAAGCTGCTATTGAGGCAGGGGTTGAGCAATTTGTGCTGGTGTCCACAGATAAAGCAGTACGCCCAACCAATGTGATGGGTACCACGAAGCGAATTTCCGAATTAGTACTGCAAGCCTTAGCGAACCGAGAGGGTGTGACAACACGCTTTGCCATGGTGCGGTTTGGTAATGTGTTGGGGTCGTCGGGTTCGGTGGTGCCATTGTTTAAGCAGCAGATTGAAGCGGGTGGTCCACTGACGGTAACCCATCCTGATATTACCCGCTATTTTATGACCATTCCGGAAGCATCACAGTTGGTCATTCAGGCGGGCACTATGGGTAAATCCGGCGACGTGTTTGTACTTGATATGGGTGAACCGGTGCGTATTGTTGAACTCGCCAAAAAAATGATTCGGCTGTCCGGCTTGGAAATTAAAGACGAACAAAACCCCCATGGCGATATCGAAATCGTATTTACCGGCTTGCGGCCCGGCGAGAAGCTCTACGAAGAGTTGCTGATTGGCGATAATGTCGTGGAATGTTCACATCCACGTATTATGCGGGCGATGGAAGATTACTGGGAGTGGCCACAGCTTGAGATGCTACTTAACCAACTCGATGACGCTTGTCAAAACTTCCGTATTGAGCGGCTGCGTGATTTGCTCCTCGCAGCTCCCGCCGGTTATCGTCCTAGCGAGCCTGGCGTCAACGACTTGTTATGGCGGCGACAGCACGATAACAATAGCTAACCACAGGAGAGAATCCCATGAACATCGATGTGTTTAACGGCGATGCGGATGGAATCTTCTCTCTTATCCAGCTCCGTAAGGAGTTTGCGGTGGCGCCCTCACAGCAACTGTTGGTCACCGGTGTTAAGCGTGACCATGCGTTGTTGCAGCATGTTACCGATCAGCAGGCACAAGGTGCTGATATTCAGGTACTCGATCTTCCATTTGATAAAAACAGCGCTGAGCTGCCACGCTTGCTGAAGGTGGCGCGTTCGGTGTCTTATATTGACCATCATTTTGCCACGACCCAACTAACCCACAAGCGCTTAGTCACCTTGTTTGATTTCGCTCCGACGGTATACACAGGCCTGTTGGTAAGCGCTCACCTGCGCCATAACCAACTTATTTGGGCGGTGCCGGCCGCTTTTGGCGATAACCTTTATGCTGAGGCTTATGAGCAGTGTCGGCGTCTTGGGCTCTCGCCCGCCGCAGCGGAGCTGTTGCGTGAGCTGGGCATGCTGGTGAATTACAATAGTTATGGGTTGAGTTTGGCTGACGTGCATATCGCGCCGGCCACTTTATATCAACAGTTGATGGCCTATGAATCACCGCTGGCAGTTGTGGCTGACGGTTCAGCAACGGCGCCGTTTAAGCGGTTGCAGCAAGGTTATGCCGCTGATATCGAGTTGGCGCAATCTGCTGAGGTGCTCGCCGCTACCCCGGCTCTGCGGGCGGTGTTATTACCCGCTGCGGCTTGGGCGCGGCGGATTAACGGTACCTTGGCGAACCAACTTGCCGAAGAATTCCCGCACCAGGCGATAGTGATGGTGACCCTCAACCCCGATGGTCAGTCGTACTACATTAACTTGCGCGCGCCACAAAGTAATCGCTCGGGAGCCGGGGATATTTGCGCGCGCTACCCCAATGGCGGGGGGCGGGCTGGCGCGGGCGGTATTAATGCGTTGCCGTTGACCGAACTCGATGCTCTTATCGAAACGGTCAACGACTATTATTCGCTGTAATGCGTGATGCCTCGTGTTACAACAACGAATCTATGGGTAAGAACGAGAAGAACCCGATAGCAAGGCGTTGGAACCAACTGGTTTCTGGCTCGATAGCATGCACACGAATAACGTCACCAGCACGATCGCGTTCAATCCATTCCAACCGGTTCTTCTCGTTTAACACCACTTCATAGGCCTGCCCGGGTGTATTAGCGATAAAGGTTTCTGCCATGCGCTCAGCAAGAGTGTCACTAATCACCACCAACCCCAGTTCGGTATTTAAGTGAACCGAGCGTGGGTCGAAGTTGAATGAGCCCACGAATACACGGTCGCGGTCAATAATAAAGGTTTTTGCATGCAGGCTACTGGCCGAGACACTGGAAAACGTTAACTCCTCACCTTCATCATCGTTTACTAACGGGTTGGCAATAGCACTGGGTTTGAGTTCAAATAGCCGTACTCCTGCTCGCAGCAGCGCTTTACGATGCTTTGCATAACCAGAGTGCACCAAGGCCACATCGTTGGTTGCAAAAGCATTGGTGAGGATGTGCACGGACACGCCCGCATGAACTAAATCTGTCAGCGCCTGAATCAATGCCTCGCTGGGAATAAAATAGGGCGATACGAGCAGCACTTCCTGCTGTGGCTCGGCCAATACAATTTTAAATTTATGGGTGATAAGTTCCTCAGGGGCGGCATCACCAAGTAGTTTGCTGGGTGAATCAGTCACCACAATCGCCTGCACGCCATACCATTGGGTATGACTAAAAAACTCCTGCAGGCTAGGCACCTGTGGCTGATAATCGATTGTTGGTAGGCGTGGCGCAGTTGCGGGCGCGGCTTCCAGCAGTTCTAGCGGGTAGGCAGAATCACTGTTCCAGTACAAATCAAAACGCACTGAAATATCCCGCACAATGGGGCCAACGGCCAGTAAATCCATGTCTGAGAATAAAATATCCGTGTGCCCGCGCAGGAAGTAATCGTTGCCGATGTTGCGCCCCCCTACAATCGACGCTTGACTATCGACTGTCAGTGATTTGTTATGCATGCGGCGGTTGGCGCGGTCAAAATCAGTTAAAAATCCCCACACTAAAGCCCCGCGTGGCATAAACGGGTTCACCAGCCGTACTTCGGCATTGGGGTGCGTGTTTAGCTGGTGTAGATATGGGGTGATGGCGGTGCTGTGGATGTCATCCAGTAACAAGCGCACGCGTACCCCACGGTCGGCTGCCTGCTGCAACGCTTGCAACATCAGTAGGCCAGAGGTGTCATCGCGCCAAATATAATATTGAATATCAATACTGCGTTCAGCATGTTGAATCAGCATGAGGCGGGTAATAAGTGAAGCTTCAGCTTCATCGAGCACCGCCACGCCCGCATTGATGCGTGGCTGTTGTTCATCAGCAATCTGAAAAGCGCCACTAATAAATCGCCCCAGCTGCGTGTGTTCAGTCTGCTCTGGCATCACCGCATAGCTGCTGTGCCGCTTGGCAAGATCGGGCAAGCTGGCGCAGCCAGTGGTACACAGCAGGCTGACTAACACCAGCACGAGTTGTGATATCGGGTGCGTAAGTTGTAACAAGGTTATAGGCTCTGCGTTAATTTAAACTTGTGTAGTTATACCATATTGCTAACATATATCGACACGTCGTTCACTCAGCAAGGGAAATGAGATGATTTTAGTCACAGGTGGTGCAGGTTATATTGGTTCTCATACGGTGGTTGAGCTGCTCAATAGCGGCCAGTCAGTCGTGGTGTTAGATAACTTTTGTAATAGCTCGCCGGAGAGCTTGCGCCGGGTTGAGCAAATTACGGGTAAAGCTGTGCCATTTATACACGGCGATGTGCGTGATACCGCCTGCTTGCAGCAAATGTTCACAGATTATGCGATTACGGCGGTGATTCATTTTGCCGGCTTAAAAGCAGTCGGTGAGAGTGTTGCCAAGCCCTTGGCTTACTATGAAACCAATGTGCAAGGTACCTTAAACCTGTTGCAGGTGATGGCTGCGCATAGGGTGAAGAAGTTTGTGTTTAGTTCCTCAGCGACCGTTTATGGCGACCCAGCAACTGTTCCTATTCGAGAAGATTTCCCAACTGGTGGTACTACCAACCCTTATGGCACGTCAAAGTATATGGTGGAGCGCATTCTAGCTGATTTATGTGTGGCTGATGCTGACTGGTCGGTGTTTGTGTTGCGTTACTTTAACCCCGTGGGCGCCCATGCCTCTGGTCTAATTGGTGAAGATCCGAACGATATTCCGAACAACCTATTACCGTATATTTCCCAAGTGGCAGTGGGGCGGTTAGCACAGCTCAGCGTGTTTGGTAACGATTACCCAACCCCTGATGGCACTGGCGTACGTGATTACATTCATGTTGTTGATTTGGCGCTAGGGCATTTAGCGGCGCTGAACCAATTGCCGCAGCGCTCAGGCTTTACGGCGGTGAACTTAGGTACCGGTAACGGGTATTCTGTACTTGAAATGGTGCAGGCCTTTGAAGCCGCGTCGGGGCGCTCGGTACCGTACCAAATTGTGGCCCGCCGCCCTGGTGATATTGCCGTGTGCTATGCCGACCCAAGCTCCGCTGAGCAGATATTGGGGTGGCGTGCAACGCGCGGCCTTGCAGAAATGATGGCGGATGCGTGGCGGTGGCAACACCAAAACCCCAATGGTTATCGTCAAGCCTAATTATATAACTACGTTTCCGGTAATTTTTTGGCTCGCTATGATGGCCTCTTGCAGTGCCATTTTCGCGGGCAACTCTCCATGCACTAAGCGCACATGATGAACCGGTTTGATTTGGGTATCGAGGAACTCAAGCAAGCCGGGCTGATCGGCGTGTGCGCTGTACCCACCTAACTGATAGACACTGGCTTTAATGGTATAACGCTGGCCGTCTAAATCCACATAACCTCCCCTTGGACCATAGGTCAGAATATCGCGGCCGGGTGTGCCTTCTGCTTGATAGCCCACAAAAATTATGTCGGTGATTTCCTGTTCGATCAGTGCTTTGAGATAATTTACGATGCGCCCACCGGTGCACATACCGCTAGCGGCAATCACAATGGCTGGATAATGCTTGGTGCGCAGCAGCTCGATGATATCGAGGTGTTGCTGGTGGCTTTCAACGATATGCAGCCGATCAAAATTCAGTGGATGGCGATTGTCGGCGAGCCGCTCCTTGGCTTCTTCATCCCATAACCGTTTGAGGCGGCGATACTGTTGCGTGTATTGTGTGGCTAACGGTGAGTCTAGAATTACTGTGACCTGCTTCCAGCTTGGCTCATGATGAATAATGTCCTCGATTTCGTACAACAATTCCTGGGTTCGACCAATACTAAACGCCGGGATCAGCACCGTACCGCCATCTGCAAAGGCCTTATTTATGGTGGCCTTTAAACGAGTTTGCCGGTCTTCGCGGTGTTCGTGTACAGAATCACCATAAGTACTTTCCAAAATGAGGTAATCGGCATATTCCAGCGGCGTAGGGTCGGGCAGTAGGGGCGTGTGTTTACACCCTAAGTCACCAGAGAATACGACGCGGGTGGGCAGGGTTTGCCCCGGCGCCAGCTGGCGGTGTTCAAACTCCACATAGGCTGAGCCCATAATATGGCCTGCATTACGAAAACGCATCCGCCAGTGCTGATGTACGTCGAACCACTCCTCGTAGGGAATCGGTTCAAGTAATTGTTGAATCCCTGCCAGCACCTTATCTGGGTCGGGGAAGTTCGCTACCTTCATGGCATCACTCAACACTATGGGTAGTAGGCTCGCGGTGGCTCGGGTGCAATAGATAGGCTTGCGGAAGCCTTTTGCCCACAGATTGGGTAAGCGCCCCACGTGATCTAAATGGCAATGAGTGATAACGAGCCCGACCAACTGCTCAATTGGAAACTCAATTGCTTGGGTGCGACTGCGCTCACTGGCAAATGTCAGCTCGTCGCTGCCTTGAAATTGGCCGCAGTCAATAAGGACTGATTCATTGGGTGCAAAAAAGAATTCATGGCATGAGCCAGTAACACCCTGATGTGCGCCGTGGTGCACAACACGCTGCTGAACTTTCATAAAACACCTGCTACCTTTTCTTAACATGCTGATATTGCAAATTAACATGGATGTCATGAGAAATCTTATTTTTGTTTTATAATCTATAGGCTATCATTTAATACTATGTTAAGGATGATAGCTATTAGGTATCACATTTTAGGTAAGTCTACATTGGAGAAAGTGGACGTGAGCGGCTCAGAATATACACAAATAAAACAACAAGACGCCCGAGAGCTAAAACCTCGCTCGCGCCGGAAAATTTCGTTATTTAATGGTACGGAAAAGTTATCAGATATAGGAGTGCCTAGCCAAGAATCAAACCGCTCTGCGATTAAGCGGGCATTGAATGAAATGTATAGCGCACCCATTGTGACCCACGTTGTTTTCCGCGATAGGAAAGGGCGCCAGTGGACGATCACACGTGCAACCTCATTTGTAGAACGACTGAAAATACAATTACTTGCTAGTTGATAAATTTTCACTTTAATGCTGGTTATTCCGGTTCTGTTATGGTTATATTGACCTAATAATAAAAATAACAGAGCGCAGGGGCCGTGTGATGCGAATCATACAAGTGGATCAACAGGCTAGGGCGGTAGTCAATTTGGTGCTTAGCGCCTCATTGATAATTGCTGCCCTGGTGATCTTATGTTATCGGTTGATAGAACCAACACAATTACAACTTTACCGTCCCTTTGGTACCTCGTTTCTTGTCGGGCTCGTGGCCATTGGTGCTGCACTTCTGTTGTTTGATCTCCGCCGCAAAAGCGAATGGCAAACCCATACTTCGCGCGCATTTGCTATTCTCGCTGTACTCGCCTCCATCAGTGGCCTTATGGGGGGGCTCTTCGAAACATACGACCTACAAATCCACCCCGCAATTTATTGTGCTGTCGGTATAACGGGGCTGTGGTTAGCGCTTCGGTTAAAATATCCGTGGGCGGTAAGGCTGCAATATATTGTGGCTGGCGTAGCTGCTGTTGCCACGTTTGCTATTATTCTGCTGCACTTTAATTATTCCTTGCCGCTATTGGCCCGACATCCAACGGGGAGCCTTATCGGCGCCTCACTCATGCTGTTAATGTTCGCGGCCGTCTGGAACCTTAGTACTGCAACTGAAAGCGAATTACCGCGGGTGAGTTGGCTAACGACCGTGCTGGCGATGCTGGGCTTAGTGGTGGCCACGACATCGGGCGTCATGCTATTCCATTACGATATGCAAGAAGTGCGCTCCCGCGGTATCGAGGCGACCTCAACAGTGAGCGCCAGCCGTGCGGTGCTGGGCCGCGAGCAGGTGAATTTATTACTGCGCTTGGCTGAGCGCTGGGAACACTATCCCCCCGGCATTCACGACGATATGATAGACTTGGACATGAATGCCGTGTTCCGAGACGTGAGCTATCTTGAGAGCTTAATTTTGCGCCGTATGGATAGTTTAGTGTGGGAGCGAGCACGGTCGCCAGATCATCGTTTCCGGCAACACTATATCGATAATGAGCTGCTCAATTCGCAGTTTGATCCTGCGCGTACCGATAAAGTACAAATGATGGTCGGCTCGCACCCAGACCATGAACAGGGCGCAGTTTTATATGTGCATGTGCCGGTGGCTTTTGACCGCGATAAATATGAGGTAGGCCATTGGGGCATGTTCGCCGTGATGAATATTCCGCGCATGATGGCTAATCAGGTGTCGCTGCGTTCTCCTATTTATACGTACATTGCGGTCACTGACGAATTATTGATGGATCAATCGGGCCATTGGGTGACCCAAGAAACCTTGAATTATCTCAATAATCACGCGTTATTTTTGCACCAAAGCCAAATGGTGACCGACCATATGATACCGCGACCCGTGTATGCCTTTATTTATGATTTGTCTGATTTGCAGTCGCGAGCGCTACTGCAAGTGCTGATCAGTGTGGCGGGTATCATTATTGTGCTCTTTATGTCGCTGACGGTGGAGCGTAACCGTGAGTTGGTGATTCAAGGGCGGCAATTACGTTTTCAAGCCGAACATGATGCACTAACCGGGCTGTACAACCGTACCACCATTGAGAATACCATTGCCGATCGGTTCCATCATAAGCGTGACCTCTCGGTGCTGTTTATTGACCTCGACGGGTTTACGCTCATCAACGATAGCTTAGGGTTACACGTAGGTGACCGCTTACTTCAGGTGCTGGCACATCGGTTAACGAAACTCGCCCATGGCGTAGGTACGCTGGCGCGCTTTGGTGGTGATGAGTTCTTGCTAGTGACATCCAAAATGCATGGTAACGGTGAAGCCGTGGCGCAGATAACCCGAGAAATTTTGGAAGCAGTAGCACAGCCTTATCGAATCATGCATCACAAGATCTACCTCACCGCGAGTATCGGGGTGGCGCATCAATCGGAAGAGCAGCGTACGCCGCTGGAGTTGATCCAACACGCTGACATGGCGATGCACCAAGCGAAACGTTTAGGGCATAACCATGTGCAGACCTATCATGAAAGTCTGAGTTTGCAGCTCAAAGCATCGGCCGCGATGCGATCTAGTTTGCAAGAAGCCATCGAACACAATCAACTCACCTTGCACTACCAGCCAATTGTGCGCTGCCATGATGGTGCGACTATGGGGTATGAAGCGCTGTTGCGATGGGAGCACGAGCCAGGCAAGTATGTTTCACCAGCTGAGTTTATTTCGTTAGCAGAAATGACGGGCCAGATTATTCCGCTCAGTGAGTGGGTGTTCCGTCGCGCTTGTGAGACGGCGGTGTATTTGCAGGAAGTTGAAGGCCCCGTCAAAGTGGCTGTGAATTTGTCGACCTTGCACTTTAACCGCACTGAATTCACCCCATTTCTCGAACAGACCTTAGCGGAAACAGGCTGCAAGCCTGAATGGTTGGAACTTGAGCTCACCGAAAGTATTTTGATGGATAATACCGACTACGCCGTGGCGGTATTAAAGAAACTGCGCGAGAAGAATATTTCGATTGCGATTGATGATTTTGGGACTGGCTTTTCGTCATTGAGTTATCTGAAAAAGCTACCCGTTGATAAGATTAAAATCGACCGTATGTTTGTAGCGGGAATCGGCACCCATCGCTCTGACCGTGTATTAATCAGTGCGGTCATCAAAATTGCACAAAGCCTTAATTTTGAAGTGGTAGCAGAGGGTGTCGAAACGCCGCAGCAAGCGGAATTTGTGACAGAAATGGGCTGTGATTACATGCAGGGCTATTATATTGGTCGGCCCGTCCCCTTGAAAGAGTTGTAAAGTTCTCGTTAATTTCGATTTTTTGGTCTATAAGTTACATACACTTACGTTGATGATGTACACTTTCAAGGCCAAATTATGTCGATACCCATGTTGCTAAGTATTGTGATGCTGCTGTGGCTGGTGTTAGTCGCAGCAGGCGCGTTTGAAGCTATTCAACATCGTATTCTCCTTCGTACCATCCCCATCCGCGTGCATGTCAATGGCACCCGAGGCAAAACCAGTGTGACCCGATTGATTGCGGCTGGCCTGCGCGGCGGTGGCATGCGCGTCTGTGCAAAAACCACGGGCTCAGCAGCGGCCATGACCGATCCGGAAGGGCGTGAATTTCCCATCTATCGTATTAGTGGTGCCAACATTATTGAGCAGATGCGGATGCTCAAACGCATGGCAAGCCTCAAACCTGAAGCCGTAGTGGTGGAATGTATGGCGCTGCAACCGCAATATCAAAGTTTATGTGAATTACGCATGGTGCGCTCTACCGTGGGGGTTATTACTAATGCTCGCGCTGACCATCTTGATGTTATGGGGCCCGGTGAACGCGATGTGGCATTAGCGTTGGCCGGGAGTACGCCAGTGCATGGACATCTATTTACCGCTGAGCGCGATTTACTCGATGTGTTTCAAGAAACCTGCCAAGACCGCGGCAGCCAACTGCATGCAGTAACTGATGAGGAAGCAGCCGCTATTCCAGACGCGGTGCTGGCGCAATTTAATTACGCTGAGCATGCTGAAAACGTGGCGCTTGCGCTGAAAGTCTGTGAGTTTATTGGTGTGGATCGTGAGCAAGCGTTGCAGGGTATGATTGCGCTTGAGCCAGAAACTGGCGCCATGCAGGTGATGCATGTGCGCTACTTTGAACGTGATTTGGTTTTTGTCAACGCGTTTGCCGCGAATGACCCTGAATCTACGGGGCGCATTTGGGAAAACATGGTGGCCAAGCATGGCGCAGGCCGGCGCACTATGATGCTAATTAACTGTCGCGCCGATCGGCCCCATCGGTCGGCGCAGATGGCAGAAGCTGTGGTGCAATGGACGCCTGCAGACAAAGTGATGGTGATCGGCTCGGGTTCTTTTATTTTTGTTCGAGAAGTCACCAAGCACGGGCTTGATCCTGACAAAATCATGGTGATGGAAGGGGCCGAAATGACAGAAATCACCGAAGTGCTGCTCGAACAATCGCTTGGCAATGCGCTGATTGTGGGCATGTGTAACATTCACGGTGGCGGCGAGGAAATCGCGCGCTTTTTCCATAACCGAGCAATGACTAAGGAAGACGTATGATAGCGCTCAACATTCTTGCTGTAGCCATTGGCATTGGGTTGTTTTTTACCTTGTTGCTAACCACAACCTTAGGGTTAGCTGCCGGCGGCTTGGTGGTGCCAGGTTATGTGGCGTTGCAACTCACTGAGCCATTAAGTTTATCACTCACGTTAATTGCAGCTTTTATCACTTATTTGGTGGTCAAAATTGTCTCCAGTTTTGTCATTGTTTATGGCCGTCGACAAACCATCATCATGATTCTAACGGGCTATATTGTTGCAGGTTTGCTCGATTTATTGCTCGGCCATTTATTCACCTGGATGGATCTGCAAATGGTTGCCGGTGCCGACAATGCAGAGGCTCATGTGCAAACCCTTGAGTCAAGCTTGATGATGGCGGTGATGGAAAGCAGCATCATTGGCTACATTATTCCAGGGTTGATTGCGATTTGGTTTGAACGCCAAGGGGTACTGCAAACTTTGTGCGGCTTGGCGGTGACAGCAGTATTGGTGCGCTTGGCCTTGATTGCCCTGATGCCAGAAGCATTGCAAATGTATGAGGCCAGCCGTGCTTTTACCATGCCAGGTTGGTAAGTGAGTGCCGTGACTAGGAGAGCAGAAGAATGAGTAAGTTCACCAAAATTTACTGGCGCTCATCGGGAGTGCCACTCTGGGGACAAGTGTTTTTGATTGGGATCGCTGTGGTAGCGTTATTAATGGCGGAAAACTTGCGTCAACGTGACCCAACCGTCGAGAAAAATTACGCCACTATGGTGAATGCCGCTAAAATTATGCGTGAGGGGATGGATGTTATTAAGCCACTGCGGGCTCGCATTGCTCCGATTAACCCAGAATTTGACCCCCAGCGCAGTGGTTTAATTGGCTTAGAAAACTCGATAATCACTACCAACCAAGGTGGTCGTCAAGCCAAACAAACAACAGTGAACCCTAACTGGGCGGCGGTCGCGGTAAAATTATTAGCCGATGCTGGGGTGCAAGAAGGCGATTTAGTGGCGGTGACAGTATCGGGCTCGTTTCCCGCCCTGAACTTAGCCGTATACTCAGCCATCGAAGCCTTAGGTGCTGATGCGGTGATTATTGCGTCAGCCTCTTCGTCGCAATGGGGCGCGAATGTCCCCGAACTTGCTTGGTTAGATATGGAGCGAGAGCTGCGCCGTGCTGGCGTCATCTCATTGAAATCCGTGTATGCTTCTATTGGTGGCATTGAAGATCGCGGTGTGGGAATGCCACGTGAAGGTATCCAGTCGTTGCGTGAAAGTATTCAGCGAGCCGGCATTCCCTTGCTTGAGCCCGCCAATTATCAAGAGGCGGTGGCCAATAGAATCGCAATTTTCCGTGAATACTCAGCCGAACGGCATTATCAAGCTTTTGTGAACGTTGGTGGCGGCGCCACCATTGTTGGCCCGCCGGGGATTGATGATTTATTTCGCTCAGGTTTACAGCACGATGCACCGGCACGCGCGTTTGCAGTGGACACCGTGATGGGCTATTTCTTACAGGAGAATATTCCCGGTATTCACTTCTCTGGCGTAAAAAACATGGCTGAGCGTTATGGGTTGCCGCTGGTCCCCCTAGAACCTGTACCTGTAGGTAACGGTGGTATCTATTCAGCGACAGTTTATAACAGATGGTTGGCAGTGTTCTTAGGGCTTGCGCTGTTTGGCATGACCTGGTTGATCGTTCGCTCCGCGCGCATCACCAGTATTTTCAACCGCGCAGGGCGCCATGGAAACGTCACTAAACCAATGGTCTAGCGTCAGCATTTAGATCGAACAAAATTGATTAAAATATCTGTGGAATTGTTAAGGGAATGTGGTATTTTCCATACACGACCATGATTATGGGTCGTTCTTCGTTTTTTGAACACAAGGGAAGAGCAATGAAAAAAACAATAACTGCTCATTGGTCTACGGTGGCAATAGCGGTTGCAGCGGCAACATCTATTTCATCACTGGCAGCCCAAGAGATTCAATCGGTAGACACGTCGGCGCTAAAAGCAACGACCACAGTTCAATCGAACGTCAACAAATCGCGACCCAAGTTGTCTCCCGCTGAGTTAACACAGCGGGAAAAGTCGAATCGTTACATTATTGAGTTCGAAGCACCAGCGGCCGCCTTGTACAAAGGTGGGATCCCTGGTTTTGCGGCAACCTCAATTCAAGTTACTGGCAAAGAGCGTTTGGATGTCAAAGCTGCACCCGTACAAACTTATACGGCTTATCTGAAACGCCAGCAAGAACAAGTGCTTGGTCAAGCTGCCCGGGTTGCTCCCGAGATGAAAGTGAAGCGCCAATTGGCGCTTACATTCAACGGCGCTGTGGTAGAATACCAGGGTGACGATCTGATCGAAAAGTTAAAAGGTGTGCCAGGTATCAAAGCAGTCTATGAAGACTCGCTGGTTTATACCACCATGGATACGTCAAACAACTTGATTAACAGTGCTGCAGCGTGGCAAGCGCTCGGCGGTCAAGACACTGCTGGTCAAGGTGTTAAAGTAGCTATTATTGACACTGGTATTACCTTTAATCATCCGATGTTTTCGTTCGCTGATGCTGAAGCGACCGTAGGCGAGTTAGAAGATGGTACCGATTTCTGTGAAGTCAACGACGATATCTGCGGTGATAAAATCGCGGTAGCTCGGCACTTCGCATTCCCCCCAGGCAGTGTTCACCCAGATGAATTTTTCGGTTCACCATGGGATATGAACGGCCACGGTACACACGTAGCTGGTACGGCAGTTGGTAACCCAGTTAGTGCAACCTTTAACGGTGTAGCGTTGAACATGTCGGGTGTGGCACCGGGTGCGACCCTGTACGTGTATAAAGCACTATGGAACACCAGCGATGGACGGGGCTCAGGTCTCACCAGCGCGTTGGCAGAAGCACTAGAAGCTGCGGCGGAAGATGGTGTTGACGTTATCAACAACTCATGGGGTGGCAGCACTGGTGCGCATCCATCATCGAGCCCATACACTGCGATTATGCAGTCACTCGATGAAATGGGTATCGTGACTGTTACGTCAGCAGGTAACTCAGGTCCAGGCGCAAAAACAGTCGGTTGTCCAGGTTGTATCGAAGAAACCATTACTGTTGCTAGTACCCATACTGGCCGTGTCTTTGAAAACTTGTTTACTGTCGACGGTCTTGACCCAATTACTACCGCTCCAGGTAACGGCAACTTCGAATTCTCAGAAGATATCGTTGGCGCCTTGGTGCCAGCGTTAGCTGTTGATGAAGAAAACTTTGAAGGTTGTGTGCCGTTCGAGGAAGGAACCTTCGCAGGTAGCATCGCGATGATTTCGCGTGGTACTTGTGCATTCACTGAGAAAGCGACCAATGCGCAAGCAGCTGGCGCCATTGGTTTGGTTGTCTATAACAACGTACCAAACGAAATGGTGAACATGGCAATGGACGGTATTACCTTACCAAGCGTGTTCATTTCTCAAGAAAATGCAAACCTCGTGCTGGAAGTCTGGGAAGAAGGCCTGACAGCAACAATCAATGCAACCAGTACCGCCATTCGTGAAGACCAAGTCGACATGATGTCTGACTTTAGTTCACGCGGTCCCGGTGGTGAAGCAAACTTCTTGAAACCAGAAATTGCGGCACCGGGTCATAACATCCTGTCAGCTGCGCCAAATGGCGGTTACCAAACCATGAACGGTACCTCAATGGCGAGCCCTCACGTGGCAGGTGCTGCAGCGTTGTTATTAGCAAATAACCCAGACTTAACACCACAACAAGTTAAGTCGGTGCTAATGACTTCTGCAGTAAGCGGTACGGTGAAAGAAGATGGCGAAACGCCAACCACTCCATTTGATGTGGGTGCTGGTCGTGTCGATTTAGCCACTGCATTTAACACAGGTATTGTGGTTGATAAACCATCATTCGCTCATGCATTGTGTGTGAACGTGTGTGAATTTACGCGTACAATCACCAACCTAGGCGACGGTGAAACCACGTGGAACGTGTCGATTGAGTTGGCTAACAACAACCTAATCGCTGAGTACCCAGAGAGTGTTACTGTCACCGCTGAAGGTGCTGAGTTTACATTAAAACTGAATGGCTCAACAGCAGGTGAAGGCTGGCAATTTGGTACGGTCACCTTGAGTGACACCAGCGGCACTTATGCTGACGCACGGTTACCTATTGCGGTTTACACAGCGCTGTCAGAAAACTCAAGCGCATTAACTGCAGGCGTGACGAGTGGTGAGATCGCTGCCAACGAAGATATGACCTTGTCGTTCTTCGGCTCGTTAGGTTCAGCGGGTGGTGCTGAAGTGACTCTTACCGCACAGTTGCCTACTGATGAAGCCTTGGAGATCGATGCTGACTCAATTAGAGTGACCGAGCGGGCAACGGTAACCAATGAGTTAAACTTTGATCCAGAAACGCGGACACTGACTTGGTCAGGCGTACAGCATACGGCACCATCTTCAGTCAGTATGAACTACAGCTCGCTTTATGGCGTGGCTGGCATGGGCTTAGATGATTTAGGGTTGTCCTATAGCAGTGTTTGTACCGATGGCTGTGATGAGGCCTACCTGACCTTGGGTATCGGCTCTGTCGGTGAGTGGTTCTTAGAAGGTGTGCCGTACACTACCTTAGTCATGTGGGAAAACGGTATTGTTGAGATTGGTGGAAGACGTGCCAATTCCACCTACCAACTGCAAGTGTTCCCTAATGAAGCTCTCCCTAATGGCGTTGTCGCACCGTTCTGGTCAGACTTCCAACTGAACCCAGATGAAGGCGAAATGCGTTACGCCGTGGTTAACGTGGATTCAGTACCGCATCTTATCCTTGAATGGTATAAAGCGCGCGAATGGGGTGACGACGGCACTGGTCCAACTTATACCTTCAATGCGTGGTTTGAACTCGGCAGCGGCAATGTCTACTACAACTACGTCGACATCGATGCCACTCCACCAGACGGCGGTTATCTCGTCATTGGTATTGAAAACCTAGACGGTACTGTTGGTGGTCAAGTGTACGCAGGTGCTGGTATTTACCCAGAAAACGGTGACGCATTCTCTGCCACCATTGTCCCTGGGGTATCTGGCGAAGTTGTTATTGATATTGATGCCAAAGTAGCGACCTTCGGTGATGTTGCTGGTACCAGTGTTATCGGTAAACATAGTCGTACAACGGTGATCGACTTGGCCGCAGCAGTTGGTTCACCTCAGCGTGATCTACTCACCTTGATGAACATTACTGACGGTAACGTTGATTACGATGGGGTTCTACCATTGCTAATCAAACCGACTGGTGACATGACTGTTGAAGTGGTTGAAGAGCCAGCGCACGGTACAGTCAGTATTGATGGCCTGAAAGTTGGCTTTACCCCAAGTGAAGCTGGTTGGTTAGGCACGGATAGCTTTACGTATCGTGTGGTTGATGAAGCGGGTGCTGCATCGACTGAGAACACTGTCGAAATCACCATCGAAAACAACGCACCAAGCGTTAAAGTAAATGCTCCAGCGTCAGTTGGCCCAGATGCAACAGTTCGTCTCGACGCATCAGGTACTACTGACCCAGACGGTGACACGCTCACCTACAACTGGGCATTTGCTGGCGGTGTTACCGTGAGCTTGAGCAACGCCAATACGCCAGTAGCAACTTTCACTGCACCACGCTTGGAAGAAGCTGGTCAAGCGAAGTTTGTACTGACTGTGTCAGATGGTTTGGAAACCGTTCAACAAGCCGTGACCGTGAACATTGAACCGCAGAAGAAATCAAGCGGTGCAATGGGTTGGTTCCTTGTCTTGTTAGCACTTCCATTAGTTTGGTTACGCCGCCGCGCGTAATTGAATTGCCAAACGAGTCAAAACGGCGATAGGATGTTCTCTATCGCCGTTTTTTTTATCTGTCATGGAACCAGTAACAGAGGTGTGATTATGGTGACTAAACTGAGTCAGGGATTTGTAGCACTGTGTTGTGCACTTATGATGTTTGGTTGTGTGGATGCGGAGCAAGCTGCATCAACAGATGAGGTGATGGCAACGACGGAAGATGCCGAGCTTGATATCGCGCAACAGCGTATTGCGCGGTTGACTGAGTTAGATCTTCACATTCGTCGTACCGTCGGAATTCCTCGCGCTGGAGAAATGAGCCAGTGTAAGCTCTTGAAAGTTGGTGTACGTGCGTGCGGTGGGCCGGAATACTACATGGCCTATTCCACGCTAGTCACTGATGAAGCGGCGCTGCTGGACTTGGTGGAAGAATACAATCAGCTGCGTCGGGAACATATTAGGGAGACCAACGAGGTGAGCACCTGCGACATGATCCCGCCGCCGAAACTGGTCTTTGAAGAAGGTATGTGTCGCGCTGTGGCAACCAGTTATATGTAAGGTTATTGGTGCCGCCCTAAATACTTTAGGGCGGCAGTTAAGTGAAGACCATCATAGTCGTCATCATCGAACTCGTTCACAGAAAACTGCGTCAACGCTGAGATGTTGGCTGCTGTGTATTCTACTACGATTTACAGTGAATATCCTGCGCACAAAAAATATACAATCAAATCAGTTGTCCGACCAGTTGGTCGTGAAAATATATCATTTGATATAGTTGCTAGTGTGCTGATAACGCACAGTTTCGAAAAAAAAACAAAAAAACCGTGTTTTTATGTGTTTACTAGGTTGCCGAGGCGAAAATTTTTGATTAGTATCGGATACTGATCGATTGGTACTTATAAACTGTTGTAGTTTTGTAAGTCTCGGTCGGAATGTGCACGAAAGCGTTCACGTGCCGATTTTTAAAACCTAGTAAATCACTTTTAAGTGGTCCAGGGAGAAATTATGTATACTAATAACAAACTAGCTAAGTCTGTACGCTTGGCGTTGTTGTTCGGTGGTGCATCAATTGCCATGACCGGTACTGCGGTAGCGCAAGACCAGTCAGCCGAAGCACAAGCGGAACAAGCACAAGAGCGTATCCAAGTTACTGGTTCACGTTTGAACCGTACGGATATGGAAGGCGCATTGCCAGTAACAGTCATCAGCCGCGAAGATCTTGACGCGAGTGGTGACATCTCTGTTGCTGACTTCATGCGTGACACTAACTTCAACTCATTCGGTTCATACCAATCAACCTCTGGTTCATCAGGTGGCGGTGCCGCTCAGGTGAGCTTGCGTGGTTTGGGTGCTTCACGTACCTTGATTTTGATCGACGGTCGTCGTGCGCCAACTACGCCAATCTTGGGTTCTGGTCAAGACTTGAACTCAATCCCAATGGCAGCTGTTGAGCGTATCGAAATCTTGTCTGACGGTGCATCAGCGGTATACGGTTCTGACGCGATCGGTGGTGTTGTTAACATCATCACTCGTAAAGACTTCGACGGTGTTAGCTTCACTTACGGCGTTGGTCGTCCGACTAACGAAGGTGGTGACACTGAAGAAATGAGCGTATTGATCGGTAGTTCAAATGCGAAGAGCCGCGTATTGTTCGGTGCTTCAATGAACAACCGTGACGTAATCTATACCCGTGACCGTGATTACTGGTACTCAGCTCCGGGTGCATCTACCTACTCAAACAACTTTGGTATGATGATCCCAATCTTAGACGAAGATGATAACATCATCGGTTATGAGCACGGTTCTTCATTAGGCGCAACGAACCGTCTGAAGCACCCAACCTTTGGTGCGGCAGTACCTGGTTTGTGTACTAACGGTGACGACAGCGACTTGTTCTACACCTCCGGTTCAACTGCTGATGACATCACCTGTCAGTATAACCACAGTGCAACTTCTGCGAACTTGACCAGTGCGAAGAACATATCAATGTTCGGTCGTGGTGATTACAAAATCAACAATGACTGGAACGTATACTTCAACGCGAGCTTGAACAAAACTAAGAGCTTCGGTCGTTTCGCAGCGTTACCTTCATCACCATGGCCAGGTGGTGCTATCGAGTTAACTCCAGATAGCCCGAACCACCCAGGTAACCCAAATGGTTACAACCCACACGCAACTGACCCGTACTATGCGGCGTTAGCAGGCGAAACATTATCTCTGTATCACCGTTTTGCAGCGTTAGGCCCACGTGATAACCAAGTCGAAAACACCACAACTAACTTCAACGGTGGTTTCGAAGGCATGATCGGTAACGTTGGTCTTGACTTCGGTGTTCGTTACGTTGAATCACGTGCGATCAACTTAGGTGAAAACTACGTTGTTGCTGGTCTTGCACAGCCGTTAATCAGCTCTGGTGTATACAACATCTATGACCCGTTCAACGTGTATGATCCAGACACTGGTGAAGCCACTGGCGAAAGCCCAGTTGGTTTAGGTATGACTGCGACTACTAACCGTGACATGTACTCAACAGTTAAAGAGTTCTACGTGAACAGCAACTTTGACTTGTGGGAAATGAATGCGGGCGTAGTTTCAGCTGCTGTTGGTGCTGAGTACCGTGAAGAAACCTACCAAGATAAGTATGACCTATTGTCAGCTTCTGGTCAGGTATCAGGTTCATCAGGTGCATCTGCTCAAGGCGCGCGTGACGTAACTGCGTTCTACGGTGAGATGTTGTTACCAATCCTCGATACTTTAGACGTTGAATTAGCGGGTCGTTTTGACGATTATAGCGACTACGGTAGCGACTTCTCTCCAAAAGTAGCGGTTCGCTGGCGTCCAACTGACACCGTATTAGTCCGTGGTTCATGGGGTGAAGGTTTCCGTGCTCCAACACTACGTGACTTAAGCTTAGAGCCTGCGTTCTCTGCAGCTTACACTAACGACGAAGCAACCTGTATCGCATTAACTGGTGCTCCGTGTGTGGGTAGCTCTTCAGTTCAGGTTACTACCTACAGCATGGGTAACGTTAACTTGAAGTCTGAGAACTCAGAGCAATTCGGTCTTGGTATCGTGTGGGAAGCAACCGACTGGTTGAACATGAGCTTAGACTACTATGATATCGAAATCACCAACAGTATCACTGGCGTCAGCTTGATGACCGTTGTGAACTGTTTACGTGGTTTGACCAACGTATGTCCAGACGGCTTGACACAGTTCCAGGAAGGTACTCCGCTTCCAAACCGTGAATTAGGCCTAGGTGCTTCATTCGCTGGTAACGACGTTAACGCAGCGATCACTGGTGCACAAACTGGTTCTGTGAACATCGGTAGTGTTCAAACTGACGGTTTCGATTTCAACTTACGCACTAACTTCGACTTAGGTTGGGGTCGCTTAAGCAACAACTTCCAAGCGAGCTACGTAAGTAACTACTCAACCAACGACGGTGCTAACGCTGTTGGTGAAGCAGGTTATCCGAAAATCCGTGCAAACTTGAACAACGGTTTGTCAATGGGTGACTTCTCGGTTAACTGGAACATCAGCTATATGGATAGCCAAACGTACATCGATACGTACCATATCCCAAGCTGGACCATCCACAACCTGCAAGTTAATTACAACGCACCTTGGAACGGTACATTTACTCTTGGTGTGAACAACTTGTTCGACCGTGACCCAGCTGACGCGGAATTGTTCGGTACTAGCTATGACTACTACCTGTACAACCCGTGGGGTCGTGTACCTTACATCCGTTATACTCAAAACTTCTAATCGAGTTGTATAACGTGACTGTTTAACCTGCCTTGGTAGGTTATACAAACCAAAAGCCTAGTTCTGACTCATCGGAGCTAGGCTTTTTTATTGACAGTGATAATGGTGAAACTCATGGTTATAAAGCAATTCATTAAGGGGTTATGCCTAGGTGGAATTGCGCTGCTCATCAATTTGCCTAGCCCAGTAATGGCGGCAACCAAGCAGCCTGATGTATCAACCGATGTGCGTGATTATTTTTCTAACAGTGGCTATAAAAATATCGTTATTTCGCCAGATGGCCGCTACTTGATTGTGCATGCTGATGCTGGCGATCGTGACCGTTTGGTCGTGATTGACCGCAAAAATAATAAACCAAAAAGTAGTTTTGAAGTTGGCA
The DNA here is from genome assembly GCA_029279945.1 of Pseudidiomarina indica. Lineage (GTDB taxonomy): Bacteria > Pseudomonadota > Gammaproteobacteria > Enterobacterales > Alteromonadaceae > Pseudidiomarina > Pseudidiomarina indica_A. Next base: position 310,246 of record JAJUHK010000002.1, on the reverse strand, counting down.
AACATAAGCGGATTTCAAACGTTGCGTGGGTCACCGATGAGCGTTTCATTTTCGAAGCACGTACGCGCGTAGGTCTATACGACGACAGAGAAGGACCGCCGAGTTTGTATGCCGCGAACGCAGATGGACGGCAGCGGAAAGAGCTGTTCACAACTGATGTCGCCGGGTTTCAGTTGTTGAGCCTACTTCCTGATGATCCGAAGCATATTTTGATTGCGCGCTATTTTTGGCGTGATGGGGGACAACCTAAGTCGTATTTGTTGAACATCCATGATGGTCGCTTGCATTATCAAGCAGACCAACCGGAAGAAGCGCAAGCGTTATTTGCCGACAACGCTGGAAATTTGCGCCTTAGTGCCTTCTATGAAGAGAAAAAGAAAGATGAATTTGGCAAAGGCCGGTCAGAGTTTTACTTTAAGCGGCTTGGTCGCGACGACTGGGAACGAGTTGATATTGACGGGTTTGAACGTGGGGATTCATTGCGCTTAGTTGGATTTAGTGACGACAACCGTTACGCGTATTTCTTCTCTGATATGGGCTCTGACGTCAATGAAGTGTTTGAGTTTGATACGCTTAACGCGACCGTTAAGCAAGTCACTAACGGTAACATCGTTGACCCTGACAGATTGATTTGGGGACTCGATGGCAGCCTCGTTGGCGTTGAGTTCACACCAGGTAAAATTGAACGGACCTATCTCGACGATAACTTTTCCGCGAAGTTGATTAAGGGGATTACCCAAGCGTTTGGTGATCAGCGCGTTATTATCGCCAGTGCTACCCGTGATCAAAAACTAGCGGTCATGTTAGTTTATTCTGACGTAAACCCGGGGGAATTTTACCTATTCAATACTGACACTTTTGAAGCGAAATTTATCGCGGCACGATTAGCAAACATCGATGCCAACAAGATGTCGCCAATGGAACCGGTGTCATTCAAAGCTCGTGATGGTGTCGACCTCCATGGTTATCTGACGCTTCCCAAATATCATCACGGCGAAGCTAAGCCGCCGTTGATAGTAAAAGTTCACGGTGGTCCGCATGGTGTGCGCGATTACTGGGGCTTTGATACTGAAAACCAGTATTTTGCTGCGCATGGCTTTGCGGTATTGCAAGTGAACTTCCGCGGTTCAGGTGGGTATGGCCGCAATTTCATGGAACTCGGCTATCGTAACTGGGGCCGAACCATGCAAGATGATGTGACCGATGCGACCTTGTGGGCAGTTGAGCAAGGTTATGCAGATGCAGACAAAATCTGCATTTACGGTGGTAGTTATGGGGGCTATGCGGCGCTTATGGGCGTTATCCGCGAACCTGACTTATATCAGTGTGCCGTTGGTTACGTCGGTGTGTATTCACTGCCATTGATGTACGAGGATGGTGATATTCGCGGCGATGATATGGGTAAACGGTTTTTAGAACGGGTGATTGGTCGCGATATGGATGAATTACGTGCAAACTCACCAGCGTTCTTAGCGGATCGTATTAAAGTGCCGGTGTTCTTAGTTCATGGAAGTGAAGACGTACGCGTACCGATAAGTCATTATCATGCATTGGTCAAAGCATTTGACGAACATCAGGTGACTTACCAAACATTGGTGCGTGAAGAAGGGCACGGCTTTGAAAAGGAAGAAAATAAATTCTACCTGTACCCAAAATTGATTGAGTTTTTCAAAACCCACATGGGGAACTAAGGGTTCCCAAACAAAAAAACCAGCCTGCGGGCTGGTTTTTTATGTGCGTTGTAAAATAAATTACATTGCAGCGATTTTTGCAGAGAAACGGCTCTTATGACGAGCTGCTTTGTTCTTTGCAATTAAACCTTTCGTTGCGTAGCGGTCAAGTACCGGCTGAAGATTAGCAAATGCCTGCTGTGCAGTCGCTTTATCGCCTGCTTCAACAGCGGCAACTACTTTCTTCATCAAGGTACGCATCATTGAGCGACGGCTCGCGTTGTGGCGACGGTTTTTTTCCGCTTGAACCGCACGCTTTTTAGCAGACTTAATATTTGCCAAGGTGAACTCCTAAAATTCGTTGTCTTTGTCTTAGTGCGTTAATGCAAAAATGCAATAGGTTTTGTAGGGCGGGGAATATGCCTGTTTTTGAGGCTAAAGTCAAGGGTGAGTTTGGTTATTGGTTGTTGGTTATTAGTTGTTGGTTATTGGTTATTGGTTATTGGTTATTGGTTATTGGTTATTGGTTATTGGTTATTGGTTAGTGGTTAGTGGTTATTGGTTATTGGTTGTTGGTTGTTGGTTATTGGTTAGTGGTTATTGGTTGTTGGTTATTGGGTATTAGTTAGTAGTTAGTGCTATGCTTGAGTTTGACATGGAGGTCATGATGGCAAATAAATTGGTAGTTAAAGAGTTAAGTATTGACTTATGTGTGTATGTTTATGAGCTCACGAAGGCTTTCCCACCTGATGAGCGGTATGGCTTACGCGGTCAAATTAGACGATGTGCAGTGAGTGTTCCTAGCAATATTGCAGAGGGTGCTAATAGACATTCAATACCTGAATTTCTGCGCTTTCTATACATTGCAAAAGGCTCGTTAGCTGAGTTAGATACACAACTCACAATAGCCGTAAGATTAGGTTATATTCCTGAATACGAAAATGCATTAATATCTCGAGTTCTTATCTTAATAAATGCATTGATAAAAGCTCTAAAGGGTTCAACCAATAACCAATAACCAATAACCAATAACCACTAACCACTAACCACTAACCAATAACCAATAACCACTAACCAATAACCAATAACTAATAACCAATAACGAACTTCACTCACAACGAGATACCTTTATGTGGAAATTCATTAAATACAGCCTACTAGCTATTGTGATAGCGGCAACCGTGCTAGTAACCAATGCCATTTGGTTTAAGCCGTTTTCTATTCGTGTTTTTTATGACCGTACTATGCTAGAGCAAGCGATGGAGTCGCCGCAAACTCTGACGTACTTGGGTTTGTTTGATCAGTTTGGTATTCGTGGCCACAATGCTGAGCTGGATGATACCAGTATTGCCAAAGCTGACGAGGGTTATGCTAAGTTAAAAGAAACCTATGCAACGTTTCAGTCGTATGGTCGCGAAGGGCGCGAGGGGCAAGATTTAATTTCGTATGATATTTTTGACTATTTTTTAAGCCAACAGATTGAAGGCGAAAAATGGCGTTATCATAGCTACTCGGTAAATCAAATGACTGGGCCACATGTGAATTTGCCATCATTTATGACCGATATGCACCGTGTTGAAGACCGACAAGGGGCTGAACACTATGTAGCACGTTTACAAGCGTTTAAGCCATACTTTGACGGGGTGTTGGCGAAGGTGGACGCTAGTACAGAACGTGGCATTATTCCTCCTCGGTTTGTGGTTGATGCGGTAATTGATCAGTTGCAAGGGTTTATTGAGCCGGCGGTAGCCGACAACGTACTGGTGACTTCGCTGCGCGATAAGCTAGCGAAAACGGAAATGAGTGCTGCGCAGCAGCAGGAACTGGTTACGCAAGCTGAGACGGCGGTACGTGAACAGGTGTACCCGGCGTATCGCGACATGTTGGGTTATTTTGTGGCGTTGGCACCGAAAGCAACCGTCGACGCTGGGGTATGGAAGCTGCCAAATGGCGATGACTACTATGCGTACCAGTTAAAGCAATTTACCACCGAAAATATATCGGCTGACCAAGTGCACCAGACAGGGCTTGATGAAGTGGCGCGCATTCATGCCGAAATGCGGGTCATATTTGACGGCCTTGGCTATGACTCTGAAACACCGATAGGTACGTTGCTGCAACAATTGAATGCTGATCCGCAGTTTTTATATGAAGACTCGGCAGCGGGCCGTGAGCAAATTCTGGCTGATTATACGGCAATTTTAGGCGACATTGATAAGCTAATTGACCCGGCGTTTCGCAAGCGCCCGCAAGCTGAACTCGAAGTGGTGCGGGTACCGGAATATGCTGAGCGCAATTCGGCTGGTGCTTATTATCAAGCACCGTCGCTAGATGGCTCACGGCCAGGGCGATTCTACGCGAATTTATACGACATTACTGCAACGCCTAAGTACGGTATGAAAACCTTGGCGGTGCATGAGGGGGTGCCTGGGCATCATTATCAGATTGCTTTGCAGCAAGAAATGTCAGGGTTGCCTATTTTCCGCTCGTTTGTGCCATTTTCTGTGCATACCGAAGGCTGGGCGCTGTATACCGAGCAGTTGATGGCTGATTTGGGTTTTTACCAGAACGACCCTTACGGTGATATTGGCCGTTTGCAAGCGGAGTTGTTCCGCGCCATTCGTTTGGTGGTGGACACCGGCATGCATGCTAAGCGTTGGACGCGTGACGAAGCGATTAACTACATGGCCGCTAACGGTGGTATGGCGATGTCGGATGTGGTGGCTGAAATAGAGCGTTATATTGTTTGGCCTGGTCAAGCGGTGTCTTACAAAATGGGCATGATGAAGTTTGTTGAGCTGCGCGAAAAAGCTAAACGCGAGTTAGGTGACAAGTTTGATATTCGAGACTTTCATGATGTGATTTTAGAAAGTGGCTCAATGCCGTTGCCTATATTGGAGCGTTTAATTGACGAATACATTCAACAAAAAGCGGCTGCGGCCGCTTAATTTGCAGCAGTAATTTGAAGTAGCTACAACGAGGTTAATTTGTCTAGGCAACTGGCTAAATCGGGTATTATTGTTAGCTTTATGACACTTATTTCGCGCGTGCTTGGGTTGGTGCGCGATGTGGTAATAGCGAACCTTATGGGGGCCGGCGCCGCGGCTGACGTATTCTTTTTTGCTAACAAAATACCCAACTTTCTGCGCCGATTATTTGCAGAAGGGGCATTTGCGCAGGCGTTTGTGCCGGTTCTGACCGAATATAAACAGGGCAAAACGCTGGATGAACAACGGCTACTCATTGCCCGTGTAGCCGGTACTTTGGGTACTTTAGTTACCCTCGTTACCTTGGTTGGGGTGGTGGCCTCGCCGGTAGTGGCCGCGCTGTTTGGTACTGGGTGGTTTTTAGACTGGTATCACGACGGCCCGCAAGGGCATAAGTTTGTGCTGGCTGCCGATTTGTTACGGATCACGTTTCCCTATTTGTGGTTTATCACCTTTACTGCATTGGCCGGCGCAATTCTCAATACCCTTGGCCGCTTTGCCGTGGCTGCCTTTACCCCTGTCTTTTTGAACGTCGCTATTATCGGCTTCGCGATTTGGCTTGCGCCACAGCTAGAACAACCGGAATATGCATTGGCCTGGGGTGTGTTTGCCGGGGGCGCCATCCAGTTTTTATTCCAACTGCCATTTTTAAAACGAGCAGGATTACTGGTGCGCCCGCGCTGGGGGTGGTCAGACCCCGGTGTTACGAAAATCCGTACGTTAATGATTCCGGCTCTGTTTGGGGTGTCGGTGAGCCAGATCAACCTGTTGTTGGACACATTGATTGCCTCATTCTTAATGACGGGTTCGATTAGTTGGTTGTATTACTCCGACCGTTTATTGGAATTTCCATTAGGCTTATTTGGCATCGCTATCGCTACCGTAATTTTACCGGCACTGAGCTCGCGCCACGTGGACCAATCGCCTGCTGAATTTAGTAAAACCTTAGATTGGGGCATACGCACGGTTGTGCTATTAGGCTTACCTGCTATGGCGGGGTTACTGGTCTTAGCCGAGCCCATGCTGATGGTACTCTTTATGCGTGGTGAGTTTTCCCCTGAAGATGCCCGCTTAGCGTCCTATAGTTTGTACGCCTATGGTTCAGGCTTGCTCAGCTTTATGCTGGTGAAAGTATTAGCGACGGGTTTCTACTCGCGTCAAGATACCACACGGCCAGTGCGTTACGGTATTATCGCTATGGTCATCAATATGGTGTTCAACATCATTCTTGCCATTCCCTTTGGTTATGTAGGTCTGGCGATTGCCACCTCGTTATCGGCAGCAGTGAATGCGGGTTTGCTGGGCTACAATTTGTGGCGTGATGGGGTGCTCAAGCGTTACCCGGGTACCTTCACCTATATTGGCAAAGTTATCCTAGCCGTCATTGCCATGGTGGTCGTCGTCTGTTTGTTATTGCCCGCGCGTGGCTGGTGGCTTGCGGCTGTATTTGTAGAACGGGTATGGCAATTAGCTGCGTTGATTGGCGCAGGTGCGTTAACTTATTTACTCAGTGTGTTGGTATTACGGGTGAAGTTTCGTTAATGCGGTTGGTGTGTCTGGTGAGCCTTTGGTGAGCCTGCTATAATCGCCACTTTCTTTTAATGTCGACAGAAAAGGCTTGCAACGCAGCCATGCAATTAATTCGTGGTATCCACAATATTCGCCCAGAACACCGTGGGTGTGTACTCACTATCGGCAACTTTGATGGTGTGCATTTAGGCCATCAAGCAGTCCTTGCCCAAGTACGAGCGCAAGCGCAAGCCCGTGGCTTGCCAGCGATGGTGATGACATTTGAGCCGCAACCACAAGAGTTGTTCCAGCCTGATCGTGCGCCAGCCCGGCTTACCAATTTACGTGAGAAGCACGATGCCCTCGCAGCACAGGGGATTGAACGTCACTTAGTGGTACATTTTAATCGCAAATTTGCGAACTACCCTGCGCGTGAGTTTATTGAGCATGTACTGGTCGGACAGCTGGGCGTTAAATTCCTCGTGGTGGGTGATGACTTCCGCTTTGGTAAAGGTCGCGAAGGTGATTTTGCCATGTTGCAACAGGCCGGTATTGTGCTTGGTTTTGAGGTGGTGGATACCCAAAGTTATCGCCAGCACCAAGAGCGCGTTAGTAGTACTGCCACGCGCCGTGCATTAGCCGCTGGTGATTTTGCTCATGCCGCAGCATTGCTCGGGCGCCCGTTTGCGTTTCAAGGGCGGGTTGTGCATGGCCAGAAGAAAGGCCGCACGATTGGCTATCCGACCGCTAATATTCAGTTAAAGCGCTTGCATTCACCTTTACAAGGAGTATTTGCAGTGCAGGTCCAAATCAATGATGGCAAAATGTATGCAGGCGTTGCTAATATTGGTAGACGTCCGACATTAGATGGTAAACAAGTGCAGCTTGAAGTGCATTTGTTCGATTTTAACGGCGATTTATATGGCCAGCAGCTGCGGGTGATCCCGACCCAATTTATCCGTGCCGAGCAAAAGTTTGCCGATTTTGGTGAGTTACAGCGGCAAATTGAAGCGGATGCAGCAATTGCCCGGCAAGTGATGGCGAACGCAATCGAACCCCAATTACGATAAGACATACAAGAACAGGAACCGAAATAATGACCGACTATAAACACACACTGAATCTGCCGGAAACAGAGTTTCCGATGCGCGGTAATTTGGCGCAGCGTGAGCCGCAGATGTTGGAACAGTGGTACGCGGATGACGTGTACGGTTTAATTCGCCAAGCTAAAGCGGGTAAGCCAGTGTTTATTTTGCACGATGGCCCGCCCTACGCGAATGGTGATATTCATATTGGTCATGCGGTCAACAAAATTTTAAAAGACATGATTGTCAAGGCGAAAACCTTGAGCGATTACGATGCGCCATACGTGCCAGGCTGGGACTGTCACGGCTTGCCGATTGAGTTACAAGTTGAGAAAAAACTTGGTAAGCCCGGCAAAAAGCTGAGCACAGCAGAATTCCGCCAAAAATGTCGTGAGTATGCGCTTACTCAAGTGGATGGCCAACGAGAGAGTTTTAAACGCCTGGGTGTCTTAGGTGATTGGGATCGCCCTTATCTCACCATGAACCCGAAGCAAGAAGCGGATAGTATCCGCGCACTTGGTAAAATTATTGCGAATGGTCATTTACAGCAAGGCTTTAAGCCTGTGCATTGGTGTACTGATTGTGGCTCGGCGTTGGCTGAAGCTGAAGTTGAGTATCAAGATAAGCGCTCGCCAGCAATCGATGTGGGGTTTGTCCCCGTCGACCCAGCCGCGTTCGTGACGTTGTTTGATCATCCAGCAGATCGCACCGGTGAAGGTGAAGTGATGGTGGTGATCTGGACGACCACGCCATGGACTATCCCGGCTAACCGCGCTATCGCGCTCCACCCAAGTTTAGATTATGCCTTAGTGCAAGTAGCGGCGACTGCAGATCGTCCTGCACTGCGTTTGGTACTCGCTGATGAGCTGGTAAGTGCAGCAATGGCGCGCTGGGGTATTGATAACTACCACAAACTGGGCTTTGCTAAAGGTGAAGCCTTAGAACATCAGATGATGCATCACCCGCTGTTTGCTGATGTTCAGGTGCCACTCATTTTGGGTGAGCACGTTACCACTGATTCAGGAACGGGCTGTGTTCATACGGCGCCGGGACATGGTGTGGATGACTTTATCGTCGGTCAACGCTACGGTCTCGAAGTGTATAATCCCGTTGGTGATGACGGTGTGTACAAAGCAGATACCCCGATGTTTGCAGGGCAGCACGTGATGAAGGCAAACGGCACTATTGTCGATGCCTTGCAAGCAGCCGGCCGTCTCATTCACCACGAAGCCTATAACCACTCCTATCCGCATTGCTGGCGCCATAAAACGCCGATTATTTTCCGGGCGACACCACAGTGGTTTATTAGCATGGATAAGCAAGGCCTGCGGAAAACTGCCTTAGAGCAAATCAAACAAGTGCGTTGGGTTCCTGAGTGGGGGCAAAACCGCATTGAAAGCATGGTGGACGGTCGTCCAGATTGGTGTATTTCGCGGCAACGCACGTGGGGTAACCCAATTGCAGTATTTGTCCGCCGCGACAATGATGAATTGCACCCGCGTACCTTAGAGTTGATTGAGCAAGTTGCGCAATTGGTTGAGCAAGATGGTATTCAGGCGTGGTTTGATTTGGAACCAGAGACGTTGCTTGGTGAAGAAGCAAAAGACTATCGGAAAGTAACCGACACCCTCGACGTGTGGTTCGACTCTGGGGTGACGCACGAGGCTGTCTTGAATACGACTGCAGGCCTACAATGGCCAGCAGATTTGTATTTAGAAGGTTCTGACCAGCACCGTGGGTGGTTCCAGTCGTCACTACTCACAGGTGTAGCGATGTACCAGCGCGCCCCATACCGCCAAGTATTGACCCATGGTTTTACCGTCGATGGTCAAGGCCGCAAGATGTCAAAATCCATCGGTAACGTGGTGGCACCGCAAGATGTGATGAATAAGCTTGGCGGTGACATTCTGCGCTTGTGGGTGGCGGCAACGGATTATTCGGCGGAAATGACGGTATCTGACGAAATCCTTAAGCGCGCGGCGGATAGCTACCGGCGAATCCGTAACACGGCACGGTTCTTGTTGGCAAACATGAATGAATTTGACCCACGTGAGCATGCGGTGCAGGCCGCTGATATGGTGGCGATTGACCGCTGGATTGTGGCGCGTGCGGTTGCGTTACAACAAGAGATTTTAACGGCATTGGATGACTATCAGTTCCACTTAGTGGTGCAGAAGCTTATGCATTTCTGCTCGATTGAACTGGGTAGTTTTTATTTAGATGTCATTAAAGACCGGCAGTACACAGCGAAACGCGACAGTGTGGCACGCCGCTCATGTCAAACCGCTTTGTACCACATAGCCGAAATGTTGGTACGCTGGTTGGCGCCAATTTGTAGCTTTACCGCACAGGAAATCTGGGCCGCGTTACCGCAGCAGTTGGCAGACGGCAGCACCCGCTCATCTTATGTGTTCACTGAGAGTTGGTATCAAGCAGCAGCTGAGATTCAGGTGAGTGCAGAGGAACTAGCGCGCTGGCAGACAGTATTGGAAGTGCGCGACGAAGTGAACCGCGCGATAGAGCAAGCACGCCGCGACGATAAAGTAGGTGGCAGTTTACAAGCAGAAGTGACGGTGTACGCATTGCCAGAAATTGCCGCGCAGTTGCAAAGTTTAGGGGATGAATTACGATTCGCGTTTATTACCTCTGCGGTGCAAGTGGAAGCTGTGGCAACAGCGCCTGAGCAGGTGAATGCAAGTGAATTAGCCGGGGTGTGGGTGAGTGTGAAACAATCGACCTATCAGAAGTGTGAGCGTTGTTGGCACCACCGCGCCGAAGTTGGCACTATAGCCGAACATCCAACCTTATGTCAGCGTTGTGTCACCAACATCGATGGTGAAGGAGAGGAGCGACAGTTTGCGTAACTCAGGACAATTGCCTCAGAAACGGGCCAGCGGGTTAAGATTTTTATGGCTGACGCTGGCGCTGATAGCCATTGATCAGTTCACCAAGCAGTGGGTGATTCGCGTTTTCGACTTGTACGAAAGCGTTGCAGTGATGCCATACCTCAACTTAACTTACGTACGTAATTTTGGGGCGGCGTTTAGTTTCTTAAGCGACCAAGGCGGCTGGCAACGGTGGTTGTTTACCATACTCGCCATTACGATTAGCGTGGTGTTAGTGATTTGGTTGCGGCGTAACCCAGCAGGCTTGTGGCGTCAGAATTTGGCGTTTTCGTTGATTTTGGCAGGTGCAGTGGGTAACGTGATTGACCGTTTAATTTACGGCTATGTCATCGACTTTATTGATGTGTATGTGAATCAATGGCACTGGCCCGCATTCAATGTCGCAGACTCTGCGATTACCATCGGTGCCATTTTAATGTTACTCGAAGCATTCTTTGAACCGCGGCAGGGGGCACAGTCATGATCAGTCGTCTTGCGATCGAGCACGGTCGCGAAGTGGTGTTGCACTTTACCATTAAGTTGATGGATAACTCAGTCGCAGACAGTACTAAGGTGGCGGGAAAGCCGGCCAAGTTTCGGATGGGGGACGGTTCGCTCACCGAAAACTTTGAAGCTTGTTTAGTGGGTATGAAAGCGGGCGAACAGCGTGAATTTGAGTTGGCGCCCGAAGATGCCTTTGGCATGCCTAATAAAGATAACATTTATCAGGTAGATACCACTAAATTTGGTGAGCGACCAGAGGTGGGCCAAATTTTCACCTTCCCACAACCCGATGGTATCGAACTGCCGGGTATTGTGCGAGCCGTCAACGATCAGTTCGTGACCATTGATTTTAATCATCCGTTGGCAGGTCAACGGGTTCGCTTTGATGTTGAAATTATTGCGGTGAACCCTTAACTAAAACACGCCGTAACGGGGGCGTGATTGGAGTTTATCATGAACATTATTTTGGCTAATCCACGGGGTTTTTGTGCCGGTGTTGACCGCGCGATTACTATTGTGGAGCGGGCTTTAGAAATTTTTGAGCCACCCATTTATGTGCGCCACGAAGTGGTGCATAACAAGTATGTGGTGGATTCATTGCGTCAACGCGGCGCGGTGTTTGTCGATGAACTACATGAAGTACCTGATGATAGTATTGTGATTTTTTCCGCGCACGGGGTTTCGCAAGCGGTGCGGCAAGAAGCCAAAGATCGTGGCTTACGGGTATTCGATGCGACTTGTCCATTAGTGACTAAAGTGCATATGGAAGTGACTCGTGCGAGCCGTAAAGGGCATGAGTGCGTGCTCATTGGTCATGCCGGCCACCCTGAAGTGGAAGGTACTATGGGGCAGTACGATAACGCTAACGGTGGTATTTATTTGGTCGAGTCGGTGGAAGATGTGGCGCAGTTGGAAGTGAAGAATCCCGACAACCTGCATTATATGAGCCAGACCACCCTATCGGTCGATGATACGGCGGCGGTGATTGATGCGCTGCGGCAGAAGTTTCCAAACATTCAAGGCCCGCGTAAAGATGATATTTGCTACGCCACGCAAAACCGTCAGGATGCGGTACGGGATATCGCCACTGAGGTGGATTTGATGCTAGTGGTAGGAGCAAGCAATAGCTCTAACTCGAACCGCTTGCGCGAGCTGGCGGAGAAAATGGGTGCCAAAGCCTATTTAATTGACGATGCTTCCTGCATTAACCGTGCTTGGTTGGATGGTTGTCACAGCATTGGTGTAACCGCAGGCGCCTCGGCACCAGAAGTGCTGGTACGTGACGTGATTGCCCAATTGCAAGCATGGGGCGGTACTCAGGTGCAAGAGCGTAGTGGCCGCGAAGAAAATGTTACCTTCTCAATTCCACCTGAATTACGGGTGGTGGAAATCGAATAACCGCCCCCATTAGCGCCAGCATTGTGCTGGCGCTTTCTCATCGAGATGCGTTAGCGTCAACTCTGCACATTCTGGATCATGACCATCGCGGGCCGTGGCGACCAAACGGTAACCGGTAGCGGTGATGTCGGCAATATGAAAGCGATAATTCGGATTGTCAGGTGCTGCACCGAGGACTGCCAAGTCAGCATAATACCCATAGACTAAGTAATGATGTTCCTGCGCAAGTTGTAAACTGAGCAGCTGCGCCAATGCCTGCGCCCGTTTGGCGTGGCTTACCTGCCGGCTAGCATCGGGTACCAAAAGTGCGGTTAAGATGCCAACAATAGCTACCACTACCATCAATTCCAGTAACGTGAAACCTAATTTTGTGGGTGTTGCCGCCATACGATAGTCCTTCATCGGTTAAGCTGTGAGCAGGCTATTTAACCGAATCGGAGAACAAGCTGCAATGCGCACTGGGTTTACCTTAGTGGAGTTGATGGTCATTGTGGCGCTGCTGGGCGTGGCGGTTAGCTGGGGGATTCCGAGTTTGCAAGCACTTACTGCAGGGTTGCGCCTGCAAGCGGCAGCCCATGATACCTATGCGTTGTTACAGCATGCACGCTACCAAGCCATGCTGGATCAGCAGCCACGTTTTGTCCTGTGGCAAGGCAGTGCTGAACAGTGGTGCGTGGCCATTAGTTTACAGCCTGATTGTGATTGTCGACGGGAACAATGCGCTATGGCGGACGGTTATTTCCGTCTAGTGAGCGAGGCCTATCCAGGGGTGTTATTGCAGCGTGCGGTATTTGCGCAGGGCGCCTATACGCGCTTTGATGGGCAGCGTGGCTTAGCCCAAGCGCACGCCGGCAGCGTAACCTATCAAACGCTAACGGCAGCACTAACGCCCAGTGAATTACGCGTGGTGGTCAGTACCTTAGGCCGGGTCAGATTATGTCAGTTGGGAGAATTCAGCGCTCATGCTACCTGCTAATAGTCGTTGTGGGTTTACGCTCATTGAGTTGGTGGTCAGCATGGCCGTGGGATTGGTGTTGCTCGGCAGCATGCTGTTCTTAGTCACTCAGGTGTTGACCAGTCAGGCTCGGTCATTGCAGTTAAGCCATGCGCAAGAAGATGCAATAACGGCATTGCTGCTGATGACGCGAGAAATTCGGCGCGCCGGTTATCATGCCCACGCAGATGAGCAGTGGCGTGTTACGCCGTCGCTACCGCCGCTATTTAAAGTGCCGCGTTACCCCAGAACCGATTGCATTTTGTTTAGTTACGATGCCAATGCTAATGGTGTGCACGATGGTGATACGGAACAATTTGGGTTTCGTATACATCAACGGCAACTGCAGCAGCGCCAACAAGGTGCCGACTGTGACCAAACTGGCTGGCAAAGTATAACCCATGCTGCCAATGTAACCGTGCTGGCACTGACGTTTGAACCCGTGCAGCTGACTGCCGCGGTACTCCCCTTGGTGCGTATTCGTTTGCGTGTTACGCATCCGCATCAGCCCCAGTGGGTTCGAGAGTATCAAGCGCTGGTGACGATACCGAACGGCGAGGTCAATTAGCGTGCTTGGAATCTTTCGCCAACCGCAGCGCACTGCCACCAATACGCGTGGGTTTGCCACCTTGGGAACCGCCGTGGCGTTGTTGAGTGTTATGGTGCTGGCGACCTTGTATCGTACCCAGTTTGCTGCCATGGAGCAGCGTATACTAGCGCTTTATACGCAACAACAGCTGGTGCAAATTGTGGCAGATGCGGTGTTGGCGCAGGGCGTGCAAACATTGCCGCAGCTGCCACCGCAACGCACCAGTTATCATGACCAAGGCCAGTTGAATGGTTTAGCTTACCAGCTGCATAGCCGCCTGTTAGATGTTGTCCAGTGGGTGACTGGTGAGTCGGCCAATCGCTGGTTGGTGCAAGTGAGCGTCCAATTGCCCAGTGGCCATGGCTGGATCACGGTCGAACAACAGGCATGGGTAACTGCAACTGGCGTACGGCGCATTCCAGGGAGTTGGCGTGATGCGGGGCTTTAGTTTCATTGAGTTAATGATCGCCTTGCTCATTTTAAGCGTAGGGATCAGCGCCATGCTGACGTTACAACAGCAAACGACTCAGCGGGCACTGGCGGCGCAACAGGCGGTCCAAGCATGGCAGTTGATGGCTGATTATCATGAACAATTACGGGTTGCCAGCGGCGCCCTCGGGATACGCGGCGAGGTGACCGTGCTGCGCGCGCCTTTTTACTATCAGGTGCGGTGGTGGCCAACGGGCAGCACTGGTCAATTTGAAGTGCAGGTGCAGTGGCAAAATGTACCCCATGGAAACCGAACAATCTCTGCGAAAAGCCAAGAAATCAATGCAAAACAATGATCCAAAACCATCACGGCTATGGTAGGATCGGGGCAACTTTTGTTGGCCGTATAGGTTGCCCTAAGACACATGTCCGCAGTAATAGAAGCCAAACAATTAACCTCGGTACGTGCCGGGCGTACCCTATTTTCACAACTCTCGTTGCAGCTCCACGCGGGCGAAATTCTGCATGTCGAAGGGCCGAACGGCGCTGGTAAATCGACACTGTTACGCATTATTGCTGGATTACTTGACCCGCAAGCTGGGCGGGTATCTTTATTTGGCCAGGACCAATGGGATGACCCTGAACAGTGGCAGCGCCAGTTGTTGTTTATCGGCCATAAAGCAGCAGTGAAAGCTGAGCTTACCGCACTTGAGAATCTGCATTATCAAGCGTTACTTGACGGCGCCGATCAGGTAGATGCGTGGCAGTTATTAGAAACCGTGGGTTTACTTGGTCTCGAAGATGTTCCAGCGCAACAATTGTCAGCAGGTCAACAACGGCGTATTGCGCTGGCTCGGCTATGGTACGGTCAAGCAACCTTGTGGATCCTTGATGAACCGTTTACGGCCTTAGATAGCCACGGAATTGCGTTATTGCATGAGCGTTTTTCCCAGCATTTGGAGCAAGGTGGCGTGATTATCTTAACCTCGCATCAGCCACTTACCTGGACCGGAGAGCGCTTAAAGAAAATTCGCATTGATTATCAGGACGAGGGGCTCTTGTATGAATACCGCTAGTGCTTGGCGCTTATTAACCACCGTCATGCGCCGTGACCTAGCAGTGGCACTACGCCGCCGCTCTGATGTGGTAAACCCCTTGTTGTTTGTAGTAATCGTAGTCACCTTGTTTCCTTTAGCAGTGGGCCCAGGCCCTGATATTTTAGGGCGCATCGCGACGGGCGTAATATGGGTTGCGGCATTGCTGTCATCGCTATTGGGTTCGGAGCGGTTGTTTCGCGACGACTTTTTGGATGGCACGCTGGAGCAATTGGTATTAAGCCCCGCGCCACTGCCATTATTAGCGTTTGGTAAGGTGGCGGTGCATTGGTTATTAAGCGGTTTGCCACTGGTGATTTTGGCACCTTTGTGTGCCATGTTGTTGAAGTTACCCATTGCAGGATGGGGTGTATTGATGCTGACCTTGCTGGTCGGTACCCCAATGCTAAGCGCGATGACGGCAGTGGGCGCCGCGCTGACCGTGAGCCTTGGGCGCGGTGGAGCCTTATTGAGTTTACTGTTGCTCCCGCTGTTTATACCTTTGCTAATTTTTGCAGCAGCAGCGGTCGAGAGTGCTCTAGTGGGTACCTCTGCTAGTGGGCAAGTGTTATTATTAACGGGTCTAATGCTATTAACGTTATTGTTGGCACCTTTTGCGGTGGCGGCAGCACTACGAGTGAGCGTAAATTAATATGTGGAAATGGTTACACCCCTATGCCAAAGGTGAAGCAGCATTTCGGTTGCTTGGCCTATGGCAGCCTTGGTTAGCTGGCTTAGCGGTGATCTTGGTGACGGTTGGCGTCGTGTGGGGGCTGGCGTATGCACCAGCCGATTACCAACAAGGTGACAGTTATCGGATTATTTTTATCCATGTGCCGAGCGCAATGTTTGCTATGGGTGCCTACACCGGGCTGGCGATTACTGCCTTTATCGTTTTGGTATGGCAGATCCGTACCGCAGAATGGGCCATTGCCGCAATTGCTCCGGTAGGTGCCGTATTGACCTTTATTTCCTTATTCACCGGTGCAGTGTGGGGCAAACCCATGTGGGGCACTTGGTGGGAATGGGATGCGCGGCTTACCTCTCAGCTTATTTTATTCTTTTTATATGTCGGCGTGTTGGCACTGTACTATGCTTTCAATGATGCTCGCACCGGTGCTAAAGCAGCGTCAATCTTAGCCTTGGTGGGCGTCGTTAACGTGCCCATCATTCACTTTTCAGTGTACTGGTGGAACTCACTGCATCAAGGGGCCACCGTGACTCGATTTGGCGAAACGCTGATGCCAGCCTCAATGAAGTACCCGTTATATATCAGTATTTTGGGCTTCATGTTGTTAACGGCAGCACTGATTGTCTACCGCTTACGGAATGAGATTTTGAAGCAAGAGCTGCATCGTCCATGGGCGCTGGCCCAGTTGGGAGTGGAGAAGCACCATGGCGTTTGATAGTTGGCACGAATTTATCTGGATGGGTGGCTATGGCTGGTATGTCTGGCTGGCTTATAGTGTCACGTTTTTAGCTATTGCCCTGTTAGTGATTCACGGTTTGCTGACACGCAAAAAATTACGCCAACAGGCGGTCAAGATGCAACATCAACAGCAACGGTTGGCACGTCGTAAACAGCTAGAACGAGAAAGGAGTAAACTGACCGATGATACCACGTCGTAAAAAACGTCTCGCATGGGTGATTTCATTGATTGTTGGTGTGGCTGCGTCAGTTGCACTTATCTTGTTTGCCTTGACGAAAAACATTGATCTGTTCTACACCCCGTCAGAAATGCTAGAAGGCAAGGGCAGTCAAAAAGTACGCCCAGAAGTTGGGCAGCGCCTACGGGTTGGCGGTATGGTGGTTGAGGGTTCGGTGCAACGTAACCCAGAAACCTTAGAAGTGAGTTTTCGTGTGACTGATACAGGTCCAGAAGTGACGGTTCTGTATACCGGCATTTTGCCGGATTTATTCCGCGAAGGCCAAGGCATAGTCGCGCAAGGTGTCTTGATTGAACCGACGGTGTTAAAAGCGACCGAAGTGTTGGCAAAGCATGATGAAGAGTACATGCCACCAGAGCTTGCCGAAGCTATGAAAGGCATTCAGCATGTGAATCCCAACCGTCCAGATTACACCGGCTCACAACCGCAACAATCACAACCGAAAAAACCAGGAACAAATCCATGATTGCTGAGTTCGGACAACTCACGTTAGCGGCGGCATTGGCATTTTCTATATTGCTTGCAATTTACCCACTATGGGGCGCGTGGCGGGGCCATAGTGGCGCCATGTTATTAGCGCGGCCGTTAGCCTATGGGCAGTTTTTATTTACTGCGTTGGCCTACGCCACGTTGACGTACGGCTTTATTGTCAATGATTTCAGTATTGCGTATGTAGCGCACAACTCCAATACGGCTTTGCCGCTGGTGTACCGGATAACGGCGGTGTGGGGCGCGCATGAGGGCTCGTTCTTGTTATGGATGCTGATGCAAGCAGGCTGGATTGCTGCAGTGGCCGCGTTTTCGCGCCGGATGCCATTGGTAATGATGGCACGGGTGCTCGCTGTGCTTGGCTTGATCAGTATTGGGTTCTATTTATTCATGCTGAGTGTGTCTAATCCGTTTGATCGAGCACTCCCGCTGATTCCAGTTGATGGCCGCGATTTAAATCCATTGTTGCAAGACCCGGGGATGATTTTCCACCCGCCGTTACTGTATATGGGGTATGTGGGTTTTTCGGTGGCCTTTGCCTTTGCTATCGCGGCACTGATAAGCGGTAAGTTAGATGCCTCGTGGGCGCGTTGGTCGCGGCCGTGGGCGACTGCGGCGTGGTGCTTCTTAACCTTGGGGATTGCGCTCGGGAGTTGGTGGGCTTACTACGAACTTGGCTGGGGTGGCTGGTGGTTCTGGGACCCTGTTGAAAATGCCAGCTTTATGCCGTGGTTAGTGGGTACGGCATTGATTCACTCGTTAGCAGTGACGGAAAAACGCGGCACCTTCAAGTCCTGGACCGTATTGCTAGCCATTACTGCCTTTAGCTTGAGCTTATTGGGTACCTTCTTAGTGCGTTCTGGGGTGATTGTTTCAGTGCACGCGTTTGCGACCGACCCAGCACGCGGCTTGTTTATTCTTGGATTACTAGCGGTGGTTATTGGCGGCTCATTGCTGCTGTTTGCACTACGAGCGGGCGCGGTGAGTACCCAAACGAAGTATGAGTTGGTGTCCCGTGAGGTCATGCTGTTGGGTAACAACGTGTTATTGATGGCTGCGACCTTTGTGGTGTTAGTGGGCACCTTGCTGCCGATGATACATAAAGAGCTTGGTTTAGGTTCGATCTCCATCGGTGTCCCCTTCTTCAACCAGATGTTCACCTGGCTGATTGCACCTTTCGTGCTGTTGATGGGGCTTGGTCCGTTATTCCGCTGGCGCCGCCAGGAATTACGTCCGCTTGCCAAAGAGCTGGTGCTGGCGGTGGTGTTAGCTGTCGGCCTTGGTTATGCGTTGCCGCTGATTATTGCCGATGAGGTAATGGGGATGACGGTGTTTGGCTTGATTCTTGCGTTGTGGCTGGTGATGACGACGGTGACTGAATTGAAACTACGCATGCAGCAGCGCGGGCAAGGCATCGCCGGTTTAGCCAAGCTCGGCCGCAGCCATTGGGGGATGGTGCTGGGCCATTTAGGTTTTGCGGTAACTTTGATTGGTATTGCGGTCGTGACCCAATACGAAGTGGAACGTGATGTGCGTTTAGCGCCGGGTGAATCTGTAGTGGTGGCACCGTATCGCATTCAGTTTGATTTGCTCAGCCAACAGCAAGGGCCAAACTATATTACCGACCACGGTGAGTTCAGCATTTACCGCGGTGATACTAAAGTTGCTGAAGTGGTGAGTGAAAAGCGCTTCTACACCGTGCAACGTATGAGTATGACCGAAGTGGGGCTGGATGTGAGTTTATTGCGCGATGTTTATATCGCCCTGGGTGAACCACTTACGGGCGAAGCTGGGGCAGCAGGTGCTTGGGCAGTACGGATTTATATTAAGCCAATGGTGCGTTGGATTTGGCTCGGTGCCCTCATTATGGCGCTCGGTGGTGTCCTAGCGATGAGTGACAAGCGTTACCGTTCCCAACGACAAGTGCGAGGTGGCTATGGCACAACCTAATCGTTTCAAGTGGCTGGTATTAGCCTTACCCTTATTAGCATTTTTGTGGTTAACCATATTTTTATTGCGCGGTTTGTTTTCTGACCCAACGGAACTGAGTTCGGCGTTGGTAGGCAAACCTGTGCCGCAATTTGAGTTGCCCGATATTTATGACCCTAGTACCACTTATACTGAGGCTGTGTTACATGGTCGCCCTATGCTGTTGAATGTGTGGGCGACGTGGTGTCCGACCTGCCGCGCTGAGCATGCATACTTGAATAAGCTGGCACAGCAAGGCGTTTATATTGTAGGGCTGAACTATAAAGATGATTCGCGTGCGAAAGCAGTGGATTGGCTTAACACCTTAGGTGACCCGTATCGGTTGAATCTCTTTGATGAACGGGGTGCAGTGGCGATTGATTTTGGTGTGTACGGTGCACCAGAAACCTTTTTAATCAATGCCAATGGCGAAGTTATGTACCGTCACGTGGGCGATGTCAACGAGCGTGTTTGGAGCACTATCTTAGAGCCCCAGTACCGGGCGCTGATGGCCGACTTTGAGCGTGCTGGGGGGCAGCCATGAAACATTGGTTAGCAATGTTATTCGCGGTGCTTATGGCTTCTGTCGGCTCCATCAGTGTGAGTTATGCGGTTAATTTGGAAACCTACCAATTTGACGATCCAAATAAAGAAGCGCTATTTCGTGAATTAATCAACGAATTGCGCTGCCCCAAATGTCAGAATCAATCCATTGCGGACTCAGATGCGCCGCTGGCAAAAGACCTGCGCGATCGCACGTATCAGATGGTGCAGCAGGGCGCAACAAAACAAGAAGTCGTGGATTATATGGTCGCCCGTTATGGTGATTTCGCCTATTATCGTCCACCGGTGCGGCTAAGCACCCTAGTGCTGTGGCTCGGCCCGGTGTTGGTGGTTTTGACCGGCGCGCTGGTGATCATTGTGCGGGTGCGGCAACAGCGCCACGAGGAAGTTGAACTCAGTGACCATGAGCGGGAGCAATTAGCCGCGCTGCAAAGTTCCGGACAGGATAACGATCATGATTAAACATATTGCGCTCATCGTAGCGGTGGCGTTAGCTGGAGCCATATTTTTATTGATAACTGGCCGCCGCCAACGCGAGCAACAACGTACACGGCTGGATGTAAACCGTGAGTTATACCAGCAGCGGAAACTTGAGTTAGTGCAAGAGCGTGAGGATGGCTTGTTAACTGAGGAAGCTTTTGCCCGTGCCAATGCTGAGCTCGATAAACGCTTTGTGACTGAGAATACCGAGCTCGAACAGGTTCACGATCAACAGGTGGGGCGCAGTATATGGATCCCTGCAGTGCTGGTCGTGTTGACGACTGTGGTGCTGTATAGCTTGTTTGGCAGTTGGAGCTTGCAACGCCAAGCTGATGAGGCGTTAGCAGCGCTGCCGGAACTGGGGCAAAAAGTGTTGACCCAACAAGATGCACAAACGACGCCAGCTGAATTAGCAACTTTTGCGTTAGGCTTGCGGCAACGACTGGCACAAGATCCCAATGATGCCGTGGCGTGGTTGGTCTATGCGCGGGCAATGATTGCGCTGGGTCACTTTGAACAAGCGCAGGAAGCCTATAAAAAATCGCTAGAGCTGGAGCCGAATCGAGTTGGAACCTTACTCGGTTATGCGCAGCTATTACTGCAAAGTAGTGATGAAAGCCTGCTCCGTGAAGCAGCGGTGCATTTGCAGCGAGCGTTAGAACTTGAGCCCTTTAATATGGATGGCTTATCGCTACTTGGCTTCGTCGCATTTCAGCGTGGTGATTGGCAGCAGGCAGTCACCGCGTGGGAGTTATTGCTTCACCAGTTACCACAAAATGATGAGCGTTATCAACCGATTGCCGCAGCTGTGGCTGAGGCCAAACAACGGCTTAGCGTAAGTGAGTTAGAATTGACGGTCACCGTGCAGGTGAGTGAAGCAGCGCAAGCCGCGATACCAGAAGGCGCGACTTTGTTTGTGTACGTAGTTGCCGCCGATGGCCCGCGGATGCCGGCAGCGGTGGTACGCCAGCCAGTGACTGAATTCCCAGTCACGGTTACGCTATCAGATGCAAACGCTATGTTACCTGATTATCGCCTCAGTCAATTAACTCACTGGCAAGTGATGGCGCGGATTTCAGCTGATGAACAGATTGATGCGGCTCCTGGCGATTTAGATGCCGAACCCATCGTGATAGAACCTGCGACCACCGCTGTTGAATTGACCATAAATCCATAAGATCTCAGTTAGTTGGAGTATATATGAGACGAGGACTTCTCCTTGCTGCCCTGGTGTTGCTAGGCGGCTGTGCCAGCACCCCGGCAGACGACCCGTGGGCTGACCCGCGGGATCCGTACGAAGATTTTAACCGCGATATGTGGGAGTTCAACGAGAAACTCGATGACGCTGTCTTGCGGCCGGCTGCTGTGGCTTATAGCAAAGTACCGCAACCCGTACGCAAAGGCTTGTATAACGTCGTTGAGAACCTCGAAGAAGTGGCGTCATTGGTGAATAACAGCTTGCAAGGTAAAGTGACCGATGCGGGGGTTACATTTTGGCGGTTCACCATCAACAGTACCATTGGTATATTCGGTATTTTTGATGTGGCATCACAGATCGGTTTAGATAAGCGAAAAGAAGGCTTTGGTGAAACTTTGGCGTACTGGGGCGTGTGGGACGGGCCTTACGTGATGTTGCCAGCGATGGGTCCTACGGTGGTGGTTGACCGTGGGGGTGATGTGGTTGATGGTATGTATTTCCCGGTGGATGATATCAGCGGCCCGACTAACGTAGTGCGTTGGGTCATCAAAGGATTGGACGCACGGGTGAAGCTCATGGAGCTCGAGCCAATGCTTGAAGATTCGCTCGATCCCTACTCATTTGTCAAAGAAGCATATTTTCAACGGTGGCGTGATAAAGTCTATGATGGAAATCCGCCAGACCTACCAGAAGATGAGTTAGACGACGACTTCTACGACCAGTTTTAGCTATAGAAGCCTTGCAACCTGCGAGGCTTCTGCGTTATAAAGTCGCGTCTAACGCAATCTTTACATGATAAAAAAATAAAATATTTTGAGGAATTATTATGAGTCAGGCACCTGCGAAGTCTGAACTTTGGGGCCACCCCAAGGGGCTTTATGTGCTGTTTACTGCCGAAATGTGGGAACGTTTTTCTTACTACGGCATGCGCGCATTATTAGTATTAACTTTGGTTGCAGCTACTGAAGCAGCGAACCCAGGGTTTGGCATGAGTGATGCTGACGCACTATCGCTCTACGGAATTTACACGGGGTTGGTGTACTTTACACCGCTACTGGGTGGCTGGTTAGCCGATAACTATTTAGGTCAACGCCGTTCTATCCTATTTGGCGGAATTTTGATGGCCGCAGCTCAGTTCACATTGTTTGCGGCAACACCGCACAGCCTCGAACTGTTTTATGTGGGCTTGGGGTTATTAATTGCAGGTAACGGTTTATTCAAACCAAACATTTCGACCATTGTCGGTGATTTGTATCCACAAGGTGATGCGCGTCGTGACAGTGCTTTTTCGATTTTCTATATGGGCATTAACTTAGGTGCCTTTATTGCACCGTTAGTGACCTCAACCCTTGGTGAAAGTGCAGACTTTGGCTGGCGCTGGGGTTACTTTGCCGCTGGTGTCGGTATGACCTTGGCGGTATTAACCCAAGCTTTCTTCTTCCCGCGTTACTTAGGTGATGTGGGTATTGTCCCGGGGGCTAAACGTGATCGTGAATTAACTGGTGGGGTGAAGCAACCATTGTCGAAAGTTGAGCACGATCGTTTGCGCGTGATTTTATTCTTGTTCGTTTTCGTAACCGTGTTCTGGTTAGCGTTCGAACAAGCGGGTGGCTTGATGAATATCTACGCCGACCGATACACCGATCGGGTGATTGGTGGTACGGAAGTGCCAGCGGGTTATTTCCAATCGTTGAACCCATTATTTATTTTGCTGTTCGCACCAGTGTTCTCATTTTTATGGATGTGGTTGAACAAGAAAGACAAGAGCCCAGATGCACCGATTAAAGTATTCACTGGCTTGATCTTAACCTCGATTGGCTTCGTATTTTTAATTCTTGGTTTGTTTGAAATCCAAGTGTCTGGCAAAGCTAACATGATGTGGCTGATACTGGCTTACCTATTCCATACATTAGGTGAATTGTGTATTTCGCCAGTTGGTTTATCATTGATGACGAAGTTAGCGCCGTTACGCCTCGCTTCATTAGTGATGGGGGTATGGTTCCTCATGCCAGCCATTGCTAACTACTTGGCGGGAATGGTCGGTGCATTTAGTGAAAAAGCCGACCAATACGAGTTCTCGATGAACCTCGCACAAAGTATAGGCCTTGAACCCCAGTATTCAGGCTTACTCGTTGTGTTTGGCGGGGTTGCCGTAGGCTTGTTAGTTTTCGCCGTTATTTTATGGTCAATCTCAGGCATGCTGGTGAAATGGATGCATGGCGCTGAGCGCGTACAACAATAGGATTGTGAAGCATGGTTAAAAAAGTTGTGATACCAGTGGCGGGTTTGGGAACACGGATGCTACCAGCAACGAAAGCAATTCCAAAAGAAATGCTGCCGTTGGTCGATCGGCCGTTAATCCAATACATCATTGATGAATGTGCGGCCGCAGGCCTTACCGAGATAGTCTTGGTGACACATTCCAGTAAGGCGGCCATCGAAAATCATTTCGATGCCAACTACGAACTGGAAGATATGTTGGCGAAACGGAATAAAACACAACTGTTAGAAGAAGTACAAGGTATTTGCCCAGCTGGCGTGACCGTCGTTGCGGTGCGCCAAGCAGAAGCCAAAGGGTTAGGGCATGCGGTCTTGTGTGCCCGTCCCGTGGTCGGTGATGAACCTTTTGCAGTGGTATTGCCGGACGTGCTGGTCGATGCAGCAAGTTGTGATTTGCGTCAGGACAACTTGGCGGAAATGGTTGCTAACTTCCAAGCATCAGGTGCAGCCCAGGTAATGGTGGAGAAAGTGCCGGCCGAATTGGTCAACCAATATGGTGTTGCCGATATCGCTGGTGTGCAACTTGCACCGGGTGAGCAAGCACCAATCCAACAGCTGGTTGAGAAACCACCCGTTGATCAGGCACCTTCTGATCTGGCTGTGGTAGGGCGCTATGTGTTCCCTGCCAGCCTATGGGAGTTGTTGGAAAAAACACCAGTGGGCGCTGGCAACGAAATTCAGCTAACCGATGCCATGGCTATGTTGTTACAACAACAGCCGGTGAATGCCTATTATATGAAAGGCCGGAGTCACGACTGTGGCAACAAACTCGGTTATGCCCAAGCATTCGTTGAACACGCACTTCGCCACCCAAGTTTAGGTGCAGACTTTAAGGCGTGGCTGGCTCAAATGCAGTAGGTGCCGAACAGCCCATTCAAGCGCGGGTTGGTTGCTAATGGTTTGGCAACGGCGCGCCCAACCCGCCAATGGCTGTGTTAAATGGTGGCAATGATCACGGCACGACGTGGGGCAGGGTAACCCTCGATCGTGCGTGAATGATCGTTAGGGTCGAGAAAATCCACTAATGATTGCCCCTGCATCCATTCCGTGGCGCGCTGTTCGGTTAATTCTGTGACCGCCTCATCGACCACCCGGGCTTGTTTAAAGCCACACCGTTGTAACCAATGTAACAATGCCTTGGTGCTAGGAATAAACCAGACATTGCGCATTTTAGCGTAGGTTTCTCCGGGCACCAGTACGGTGTGCTCATCGCCTTCCACCACGATGGTTTCTAATACCAGTTCACCGCCGGGTTTTAACTGGGCTTTGAGCTGCGTTAAAAAATCGATGGGTGAGCGGCGATGATAGAGTACCCCCATGCTAAAGACGGTGTCGAACGCTTTTAATTCAGGTAAGTCATCCACGCCGATTGGGAACCAATGCGCACGTGCAGCGAGTTCTGGCGGCATAAAATGGCGAATGGCAAAGAACTGCGCCATAAACAACTGACCTGGGTCGATGCCCCAGACGTGCGCGGCACCTGCTTCTAGCATGCGCCACAGATGGTAGCCACTGCCGCAGCCAATATCGAGCACCTGACGGCCCGTTAAATCACTGATATGTGGCAATAGGCGCTGCCATTTAAAATCAGAACGCCATTCTGTATCCACGTGCACACCATGTAGATTAAATGGCCCTTTGCGCCACGGCGTGAGCTGCATGAGTAAACCACGAATGCGGTTTTGTTCACCCGCAGTCACGCGGCTACTCGACACCGTGATGGTATCGCCCAAGCTCACCTGCTCGGCCGGCAATTGTGGTAACTGTGCCACGCAGCGCAGCCATTTATCCAGCTCACCATGCTGTTGCTGTTGTTGCCAATGGTGGAGTTGGGCTGGCAGGGTAGTGAGCCAATCTTGTAACGGTGATTGGGCAACGGCAATTAAATCATCAGAAAAAAGTTTCATCTTACGCACCTCCAACGGTCGGGGCTTTGACCGCAATCATGGCGGCAAAGTTATAACATTGAAACCACACTTGGGTGTGCGCGAAGCCAATATCGCGCAACCGTTGCTGATGCGTTGCAAGGGTATCAATACGCATGACGTTCTCAATAGCGGCCCGTTTTTGCGCAATTTCCAGCTCACTGTATCCGTTGGCACGCTTAAAGGCGTGGTGAATATCGATGAGCAGCTCATCCATTACCGGATCCGCACTGCGGAATTTCTCACTCAACAACAGGGCGCCGCCTGGGCGCAGCCCTGAAAAGATTTTCTCCAATACGGCATAGCGTTGCTCGGGGGGCACAAACTGTAAGGTAAAGTTCATGGTAACCACTGAGGCATTACTAATCTCAGTGTGCTGCACATCTTCGCAGCGTAAACTAACCGGCACTGGACTGCGGTAGCCTTGGAGCAATAACTGGCAGCGTTCAATCATGGCCGAGGAATTATCGACGCCGACAATGTCAACATGGTCTAGGTCGGCGATTTGTTGTCGCATAGCTAAGGTTGCCGCTCCTAAGGAACAGCCTAAATCATACAAGGTAGAATGCGGTTGAGCGTAACGTTTGGTGAGCTGACCGATGCCCTGTAAAATGCTTTGATAGCCCGGCACGGAGCGGTTAATCATATCAGGAAAAACCTCGACCACAGTTTGGTCAAAGATAAAATCACTCACCTGTGCTAACGGCTCTGCAAAAATGGAATCTTTCTGTGTCATTTTCTTCACTTAGTACGGCTGCTATGTCGAAACAGCTATTTTAGCGTAACCAGTTTTTTCATGCGACAGTTACTGACTTTCAGCGTAACTCCGTTATAATGTGCAGCTTTGTAAAATCTAATTTGTAGTAGGGATCCTCCCATGCGTAGCCATTACTGTGGACAGCTTAATACTGACTTGGTCGACCAAACCGTAACCCTCTGTGGTTGGGTGAATAAACGCCGTGATTTAGGTGGCCTAATTTTTATCGATATGCGTGACCGCACTGGTTTAGTGCAGGTGGTATTTGACCCAGACCAGCAGGAATTATTTGCTACGGCGAATAAGTTACGCCAAGAATTCTGTATCCGCTTGGTTGGCACCGTGCGTGCACGTCCAGACCATCAAGTGAATGCTACGATGGCCACGGGGGCGGTGGAAGTCATGGCGAGTGAGCTAGAAATTATCAGCCGCGCAGAACCATTGCCCATCGATTTTAACCAGCAGGTGAGTGAAGAACAGCGGTTACGTTACCGCTATTTAGATTTACGGCGTCCGCAGATGAGTCATAACTTGCAGTTCCGTGCAAAAGTTACCAGTAACGTGCGTCGCTTTCTTGATCAGCAGGGCTTCTTAGATATCGAAACCCCTATGTTAACGCGGGCTACGCCTGAAGGGGCGCGTGACTATTTGGTGCCAAGCCGCACGCATAAAGGTAAATTCTTTGCGTTGCCACAGTCACCGCAGTTGTTCAAGCAGTTGCTGATGATGTCGGGTTTTGATCGCTACTATCAAATCGTGAAGTGCTTCCGTGATGAAGACCTGCGTGCTGACCGCCAGCCAGAGTTTACTCAAATCGATATCGAAACCTCTTTTA
Organism: Pseudidiomarina indica; assembly: GCA_029279945.1. GTDB lineage: Bacteria > Pseudomonadota > Gammaproteobacteria > Enterobacterales > Alteromonadaceae > Pseudidiomarina > Pseudidiomarina indica_A. The sequence goes on along the minus strand of JAJUHK010000002.1, from coordinate 282,938 downwards.
TGAGCGCCGAGCAAGTGATGGCGGTGACTGAAGCTATGGTCCGCCAGCTATTTGCTGAATTACTGCAGGTTGAACTAGGTGATTTTCCACGGATGACGTGGCATGAAGCGATGCGCCGTTTTGGCAGCGACAAACCAGATTTGCGTAACCCATTAGAATTGGTAGACGTTGCCGACTTACTCAAAAATGTTGAGTTTCAAGTGTTTGCTGGCCCTGCGAATGACCCACAAGGGCGTGTTGCGGCACTGAAAGTGCCAGCCAAAGCAGAAGCTATTTCGCGCAAGATGATTGATGAATACACCAACTACGTTGGTATCTACGGCGCCAAAGGTTTAGCGTGGATGAAAATAAATGACCTTGCGGCAGGCCGTGATGGTATTCAATCGCCAGTGTTAAAGTTTATTCCAGATGACGCGTTGCAAGGTATTTTAGCGCGTACCGCAGCAGTTGATGGCGATATTATTTTCTTTGGTGCCGATAAGGCTACCGTAGTGGCTGAAGCCATGGGTGCCTTGCGCTTGAAACTTGGTCAAGAGTTCGGGCTGGTCAGCGATGAATGGCGTCCGTTGTGGGTCGTCGACTTCCCTATGTTTGAACAACATGAAGGTCGCTGGCACGCGATCCACCATCCATTTACTGCACCTGTTGGGGTGAGCCCTGCTGAGTTACAAGCGAACCCAGCTGCGGCACTGTCAAATGCCTATGATATGGTATTAAATGGCGTTGAAGTGGGAGGTGGTTCGGTGCGGATCCACAACCACGAGATGCAACAGGTGGTCTTTGATATTCTAGGTATTGGCAAAACAGAAGCGGAAGAAAAATTTGGTTTCTTGCTGGAAGCGTTGAAGTACGGTGCCCCACCACATGCCGGCTTGGCATTTGGTCTGGACCGTCTGGTGATGCTCATGGTCGGCGCACAGTCGATTCGTGAAGTCATTGCGTTCCCGAAAACCACGACTGCTGCTTGTGTATTAACCGATGCGCCGGGGTTCGCAAACCCAGAGGCCTTGGCTGAACTGAGTGTTGCTGTTACTGTAAAGGAATCACAATAACAACGTATGAGAACAGGAGCGAATCATGGCCATTATTCTGGGAATAGACCCAGGCTCACGCCTTACTGGCTATGGCGTGATTCGGCTAACTGGTTCGCAGGTTACTTATTTAGGGAGCGGCTGCATTAATGTGGTACGCAGCCTGAAAGGCGAGACTGAGCCAAGCCTTGCTGACAAACTCAAGGTCATTCATGATGGTGTGGTGGAGTTGATTCAGCAGTTTCAACCCACTGAATTTGCCATTGAACAAGTGTTTATGGCGCGCAACCCTGATTCTGCGCTAAAGTTGGGGCAAGCGCGCGGTGCCGCCATTGTGGCCGCTGCAGTGGCTGGCTTACCCGTCGCCGAGTATGCGGCGCGGCTGGTCAAACAAGCGGTGGTGGGTACGGGTGCTGCCGATAAACAACAAGTTCAGCATATGGTCATGGCCTTATTAAAACTAACCAAAAAGCCTCAAGCTGACGCCGCCGATGCATTAGCTGTTGCGCTTTGTCATGCCCACATGCGCTCCCAACCATTATCAACCACAAGGGGAAGGAAGTGATTGGTCAAATCAGCGGTATTCTCATTGCCAAGCAGCCACCGGAGGTGGTCATTGACGTCAACGGTATTGGCTATGAAGTGCAGATGCCGATGACCAGCTTGTATGAATTGCCCGACGTGGGTGAACCTGTCACACTTATCACACATTTTGTTGTGCGCGAAGATGCACAACTCCTGTACGGCTTTAATACCTATGCTGAGCGTAGCTTGTTCCGGCAATTGATAAAAACTCAAGGTATCGGGCCTAAGTTAGCGATTACGATGATGTCTGGGCTCACCGCTCATCAGTTTGTGCAAGCGGTGGTGAATGAAGATTTTGCGCGGTTAACAAAAATTCCTGGGGTCGGGCGCAAAACAGCGGAGCGGTTGGTACTTGAGCTGGCCGATAAGTTCAAAAATTGGGGCAGTGCAACGCCTGCGACTGACGCAGCACCAGTAGATATGAGTGGCTTACAACCCACACTCGTTACCAACCGTCCACAAGACGATGCTTTGGATGCGTTGATTGCCTTAGGCTATAAGCCAGCACAAGCTGAAAAAGCTATCGCTGCTGCGTTAAAAGCCCAACCTGATGCTGCGAGCGAAGACCTGATTCGTTTTGCCTTAAAGAGCATATAACCCATGATTGAGCCGGATCGTATAAATCAACCACAGAAACTGGCCGATGATGATGTCATTGATCGTGCCATCCGCCCCAAACATCTGGTGGATTATACCGGGCAGAAGCATGTGGTAGAGCAAATGGAAATTTTTATCCAAGCGGCTAAGCAGCGTGCTGAAGCGCTTGATCATGTGCTCATTTTTGGGCCCCCGGGCTTGGGAAAAACCACTTTAGCTAATATTGTTGCGAACGAACTGAATGTAAATATCCGGCAAACCTCTGGCCCAGTGCTGGAAAAAGCGGGCGATCTTGCTGCATTGTTAACAAATCTCGAGGCGCATGATGTATTGTTTATTGACGAAATTCATCGCCTCAGCCCGGTTGTCGAAGAGATTTTGTATCCGGCGATGGAAGATTACCAACTGGATATTATGATTGGCGAAGGGCCTGCGGCACGTTCTATTAAATTGGATTTGCCGCCATTTACGCTGATTGGTGCAACCACGCGCGCTGGTGCGTTAACAGCACCGCTGCGGGATCGGTTTGGTATTGTCCAGCGTTTGGAGTTCTATCAGGTGGATGAACTGACCACCATTATTGAGCGTTCTGCCAAGTTCTTGAACCTCAATTTAGATGCTGCTGGTGCGCATGAAATTGCTCGGCGCTCGCGCGGGACACCACGAATTGCTAACCGATTATTGCGGCGGGTGCGTGATTTCGCAGAAGTGAAAAATCATGGCGTCATTGATCAAACCACAGCAGCGGCGGCACTGACGATGGTTGATGTAGATGAAGCAGGCTTCGATTACATGGATAGGAAGCTGCTATTGGCCATTATTGAGAAGTTTATGGGTGGCCCTGTGGGTCTCGAAAACCTCGCGGCAGCGATTGGAGAGGAAAAGGAAACCATTGAAGATGTGCTAGAGCCATACTTAATTCAGCAAGGGTTCTTGCAACGCACACCGCGGGGGCGAGTTGCAACGCCGCATGCATATGCACACTTTGGGTTACGTATGAGTAACGAGTAAAAAAAAGCCCGCTCAAAAGAGCGGGCAAAATACAGAACAACAAGGAAGTTAAATCCAGGGAACAATAACAGGAAGAAGTGACAACCGGTCTCTTCATATCTGGTATCTGCGGTGTATTATACAGAGGACTGACCAGCATTCAAACGAGAAAAATTGCTTTTCGCATTAGTTTTACTAATATCAAGAAAGTCTGAAATGCGTGAAATATAACCAACCAAAAAATGGTCAGACCAATATGAGCCTCGTGGAATAAGAGTTCTGTGAATAATGGTCAATTTTTAATGATGAAAAAATATTGGGTAACCTTTAGACAATGTTAACATTTGAATGGCCGGTTCGTGTGTATTATGAAGATACGGATGCAGGCGGTATCGTTTATTATGCGAATTATCTCAAATTCCTTGAGCGAGGCCGTACCGAATGGTTACGCTCTTTAGGTATAGAACAGGATACTTGGCTTGCTCATGGTATTGGTTTTGTGGTGCGTCAAGTGCACCTGGAGCTGCTGCAGCCAGCGCGATTTAATGATGAACTGATAGTGACCGTTGTGGTCGAACGGCTGGGCAGAGCATCGGTCGTGTTTGCTCAGCAAGTGACACGCCGTGATGGTACAGTTTTGTGTCAGGCGCAAGTAAAAGCTGCTTGTGTCCAATTTGGTCAACCAGGCGATGCTGTCAAAGCAGTACCCATGCCACCAGCAATTTTAGAGGTGTTACAACGTGCAAACTGAATTGTCGATAACGGCGCTGATCTTGGAAGCCAGCTTAGTTGTACAGCTGGTAATGTTATTGTTGCTTGCGTTTTCTGTGGTTGGCTGGATGATGATTTTCCAGCGCTCGAAGGTATTAAAGGTAGCATCAACGCAGGCCTTGTCATTTGAAGATCGCTTTTGGTCAGGGGTTGATCTGGCACGGTTGTTCCAAGAAGTTTCAGCACGAGGGCAAAACGCCTCGGGTATGGAAAAACTCTTTCATGCTGGCTTTAAGGAGTTTGCGCGGTTACGGAATAACTCGGCATTGTCGCAGCAGCAAGTATTAGATGCCTCTTACCGCGCCATGCGAGTGGTGCATTCACGGGAAATCGATCGCTTGGAAAGTAATTTGTCGTTGCTCGCTACGATCGGCTCCATCAGCCCGTACGTGGGGCTATTTGGTACCGTGTGGGGTATTATGAACGCCTTCATTGGCTTAGGTGCCGTGCAACAGGCCACGTTAGCGATGGTTGCACCTGGTATTGCAGAGGCCTTGATTGCTACGGCAATGGGGTTATTTGCGGCAATTCCGGCGGTTATTGCGTATAACCGGTTTAGCCACAAAGTCGAGAAAATTGATAACCAGTATGTGAACTTTATGGATGAGTTGTTGGCGATTTTACAGCGCCAATGGGCTCAAGCAAAAGCAGGTAATGCAGCATGATGACGGTGACGCGACGCCGTCGCAAGCCGGTGTCGGAAATTAACGTGGTACCTTACATTGATGTTATGTTGGTATTGTTAATTATTTTCATGGTTACGGCACCTCTGATCACGCAAGGGGTGGTGGTGGATTTGCCAAAAGCCGCAGCGGAGCCGCTTGATTCAGATAGTAAGCCGCCAATTGTGGCGTCGGTCGATAAAGATGGGCAGTATTACCTGAGTACCAATAGCGACCCGAATGCGCCGCTTGATGTGGTGGATCTGGCCGTGATGGTGCGGGCTGAGTTGCAAGTGAGTCCCGGCCGGCCAGTCGTCGTAAAAGGCGATGGTGCGGTACAGTATAATCAAGTCGTACAATTGATGGTGCTGTTGCAACGCGCAGGCGTGCCTCAAGTAGGTTTGATGACTGATAACTCGGTAGGTGGGTAACAGTGGCGAAAAAACCTTGGTCCTGGCCTAAAGAATGGACAACACCGTTATTGTTGTCATTGGCAGTACACGTTGGCATTGTGGCACTGCTTGCTTTTGGCATGAATTTTAAATGGCCATTGGATCATTTGCCGATGCAAATTACCGTATTGAGTGCCGACGAACCCGATCCGGATGAGCCAGTCGAGATTGTGCAAGCGGTAACGGTAGATCAAGCTGCTGTGGAACAACGGGTACAAGAAATTCGTGAGCGTGAACGGCAACAAAAATTGGCCGAAGAACAGCGCCAAGCAGAGTTGCAGCGACGCGCGGAAGAAGCACGTAAAGCCCGTGAGGCAGAACAAGCACGATTACGTGAAATTCAGAAGCAGCAAGAAGAAGAGCGCCGTCGGTTAGAGCGGGAAAAGGCCCAGGCGCAGAAGGAACGTGAAGAAGCTGAAAAAGCGGCGGCCGCAGCTGCTGAGCGACGGAAGCGTGAAGAAGAAGCAGCGCGCAAGGCTGAAGAGGAGCGTAAACGCAAGGAAGAAGAGGCGCGTAAAGCTGAGCAAGAACGGCTGCGGCGGGAACGCGAAGCGCAAGAGCGGGCGGAACGGGAACGGCAGATTCAAGAACAGTTAGAGCGTGAGGCGGCGGCACGACAACGTGCTCGTCAGCAACAGGTACAAAGCGAAGTCGAGCGCTATTCAGCGTTGATTCGTGAAACGGTACGGCGGAACTGGATTGTGGATGATTCCATGCGCGGTAAGGAATGTCGTTTGAGCATTACCTTGGCGCGCAGTGGTTTCGTGACCTCGGTTAGTGAAGGCGATGGTGACCGCGCCGTTTGTGACTCGGCACGACGGGCCATTTTACGCATTGGCACCTTGCCTATGTCACAAGATCCAGACGTGTATGAACAGATGAAAAATATTACGTTCCCATTTATTGCGGAGTAAATGAAGAAGCTTATGATCAACAAGTTATGTATACGCCTTATTGCAGCAATAAGCTTATTGGTTGCCAGTGTGTCGGCTCATGCCTCGTTAGAGATTGTGATTACCGGCGGGATTGACTCAGCGCGGCCTATTGCAGTGGTACCCTTTAAGTGGCTCGGCACCGGCCCTAAGCCACAGGGGTTAACGGAGGTGGTGGCAGCGGACTTGATGCGCAGCGGTAAGTTTAATCCAATTCCCGTGCATGGTATGCCACAGCACCCGTCATCTGCGAGTGAAATTGATTACGCAGCGTGGGCTAGCTTAGGTGTTGAAGTGGTGTTAGTGGGTACGTTGGCACCACATTCTATAGACCGTTACACAGTGTCCTTTGAAATTGTGGATATCTTCCGCGGTCAAATTACCAGTGGCACCCAAGTTTTACGCAATGGGCAGCTGGTGACCTCTGACGATCACATTCTGGATGCGCGTTCGAGTGTTATCGCAGGTGAGCAGTTCCGCCAATACGCGCACCGGATTTCTGATATTTTCTATGAGACCTTAACTGGGCAGCCTGGCGCCTTTATGACGCGGATTGCTTATGTGACGGTGAATCATGATCGTGAGCGTCCTTATGAACTTGTTGTGGCCGACTATGATGGTTACAACGAGCAAGTGTTATTACGCAGCCCTGAGCCGTTGATGTCGCCATCTTGGTCACCTGATGGGACAAAATTGACCTATGTCAGCTTTGAGAACCGTCGCCCAGAAATTTTTATCCAAGATATCTATACGCGTCAGCGTGAACGCATAACCCAATTCCCTGGCATTAACAGTAGCCCCGTGTTCTCACCCGATGGCAAAAAGCTCGCTATGGTGCTATCAAAAGATGGTAATCCAGAGATTTATGTGATGGACATTGCGACCAAGAAATTAACCCGTGTTACCAACCATCACGCCATTGATACCGAGCCAAATTGGTCGCCTGATGGTAACTCGCTGATTTTTACGTCAGAAAGAGGTGGCAGACCGCAGCTTTATAGCGTAAATTTAAGTTCAGGACAGGTTCGTCGTCTGACGTTTGAAGGCGAACAGAACTTAGGTGGAACATTTTCGCCTGATGGTAAGCAAGTGATCATGGTTAACCGCACTCAAGGGAACTATCACATTGCGCGCCAAGACTATCCAAACGGTAACTTGCAGGTATTGACGCAAACCGCATTGGATGAGTCGCCAAGTGTAGCACCGAATGGTAGTATGGTGATTTATAGCACCACCCATAATAACCAGCAGGTACTAGCACTGGTATCCGTTGACGGACGTTTTAAGGCGCGTTTACCAGCGCGCCAAGGTGAAGTAAAATCACCTGCGTGGTCACCGTTTTTACGCTAGTACAGAGACGTTATTTAATTATTTACCTGAAAAAGGAACGCAGACATGAACGCAAAGAATGTTTTAAGAAGTTTGTTCATTGTGGCACCAATGCTGACATTAGCAGCATGTAGTTCAAACCAAGGTGCTGAAGAAATGGTAGATCAACAAACCAACCAACAACACATGGACCAACATGACCAAACTGGTGTTGATATTGGTGCTGTTGAGCGTCCGAAAACGCCAGAAGAAATTCGTGCAGAGAAAGTGGCTGAATTGCGTCAAGAAAACACCATTTTCTTCGCATTCGACGACGCACGCATCGCGCCTGAGTATGCCCAAGTATTAGCAGCTCACGCTGATTTCTTGGTACAAAACCCAAATATCACCGTGACCATCGAAGGCCACTGTGACGAGCGTGGTACGCCTGAATACAACATTGCACTCGGCGAGCGTCGTGCCAAAGCGGTTGCCCAGTACTTGCAAAACTTAGGTGTTAGTGCGCGCCAAATCACCACAGTGTCCTATGGTGAAGAAAAGCCATTAGTGAATGCTTCTACTCCTGAAGCCTACGCTAAAAACCGTCGTGGTGTTCTTGTTTACTAAGCGCAACTGGTAGAACCAATGCATAAACTACTCGTCGTATTGGCCTTTCTGATTCCCGGTGTCTTGCTTGCGCAGGCACCGGTTTCTAAGTTAGGCAGTGGTTCATTAGAAGAGCGATTGAGTCAACTTGAGCGAGTCATGGATGCGCGCAATGCAGCGCAGATGGCACTGCTTGAACAGATGGCGCAACTGCAAGATGAAGTTGCTGAGTTACGCGGGCGCAGTGAAGAACATGCGTACCAAATCGAGCAAATTCTTCAGCGTCAGCGTGAGATCTATCAGGAACTTGATCGCCGTCTTGCACCAACCACACAAACTACCAATTACGGCAGCACTGGAACCGCGGCTACGTCCGATAGTTCTGTGCCGGCCTATTCGTCAAACTTGTCAGAAAATGAAGCGTACGAGCAGGCGATTCAATTGGTCTTGCGTGACAAACGCTATGAAGCGGCCATTCCAGCATTTGAACAGTTTATTGTGAACTACCCAAATTCCAGCTATGTGCCTAATGCACATTACTGGTTAGGGCAATTGCTGTTCGCCGAAAGCAAGTATGATCAAGCGAAGGTTCATTTTACGACTGTGGTGAACAACTATCGCGATAGCAATAAACGCGGTGATTGTATTTTGAAGTTGGGTATTATTGCACAACAACAAAATGACACTGCCACGGCACGCACATTGTTCCAACAAGTATTAAAGGAATATCCTAGCTCCACGGAAGCGGGTTTAGCGAAGAAGCGCCTCGATAGTTTGTAAATATCATGTTTAATTTGTGGTCGCCTGCTCGCAAATTAAGCAAACGTGCTCGATTCTTGCAATTTTCGGTTGCAACGAGCGGCTTTTTAAGTAAACTATGCCGCCGTTGCCACTGATAAGTGCGCACGATGACGGAAAAGGGTTGTTAGCTCAGTCGGTAGAGCAGTTGGCTTTTAACCAATTGGTCGCAGGTTCGAATCCTGCACAACCCACCACTTTCCCATCATCCCCTTCAGTATTAATTTGTGGGTTGTTAGCTCAGTCGGTAGAGCAGTTGGCTTTTAACCAATTGGTCGCAGGTTCGAATCCTGCACAACCCACCACTTTATTTCCCTTCGCATCCCATTATGATTTATAATCAGCAAACTTTTATCTATGTATTGAAGTGGTAACATGAGCATTACTGAAGAAATTCAAACCCGGGTGATTAATCATTTTGATTATCCTTTCCCACCGAAACCTAAAGTTTTAAGTGACGTAGAGAAAGCCGAATACACTGCTCGCATCAAGGAATTGCTGCGTGAAAAGAATGCTGTGCTAGTGGCTCACTACTATACCGATCCTGAAATTCAGGCGCTAGCTGAGGAAACCGGCGGTTGTGTTGCTGATTCACTCGAGATGGCGCGTTTCGGTGCTCGTCACGATGCAGAGACCTTGATTGTTGCTGGGGTTAAGTTCATGGGTGAAACCGCCAAGATCTTAACACCTAGCAAGCGGGTTCTTATGCCGACATTGGAAGCGACCTGTTCATTGGATTTAGGTTGCCCCATTGATGAGTTCTCAGCATTTTGTGACGCTCATCCAGATCGGACCGTGGTGGTGTATGCCAACACCTCGGCGGCCGTTAAAGCCCGAGCTGATTGGGTGGTCACTTCGAGTATTGCCCTAGAAGTTGTCGACCATTTGGATGCAAATGGTGAAAAGATTTTATGGGGACCTGATATGCATTTGGGTAGCTATATCCAAAAGCAAACCGGTGCCGATATGATCATGTGGCAGGGTGCTTGTATTGTCCACGATGAATTCAAAACCAAAGCGTTAGAAGATTTAAAACGCGTGTACCCGGACGCAGGGGTGCTGGTTCACCCAGAATCTCCGCAAGCTATTGTTGACTTAGCTGACGCTGTTGGTTCGACGTCACAGCTGATTAAAGCGAGTCAAGAATTACCACAGGATACCTTCATTGTGGCGACTGACCGCGGTATTTTTTACAAAATGCAGCAGTTGTCACCGCATAAGCGCTTTATTGAAGCGCCAACCGCAGGTAACGGTGCGACTTGCCGTAGTTGTGCTCATTGCCCGTGGATGGCTATGAATGGCTTGGTAGCCATCGCTCATGCACTCGAGCACGGTGGTGAAGGGCACGAAATTCATGTCGATGAAGCATTAGCGAAACGGGCGTTAATGCCCCTAGATCGTATGCTTAATTTCAAGCTGTAATCCGTACGGGATATTTCAAGCAGTAGCCAGTGGCGCGCATTTTATCATTGCGTAGCCGCTTGCTACCGCGCGGCCCAATAACATCTGAACGGGTTAAGTGGTCGATGGATGTACCAATTTGCGTGGCAATCCGACGATACGCTTCTTCTTGCAACAACGGCTGATTATCGCTGACGATATATACTTGGCCTTGATGTTGTGGCTGCTGTAGTAAATAAGCGATAAAACCAGCCACATCAGCGCTATGAATATGATTGGTCCAAGCTGGTGTGACCACCGCTTTGCCACCTTGAATCATCGTCTGTAACCGCTCACGGCCAGGGCCGTAAATTCCAGCACACCGCAAAATAGTCACCGCTGTGGGGCTACCTTGGAGTACTTGTTCGGCCTGCAACAGCATGGCACCACTGGCTGTACTTGGCTCAGTTGCACTACTTTCATCCACCCATTCCCCGTTGCGATGGCCATACACTTGTGTGCTGGAAACATAAATTACCCGCGGTGGGTTGGGTAGTTGATGGAGAAGGTGTTGTAAATGACGGCAGGGCACCACATAGCCTTGATGATAGCCATCAGGGTCGACGCTGGTTGGTGTTAAGGTAATAATAATAGTATCGAAACCTTGTCCAAGTAGCGCCCGCAAATCGTCCTCGTTATTAGCATCAGCACTGATAAGCTCGACGCCAGCTAGCGTTGGTTTATGTTCAGGATGCCGACATGCACCAACGCACTGCCAACGACATGCCGCTAATAATTGTGCGGTGCGGTAGGCAATATCACCATAGCCCAAAAACAGAATCTTTTGTGTCACTAAGCTGCCAACCAAACATCAAAAAACAACATCAACACCAAACCTACCATTAAGCCACCGGTGGCACGACCGTGATGCCCGTGGCGGTGGGTTTCTGGAATGATTTCGTGGCTGATGACAAATATCATGGTGCCTGCGGCGAACACCAAGCCCCAAGGCAGCAAGGCCGTGGATAGGTTAACGAACACGCCGCCGACCAATCCGCCAACAGGTTCGATGAGACCTGTCAGTCCGGCTACCCAAAAGGCTTTCCAACGATTGTAACCGACCGCGACTAACCCAGCGGCAACCGCCAAACCTTCCGGCATATTTTGCAACCCAATGCCCATAGCTAACGAGAAGGCGGTATCCGTTTGGCCACTGCCGTAGGCTACGCCCACAGATAAGCCTTCGGGAAAGTTATGGATAGCAATGGCGATCACAAACAACCACACGCCGGTCACTTTGGCGTTGGGCATCCCTTCGGTGCCGGTAACAAAATGTCGGTGTGGTAATAAGCGGTCGACTAACCCAATACATGCCGCACCGAGTAGAATTCCCACCACTGCAATGGCGGCTGGCAGGGGGCCTGGGCCGTACATTGCGGTGGAAATATCGATCGATGGAATAATCAACGAAAAGAAGGAAGCCGCCAGCATAACACCTGCGGCAAAGCCCAAAAGTGTGTCGTTAAAATGCTCCGATGGCTGTTTGTTAAACAGAATTGGCAGTGCGCCAACTGCGGTTAAGCATCCGGTAATTGTACTGGCTATCAACGCAACCAGAATGGCATCCATAACACCGTCCTTAGAAATTAGTAACCTGCGGCATGACCGTCTTTGCGGCTCTCAGAAGCCCCATAATATACGCCTTCTTCATGGTTTCGCCAAATAGCTTGGTAGCCCCCGTATGGGCCAACAGCTTCTTGTAAGCGATGCCCCATTTTGATGAGTTCTCGGCGCGTATAATCCGAGAACCCGTTTTCCAAACTAACCACACCACCGTCTGTCATAACTTCGCCTGTGGGTTCACTGGAACCTTCGTGCAGGATACGTGGGGCGTCGCCAGCTTCTTGCAGGTTCATACCAAAATCAATCATATTGATGAGAATCTGTGCGTGCATTTGTGGCTGGGTCGCACCCCCCATGACGCCGAAGCTCATCAATGGCTTCCCGTCCTTGGTGACAAAAGCTGGAATAATGGTGTGGAAGGGTCGTTTACCTGGTGCGTACACATTGCGGTGGTGCGGATCAAGGGCAAATAACTCCCCGCGATTTTGTAGCACAAAACCTAGTCCTGTGGGCGTAATACCTGACCCCATACCGCGATAATTACTTTGAATGAGCGAGACCATATTGCCGTGCTCATCGGCGGTGGTGAGGTAGATGGTATCACCTTCTGTCGGTGGATTGCCGGGTTCATAAGCTTTACCCGCGCGTTTCAAATCAATAAGTTTGGCGCGCTCTTTAGCATAGTTTTTATCGAGTAACTGCTGCACTGGGACTTCGTTGAAGTCTGGATCTGAGTAGTATTTTGCGCGGTCTTCGAACGCTAGTTTTTTCGCTTCGACAAACAAGTGAACGTACTCAGGGCTGTCAAAACCGAGTTCGGCAAGGTTGTAATTCTCCAAAATATTGAGAATTTGCTGTGCGGCGATGCCTTGTGTATTAGGAGGAAGTTCCCACAAATCGTAGCCGCGGTAGTTGGTTGAGACTGGCTCAATCCACGTGGAGCTGTGATTGGCTAAATCCTCATAACTTAAAAAGCCGCCATGTTCTTGTACAAAGGTGGCGATGGTTTTAGCAATGTCACCGCGGTAGAACGCGTCCCGCCCTTGTGTTGCGATCAAGCGATAGGTATTCGCTAAATCAGGGTTTTTAAAGCGTTTGCCTTTTTGTGGCGGTTGGCCGTTTGCTAAAAATACGTCGGCAAAGCCGGGTTGATTTTTTAAAACCTTAGCGTTTTGTTCAAAGTAGTATGCGATAACTTCGGTGACTGGAAAGCCTTGTTCAGCATAGGCAATCGCTGGTGCCAAAATTTGCGCCATGGGTAAGCGCCCGAGTTTGTTATGCATTTCAAACCAACCGTCTACCGCTCCTGGTACCGAGATCGGCAACACACCTCGAGCTGGAATGGAGGTGTAGCCGTGTTCAAGGAAGTACTCAAGGGGCAATGCTTGGGGGGAGCGGCCAGAGGCGTTAAGCCCTAACAACTGTTCGTTTTCGGCATCCCATATAATCGCAAATAGGTCACCACCAATACCATTTCCGGTCGGTTCCACCAACCCTAACACTGCGTTTGCAGCAATGGCAGCATCGATGGCATTGCCACCTGCTTGCATGATATCGAGTGCGACTTGTGTCGCAAGTGGTTGACTGGTGGCCGCCATGGCGTGGGGAGCCATGGCCTCCGAGCGGGTAGCAAAATGATGACCTGTGATGCGGTCAGCGGCGTGGGCGAGGGTAGCCATTAAAGTGACGACACTGACCGTGATTGCAGCGCAGGAAAATCGAGCGAATGACTTCATGACAGGGCTCCAGCTTCTTACAAGAATTGAATTGTTTGTCCCTCAACTATATGGGCAGACGAGTTTTGTCGCAACCCACAATGTAACTGTGAAAGCCATTGACTCTATTGGGTGTTTCTCTTACTATACGCGCCCTGTAATGGAGAGATGTCCGAGTGGTTGAAGGAGCACGCCTGGAAAGTGTGTATACGTTAATCGCGTATCGAGGGTTCGAATCCCTCTCTCTCCGCCACCCCCCAGCCACCGTAATATAAGTTACACGAACAGGATTAAGCTCGACCTAAACACGCATTTTGTGAGCTCAATGGACGGTGGCCAGCTGTACGCGGTGCTGCCCATCATCGACCCTGAAACCACGCTGTTTATTATCGCCAGCAAAAGCTTCGGCACCATCGACACCTTGGCGAACGTCAACACTGACGACCCCACGCAAAATATTCCAACGGCCTTAGCATTAAGAGAACAGCAACGCCTAGCCGTAAGCAATTGCTTAGCGCACCGTAAGTATTTACCCAAGGCGTAATTTGGGGCATAAATAGCTTTGAACAGCCGGGCGTCGAAAAAGGCAAACACTGCGCTGTCGATATCCTTGAAACCATCGACGGCCACAAACAACAAAGCTTTGACCCCAGCACCGACGCCATCATTAAGCGGATGTAAAAAAATGACCTGGTACGTAGTAAGAACCAAGCCGCTGTATCGTGCTGCTGAATTGGTTGCAAAAAGAAGTACAAGCTGAGTACGAATTTAGCCAAATTCGTCGATCATAAAAGCGTCATATTGGCGCTGTAATATAACATTCATCGAGTGTAAAAATTGTTAAATTCACGTTGTAGGAGATCATATTGTAATCCCCCCGAAAAATCGGAGCAGTTATAAGTAGAAAATTCCGTTAAACTAAAACGAAGGAGTTTTCTATGCGCAAATCACGATACACAGACAGCCAGATCTTAGCGATTCTGAAACAAAACGAGAACGGTGTTCCCGTTCCAGAACTTTGCCGTGAACACGGCATGAGCTCAGCTCAATTTTATAAATGGCGCGCCAAGTTTGGCGGCATGGACGCATCAATGATGAAGCGGCTTAAAGAACTTGAGGACGAAAATAAACGCCTCAAGAAAATGTATGCCGAAGAGCGGCTCAAGGCTGAGATCCGCAAGGAAGCCCTTGAGGGAAAGCTGTAAAGCAAACTCAGCGATGAAAACGCTATGATTGCTGATTGGTTGCTGCGCTTAACCACTGCGCACAAACGCTGGGGTTTTGGTTTATGCTTCTTGCATTTGCGTAACGTGAAAGGATTTCCATGGAACCACAAACGCGTGTATCGCATCTATCGCGAGCTAGAGCTGAACTTACGAATCAAACTCAAGCATCGCCTGCGGCGCGATAAACCGGATGTTTTAAGTGTGCCAACCGCAATAAATCAAGTAAGGAAGAGCCCTCCTCATAAGTTTTTCTTCACCTATTTGAGTTCTCGTTTCGCTGCGCTGCTTGGGTTTACTGGTGCTTGTTATTCGGCTTTTGTTCTCCAACCTACGCGCCCTCTAAGGTGAATCTAGGGTAGATATCAGGCAAGGTTAATAAACGACAAAGTGCGCATGCCGGTGTATTGGGGATATGAGGCTTGCGCAGTATAAAAATGTTATGTCTCAATTTGCCTCTTGCTAGACTCATTTAAATGACCTAAAATATGACCAATATTTAGGTCATTAATGAGGCTTGTATGCGCAAAGTATTAGCAGATTTCTCTGTAAGCATCTCAGAATTAAAGAAAAATCCATCATCATTGCTGTCCCAGGCCAGTGGTTCCCCGATTGCTGTTCTGAACCATAACAAGCCTGCTGCATACCTCATACCTGCAGATACGTATGAAGCAATTATGGAAATGATTGAGGATTACGAACTGGGCAAGCTGGTCGAAGAGCGCCGTGGTGAGCGCGCAGAAGCCATCGCGGTGTCACTGGATGACTTATAAGCTGAAATTTGTACCCTCAGCACTGAAGGAATGGAAGAAGCTGAGCGCTCCTGTAAAAAGTCAGCTCAAGAAGAAGCTTGAGGAGCGCCTTATTAATCCAAGAGTGCCTTCGGCGAAGCTTGGAGGCTACAGCTCCGTGTACAAAATCAAACTACGATCAGCGGGCTACCGTTTGGTTTACGAAGTGGTGGATGAGGAGCTAGTCATCTATGTCCTTGTCGTTGGTAAACGAGAGAAAGGGAAGGTTTACCGGAGATTGAAGGACCGAAAATGAGGCTGGCAGCACGCCATAACAAGCAGTTGCAACGGACGCATAAATGCGGCCGTTGAACATGGTCGTTATGCATTTCATGGTTTCTCGGAACGGAGTAACGATGCCAGAGATTAAAATTGATAAAAACTTAGCAGATTTGCGCTTGCAAATACAAGGCCAAGCCGAGCTTGTCGATCAGTTCAAGTTGCTGGCGTAGCCAGTAGGCGTGATCTTCCTCGGTGTCTTTTAAAATTCCGATGAGCATGTCACGCGTTACGAAATCTCCTTCTTGTTCGCAGAATTTAATCGCATTACGCAAGGCGCGGGCGTTTCCTTCCTCCATGGCTAAGTCATGGCGCAACATGGTTGGGACATCGCTGGCTATCGTGTGTTGAATGCGTTGCGATAAATTCGGCGTGCCGCCTAAGAATAAAATTCTGCGAATAAGTAAATCAGCGTGGCTGCGTTCATCATCCACTTCGTGATTAATACGGTCGTAAAGCTTATCTAAGCCTTGGTCTTCGTAGATGCGCGAATGCGCGAGGTATTGATCAATCGAGGTTAATTCAATCGCTAGTAATTGATTGAGTTGCTCAACAATGGCCTGATTCTGTACGTGGGTCATGATCGTTACTCGCTCGTTAATTTTGATTGAAGGTATTTCGGCAAACCAATACTGTCAATAAGACCTAGTTGGGTTTCCAGCCAGTCAAGATGCTCTTCTTGTTGCTCAAGGATTTCTGTTAGTTCATCGCGGCTGACATAATCTTGTGCTTGCTCGCAGATGGCGATGGCGTCACGAATGGCGAGCACGTCAGCGAGCTGAACTTTGTGGTCGAGCCCTAACATTTCATGAGGCTCTTCACCAATATAGAGTTTGCCTAGTTCTTGTAAATTTGGCAGTCCGCCGAGAAACAGGATCCGCTCGATGATGTCATCGGCGTGTTTCATTTCGTGAATGGAAGCTTTGTAGATGGTGCTGTTGAGTTCACCAAAGCCCCAGTTTTTGTACATCCGAGCATGTAGAAAATACTGGTTAATGGCAGTGAGCTTGCGGGTTAAGATGCGATTAAGTTCTTGTATTACTTTGCGATCGCCATGCATTGCTACAACTCCTAGCTGTATAAATCGAACAGCTTAAGCGTAGCATACTTCGACCGGTAATAAACCTTCAGATTGCAAAAGGGCGGCGTTACGGGCGGTGACAGCTTGTTGGAGCACTTCTTTGGCGCACTGGGTACAACATCCACACTGACCACCGACACCGAATTCTTGGCGCAGTTCACGCATGCTGTTGAGGCCATTATCGACAGCGCGTCGAATGGTTTTATCGGTGACCCCTTTACATAAACAAACGTACATAATTTGCTCCATAACACAACTGAGCAAATGATAACGTAAACAAGAATGATTCGCAATAACTTTATCGGGCGGCGTTACCGACCTAATGAATGATAATAACCACCACGTGCAGCGCGACAATAGTGAAGGTTTGGCGTGCTCGCATATCGAGATACCAAGCTTCGCTTGCTAGGTTGCGTCGCTCGTAGTTAAACCAGAATAGATGCAACAATGCTAACAGGCTAAGAACGAGAATCGTAGGATATGCCATCGAAACGATTCGCCCGCTGAGAATAATGAGCAAGCCGGCGATGATGGGGACGAGCGCCCATTTTAATTGACGCTGCTGATCGTCATCGGTGCGGGTACGCATACATAAGCCCCAGTGAATGCCCCCTAGAAAACTAAGGAGCATGGCACTGTATACAATGGTGAGCTCGATGGCCAATTGACTACATATATCTAGCAATGCCAGTACGGCAAATACTACAATCGGCACTAGACCAAGTAAACCGAGGCGGTGGGCCTGATGTTGTGACATGGGGCTCATGCGTTAAATCCACTATAAATCAGGTAGGCGGTATAACCAATGTAGCAGGCGAGGAAAATAGCGCCATGCACACGGTTGATCCGGTTGGGTCGATTATTCGGACGGAACGCAAATAGCATCAACATCAGGGTAAGCCCCATCATCACGCTCCAGTCACGTGAAATAACCTCTGACTCTAGGTTAATAGGGCTAATGACACCAGCAATCCCTACGACAGCGAGAGTGTTGAAGATGTTAGAGCCAATAATATTACCAATGGCAAGGTCATGCTCGTTTTTGCGGATGGCAGCAATGGCTGACGCAAGCTCAGGCAATGATGTGCCAACGGCCACGACGGTGAGGCCGATAATAAGGTCGCTGATGCCTAATGCTGTTGCAACTTCTACGGCACCCCACACCAGAATTCGTGAGCTAAGCACCAGTAATGCTAGCCCCAATACTAGCCAAATCCATGCTGCGAGTGGGCTTAGCGAGGGCGCAGTGACATCTTCAGTCAAACTATCAGCACCGTTTGTCATGCCACTATAGACAGTCCAACCAAGATAAAATGCAAAAATTGCCAATAACGTCCAGGCTTCATGGGTGGAGATAACACCATCAACGAGTGGCCATAACGCTAACAAGGTCAGCGCAATAAGGATAGGTGCCTCGCGTTTAATGACGCTGCTGGTGACCAAAATTGGAGCGATAACGGCGGTGGTACCTAATATTAAGGCAATGTTGGTGATATTTGAGCCAAAGGCATTCCCTAAAGCGATGCCAGGATTACCGTTTAATGACGCTAACGCAGACACCATCATCTCGGGCGCTGAGGTACCAAACCCAATGACGATTAGACCGATCAATAAAGGTGGCATACCTAAATGATTCGCGGTGGCGGCAGCGCCATCAACAAAGCGATCAGCGCTCCATACCAGTAAAATTAATCCACCAACAATGGCGGCAATTGCAAGTAACATAGCGTTCCTTATATATGAGTTAGCAATGTAACGGAGGTTATTCTAACTTGAAGAACTCACCGACTGCTAGGCTGTTTGAGCCTTCGGAATAACTGCTGGTAATGGTTGTACCGTTGGGGCTTGGTCATAGAAGCCAGGCAACTCACATAAGTTCGCGGCAAAAATAACGAGATGATCGAGTTCTGGGCGTAAACCAATGTTAGCACCAACTTGAAACTGCTCATGGGATGGACTGAGCGTCAACAACTCGATACCACCGGGTAATTCAACGGTATACAGGTTGTGAGCGCCACGAAAGCCACGCGCTTTGACCGTGGCCCGTAACCGTGATGTTGGGTCGGGCACGATGTCATCGGGACGTACCAAGAAACTCACTCGAGTGCCGGCGTCGATATCTAATAGGCTAGGGTGTGATAATTGGCCCAAGGGCGAGGTTAACGAGGCGTCGTCGTTGACGATGCCTTGCAGCAACACGCCATGGCCAATGAAGTCAGCAACCAACTGGTGTTTAGGTTGATGATATAGCTGGTATGGGGTATCCCATTGCAACAGTTCGCCTTGGTACATCACGCCCGCTTTATCAGCCATGGCGAAAGCTTCATGTTGATCGTGGGTGACCAACAACGCGGTAATATTTTCTTTTTTCAATAATTCACGAACTTCAACTGCTAAACGTTCACGCAACTCAGCATCGAGACTGGAAAAGGGTTCATCGAGCAGTAACAGGCGAGGGCGCGGTGCTAACGCTCGGGCAAGCGCCACGCGTTGCTGTTGGCCACCAGACAGTTCGTGCGGAAAACGCTTTTGATAACCGGGTAAGCCAATGCGATTTAACAACTCTTCGACGCGTGCACGACGCTCACTGGCGCTGGCTTTACGCATGCCAAAACTAATGTTGTCGGCCACGTTCAAGTGGGGGAATAAGGCAAAATCTTGGAACACCATACCAACCCCGCGTAGCTCTGGCGCGACGTTTACGGTTTGGTTGGATACCAGTGAGTCATCAATTTGGATAGTACCCGATTGGAGCGTTTGAAACCCAGCAATACTGCGCAATAACGTGGTTTTCCCACAGCCACTTGGGCCAAGCAGGCAGCCAATTTCCCCTTGTTGTAAATCTAAGGAGACGTCACGAACGATATGGACATCGCCAAAACTGACATTGATGCTATCAAGCTGTAACCGGGACAAACTCTTGCTCCTTTAATGCTGCTTGCTGCGATTTAAGCATCGCACGGGATAACAAAATGACGGGAATTAACCCGACTAACACCATCATTAATGCCGGTGGTCCTGCATCGGCAAGGCGTTCATCACCGGCCATCTCATAGGCGCGGACGGCGAGCGTATTAAAATCAAAGGGACGCAATACTAAGGTGGCCGGCAGCTCTTTGAGCACATCCACGCCGACCAGAATCAACGCGGTGAACACACTGGGGCGCAATAGCGGTAAATGTATTTTGCGCAATACTTGCAATGGCGAGTAGCCTTGAATTTGTGCTGCTTCATCCATGCTCGGGCGAATTTCACCGAGCCCAGCTTGAATCGTCTGCAATGATACACTTAAAAATCTGACGCTATAGGCAAAGAGCAATGCCACCAGCGTGCCTGAGAGCAGTAAGCCCGGATTGTAATTAAACCATTGTTCACTTACCGTGATAATAACCTGATCGATACTGGTGAGAAATACCATCAAACCGACGGCAATGACAAGCCCTGGAATAGCGTAACCCATGCCAGCAAATGCCACGCTGGTACGCACGGCACGGGTAGGAATTTGACGGCGCCCGTAGGCTAACCACAGTGCCATGATAACGATAAGCACGGCGGCGCACACAGCGAGGGTGAAACTATTAAAAGTCAATTGCCAGAAGTCAGGATCCTGCCATACTGCGGCGCGCTCAATCGACCACAGGGTAAGTTGTAACGCTGGTAAGACAAAACCACATAATAACGGCAACCAGCATAATAAGCTGGCTCCTAACGCGCGCCAGCCGCGTAGTACAAACGCAGTGGCCGGGCGTGGATTGCGCTGGTCGTAACGCGCTTGGCGGCGTGAGCGGCGCTCAATAAAAATCAATGCCATGACAGCAACGAGCAGCATGCCCGCCAACTGCAGTGCACCCATGAGGTCACCTAAGCCATACCAGGTACGAAAAATTCCAGTGGTAAAGGTCGTGACGCCAAAGTGCTGAACGGTACCGTAATCAGCCAAGGTTTCCATTAAGGCGAGCGTGGTTCCTGTAACAATGGCTGGGCGTGCTAATGGTAGCGCTAAGCGGAAGAAACATTGCCACGGGCTTAGCCCCAAACTACGACCCGCTTCAAGGGTAGTGGCAGATTGTTGGATAAAGGTCGCACGGGTAATCAAATAAACATAGGGAAAGAGGACTAAGCTCAGCACCACAATAGCACCGCCGAGACTGCGAACTTCAGGGAACCAGTAATCACCATAGCCCCAATCGAACCAATCGCGTAATGCAGTTTGGAAAGGGCCTGCATAATCAAACATACCGGTATAGGTGTAGGCGACAATATAGGCAGGTACTGCTAATGGTAAAAGTAATGCCCAACTGAGTAATCGCTGGCCAGGGAAACGACAGGCGGTGGTAAGCCAAGCGGTACTGACGCCGAGTACCACCACCCCAACAGCAACCCCGACTAATAAAATAAGTGAATGGCGAATGTATTCAGGAACGACCGTGTCCCACAAATGACTTAAGGTACTGAGATCATCAGTCCATAGTAGCTGGAGCATCGACCAACAAATAATCAGCAACGGCACGCCAATGATGACGGCCGTTGTGATCAGCGTTAGTTGACGCCAGCTACTGTACCGCATTACCGCCAGCCAGCGCGGTTCATCAGTTTCACCGCAGTCGCGTTGTTCTCACCTAAATAACGCATAGGTAAGTCATCGGCTTTGAACTCACCCCAGCCAATCAGCGTTTCGCTCCACTTGGCGCTGCTAACTGCTGGATATTCGCTGTTTGCTGCGGCATACCACGCTTGTGAATCTTCTGACAGCAAAAACTCGATGAGCTGTTTCGCTTCATTTTTGTGCTTGGCGTATTTGGTGAGACCAATACCAGAAACGTTAACGTGGGTGCCGAAGCTGTCTTGGTTAGGCCAGAAGATTTTCAGTTTAGTGGTGATTTCGCGCTCAGCCGCATCATCACTATTTTGCATCAAACCGAAGTAGTAGGTGTTCGATACGGCTAAATCACAGACTCCTGCTGCCGCCGCTTTGAGCTGATCACGGTCACCGCCAACCGGTGGTTTAGCGAGGTTGCTAACCAGACCTTTAGCCCAGGCTTCAGTTTTTTCTTCACCCCAATGCTCTATGAGTGCTGCAGTAAGCGATTGATTATAGATGTTATCGGATGAACGAATGCAAACGTTTTTCTTCCATTCTGGCTTGGCTAAATCTTCATAGCCGGTGAGTTGGCTTGGGTCTACGCGCTCTGGGTTATAGAAAATTGGCCGCGCCCGTAAGCTTAAGCCAACCCAGAGCTGATCGCCGCCCACTAAATGTGATGGCACTGCTTCTAATAGATGTGGTGCAGTAATAGGTTGGAATACGCCAGCTTCAGCTGCACGGTGCAGGTTGCCTGCATCAACGGTTAAAAACAAATCGGCGGGGGTGTTAGCACCTTCGTTTTGAAGTCGTGCTAAGAGAGCGTCGCCACCCCCGGTCAGCAAACGAACTTCAATGCCAGTTTCGGCTGTGAATTTATCCAGTAAAGGCTTGATCAGTGCTTCTTTGCGCGCTGAATACAGATTAACGGTTGCGGCTTCAGCGAACGAAGCGGTTAAACTAGCGGCAACGACAGTCACTGTTAGTAATTTGCGTAACGTGCTTGAACTCATCGGGACTACCTCGTTGGTTTGATTGCAGTATATCGAAAAAAAACAATGAACGATATTGATTCGCATTTGTTTCTCACGAATATTTTGACGCAAATGAGAATTGTTATCAACAACTGCAGGTGTTTTTTTACAAAAACTTTGAGCGGGGCCGCGCGCGTATAGGATTTTTTAAAAATAAAAAACCCAATAAATCAATTATGCAATCAATGTTATTAAAATGTAATTGAAATGATGAGATTTGTTTGGTATTGTTGTAATTTAAGGATTGAGGGATGGCGCTCAAGGATTGAAAGCTATCGCTGGAACAAGGATGTTCCAACTTTCTTTTTTATCCCACCAGTTCTCGTTATACTTCTCAGCTCCCGTAACTTCGAGTTGGAGCTGTGACATGCCAAGGTTGTCCCCAGTTTACGATAGGTTTCTGCGTTTGGTGGTTGCGACTTTCGTCGGATTGCTGCTGGTGGGCTGCGAGCCTAAGCTCAACACCTCAGCAGATCATCTGCAAACAATCACTATGTTAGATCAACAACAATTACCAGCGGGCTACTGGGCACTTTCCAACAGTATTATTCAACTAAGTTTTTGCCGTGATCGGATAAATGCTGCGTTGTTAGCTGAAGCTGATGAACTGCGGCGTTGGCGCTTAGTGGGTGATGCGTCATCGTTTCCAAGCCACCGTCAGGAAGGGTTGGAGCAACTTGCCTATTTTTATGAAACCTACCAAGTGCGATTGTATCAAGTCTACGGTAATTTTGGGGCACAATGGTTTCGGGTGGCTTATCCAGCGCACGAATCAGCGCCGAATATGGCAGATGTATTTGCGAAACTCGGGCGCGATCACCATGTTTGTTATAGCTCGTTAGAGTATCGTTAAGGCGAGGACGTGATGACTGAATTTCAGCAGCAGTTACAAGCAAAGTTAATTGACCATTTTCAGCCGACTCACCTTGAGGTGATTAATGAGAGTCACCTGCACGGCACACCAAGCAACGATTCACATTATAAAGTGGTGATGGTGACTGAGCAGTTTAATGGGTTACGAGCACTGCAACGTCACCGTGCGATACATCGGCTATTGGCCGCTGAGTTAACAGGGCCGTTACATGCCTTGGCATTACATTTATATACGCCAGCGGAATGGCAAGAACAACAGGCTGTACCTGCGTCTCCGCAATGTTTAGGTGGGAGCAAATTAGATCTTCAGTAACAGCTCAGATCACTTAACTGGCGGGGGTCGGGTACACTAGCCGCTATGACGTCAGATTGATAACAGATAGGATAAAATTAGCATGGTTATTCATCCAAAAATTCGGGGATTTATTTGTACGAATGCGCATCCAGTTGGGTGTGCTGCTCACGTGCAGCAACAAATTGATTATGTGAAACAACAGGCGCCGTTGACCATGGTACCGCAACGGGTATTAGTGATTGGCTGTTCGACGGGGTATGGATTAGCGACACGCATCAATGCTGCGTTTGGTGCTGGCGCGAAAACCTTGGGCGTGTGTTTTGAGAA
Source organism: Pseudidiomarina indica (assembly GCA_029279945.1). Lineage (GTDB taxonomy): Bacteria > Pseudomonadota > Gammaproteobacteria > Enterobacterales > Alteromonadaceae > Pseudidiomarina > Pseudidiomarina indica_A. Next base: position 259,003 of record JAJUHK010000002.1, on the reverse strand, counting down.
AGAACCGAGCGACAAGAAAACCGCGACCGCCGGCTGGTACAACACCGCAGCATTTCATGCCGCCGCGAAAAAAGAAGGTCTGTATGCGCACACAATTAATGGCGATGCTTTTTCTGATGAAGTGAAACATGAAGTCATCGAACGCATTAAAGAAGATTTTGGCCAAGTTGATTTGGTCGTTTACAGCTTAGCGTCACCCAAGCGGAAAGACCCAGAGACCGGCGAACTCTACAGTTCATCATTGAAACCTATTGGTCAACCCTATACCACCAAAACCTATCATACCGATAAAGATTTGGTGACCGAAATTACACTTGAGCCGGCGACAGACGATGAAATTGCTCAAACCATCAAGGTGATGGGGGGTGAGGATTGGGAACGTTGGATTGCTGCGCTGCATGCTGCTGGTGTGTTAGCTCCGCAAGCGAAAACTACGGCATATACCTATATTGGTAAAAAGTTAACTTGGCCGATTTATGGTCACGCTACCATAGGGAAAGCGAAAGAAGATTTAGACCGAGCCGCTGCGGCCATGCGTGAGTGCTATACTGATATCCAGTTAGAAGCTTATGTGTCGTCACTCAAAGCCTTGGTGACGCAAGCGAGCTCAGCGATTCCAGTCATGCCACTGTATATTTCGTTGATTTATCGCGTCATGAAAGAAGAAGGCACTCATGAAGGCTGCATTGAGCAGACCCATCGATTATTACGCGATGCGCTGTATGCCGAGAACCCTGAGCTCGATGAAGCTGGGCGGTTGCGGATGAATGGTTGGGAGACGAATGACGCGACCCAAGCCAAGATTGAAAAGCTGTGGGATGAAGTGACGCAAGAGAATTTCCATGAGCTGACAGACTACGCTGGTTACCATAGCGATTTCCTGAAGCTTTTTGGGTTTGGAATTGAAGGCGTCGATTATGACGCAGACGTTGATCCAGTCGTCGCTTGGTAATGCCAGATTAGCTTTTTTCAGTGTTGTTTTACCTCATAAAGGTGTTAAAATGCGCGCCCTAGGTGAAATTGGACTGAATTTGGTCAGCATAAACTCGATAATTCTAACAAGTATAGAAATGGGTTTATGCTGGTGTGAGATTAATCTTCCCTAACGAGTAGTGCGAACGCGTATGATTACGATCAAGAAAGGGCTGGATATCCCGATTTCGGGTGCGCCCCAGCAAATTATCGAAGATGGTAATACCATCTCCACCGTTGCCGTACTGGGTGAAGAGTATGTAGGTATGCGGCCAACCATGCATGTCAAGGTTGGTGACCGCGTTAAAAAAGGCCAAGTACTTTTCGAAGATAAGAAAAACCCAGGGGTAAAATTCACAGCACCAGCTGCGGGCGTTATAAAAGACGTTTTGCGTGGTGAACGACGGGTATTGCAAGCCGTAGTCATTGAACTTGACGGTGATGAGCAAGAAACCTTTACCCGCTACGACAGCAAAGATCTTGCCAGTCTCGATCGTGCTAGTGTCGTAGCACAACTTAACGATTCTGGACTTTGGGTGGCGTTACGCACTCGACCGTTCAGTCGTTCACCAAAACTCGATGCAGAGCCTACCGCTATTTTTGTCAACGCAATGGATACCAATCCGTTAGCCGCTGATCCAGCAGTGATTATCAATGAACACCGGCAAGCGTTTATTGATGGTCTTAAAGTACTTGGTCATTTAACGACTGGTCCGGTGTACGTGGTCAAAGCAGCTGATGCAAACGTGGATACCGGTGACGCCAAAGTACAACTCGAAAGTTTTGCAGGTCCACACCCAGCAGGTCTTGTTGGTACTCACATTCACTTCTTACAGCCTGCTTCTATTGCTAAACCTGTTTGGCATATTAGCTATCAAGACGTCATCGCCTACGGAAAACTATTCACTACAGGTGAATTGTTTACTGATCGCGTGGTTGCGCTTGGCGGCCCGGCAGTCAATAAGCCTCGATTACTCCGTACTCGCCTTGGTGCGAACTTACGTGAGTTGACCCAAGGTGAGTTAGCCAACGGCAATGTTCGCGTGATTTCAGGCTCTGTTTTAAACGGCCATAAAGATGATGATTCGCATCAGTGGTTAGGTCGCTTCCATAATCAAGTCTCAGTCTTGGTCGAAGGCGATCACAAAGAATTCCTCGGCTGGATTCGCCCAGGTGCAAACCGGCACTCGGTCACACGGGCTTACTTGGGGCATTTGAGCCCGAAAAAATTGTTCCCGATGACGACTACCACGAATGGTTCTAACCGTTCTATGGTGCCCATTGGTAACTATGAACGGGTGATGCCACTCGATATTTTACCCACCATTTTGCTACGTGATTTGCTCTCTGGTGATTCTGAACAGGCTCAAAAATTGGGTTGTTTAGAGTTGGATGAAGAGGATTTAGCGTTGTGTTCTTATGTTTGCCCAGGCAAATATGAGTACGGTCCGGTGTTGCGTAAAATGTTGACCGAAATTGAGAAAGAGGGCTAATCATGGGCTTGAAGAATTTCCTCGAGAAGATTGAGCCGAACTTCGAAAAAGGCGGTAAGTACGAAAAGTGGTACCCTCTGTACGAAGCTGCGGCCACAATTCTCTACACGCCGGGTAAAGTCACTACAGGCGTGACCCACGTTAAAGATAGCGTGGATTTAAAGCGGATTATGATTTTGGTGTGGATGATGACATTCCCAGCGATGTTCTGGGGTATGTACAACATCGGTAACCAAGCCGCATTAGCATTAATGAATGACTATCAATTAGCAGATATCTGGCAAGTCGGTCTGTTCACCGCATTAGGTGGAGATTTGACGACTGCTGGTTGGGCCGGAAAGATGTTCTACGGTGCCTGCTTCTTTATTCCTGTGTATGCCGTGACATTTATTGTCGGTGGCTTCTGGGAAGTGCTGTTTGCGACAGTGCGTAAGCATGAAGTTAACGAAGGGTTCTTCGTCACTTCAGTATTATTCGCATTGACCTTACCGCCAACCATTCCATTATGGCAAGTTGCTTTAGGTATCACCTTCGGTGTGGTTATCGGTAAAGAAGTATTCGGCGGCACTGGCCGTAACTTCCTGAACCCAGCGTTAACCGGTCGTGCATTCTTATACTTTGCGTTCCCTGCCCAAATTTCTGGTGAACAAGTATGGACTGCTGTTGACGGCTTCTCCGGCGCAACTATGCTGTCACAAGCAGTTACTAACACCGATTATATCGGCAATATGGATTTATGGTGGGATGCCTTTATTGGTAACATCCAAGGTTCAATGGGTGAAGTTTCAACCCTGATGATCTTGATCGGTGGTTTAGCACTGATTTACTTCCGTATCGCGTCATGGCGTATCGTGGCCGGTGTGTTTATCGGCATGGTGGCCTTGTCACTTATGTTCAACGCCATTGGTAGCGACACCAACATGATGTTCGCAATGCCGTGGTACTGGCACTTAGTCGTGGGCGGTTTTGCCTTCGGTATGATGTTCATGGCTACTGACCCTGTATCGGCGTCGTTTACCGACAAAGGTAAGTTCTGGTATGGCTTCTTAATTGGTGCCATGACCGTACTGATCCGTGTGGTGAACCCGGCTTATCCGGAAGGTATCATGTTAGCGATTCTGTTCTCTAACGTGTTTGCCCCGCTGTTTGACCACTTTGTTGTTCAATCAAACATTAAACGGAGAATGGCACGCAATGGCTAAGAACAAAGATTCACTCGGCAGAACCTTATTTGTCGTGATCACACTCTGTTTAGTGTGTGCTATTTTCGTCGCAGGTTCAGCTGTCGGTTTAAAACCACTTCAACAAAAGAACGCGGCGTTAGATATGCAACGTAACGTGCTCGATGCAGCTGGTTTGTTAACTCCAGAAACTGATGTGATTGCAGTATTTAACGAGCGTGTTGAAACACGATTAGTTGACTTGCAAACACTTGAGTTCGTTGATGCCGCTGATGTTGGTGCACGTAGTGCTGTAGAATACGACCCTATCGCAGTTGCCAAGAAAGCTGGGTTAGGTACGAAGTTGAGCAAAGACGTTGATATTGCCAGCATCGGTTCTTTAGAGAACGTGACTAAACTGTACTTCATCAAAGATGACCAAGGCGCGGTAGAAACCGTCGTGGTGTACATCCGCGGTTACGGCTTGTGGGGTACTATGTATGGCTTAGTGGCTGTTGCTCCGGATATGAATACCATTAAAGGGTTCAAGTTCTATGAACACTCAGAAACGCCAGGCCTCGGTGGTGAGATTCAAAACCCGAGCTGGGTTGCTAAATGGCAAGGTAAAGAAATTTATGACAATGGCAAGGTTGCATTGAAAGTAACTAAAAACGTTACTCGCCCAGCGCACGATATTGACGCTCTTTCTGGTGCAACCTTAACTAGTAACGGTGTGGACCACACAGTGAACTTCTGGTTCGGAGAGCATGCGTACGGCCCATTGTTCGATAAACTTCGCGAAGGGGAGCTGAATTAATGGCTATGTCAAAAGAAGTTAAAGAGGTTCTCTTTGGACCGATTATTGCTAACAACCCAATTGCCCTTCAGATTTTAGGTATCTGCTCGGCGTTAGCGGTGACCTCGAAGATGGAAAACACCGTGGTTATGTGTATTGCACTGACCTTGGTAACAGCATTTTCGAACTTTTTTATCTCATTGATCCGCAATCATATTCCGTCAAACGTACGGATTATTGTGCAAATGACTATTATTGCTAGCTTAGTTATTGTGGTGGATCAAGTGTTACGGGCATATGCCTATAACATTGCTAAAGAGCTCTCGGTATTCGTTGGTTTGATTATTACCAACTGTATCGTAATGGGTCGCGCTGAAGCATTTGCAATGAAGAGCCCACCAGGATTGTCGTTCCTTGACGGTATCGGTAACGGGTTAGGGTATTCATTCGTATTGTTGACCGTTGGTTTCATTCGTGAGTTGTTTGGTTCAGGTAGCTTGTTTGGTTATCAGATCCTGTCACTCGCTTCGGAAGGTGGCTGGTATCAACCGATCGGTTTATTAGTGTTGCCACCAAGTGCATTCTTTATTATCGGCGGGTTTATTTGGGTACTCCGTACCTTCCGTAAAGAACAAGTCGAGCCGAAGGAGTAAGGAGTAGACCATGGAAGCTTATCTGAGTTTATTCATAAAATCGATTTTCGTAGAAAACCTGGCGCTTTCGTTCTTCTTAGGGATGTGTACTTTCTTGGCGATTTCCAAAAAGGTACAAACAGCGTTCGGTTTAGGTGTGGCGGTAGTGGTCGTGTTAGCGATAGCTACACCAATTAACGCAGCTGTATATCAGTATTTATTAGCACCAGGTGCATTAACTTGGGCTGGTTTTCCTGATGTCGACTTGAGTTTCTTACGTTTCTTAACCTTTATCGGTGTTATCGCGGCATTGGTACAGATTCTTGAAATGCTATTGGACAAATATGTTCCAGCACTGTACAACGCATTGGGAATTTTCCTTCCGTTAATTGCGGTGAACTGTGCGATTTTCGGGGGCGTGTCCTTTGCCATCGAGCGTGACTACACAATCACTGAAAGCTTCATTTACGGTTTCGGTGGTGGTATCGGCTGGATGTTCGCAATCGTTGCTTTAGCTGCGGTTCGCGAAAAGTTGAAATATGCCGATGTTCCAGATGGATTACGTGGCTTGGGCATCACCTTTATGACGGTGGGGCTGATTGGTTTAGGGTTTATGTCATTCTCTGGCATTTCACTCTAATGACCCGGTTACGAAAAAACGTATAACTATAGAGGTAGAAGTCGATGCAAGGGCAAGACTGGACAATTATAGCGCTTGGCGTAGGCATGTTTACCTTGATTGTACTAATTTTAGTCGCGATGATTATGGTCGCTCGGTCAAAGTTAGTCCCTCAAGGCGATGTCGAAATTCTAATTAATGACGACGAAAGCAAAAAAATCACCACGCAACCTGGCTCCAAACTATTGGGTGCGTTAGCGAATGCGGGAATCTTTGTGTCGTCAGCTTGTGGTGGTGGTGGTTCATGTGGTCAATGCCGCGTGATTGTCCACGAAGGTGGTGGTGATATACTGCCGACTGAACGTGACCACATTAACCGTCGCGAAGCACGAGAAGGGTGCCGTTTAGCGTGTCAGGTGAACGTTAAGCAAAATATGAAAATTGAATTACCAGAAGAGGTATTCGGTATTCGTAAGTGGGACTGCGTTGTTAAATCAAATGATAACGTAGCCACCTTTATTAAAGAGTTTGTGGTACAGCTGCCAGAGGGCGAAGAAGTACCATTCCGTGCAGGTGGTTATATTCAGATTGAATGTCCACCACATCACGTGAAGTACAAAGACTTTGATATTGATGAAAGATTCCGTGGCGACTGGGAGCACTTTGGCTTCTTCAACTTAGAATCCAAAGTAGACGAGCCAGTAGTGCGCGCGTACTCCATGGCCAACTATCCGGACGAAAAAGGCATTATCATGCTGAACGTACGGATTGCGACGCCACCGCCGCGTGACTTAAGCTTACCACCAGGCAAAATGTCCTCCTATATCTTTAGTTTGAAGCCAGGTGATAAGGTGACTATCTCTGGTCCATTCGGTGAATTCTTCGCGAAAGATACCGACGCGGAAATGGTGTTCATTGGTGGTGGTGCAGGTATGGCACCGATGCGTTCACACATTTTTGACCAGTTACGTCGCTTGAAAACCAAGCGTAAAATGACCTTCTGGTATGGTGCACGTTCCAAGAAAGAAATGTTCTACGTCGAAGATTTCGATATGTTGGCACGTGAGAACGACAACTTCGAATGGCATGTGGCGTTGTCTGACCCGCAACCAGAAGATAATTGGGAAGGTTACACTGGGTTTATCCATAATGTGTTGTACGAAAACTATCTGAAGGACCACGAAGCTCCGGAAGATTGTGAATACTACATGTGTGGGCCACCCATGATGAATGCTGCGGTCATCAAAATGTTAAAAGACCTAGGCGTTGAAGACGAAAATATCTTGTTAGATGATTTCGGTGGCTAACCCACCTTTGCACGAACTGTAAGGTGAAATAGATCAGATGAAGATGAATTTATCATCGACTCTGCGGATTTGGCTGGCCCTTATTGGGCTGGCCTTTTTCGTTTCATGTACACATGCACCACAGCAAATCAGCATTAGTGGTGAAACCATGGGTACGACCTATCACATTCGCTATGTGACTGCGAATCCCTATCATTCTCCTGATCGGGTGAAGGAGCGCGTTGACTTGGTGTTGGAACAAATCAATAGCCAAATGTCGACTTACGATCCGAACTCTGAATTATCACTCTTTAATCAACGGGAAACCACTGAACCAGTGGTCGTTTCGCGGGCGCTGGAAACGGTGATTCGGCGTGCGCTGGAAATAGCTGAAGAAACGGATGGCTTATTAGATGTTACAGTTGGGCCACTCGTGAATTTATGGGGGTTTGGGCCGTTAGGGCGGCCCGAGCGTGTACCTAGCGCTGACGAACTAAAAGCAGTTCAAGCAAAGGTAGGCTACCAGCATTTACGGGTGGAAAATCACCAAGTCAGCAAAGCTATTCCAGACTTATATGTGGATCTATCAACCATTGCCAAAGGCTATGGTGTTGACCGTGTTGCACTGCTCTTAGAGCAGATGGAGATTAAAAACTATTTGGTTGAAATCGGTGGTGAAATGCGCATGCGCGGTAGCAAGCCAGGTGACCAACCGTGGCGTATTGCTGTGGAACAGCCAGTGTCATTGGAGCGTGGTGTGAACCGGATTATTGAACCTGGTAATAACGCGGTAGCCACGTCCGGAGACTATCGTAATTACTTCGAAAAAGATGGCGTTCGTTACTCACATATCATTGATCCACGTACGGGCTACCCTATACAACATAATTTAGTATCAGTGACCGTCATTACGGAAACCTGCATGGATGCTGATGCTTATGCCACGGCGTTAACTGTTATGGGCCCAGAACAAGCGTTAGAGTTTGCCAATCGAAAAGGGCTAGCAGTGTTACTCGTTACCCGTGAAAATGGTGAGTTTAAAGAGTACACTAGTACCGCATTTAAAAAATTTGAGCAGTAGCTCAGGAGGTCACATGGGCGTTTTTATTGCTGTATTCGTCATCATGTTGGTGGTGGTCTTAGGTATGTCTGTGGGGTATATCGCCCAGCGTAAATCATTGTCAGGTAGTTGTGGCGGAATTGCCTCATTAGGGATGGAAAAAGCCTGTGACTGTAAAGATCCTTGTGATGATAAAAAAGCTCGGATGGCCGCTGAAGCTCGTGCTGCCAAAATGAAAGAATGGCAGAAAAACCAGATTGGCAGTTAGGAGTTGTTAACTATGGTCACCCCGGTGCAAATTCGTCCCAAAGCGAAAGAGATTTATCTTGATTGCAATGCAACTACACCGGTGTTGCCTTATATCACTCAAGCTGTAAAGCACGTCATGGAGCACGTGTTTGGCAATCCATCGAGTAGTCATATTACTGGGCTTCAAGCGCGTTATATTCTAGAAAGTACCCGCCGCCTCGGGCGCCAAGTGATTGGTGCGCCGACGGGGCGTTTATTCTTTACCAGCGGAGCAACCGAAGGGATCCAAACGGGCGTATTGTCCGCCTTGACGGCAGCCCGGCATCACACCCATCAGGGTGAACGACGTTGGTTGCTCTATGGTGCAACCGAACACAAAGCGGTTCCGCAAGCCTTAGCACACTGGAATCAACTATTGCAACTCAATGCAGAACTCAAGGCAATTCCGGTTGATAGCCATGGCAAGTTGGATTTAGATTTTATCGCTGCACACGTGGGCGCAGCTCATATGATTTGCACCATGGCGGTCAATAACGAAACCGGAGTGCGCCAGGATTTACGTGCGCTGGAGCAGGTGATACGTGCTCATAACCCGACTGTTCCATGGATGGTCGATTGTGTGCAAGCGTTGGGTAAACAGCAGTTGGCTCTGGCAGAAACAACCATTGATTATGCACCATTTAGTGGTCATAAACTCTATGCTCCTAAAGGCATCGGGTTTATGTATGTGCGCGATAATGCGCCTTTTACGCCCCTGATTATTGGTGGCGGTCAAGAACTTGGACAACGTTCAGGGACCGAAAACCTACCCGGGATCGCGGCATTGCACGCACTGTTTGAATTGTTACTCGACACTGAACAATCGGTGTTCCAGTCCCAAACAACCTTAGAGCAGTACCGACACCGGTTATTGCAAGCCCTGCAAAATGCCTTTCCGACGCTGGAGTTGAACCACCCGTTAACTGACTCGGTACCAACCACCTTGAACTTTTCGGTGCGAGGCGTGCCATCCCGTGACATTATGGATGTGTTTGATGCGGCGAATATCCGGGTGAGCTCAGGCTCGGCCTGTAGCTCTGGCGTGACGCGTAGCTTTGTGCTCGACGCCATGGGGTTACCAGAGTGGCAGGCATGTTCTGCGATTCGGTTATCGTTTGGGCCGGCGACCACTGCTGAGACTATCGCCGCTGCCTGTGAACGTATTCAGGAAGCCGCACTAGCATTGCGTCGTTCCTGCTTATTGGTTGCCGATACCAACGAAGATATTGATAGTGATTTAGATGGCATCGTACAGTGGCGTTTTGATAGTGCTTGCTGTTATTTGCTCATTGATAAAGCCGCCGGTGAAATGGCGGTGATTGACCCAGTGCCTGAACTAGCTGAACGAATTGAACGGCTCGTAGCTTGTCAGGACTATCGGGTAAAAGCAGTTCTTACAACCGAACCCCATGACGCACAAAGTGCGGCAGCAATGCTGGCCAATTTACTCTGTGCAAGTGGCTGCCGGACCACCCGTGACGCGGTGGGTTGGCCCGCTAATGCTGAGCAGGTCTGTGCGCCACCGCAAGGCTGTCAAGTGCCGGTGGATGGCTGCCTTACAGTCGGTAAACGTCGCTTATATCGGGTGGGGACGCGTGCCCCAGTTTATTTATTAAGTTCACCGTTAACACCATTAGCAGAAGCGCCACAAGTAGATTTCGCATTCATTGGCGAGCGCCACTATAGTGACTTATTAACCCAAATGGTGACCCCTTCAACCTTGCTATTAGCACGGCATGATGACGCATTCCGCGTGGTCGAAACATTGCCTGAGCTGGCTGGCCATAGCAAGCCATGTGAGTTGATTGATGTAACGATTGAGCAGCAACAAGACAGGCTGAAACAGCCGCAAACGCTGGTTGTGGATGTGCGTGAACAACAGGAACATCGGGTACGGCGGTTATCGGTTGATGCTGAAGTGGTCAACGTGCCACTCACGCGCTTGGCGCAATTTATTCAGGAAAGCCCCGCAAGCTATCGCCAGCGGCCCATTGTTTGCGTGTGCCGCTCTGGGCATCGTAGTGCCGTGGCGGCGCAGGTATTAGCTCGCCACGGGTTTGAGCAGGTGAGTCATGTCGCAGGTGGAACCGCGCTACTCATCGAAGCTGATGCGCGCTACGAACCCGTCCTTACCGACTAAATAACAATACTGCGGGCTACAGGTACTATTCCAAATATCAGCAGAACTTAAGATGTGCCAGTCGGTTGCGGTGGCAGGGAGATAGCCCGCCCCATTAGGGTTGGTAACAATGATATCGCCATTATTACGTACCGTTAAGCTGTACAGCGCACCAGCAAAGCTAGGTTCAGGCAGTGCAGTAAATTCCCCGTTTTGATAACGCACGAGTCGTGGTGTTGCTGCAGGATTATTCAAATCACCTCCAGCGAGCACGACATGATCATGGCTGATTGGCCACACACTGGCGATACCCGCGCTGGGGCCAGCGGGCAGGGGCGTATCGATGGCACGATAGCGTATGCCAAAGTTCCGTTTCAACAGTAACCGCGCGGTACTACCATTGGCTGTACCAATCGCCCATGTTTGATTGTGATAACGAATACACCCGCCACTGGCAGCTAAGCCACCTTCATCAGGTAGTGGGGCGCTATCGACCACGTTACTGGCACCGAGCCAATTACGACCATCGGCGCTACGGACCATAGCCCAACGACCTTCTTGGGAGTCACCATACACCCAAGCTTCGCCGTTGTGGCCAATCGCCAGACAATTTAAGAATTGAGTGGATGGGGCGCGATAGCGTAACTGCCAATTACGGCCGCCATTACTGGTGTAGTACACCCGCGAATCACCATTTTCACCAATACTCAAGGCATAAGCATGGTTAGCATCGAGCGCTTCAATATCACGAAACTGCAGGTTGTCGTTGGTTGGCTTGAAATACTCCCAATTGGTGCCACCATCGGTGCTGCGGGCAATCGTTGCTTGGGAACCGCTTAACCAGACCACATTAGTGGTTGGCGCACTGACACCAATCCAATGGATATCTGCCTGCGTAGGCAATGGGGTAACATGTAAGGCCGTGGCGACCAACAAGCTAACTGCGACCATAACTGCTGTTCCTTCTTTCAGTAGAATGCTCATGGTACTGCTGGGTAGGTGGCTGTAAGCGTTGCAAACGCAACGCGTTAAGAACCACCGAAACTGAGCTAAGCGCCATCGCACCACCTGCTAACCAAGGCGCAAGTAATCCTGAGGCAGCAATAGGAATACCTAACACATTATACGCAAACGCCCAAAACAAGTTCTGACGAATGTTGGCGACGGTATTTTCGCTAATATGTAGCGCATCGACCAGCCGCCGTAAGTCGGGGCGAAGCAGGGCAATATCTGCGGTTTCAAGCGCAATATCAGTACCACTACCTAGCGCGATACCAATGTGAGCAGTTGCTAAAGCAGGGGCGTCGTTAATGCCGTCACCCACCATAGCGACGATTTCACCTTGGTCACGTAGCTGGCGGATATGATCAGCTTTATGCTCAGGGAGTACTTCGGCAATCACCGTATCGATACCCACTTGCTGAGCAATGGCATGGGCAGTACGCGGGTTGTCGCCCGTTAACATGACCAGCTTCAGGCCGCGCTGTCGTAGCTGTGCTAAAGCGGTTGTGGCATGTGGGCGCAAGGTATCTGCTACCGCTACTAGCCCGATGACGTGATCGTTGCAGCCAATGAGCATCGTCGTTTTACCTTGTTGCTCCAATTCTTCTTTGGCGGCCAGCCAGGCATCTGCCACGACGCCATGGTGCTGCATAAGGCGTAAATTGCCGATGTAAAACCGCAGTGGTGCAGCCGTTAAGCCTTCGATGACCGCACTGATGCCCATTCCAGCATGTGCTTTAAACTGCGCCATATGTATGCCGTCTGCGCTGGCGCTGATGCCGTGCACAATAGCTTGCGCAAGCGGGTGTTCAGACTGTTGTTCAAGTGCTTTGATAACCCCTTGCACTTGGCTGTCAGTCAATCCTGCGGGCGGCGTGATGGTGATATCGGTTAAGCGCGGCTGGCCTTGGGTGAGCGTACCAGTTTTATCAAACACAATAGTGGTGACTTGATGGGTGAGCTCAAGCCCTTCACTTTGTTTAAATAAAATACCCCATTGTGCGGCCCGCCCCGAGCCTGCCATGATGGAGGTGGGTGTGGCTAACCCCAGTGCGCACGGGCAAGCAATCACCAGTACTGCAACGGTGGCTTCTAAGGCATTGCGATAGTTACCCGCGTCGATCCACCAAAACCAGATAACGAACGTGATTGCTGCAATCACCAGCACCGCAGGGACAAATATTGCTGCGACTTTGTCGACTAAACGTTGAATCGGCGCTTTAGAGTTTTGTGCTTGCTCAACAATGTGAATAATTTGCGCTAAGGCGGTGTCGCGCCCTAACTTCTGCACTTGGGCGCGCAAAAAACCGTGCTGATTGAGCGTCGCGCCAATCAATAAGTCACCGGGGTGTTTATCAACTGGAATACTTTCGCCAGTTAACATGGCTTCATCAACGGCACTCTCGCCACTGAGGATCACACAGTCGGTCGGGATTTGTTGACCCGGTTTGATGTGGATGATGTCACCCAGTTGTAATTGGGCCACATCGACTAATTCAGGCTCGGCATCGGGGCGTTCTCGCAAGGCAGTTTTGGGCTGTAACTGTAGAAGCTGTTGAATCGCTGCCGAAGAGCGGCCTTTGGCTCGGGCTTCAAACCATTTACCTAATAAAATAAGGGTGATCAGGACCGCACTGGTTTCAAAATAAAGCCCTTGTTGAATAATCTCCGGGCTGGCAAATAAGGTTAAGTAGAGGCTGTAAAAATAGGCAGCTGAGGTACCTAGAGCGACCAATACATCCATATTTGCTGCGCCTTGCCGTAACGCAGTGACGCTGCCTCGGTAAAATTGCCAGCCAATCACAAATTGCACCGGCGTTGCTAATACCAATTGTACCCAAGGGTTCATCAGCCAATGAGGCATATAGATGCCTTGGGTCCAACTGAAGTGCGCGAACATGGTATATAACAAGGGCGTGGATAGGATGGCGGCCGCTAAGAATTTATAAAACTGGTTGCGCTGTGCACGCAACCGCGGGTCTACTTCGTCGCTTGGTTGGTGATGATCAATGATGGTGGCGTTGTAACCAGCGGCTTGTACCGCAGCGACTAACTGTTCTGGAGTTACGTTGTTGGCGTCGACGGCGGCGACTTCATTGGCGAAATTAACATGGACGTTGTCGACGCCGGGAACGGCCGTAAGCGCTCGCTCAATGGCGCGGGCACAACCCGCGCAACTCATTCCCACCAACTGTAATTGATACTGCTTGGCCACAATTCATCTCCTCATGGTGAAGCCTTGGGCGTTTGGATGCTTATTGGGCATTCATGGATTGTTTGGTGACTCCAATGCTGTCATCAGCCATCAAATAAACATACGTCGGCATGAGATCAGCTGGTGTTTTTAAGCGGTTCGGATCTTCTGCTGGATATGCTTTTGAGCGCATGGTCGTGCGCGTTGCGCCCGGATTAATCACGTTTACCCGCAGGTTGGTGCCTTCATATTCATCGGCCATCACTTGCGCTAAACCTTCGATAGCAAACTTACTCACTGCGTAAGGCCCCCAAAATGCGCGGCCTTCGCGGCCAACGCCCGATGAGGTGAAAATAACACTGGCGTGTGGCGCTTTGCGCAATGCCGGTAGCAAGGCTTGCATCATCATAAATTGGGCGGTGACGTTCACTTGCATGATCTCATGCCACGAATCATGGTCAATATGCTCAAACGGCGAGAGTACTCCGAGGACGCCGGCGTTTTGTAGAACCCCGTCGAGTTTACCGAATTGTTCAATGATGGTCGCCGCCATGCCTTGATAATGAGATTTAGTGGCACCTTTCATATCCAATGGTACTATGGCCGGTTCTGGCCCTCCGGCGACGACAATCTCATCATAGACCGCTTCTAATTTTTTTACTGTGCGGCCTAACAGAATCACTGTCGCTCCGCACGCAGCGTAGGTTTTTGCTGCTTCCCGGCCAATACCATCACCCGCGCCGGTGACTAAAATAACTTTGCCGGCGAGTACGCCTGGTTTGATTTCATACTGCTTTGGATCAATCTGCTTTGCGGTCATGGTTCACTTACACTCTATAAAATTCTTGGATGAATACAGCAAGTGTACTGTTTTTTGCTATGATTCTCAGTAATTGGTAACAAATTATAGAGAAATACTTTCAACTTAGGCTAAGACAGTGTATAAAATTTTGTTATCTAAAACATCTTGTCGTACCAGTATAAAAAGGCGATGATAGACAAAATGAACAACAGCATCCTGCAGGTGCTTATAACATAACAACACGAACAAGGATTGGGGAAGTCTCATGAAAAAACTCTTGCTTGTAACTGCAATCGGTAGTGCACTTAGCCTTGTCGGCTGTGGCGGCGGTGACGATGCGCCTGAATCGGTCAAAGAAGAATATCAGGTATCAGCCACACGAGTGGTATTTGATCCTTCTAATGGCCAAGTACCTGTTCCGAGCAACATTCTGCTTAGCGGTAGTGTTGACGGAACATTAAACTTACCTGTCGCTGATCCAACCGATGGCGGTAACCCGCAGGTTGCGATTAATGGCCTCGATGGCTGGGGTACGCATTCAACCCTAACCTTTAATTTCTCACTACCAGTTGATGCCAACGGCAAAGCCGTCACGGTGACTTCCGCATCATTAGAAGCGCCGGGCTCAATTCGCCTGTTTGAGACCATCATGGGTGGTAGCGATGTGAGTGAGGCGTGCTTGAATGCAGCAAGTCCAGCAGTGACTTGCGCAGTGGCAGCCGAGCTGGTGCACGGTGAGGACTTTATCGTCAAGGCAACCGGTGCCAATAGCGTTGCGGTAATCCCGCTGAAGCCATTTAAAGCGAAGACAGGTTATTTAGCGGTACTCACAGATAATATCCGTGACTCGCTAAACCGTACGGTGAAGCCATCACAAACTTATGGTTTGATGAAGCGCCCGGTAGCGACTAACCCAGTCTCTAATGATCCAGCAGCATTAAGCCTGCAAGGTCTAATCAATAGTCATGAGGCGGCTCTTGCTGCGGCGGGTGTCGACCCTGATTCAGTGATTTATGCGTCAAGCTTTACTACGCAGTCTACCGCTGATGCGTTCCACATGGTCAAAACCATGTTAGCGATGCAATTCTCTGCCACCGCGGCAGTGGGTACGCCATCGCCTTCATTAGGAGTGATGCCATTAGGTTACAACGCTGCCCAAGCATTGGTGCAAGCGGGTATGCTACCTAATGACCCGACGAATCCAGCTTATGCGCTGGCAAGCACTGCACAAGTCTATGGCGGTCAAGTCACCCTCCCATACTTCTCACCATTACCCACTGAGGAAAATCCAACTGCGCCGTTAGAAGGGCGTTGGATGGCGAAGTGTGATAGCGGCGTAGCAGTATTAGGTGCGATTCAAGCGGGTGCTATTGACCCGATGAATACGCCATCAATTAACCCAGCTTGGTTAACTGGTGGTGCAGCAACCTTTGTTCCTGCTTGGGTTCAAGCGTGTTTACAAGCAAACACGCCGGAAGCAATCGCGGCGATGGACTTCCCAGGTGTGGACGAAGAACGTCACGTGACCAAGTATAACCCAGTCCCTGCGGTACAAGGCCAAGTGACTATTAATGCGGTCATGACTGTACCAGATTTGTCAACGGTTAACGCGGTACGTGGCTTGCAAGGTATGGAGCCCATCGAAATGCCTGAAAATGGCTGGCCGGTGGCGATTTTCCAACACGGTATCACCGCCTATAAGGAAACCGTACTTGCATTAGCAGGTATGATGGCGCTGAACGGTGTTGCTACTGTTGCGATTGACCATCCGTTGCACGGTGACCGTGGTTTCGGCCCAATCAACGCAACCTCTGGTAAAGGCCCAGCAACTGCGTACATGAACTTGGGTAGCTTGTTAACGACCCGTGATAACCTGCGCCAATCAGTCACTGACTTGTTAGGCCTACGCTTGGCATTGAATGCGACTAATGCGCCAATTGATTCAAGCCGTGTTTACTTCGCTGGTCACTCATTAGGTGCGATTGCAGGTACTGCGTTTACTGCCGTTGCTAATACTCCAATGGACGGCCCATTAGCACCAGCAAGCGCCTTGTTTGCAGTGAATGGTAGCTCGTTCATGGCACCAGGCGGTAGCATCGCTAACTTCTTGTTAGAGTCAGGTTCATTTGGTCCGGTGATCAAGAGCCAGTTACTGTATAGTCAAAACGCACAGTTTGCGGCGGCTGTAAACAGCGCGGCTGCAGCACAAGGGGTTGGTCCAAATGACCCAGCGTTCCAAGCGGTGATGATTGCGGTGTATGACGAGTTCTGGGATAGCCTCAGTGATGCACAGCAAGCGGCGATTAGTGCAGTATTTGAGCAATTTGCATTTGCTGCGCAAACCGTGGTGGATTCAGCAGATCCAATCAACTACGCGAGCACAGTGGTGGCGACCGGTAGCCCAGTTCACTTAATCGAAGTGGTGGGTGACGGTGCGGCAAACTTACCTGACCAGGTCATTCCAAACACGGTACCAAACAAACCATTGGCTGGTACTGAGCCGCTGATTGCAGCATTGAAGCTCCAAGCTATCGCTGAAACTTATGCCTCATCTGATGGCACCCCAGTTTCTGGCGCGGTACGTTTCATTGCTGGTGATCACGGTTCAATCGTGAATCCTGCTGCATCACCTGCGGCAACTCAAGAAATGCAAACGCAAACTGCATTCTGGTTTGCAACGGATAACACTGTTATCCCAGTGCAAAACCCTGCTGTTGTTAAACAGTAACGCGCAGGAAAATGCTATGATTAAAAAGGCCGCATCGTCGGCCTTTTTTTGTGGAGAAGAATGATGATGGAAATGATGTACGAGCTCGCTGCCTTTGTGCTGAAAGCGGGTATTGTGGTGTTCGCGGTCATGTTTATTGCCGGCTTTCTGGTGCAGGTTAGCCAACGTCAAAAAGTGCGCAAAGGTGAATTAGTCATTGATCGGTTATCCGATGATTTGCGCGATGGTGTAGAGCGGTTACGGCTAGAGTTGCTGGATAAAAAGCAACGTAAAAAGGCGCAAAAATCGTTAAAGCAACAACAAAAACAGTTAGCCAAAGAAAGCCCCAGAAAACGAATTTTCGTGATTGACTTTAAAGGTGGGGTGGACGCGAATGAAGTGGAATCATTACGGCGTGAAGTGAATGCGATTGTGGCGGTAGCAGAGCCAGGCGAGCAGGTGTTTGTACGACTGGAAAGCCCTGGTGGTGCAGTCGATGGTTATGGGCTAGGCGCCGCTCAGTTAGCACGTCTACGTGATGCTGAATTAGAGGTGATCGTTAGCGTCGATAAAGTTGCCGCAAGTGGTGGTTATATGATGGCGGTCGTGGGCAATCATATCCAAGCAGCTCCTTTTGCGTTTATTGGCTCGATCGGCGTCATTGCACAGCTACCAAACTTTCATCGCTGGTTGAAAAAGCACGATGTAGATTATGAACAGATCACCGCGGGTGAATACAAGCGAACGATTTCGGTGTTTGGCGAGAATACCGATGAAGGTCGGCGGAAGTTTAAGGAAGAGTTAGAAAGTATTCACCGCCAGTTTAAGACCCATGTGCAACGTTATCGACCGAATCTAGACCTCAATAAGGTGGCTACGGGCGAATATTGGACGGCACAAGAAGCGATAGAGTATGGCTTAGTGGATTCCATTGGTACCAGTGATGCATGGCTACTTGCCCGTCGGGAAAGCCATGATATGTTTTTGGTACGCTATATTCAGAAGAAAAACTTAGGTGAGCGGGTTGGTCGGCATGCGGTAGCGACGCTGCAAGCTTTAACGAACTTTATGCACAAACAACCCTAGGGGAAACGACACAAGGCAATGTTTTACCATTGCCTTGTGGGTCAGGGTTTAATTATCTCTCATGGTGAGGCCAGCATTTGGGTCAAGGTAGGTTGCTTCATCAAACTCACCTTCACTCTTAGCGACCACTACCGATACCATTGCATCCCCAGTGACGTTTACTGCAGTACGGGTCATATCAAGCAATCGATCCACACCGATAATGAGACCAATACCTTCAACGGGTAGCCCAACTTGGTTTAGCACCATAGCCAGCATAATCATACCTACGCCCGGCACACCTGCCGTACCAATGGATGCCAAAGTTGCGGTCATGATGACGGTTAAGTAATCCATCAGCGAGAGATCAACCAAAAACACTTGGGCAATAAATACCGTCGCGACACCTTGCATGATTGCCGTACCATCCATATTGATGGTGGCACCTAACGGCACAGTAAACGAACCCACGCTATTATGTACACCAAGACGCTTGGTCACTGTCTCTAGGGTGACTGGCATAGTGGCGTTTGAACTTGATGTACTAAAGGCAAATATCTGCACTTCCCGCATTTTTTTCAAAAACACGACTGGGCTCAAACCAGTTAACGACTTTAACAGCACTGAGTACATTACAAGGCCGTGAATGATCAAGGTGATCAACACGACAAGAAAATATTTGCCAAGCGTATAGATGGTACCAAACGAAGTTTCGGCGAATAATTTCGCCATGAGTGCAAATACCCCGTAGGGTGCAACATGCATCAAAATAAGCACGAGCTTTAGAATAATTTCATTAAAATCTTCAAACAAAGCTTTGGTGCGTAAGCCCGGTTTTCCCACAAAGGCCATCGCAATCCCGAACAGCAATGAGAACACAATCACTTGCAGCATATTGCCGTTAGCGAAGGCTTCAAAGGGGTTGGTGGGAAATAAATCAATAATGACTTGGGCAAGTGATGGCGCGGTGTTAGGTTGGTAGACAGCCTCAGAGGTAAGTTGAATTCCGCTCCCTGGCTTAACAATCACTGCCATAAAAATCGCAAATGCGATGGCCAAGGCAGTGGTGATTAAATATAGCCCAACGGCTTTGCCCCCCAAGCGTCCTAATTTACTCGGGTCACTGAGTGAGCACGTACCCAACACTAAGGATACAAATACTAATGGCACGACGAGCATTTGGAGAGAAGAGATAAAAATCTGGCCAACAACGTAAAATAATCCTTGGCTCAAATAAGCTTCAACAAAGGCGTTGTCGGGAAATACAAGATTCAAAAAGCCACCTAGGAGCATCCCAGCAACCATGCCGATAACGATACGAGCTGTTAGGCTAAGCTTTTTTTTGTCTTCAAGTTTATTGTTGTTGGACATAACAGTTCCTTGCGAATACAGATACCACTTTCTTTTAAAACGCTATGGTGGTTCGTTAAAAACGCGCTAAGCCTAGCAGAAAAATCGCTTCAACAGTAGCCCTTGGGCGTTGAGATGCACCGTGATTGCCATGAAATAAGCCCAGCGGTTGCTGGGCTTAGGCATAAATGAGAGGATATTAAATTACATATACTCTGGGCCGAAACCATTGGTCCAGATAATGGCACAGGTTACCATGAGTATGACCATCATGATTAACCCGGCAGTGACGACAGAAGACGCATAGATAAAGCCGCGCTCTTCTGGAATATGCATTAAAATCGGGACGCCTGCATAGAGCAGATAAACCGAGTAGGCAACACCGGCTAAGAATGCCATAGTGATAAACCACAATTCTGGGTACAATGCTGCAATACCAGATAACATAACAGGTGTCGCAGTATAGGCTGCTAGCTCAAGCGATTGCGTGAAGGTTGGTTCGGCGCCAAAGGTTTTTGCCATCCAATGCACTAAGTAAGCGAGTGCAAAGGTGCCAACAATCATGGCTGCGTACATGGCAATGGCCATGACGAGTGCGCTGGACTCGGTTAAAAAGGTGGCATAACCAGTGCCGACACTCCAGCCTAAATGAACCGATGCGTAGTAAGCTGCAGCACAGGGCAGCAGCGCTACAATGAGTATATGGCCGAGCGCAAACCGGATGCTTTCATGGCGTTGATCGATTGCCTTCCATTCGTCAACGGGATGAGCGAAAAGCCCCCAAATGTGATTTAAAATCATAATGAACCTCAACTTCTGTTGTTGTCTGTTTGGTACTGCTATCCCAATGATTATTACGGACGCTTGTCGATGCGCCTTACCATCAATATTGGTCGGTTTTTCAACATAGTCAAGCAGTTTTATGGGTTATAACCATGATAAATGTAAGTGTATTGGCCTTGATTGGATCTGAATGAGATTAACGAATGGACACATTATTATTACCGATTCGGCAATTTCTGCACTGTGAAACACCGGCGGCATGGATTCATGCTGCGCGGCAACCGGAGAATTTACCGGTGTTGCTCATTGATCATTTGATTTGTGAGCTCAAAGCGGCACAGTCGGCAATGTTGTTGATCCGTCGTTATGCTGTTGATGCCGAAAGCGGTGATGCTCTGCTGGCGTGGCTCAAGCCCTATGAGGACTTTGTTTATCGTAAGCACGGAAACTGGCGTGATTTGGCAGATCATGCCAAGTTGACGAAAACCATGTTACCGCAGCGGCACACTCCCTATAGCCAAGAATTGATCGATAAAATGGTGTTACTAATTAAGGAAGAATTGCATCATTTTTATCAAGTGCTTGAAATTATGGATGAGCTTGATATCGAGTATACCAATATTACCTCGAGCCGTTATGCGCGTGGTTTATTACATCATGTGCGAACCTATGAACCCGCGACCTTAGTTGATAAATTAATTTGTGGTGCCTATATCGAAGCCCGTTCGTGCGAGCGATTTGCTGCATTGGCACCTTATATGGAACCGCGCTTGGCAAAATTCTATCGGAGTTTATTGCGTTCTGAAGCGCGTCATTTTGAGGACTATATTCGGTTGGCTGAGCAGGTGGCAGGTACTTGTATTCGTGCTCGCATCCGTGAATTCGGAGTTATTGAAGCCAATTTAATCCTTGGCTGCGATGATGAGTTTCGCTTCCACAGTGGTCCAGTACCTATTGCAACGGCTGAGTTTGCAGTTCCCGGCTGGTAGGAGTGACCACTAACATACTCCCTTGCGTATACCAATCACCGACGACAATACGTTCGGCGGTTTGCCCATTGGCGAGCAGGTGTTGGTGAATCGCCGGACGATGGGTATGCCCATGGATCATCTGCGTGACCTGGTGGGCCATAAAAGTTTCCGCAACAGTATCAGTATTTACATCCATAATGGCCAATTGCTGTTGGGTGAGTGGCTGTTGAGTTTTGCTGGCTGCGCGCAGGCGTTTGGCTATCCACATTCGCATTGATAATGGGAGTGCGAGTAAGCATCGTTGTAGGCTGGGGTTACGAATGATTTTTCGAAAGCGCTGGTAACCAACATCATCGGTGCACAAGGTATCGCCATGTAATAACAAGGTTGGCGTGCCGTATAAATCAATAATGGTAGGTTCGGTCAGTAGCTGAACGCCGGTTTGCTGGGCAAATTGCGGGCCAATCAAGAAATCACGGTTGCCGGCCATAAAATAGACCGGCACACCCTGTTGCGTTAATTGCCGCAGTGCGGTTTGAATGGTGCTGGCAAAGTCACTGGTATCATCGTCACCAATCCAAGCGTCGAATAAATCCCCCAGAATATACAACGCTTCGGCATTGCGGGCTTGGTGAGTCAGAAAATGCTGAAATAGTGCGGTGATATCCGGGCGCACTGGGCTTAAATGGAGGTCAGCAATGAACCAGGTGGCCATCAATTATTCCACCAGCGTAGCGCTTTTGATAATGACGTCCTCGACGGGCACATCTTGGTGGAAGCCAGCATGGCTGGTGCGGACATTTTCAATGGCGGTGACGACATCCATACCTTCAACGACTTCACCAAATACGCAGTAGCCCCAGCCACCGATGCTTTCGTTACGGAAGTTCAGGAAATCGTTGTCAGCCACGTTGATAAAAAATTGTGCCGTTGCTGAGTGTGGATCTTGTGTCCGTGCCATGGCAACGGTACCACGGTTATTGGCAAGGCCATTGTTGGCTTCATTATCAATCGCCGGGAGTGTTGGCTTTTGCACCATTTCTAAATTAAAACCACCGCCTTGAATCATAAAGCCACGAATAACCCGATGAAATAACGTGTCATCGTAAAATCCTTCGCGCACATAATTAACAAAATTGGCGACTGTTTTAGGGGCTTGCTCGGCAAATAACTTGATCGTGATATCGCCATGGTTGGTATGTAGGATAACCTGCATTGCTTGACTCCATTGTTTACAGATTAATTTCGCGCGTAAGTTTAGCATTGTTTGTTGCGAAGGCGTACCTTGCGTTATCATATTGAGCAATTGAATTCGTATGGCCATGCAGTAACCCAGGAGCGACAGTGCATGTTGAAGATTTATAATACGTTAACCCGCCAAAAAGAAGAGTTTCGACCGATCACGCCAGGAGTCGTGAAACTGTATGTGTGCGGAGTAACCATTTACGACTACTGTCATATTGGTCATGCGCGAACCTATGTCGCATTTGATGTGGTTGTCCGTTATTTACGCTCACGCGGCTATCAAGTTAAATATGTGCGCAACATTACGGACGTAGATGACAAAATTATTCGACGCGCAGCAGAGCGGAATGCGTCCATTGATGCGATCACCGAGCAGTATACCCGTGCAATGCACGAAGATTTTGATGCATTGAATCTACTCCGTCCGGATATTGAGCCAACGGTAACGGGGCATATGGGTGATATTATTACCATGATTGAAAGTCTGCTGGCACAAGGGCACGCCTATGTGGCTAGTAATGGTGATGTATTGTTTGACGTTAGTACCTTCCCTGCTTATGGGCGCCTTAGTGGCCAAGATCTGAGCCAACTGCAAGCCGGCGCCCGGGTTGATGTTGATGAACATAAGCAAGATCCATTGGATTTTGTGTTGTGGAAACAAGCTAAGCCCGGTGAGCCAAGTTGGCCGTCACCTTGGGGGGATGGTCGACCAGGCTGGCACATTGAGTGTTCAGCCATGAACAAACGTCACTTGGGAGAGAACTTTGATATTCACGGTGGTGGTTCTGATTTGATTTTCCCCCATCATGAAAATGAGGTGGCGCAAAGTTGTTGTGCTAACCAAAGCCAGTATGTGAATTACTGGATGCATAGTGGTATGGTGCAAGTGGATGAAGAGAAGATGTCGAAGTCACTCGGAAACTTCTTTACGATCCGCGATGTGCTAGCTGAATATGACGCCGAGACGGTACGTTATTTTCTGCTGTCGAGCCACTATCGTTCGCAATTGAACTATTCTAAAGAGAATCTTGCGCAAGCTCGGGCGAGTTTGGAGCGGTTGTATACGGCCTTACGAGATATTCCTGAAGGGCCGGTCCACGAAGAACTGACGGCCGAGTATGTGACACGCTTTAATGCGGCCATGGATGATGATTTCAATGTGCCGGAAGCGTTATCGGTATTATTTGAGTTGGCGCGGGAAGTGAATCGTACCAGCACCAGTGAACCGCAAAAAGCCATTGCGTATGCTGCACAATTGCGTCAGCTCGGACAGTTATTAGGCTTATTAACGCAGCAGCCTAAAGCATTTTTACAAGGTGACGGGGCTGATGTTGCTAAGATTGAAGCCTTAATTCAGGAGCGCCAAGAAGCTCGTGCAGCCAAAGATTGGGCGCGTGCTGACGCTGCTCGTGATGCGTTAAAAGCCATGAATGTAGAGTTAGAAGATGGTGCTCAAGGCACCACGTGGCGGCGGCTATAAACGCTCTATGACAGATTAAATAATTGAGGTAATTATGGCATTTCCAACGGTTAAAGTATTTGAAAGTTACGCTGCAACAGCCAGTGAAGATTTTGATGCGGTGATTTTATTAGGCGACTTTAGTCGACCAGTACCCGAAGATTTCAGTGAGTTTGTGGCACAAGCTAAGCGGCTTGATAAACGCGTGGGTCAAGAGCCTTTATTAGTACCAGCAGATGTTGCTGGAGGTCGGTTAATGTTAGCGCCAACAGGTTCTTTAGTGCAGGATTATGCTGACGTCCGTGCGCTGGGTGATGCTGCTGGTGCAGCTGCACGTATCGTGCAACAAGCGGGTGCCACAGCACCCTTGGTCGTGTTGTTTGGCATCCCGGATGACGAGCGGTACAACCAAGCAGAAGCCGTTGCATACTGGGGCATTTGCCAAGCCCTCTATGAACCATTAGAAGCCCGTGAATTCCATGGTGATGACACCTTGGAAACGGTCACTACGGTGGGCATGATTGGTGCGCTAGACGACGATTGGCTGCAAGCAGTCGAAGCAGGCAAACGGGTCGCTCGTGATTTAGCTGGTACTGAGCCTGAGCGTATGGCGCCGCGACGGTTCGCTGAGTATTGCCAACAAACATTTGCGCACACTCCGGTGAAAGTCACTGTGATTGATGACCTACAACAACTGCAGCACGAATACCCGCTGTTTATGGCCGTCGCCCGAGCGTCAATCAATGTGGAGCGTCACCAACCTTGTGTTGTGCGGTTAGAGTATAAAGCTCCAGCTGCAGAGCAAACCTTACTGCTGGCCGGCAAAGGGGTGGTTTACGATACCGGTGGTGCTGATGTGAAAACCGGTGGCCACATGGCTGGTATGAGCCGTGATAAAGGTGGTGCTGCAGGTGTGGCGGGCTTTGTGAAAACCGTTGCGGAACTGCGCCCAGATACTGTGAGCGTGGTCGCTGAACTTGGCTTAGTCCGTAACAGTATTGGTGCTGATGCGTTTGTTTCTGATGAAATTGTTACTGGCCATAGTGGTGTTCGCGTACGTATTGGTAATACTGATGCTGAAGGCCGGTTAGTGCTGGCTGATTTACTGTCACATTTGCGGGTGGCAGCGAGCCAATATCCACGTCCGCAGCTGTTTAGCGTCGCCACCTTAACTGGCCACGCGGCGTTAGCGAAAGGGCCATATACAGCGTTAGTTCCTAACGGTCCAGCACGCGCAGATCAGGTTGCCGAGCAATTGTGGGAAGCAGGTGAGCAGTACGGTGATCCGGCGGAAATTTCTTGGTTGCGGCGGGAAGATTTTGAGATGGTACGGCCGCGGACTAAAGCCGATGATACCTTATCGAGCAACACCGGACCTTCGGCCACCACTAAACGTGGGCACCAGTTCCCCATGGCGTTCTTGATGATTGCGGCAGGCCTTGATAAGCACGGTCAAAATAGCGAGCAGCCGCTACCTTACGTGCATGTAGATATTGCTGGTAGTGGAGTAGAAGGCGGCGATTGGCAACATGGTAAGCCAACCGCCACACCTGTGACCTGTTTTGCGGGTCGCTACTTGCAGCGTTAATTGGTTATGGCGCAGTAATCGGCATAGCGTCGAGCTGCGCTTTCGTTTTGCCGTGTGGTTGTGGCGTGCGTGTTTCTGGGTCGATATGAACAAACACGATATCGTCCGCCACACATATGTTTTGTTTGGTTTGTTTATTCCGTACGACACATGTCACGATAATGGACGTAGTACCTACCGCTTTAACTTCCAGTCCGAATTCAACCACATCGCCTTGATATGCCGATGTTTCAAATGCAATCGCACCAATGTGTTTGGTCACCAAGCTTTTGTGGCCTAATTGGCACGCCGCAAAGATATAGGCTTCTTCGTCAATCCATTCCAAAATACGGCCACCGAACAATGAGCCAGCAAAATTGAGGTCGTTGGGCATGACTAAGCGACGAGATAAAAAGCGCATCTGAAATCCTCTTGATGGGTGATGATGCGCTTAGTATAGCTTGTTCGCGGCGTTACCGTAAATGGCGATCAAAGAAGTCCGCGATGAGTTTGTAGCGATGGATATTCGGCTCGCGCCCATAGATACCGTGGGCTTCGCCGGGGTAGGCCATCATTTCAAACGGCTTCAGCGATTGTTGCAATCGATGTGCTAACTTAGCCGTATGAGTAAACAACACGTTGTCGTCAGCCATGCCATGATAGACCAGTAACGGACGCTGCAATTGGTCGGCGTAGGTGAGCACGTTTGCTTGGCGGTAGCCAGCTTCGTTATCTTGCGGGGTTCCCATATAGCGCTCGGTGTAATGGGTGTCGTATAAGGCCCAGTCGGTTACTGGCGCTCCGGCAACGGCAGCGTGGAATAAGTCAGGTGCTCGCATGATCAGGTGAAGTGCCATGTAGCCACCATAACTATGACCGAATACCCCTATCTTATTGGCATTCACATAAGGTTGTTGGGCTAACCATTGTACGCCGACGCGCTGATCAGCCACTTCCACCGATGCCATTTGACGATAGATCGGGTTTTCAAACTGGCGGCCACGATTACCACTGCCACGGTTATCTAATTTAAACACCACATAACCTTGTTGCACCAAGTATTGGGTGAAGTAATCACCCCAACTATTTGTCACCCGTTGCGCCCGTGGTCCGCCATACACCATAACAATGGCAGGATAGCGCTGGTTATCAGCTAATGGATTGGGCTTGTACACTTGGTAATGTAAGGTTTGGCCATCATCAGCTTTGAGCTGCCCGAATTCTGGATAGCTCCAGTTCGCCATATAGGGTTGTAATGGATGGTGCTGATCGATACGGTTTTCATGGATCCAAGTGATGCGTTCACCGGTGGGGCCGTGCAAGCTGACCTGTGGTGGCTGTCGGGTACTGGAGAAATAATCAATGTAGCTGCGCCCATCACCAGCAAACACAATGGTGTGCATTCCAGCACGAGTGCTGAGTTGGCTAGGTTGACCTGGTGCACTGGTATTTAAACTGGCGCGGTATAAGTGGCGTTCCAGTGGCGATTGGCGGCGCCCACTGAAATAAATTACCCCTGTAATTTCATCGACGAAGTTGAGATGATCAATCATCCAGTCACCTGAGGTTAACTGCCGAATGAGGCTGCCGTCTGTGCGATACAAGTAGAGATGCTTGTAACCGCTACGTTCAGATGCCCAAATAAAGTGGCGACTATCATTCATAAAGTGCAAATCGTCATGCAAATTGACCCAGGTGGTGCTGGTTTCTTCAATCAGCACCCGTGGTTCACCTTGCACGAGGGGATATTGCCACAGGGTTAATTTATTCTGGCTACGATTTTGCCATTGGTAGCTAATACTTTGGCTATCGGGCAACCATTTAACCCGCGCGAGATAGCCCTGCTCGTGGCGTTGCATAAGTTGTAGCCAGTGTATCTTAGGTGCTTGATCCGCGTGTTCGTCGTCATCCTTGGGTTCACGCATTACCTCCGCAATGCGCAACCACCCGAGGTCGATAGCAACGTTATTGGTGCCAGCTGCTGGATAATGTTGCTCGACTAGTTCAGTCCGGTCACCATACACATCGACCCGGCGTTGTATAGCAACGGGGCTTAAATCGATGCGGGTGAGTGCGAGAGTGCTTTCATCTGGACTCCACCAGTAGCCGGTCATGCGTTTCATTTCTTCTTGCGCGACAAACTCTGCGGTAGCGTACTGTTCAGTTGAGCTTTGACGCTGAGTGACGCGATAGGTGAGCCCAGTGTGCAGTGCAATGACGTAGAGATCGTAGTCATGCACATAACTGACAAAGTTACCTTGGGGAGAAAACCGAGCATCGGTGGCTGCGATAGCATCGTCTGTTAATTGGCGAACCTGATTATTGGTCAAATCGTACAAGTACAAAGTGCCACGAATTGGCAGCAATAGTGCATCACCCGTGGGTGACCAGAAATAATCAATGATGCCGCGCGAGCTGATGCGCAGGCGCTCACGCCGGGCTTTTTCTTCGGCGGCAAGCGGCTGCTCAAAATCGATTAAACTCGCAGCCGCAACAATCAAGGTATGGGTGTCTTGCCGCACGTCGTATAGCCATAAATCTTGCACGTTCGGGGCATCCGCTGAACCTTTGAGGTAGCTGATTTGATGCCCCGATGGGGCAAATTTAATTTGTTGTGGCGCGGCGGTGGTTAACGCTGGTGCTGAAAATATCCGCTCAATGGTGAGTGTAGCTGGATTCTGCGTGGCATTTGCCGTCATTGGTACCACGAATGTTCCCATCATAGCCAGCGCAACCAGCCCGATAAGAGCATGCAAAAGACGGTAAAAAACCATAGTGACTTGACCTTGTTGATAAATGAAACACTCGTAGTTTATCAAAGCTCAAGTTAATACTTTAGTGGCTGCGATAAAGCGCACGGACCGTGCGCTAGAATTCGCCGCGTATACCAATACTCAGATTGCGACCGCGCATCGGCGCTTGCTCTTTCAAAAATGAGCTGTGGACGAAGCCGAGCTCATCAGTTAGGTTTTCAGCTTTGATATAGATGCTTATATTTTGGTTTGCCAATACGGTTGGGAACCAGTTCACTTGGGCATTTAGCATCCCAAAACTGTCGGTTAGACTTTCGCCATAGCTAATGCGGGTTTGTTTGTTATACCACGTGTAACTGAGGGTACTTTCCCACGTATCAGCTTGGTAACGCAGATCGCCCCCGAAGCGTTGCGCTGGGATCCGTGGCAAGTTTTCACCGCCATCCCGGGTTTTAGCGCGTACGTAATCACTGAAGAATCCAAGCGTCCAGGAGGACGTCAGGTCATAAGCTGCATTGAATTCATACCCGTATAAATCCACATCACGTTGGGTATAGGCTAAGACCGGTAAGCCCTCGTCGTGATTATGGCCGTGATCATGACCATGGTCATGGTCATGGGCATGATCATGGTGGATATCGAGGTGGTTGACAGCGGTGAAGGTGCCAAAGACAAAATCATCGACGCGGTTATAAAACAGCGACCAATCCATATGGAAGCGCTGCTGATTTAAGTGAAGACCCAGGTCAATGTTATTGGCCTTTTCTACTCGCCCTGGTTGGTGTACTTCATGTAAATGGTAGTGATGTTCACCGGTCTGCTCCAGTTCGTAGCCTAACCCTAGTTCATAGGTGCGGGTTGCTAAATGCAGGCCATTGGCATAGAGCTCGGCTGCAGTAGGGGCACGCTGAGCATGCGCAATATTAGCAGACACCACCCAGGTGTCATTCACTGGATACGTAACCCCCAACGACGCCGACAGTGGTGTAAAAGAACGGTCGTTAATCTGCACATCTTCCATGCGCGCGCCAAGCTGCCAATTTAATTTGTCTTGTTGTTTTTCCAATAACCAGAATGCAGCGTGCTTACGGGTATTCGAATCAGGCGTATAGGCTTCGGCACCGACTGCGGTTTGCTCTTGCGTGAGGTAATGATAACCCATTGCACCAGTCCAGCCGTGCCACGCCTGATGGGTGGCGGTCAACCGTAGTTCGTGTTGACGGTTGGTAAAGGTGGTGCCAGCTATACCCTGTTCAATTTCTTGGTGCTGATAGTCAGTAAACCCATAGCGCAGTTCAACGTGTTTGAAGGCCGCTACAGGGTTGTCCCAGCCACCGTGGACTTGGACGCGATTTTGCCATAAATCAGCATAAGGGCCTGCGCTATGTGGATCACCATGGTCGTGGTCGTGATCATGATGTTCGTGGCCTGGAATCCCATATTGTTGTTCCATCCGACCGTAAGACACGCCTAAATATCCATCCGCAAACAAATAACTCACACCAATGTTGGCGCCCTGGGCATCAATGAAGCTATTTTCAATGGTGGTGACTTCTTCACCGTCGGCATTGATGAAGCGGGGCACTTTGTAATCGCCACTGTGGCGGGTATAGGCATCAACATGCCATACGGTATGGTGATGATCAGCGGTGACTCCAGCACTGATTTCGCGTCGATTACTGGCCGTATCCCCACTCACACCATAAAAACCACGCGTACCGCCAACAAAATCTTGGGCGATGCGGTTATCGACAACGTTAACAACGCCACCAATCGCACCAGAACCGTAGAGTAAGGTGGCTGGTCCACGAAACACTTCGATTTGTTCAGCCACTGAGGTTTCGGTGGTGACCGCATGATCGGGTGAGCCACGTGATACATCACCACTATCGAGCCCGTTTTGGGTGACTTTGACGCGCGGGCCATCTAAGCCACGAATAATTGGACTGCTTGCTACACCTGCAAAGTGCGTAGCATTGACACCAGGAACTTTGGCTAAGGTTTCGCCTAAGGTATGGGCATGCTGTTCGCGCAGCTCATCACCAGCTAATATGGAAATAGGCTGCGCGGATTCTAACGGGGTATGATTGAGTGGGGTTGCTGTCACGGTAATGATTTCGGTGTTTGTATGTTGATGGGTTTGTGCGTCCACATCGTCTAGCTCCGTGATCATTTCTGCCGAGCTTGCGGTAAAACTGACAAAACTTGTTACTATTAGCGCTAGCGGGGTTTTGCGAAACTGCGATACCATACCGAGGAATCTCCGTTGAACCATAATGTAATGTTATAATATAACAATATCGAGAATTCTAAGTGCCTGCAAGATTTTTTTGTAGCACTTGGCGTGGGGCAGCGGGTATCAAGCAACTTACTTATTACATTAACTGGATACGAACCATGCGATTCATTCATTCGATCAGTGCCTTAATGTTGGCACTAGGGGTTGCTGCGTGTACTGAGGGAGCACCAGCAGCGCACCATGTAACTGCAGACCCAATTGCGTTACAGGCGCATTTAGAGTTTTTAGCAAGTGATGAGCTTGAGGGCCGTGATACCGGTAGCCGCGGCCATGAAATTGCCGCACAGTACGTGGCAACGGAGTTTAAACGGTTAGGCCTGGAACCTGCAGGTGACAATGGCACTTACTTCCAGCGCATTCAATTCCGCCGCAGTCACTTGGTTGAAAATAGTGCTGCGATAACTATTACCAATGGTGATGAGACCATTGCATTGCAGTATCCAAAGCAATTTATTACTGGCCCTAATGCGTATAGTGAACACGACGACGTTGAAGCTCCGCTAGTGTTTGTTGGTTATGGATTAGTGTCGGAGGCGTTTGGTATTAATGATTATCAAGGGTTAGATGTCACCGATAAAATTGTGGTGATGTTAACAGGCCGGCCAGAGCATTTACCGAGTGAAGAAGGTGCCCACTTAAATAGTAGTAAAACAAAGTTTGCTGCGGAGCGTGGTGCGGTGGGTATCATTACGTTGCACACCCCAGCGCGAGAAAAAGTACGACCGTTTGAGGTGAACGCAATGTACCAACGGGCACCGAGCGTGCGCTGGTTGCATCCCAACGGTGAACCGAATGTTGCCTACAAAAACTTAGCAGCATCAGCCTACATTCATCATGAAGCAGCGGAACATTTGTTTGCGAATGCACCGGTTAGCTTAGCCGATATTTTTGCGCAGATGGAGCAGGGAGAATCGCCACGTGGCTTTGACCTAGGGCTAACGGCGCGCTTACAACGGTCCTCGAAGCATGAACAAATGAGTAGCCCGAACGTCGCTGCGGTATTACCGGGTAGCGATGCCAAACTGGCGAATGAATATGTGGTGTATACCGCTCACTTAGATCACATCGGCGTAACGAAAGATTTGAGCCAAGACGACCATATTAATAATGGTGCGATTGACAACGCTTCTGGGGTTTCTGTCATGTTAGAAACTGCCCGTATGTTTGCGCAAGCAGCAGAGCGACCAAAACGTTCGGTGATGTTTCTTGCCGTCACAGCTGAAGAGCGCGGGTTGTTAGGTGCTGATTACTTCACTCATCATCCAACCGTGCCGATTCAGCAGATTGTGGCGAACGTGAACTTAGACATGCCGGTATTGTTGTATGATTTCGCTGATGTGATTGCTTTCGGTTCAACGCATTCAACCTTAGGTGAGACAGTGGCGAAAGCGGCAGGGCAGTTTGGTATTGAGTTAAGTGAAGACCCGATGCCAGAACAAGCAATTTTCACGCGTTCTGATCACTATCCATTTGTGAAAAAAGGTATCCCAGCGGTCTTTTTAATGACAGGGTTTACGTCCAAGACAGAAGGGGAAGATGGTGGTGAAGTTTGGGCGAAGTTCTTTGCTGAGCATTATCACCGTCCGAGCGACCAACCTGATTTGCCGATCCGCTATGATGCGGGCGTGACTTTCACGCAAATTAACTATGCGATTGGACAAGAGATTGCTAATCAAGTAGAGCGGCCACGGTGGTTGCCAGAAAGTTTCTTTGCAACACAAGATTAAACGAGCCGGATAACAAAAAGCGCCAGCAACTGCTGGCGCTTTTTTTATGGTGCCGATTAAATCGGTGATCCAGGAGGTAATTCAGGGGCTGGTTTAAGTGGCCATGGCTTGCCCGCAACCCACTGTTCTAAAGCATAAATCGCATAATCACGATGGGCCGATGCTGGGCTGCGTTGCCACTGCTGCAATTGCTGCTGCAAGAACTGGAACAGTGGTGCTTTCACCGTAGCGCTGACGGCGTCCATTTGATAGGTGCGTACTATGGCCGCAAGCGCTTCAAATGCGAGCCGCTGTTGTAACGAATTGGCTTCTGCTGCCTGCGCTGGCGTGATCGCAGTCGTAGCAATTTCATTCAGCACCATACTGATGGTTGGAATCGCCCGATCACGGTAATGTTGTTGCTGTAACCGTTCGAGTCGTTGTGGATGCAACATTAAATCCAACACAAAGCGTGCGGCGCTGGCAGCCATGGTATCAGGGTCAGCGGTTAATCCTGTCAAGCCAGTGAAGCGTTCTCGGTCATTGGCATTCTCACCATAGGCTGGGGGTACTAATAAATCAGCGATGGTAGGTGGTACCGCGAGCACTTCGGCTGATAGTGTCCGGCTTAGTTGTTTTAACGCACGTTGTTGTTGCGTGGCGTTGACTGGACGAATATCAGTGTGCGGTTCGCCTTTCACTGCATAGTCGTAGTGAAGTCCTGCGAGCATTTTGACGGCTGCTTCGGCTTGGTAACGATGCAGAAGGTACACAGGTACAAACACGTTATGCAGCTCACTGAGTGGACGGCCATCGGCTAAATTGCCCAATCCGAAATGGGCAAGTGCAGTTTCTCGCACGGCTAGGATGCGCTCGAGTTCAGTGACTGCGTCACTGCCGTTGTCCCATAAATGAGCATCGGGATGCGCACCACCGACTGCTCGCGCATCACGATCAGAAATAAAGCTCAGACCGAGGCGACGATTTTGCGCAATGACGGTCATGGGGTCGGCCTTACCGTAGCCATAAGCCACCACTTGCAAATCCCAGATGCCAAGCCCTTCGGTATAAGCGTCAGCTAAGGTTAAGCGGCCCGTTTGGGTGTCAATACTAATTAATGGGTGCGGGTAGTCCATCACCGAGGCGCGATCATCGGCACTGGCCGCAAAGTTGTGTGCAATCCCTAAGGTATGTCCAACTTCGTGCGCCGAAAGCTGACGGATCCGGGCTAAGGCCATAGCTTCCACTTGTTCTTTGAGTTGTTGCTGGGCGGCTTCATCATCTCCGGCAAAAGGTGCAAGTAACCCTTGCGCAATCAACATGTCTTGACGCACGCGAAGTGAACCTAAGGTGACATGACCTTTGATGATTTCTCCAGTGCGAGGGTCAATGATTGATGCGCCATATGACCAGCCGCGCGTTGAGCGGTGAACCCATTGGATAGTGTTATAGCGAACATCCATGGGATCGGCGTCAGCGGGTAACTCACGCACTTGGAACGCATTTGGCATATCAATGGCAGCAAAGGCTTCTGCCCACCAGCGCGCACCATCTAAGAGTGCCGTGCGAACGGGCTCAGGTACACCTGGGTCAAGATAATAAACGATCGGTTTGTCATTGCTAACGCGATGCCGTGGGATATACTGCACTGCCATCGACTCACCAAGCGGTGCGGCATAATCCTGATGGGTTTCAGCCCAATAACCACTTTGCGGGTGGAACTTACGCGGTTCGAAATTATTATCAGGTAAGCGAATAAATGAATGGTGCAGGTGCATGGTCAGATGGTTAGGGTCGGCCGCGACACTGCGTACGTAATGCCCTTTAGCTTCACCGCTAAAGGTAACTTTAGCTTCTAATTCTGTGTTGTCGACAAACGCCTTACTACGAGGCGGGTACACCACAGAGCGCTCGACATTGACCTGATAGTTACCTTGGTCGGCGTTGCGTAAGCGACGTGCAACACCGTTGGTATCGCTGAGCAAAAATGGGGTGTAATCAATCAACACGGCATCTGCATCTTCCGCCACGGTGGTAAAGCCCGCAATCACTGAGTCTGCGAATGCCTCGTTAATGCTCGCACGCTCGGCTGGATTATCACTGTTGGCACGGAAGTAGGTGTTATGCTCGATCAACAGCACTTTATTGCCTTCGATCAAGAAGCTGGCTAACCGGGTTGGGCCAAGTTGGCCACGGTCAAGACCAATGTCATTTGAGCCTAAGCCCCAAGGTAAACTGGTCTGAAAAATGAACTGTCGCTCTGCGCGTGGCACTTGCAAATAGTATTTACCTTTTGCAGGGTCGTGATAGAAAGTGAAAAAACCTTCGTGGGCACGCATAGCAGCGGTAAACTGCTGAATTGCACTGGCCTGGTCGGCACCTTGAGGGGCCGCACAAGCGGGCTGGCTAAGCCCTATAAATAAACTAAAAACCGTTAATAAAACGATGCGTAACATGGTGTTGACTCACTGTATTAATCGCTAAGTTATTCGTTAACCAAATAAGGACTTTTGTTCATGACAACAATACACCGTTATAACAAACTTGCTGTTCAAAGTAACGTGGGGAATGACTTGAACGCGGTTGAACGCCTTAATTTCACGTTGGATTCGCGTTTGGAACAGGATACGTTTTGGTTAGTCAGTTGGCCGTTGTGTGAGGTGTTACGGTTTAATGATGCACGTTACGACTGGTTGATGTTAGTCCCACGGGTGAATGGCTGTACCGAGGTGACCCAATTATCTGCATCACAGTATCGGCAACTGGGGGTGGAAGTTCAGCAATTAGGACTGTTGTTACAAGCCTTAGGACAGGGCCACAAGTTAAATATTGGCGCGCTCGGTAACCTAGTCAGTCAACTGCATGTGCATTTGGTGATGCGTTCGGTCAATGATGCAGCGTGGCCCGGGCCGGTGTGGGGGCACTCCACAGCGGTGCCCATGACGACCGCCGCGCAGGCGCAGGAAGTTAAACGTTGGCAAGCTCATCTTTGAGTTGCGCACACCATTGTTGAATGCGCTCGTCGCTTAATTGGTATTGACTATCCTCGTCGAGCGCTAGGCCGACAAAGAATTCGCCATCAGCAGTGAGCGCTTTAGAGGCAGCGAAATCATAACCTTGATTGGGCCAGAAGCCGATACGAACACACCCCTGGGTACCTGGATGGGTTGCGAGCTCATCATGCAGCATGCCTAAGGCGTCTTGGAACCAATCGGTGTAACCAACTTGGTCGCCCATGCCAAACAGTGCCACAATTTTACCGTTGAGCTGTAACTCTGCAATATCACTCCAGTGGCTTTCCCAATCTTCTTGGATCTCGCCAAAATCCCAGGTCGATAGGCCAAATATAATGACGTCGAAGTCTTCTGCTTGACGCAGTGGTACATCTTTTATATTGAATAGCTCAACCTGACCGGGAGCAAACTGAGCTTGTATTTTTTCAGCTGCAATTTCAGTAAAACAGGTGGTTGAGCCATAAAATAATCCAATGCGTAACGTCATAATACTTCGCCTAAAAGGTCCTAATATCGCTGATTTCTGTGCCGTACATTGTACCAGAAAAACTCCTTGGTATGGTATGCTACATACTTTGTGTTTACGACAAGAAGGTGGTAGCAGTGGGTTTTCAGCACTTATTTCAAGATTATGTAAGCGCGTTAGAACAACTATTCGATGATATCGTGGTTACGGGCACCGATGATGAGTTATTTGCGAGCGGTTATTTACGCGGTCACTTTGATTTGGTGGTGGCGCAACTTGAACTACACGAGCAAGCAGACGCGGCTGCTATCATGCCGGCGGTACGGCAGTCGGTAGAGCAAGCCAAACACGAGCTGTCACCTACCGATATGGCTCACATTCAGGCACTGTTACAACGCCTTGCAAGCGTTGCGGTGCCAGCCGCTGAGCCAGTTCAGCAGTAAGCGGCAATGGTTCCTGTAGCCATTGACTGACCAGTAACTCGGCACATATCGGCGCACTGGTGAAGCCCCGCGAGCTAAGCCCACCAATTACCCCCAATGAAGGTGTCAGCCACCCGGTTATCGGCAGGTGATCACGGGTGGTATGGCGCAGTGCTGCGCGATCAGCAACCGGGGTTACGGCGTACGTCCAAGGTTGCTGAATATCGGTTTGTAGTTGTGTCAAATTCTCAGCTGTATCGGCTGCAGTGCAGTGCTGATAGTTTTCCCACGAAAAGTGCCGTTGGTAAGTGGCACCAACGCAGTGGGTATTGTCGCTTGCCACTGGGGTAAAATATCCTTTATAGCAGACGACGAGTGGACACTGTCGACTGGTGTCTGTGGCGCTCACTTGAGTCACTTGGCCGCGTACGGCCTCGGTGTGAATATGCCAGGGCTGGAGTAGTTGAGTTAGACCAGCGCCAGCTGCGAGAATCAGTGTTTGCGCGTGGTATTGCTTGCCTTGCGCCGATGTTAACACCCACTGCTGAGATGCGGTGGCGGTGATGGCTGTGATAGTAACATCGGAGCTGACCTGTAAGCGCTCACCACACTGCGCAAGTATATAAGGGATAAGCTGCTTCGGTGCGACCCAACCCGACGATGGGTACCACAACGCTGGTACGGCTGGTAATTCCCCCCAGAGCTGCTGAGTCTCTTCAGCGCGTAGTGAGCGCACTAGCTCTGGAGCATAAGTGTCACTGCTTGCGAGCTTTTGCTGGCGCTGTAAGCGACGGGCATTCATTGATAATTGTACCATCCCTGAACCATGCCAATGTGGTTCTGCAACGCGTTGATAAAACTGCCGAGCATGATCAAACGCGCTTAAGTGAAAGCGGCTTAACGGGCTTAATTCAACCTGTAGCAATGGATACACCGCACCTTGTGCGTTACCTGAGGCGCCATCGGCAACCCCGCTGGTGAGCAAATGAACCTGATAGCCCCGTTGGGTGAGTGACCAGGCAACGCAGGCGGCGGCAATCCCACCACCGACAATGGTGATTGGAGTATCGGCAGCGGGACGGGCTGGTCGTGTCGTTGTTGCACCGGTATAGGTACCGTGAATCATTTCGCGTTTACGCCCAAAGCCTTTAGTTTTTCGTACCTCAAACCCTGCAGCTTGTAAGCCACGCCGCACTGTGCCTGCAGCAGTAAAGGTGGCAAAAGTGGCCTGTTCACGACAACTTGCAGCCATCGCTTGATATAGACTTGCTTGCCACATTTGGGGGTTTTTATCCGGCGCAAATCCATCGAGAAACCATGCATCAACCGTTTGTTTCGCATGAGGGAGCCATTGCGGGAGTTGCTCGTGAATGTCGCCAAACCATAAATCCAACGTCACGCGCGCAGTCAACTGTAAACGATGGCAGCCTGCATGAGGTGTTGGATAAGCTGCTAATAACGCTTGGCAATAGCGGGCGAGGTGTGAAAATGGCGCAAGTGCTTTGGCCAAATCGGCGGGAGCTAACGGGTATTTCTCGAATGATACAAAGTGCAAGCGTTGTGTTGCCGGTGCAGTGCGCTCGAATAATTCCCAGCAAGCGATAAAGTTTAACCCTGTACCAAAACCGCTCTCAGCCACGGTAAAGGGTGTGGTGGTCGTCATTTGCCAGCGTTGGGGCAGATCGTTATGCTGTAAAAAGACGTAGTTTGTTTCCGCTAACCCATTTTCGTTGTTAAAATAAATATCATCAAATTGGTCAGCAACAGGAACGCCGAGGTCATTAAAATGCACCTTAGCCTGCTGAATGGGGGGATGACATACTGGATTCGACTTGGTTTGACTCACAAAGCACCCTATTGAAGTCAAAGAAACACAGATAATGACGTCATAGTTTAACAAGAATCGGTTAGAATAACTGGAAAGCAGACCACTTTTTTTGTCAAGTAGGCTACCATACAGCAGCGCTCAGTAAGACAGGATATGAGAATGAGAAGAGCAGTGATTACCGGAATGGGCATTGTGTCCAGTATCGGATTGAATAAACAAGAAGTGCTGGAGTCGTTGAAACAAGGACGCTCGGGCATTGAATTTTCACAAGAATTTGCCGATATGGGGCTGCGTTGTCAGGTTTGGGGACCCGTACGTACGGATCCTGCCGATCATATTGACCGCAAAGCACTGCGCTTTATGGGCGATTCGGCTGCTTATGCCTATATGGCCATGGCGCAAGCGATTGAAGACGCAGGTTTAACCGCTGAGCAAGTCTCAAACCCCCGCACTGGGTTGGTGGTCGGTTCTGGTGGTGCTTCAGGCGAACACCAAGTGGCTGCTGCAGACATCATGCGGGAAAAAGGCGTAAAACGGGTCGGCCCGTATATGGTTCCGCGGTGCATGGCATCGACCACATCCGCCTGTTTAGCGACACCGTTTCAAATTAAAGGGGTGAACTATTCCATTAGTTCGGCCTGTGCAACATCTGCCCACTGTATTGGTCACGCGCTTGAATTGATTCAATTCGGCAAGCAAGACCGCGTATTCGCTGGGGGTGGTGAAGAGCTACACTGGACCTTGGGCATGGAATTTGATGCCATGGGTGCCTTGTCAACCAAGTACAATGACACGCCGACAAAAGCATCACGTACTTATGATGCCGACCGAGATGGTTTTGTTCCAGCTGGCGGTGGCGGAATTTTAGTGATTGAAGAGCTTGAAACTGCATTGGCTCGCGGCGCTCATATTTACGCTGAGATTATTGGCTACGGGGCTACCTCGGATGGCTTTGATATGGTCGCGCCCTCAGGTGAAGGCGCAGTACGCTGCATGCAAATGGCGCTGTCTACCGTTGACACGCCAATCGATTATTTGAACACCCATGGTACCTCGACGCCAGTAGGCGATACCAAAGAGCTCGAAGCAATTCGCGAAGTATTTGGCGCGCAAATGCCGTACATCAGTGCCACCAAAGCTATGACAGGTCACGCGTTGGGTGCTGCTGGAGTACACGAAGCTATCTACTCGTTATTGATGATGCAACACGGTTTTGTGGCGCCATCGATCAATATTGAGAATTTAGACCCAGCTGCTGAAGGCATGAACATTGTGCGCGAAACTACACCGGCTGAATTAACGACAGTCATGTCGAACAGCTTTGGTTTTGGCGGTACTAACGCAACCTTAGTATTACGTAAATATCAGTAATACTTGCGCAGTACGTGCAGGGTAATGGCAACAAAAAGGTGCGCACAAGCGCACCTTTTTGTTGTATGCTCGACAGACCTCGTTCTTATTCATCGCAATTATAAGGGTTGCTGCATGCACATACTTGCTGATGCAACAATGCCGTTAGTTACGGAGCTAACTGAATATCTCGCACAGTTACTGGCCCCGCATGGGCAGCAGGTTCAGTTGACTACTTTTGTTGGCCGCCAACCTACCGCAGCGCAGTTAGCCGACGCTGAATTTATGCTCATCCGCTCCATTACTCGTGTTGATAGCGACCTGCTCAAGCAAGCCCCCAAGCTACGCTGGGTGGGGACGGCCACCATTGGGACAGAACATGTTGATGCACAAGCCTGTGCAGCTGCAGGGGTAACCTTTGTCTCCACCCCCGGCGTGAATGCCGCAGCCGTGGGGGATTATGTCGCAGCCGCGGTATGTCAGTTAGCCCTCGCTCAGGGTGAGCTGCCGGCTGGTGAAGTGGCGATTGTCGGTGCTGGCCACACGGGTAGAGCTGCCGGACAACGCTTGCAAGGGCTAGGGCTACAGGTTCATTACTATGATCCACCCTTAGTACAACAAGGGGTTGTAGATGTTCATGCAGACTGGCAACGGGTACTGCGCAGCCAAGTCATTAGTTGCCATGTCCCCCTTATCCGTACCGGTGAGTTTCCGACCTACCATTTGTTTGATGAAGCCGCGATAGCTGCATTACCTGCAGCTGCCATATTGATTAATGCTAGCCGTGGTGCGGTGGTGGCGGAAACAGCCTTACGCCAGGCTATGCAACGGCAGCAAGCGTTGCAAGTCGTATTGGACGTGTGGGAACACGAGCCTGCCATCGCCGCTGATGTGTTGCCGTGGCTGAAATTAGCTACCGCACATATTGCCGGACACAGCGTGGTGGGTAAGGTGGCAGGAACACGGCAGCTGTTGGTGCAGTTGCTACAATTTCTGGGACACTCACAGCTGCAATTACCGCCACTAACAGAACTGTTAGCGCCTTGGCCTATCGCGACCCGTCGTTTCCATTGGCATACCGAAACCGAACCACGTTGGCAAGAGCTAGCATCTTGGGTGCTCGAGATTTATGATATAGTGCAGGATGATGCTCAACTACGTCGAGCCCCACTAACGACAGCTGCATTTGATCAATTGCGTCGCTGTTACCGCGCACGTGCGGAATTATCACAAGGGGTGGTGACGGGTGGTCGTTGGTTACAACAACCACAGTGGCAGCGTCGCCTACAACAGTTAACGTTTTTACCTCATATTTCGCAGGAGCAGTGATGGCACGAGCATTTAACGTCGCAGTACTAGGGGCCACCGGACTGGTAGGTCAGCATGTGATCGAACTTTTAGCTGAGCGGGAATTTCCAGTTGCAACACTGTTTCCGTTAGCGAGTAGTCGGTCAGCCGGTAACACGGTAACCTTTCGAGGCGAAGAGTTAACTGTGTTAGATGCCGAGACGTTTGACTGGAGTGAGGTGGAAATTGCGTTTTTCTCAGCCGGTGGTAGTGTCTCCCGAGTGTATGCCCCAAGGGCAGCGGAGGCTGGCTGTGTGGTTATTGATAATACGTCAGAATTTCGTTATGAGCCGGATATCCCGTTGGTGGTGCCAGAAGTCAATGCCCACACGTTGGCAGATTTCCGTAACCGCAATATTATTGCTAATCCGAACTGCTCAACCATTCAAATGTTGGTAGCACTTAAGCCAATCTATGATGCGGTCGGCATTGAGCGTATTAACGTCGCGACCTACCAATCAACCTCAGGTGCTGGTAAGGAAGCCATGGATGAATTAGCCCAGCAAACGGTAACCTTGTTGAATGGTCGCTCAGCAGAATCGCATTTGTTTAGTCGACAGATTGCCTTTAACTGTATCCCACAAATCGATGTGTTTATGGATAACGACTACACCAAAGAAGAAATGAAAATGGTGTGGGAAACCCAGAAAATATTTGGTGATGCAGGCATTCGGGTCAATGCGACAGCAGTACGAGTCCCAGTATTTTACGGGCATGCTGAAGCATTACATATTGAAACCGTACAACCTATTGATGCGGCGGCGGCGAAAGATTTATTGCGTACAGCAGCAGGCGTGGTGTTATTAGAGCATAACGACGATTTTCCAACCCAAGTAGGGCAAGCAATGGGAAGCGATGACGTGTTTGTGGGCCGGGTGCGCAATGATATTTCCCATCCAAATGGTTTGAACTTATGGGTGGTTGCCGATAATGTTCGCAAAGGTGCAGCAACCAATAGCATTCAAATTGCAGAGCACTTGATTCGAGATTATTTATAACAATAACGAACTCAGCAAAG
Source organism: Pseudidiomarina indica (assembly GCA_029279945.1). Lineage (GTDB taxonomy): Bacteria > Pseudomonadota > Gammaproteobacteria > Enterobacterales > Alteromonadaceae > Pseudidiomarina > Pseudidiomarina indica_A. The sequence goes on along the minus strand of JAJUHK010000002.1, from coordinate 217,230 downwards.
GATCGGTTCCATGAAACAGAATCGCATAGCTCTCGTTGCCTTATTGGCGTTGGTGTTTGGTGGAGTGAGTGGGCCTACGCGTGCCGCCATAGAGGCAGTAGATGCCGCAGTTGTGGCTGCGGCGCGTCAGGTTGATGAACGGTGGCAGCCAGAACGCTTTGGCCCGATTAAATCAACCGACACCTTATGGTCCATCGCTATGTACTACAGCGATAGTACAGACCTATCAGTATACGAGATGATGGATCTGTTTGTTGAGCTGAATCCACGCGCGTTTGTCGACAATCATCCGAGCCGCATGCTCGATGGGTTCTATCTACGGGTACCTGATGTCGCGCAGCAAGCCGTTCGAGCACGCCTAGCGAAGCTGCACGGTGATCAGCAACGGGCCGAGCAACCTCAAGCTGAGCAACCTCAAGCTGAGCAACCGCCGACGGTGGTTACGGATACGGTGACTTTTGAACGTGAAGAGTTAGCTCAGCTGCGTGGGCAGCTGGCGGAGTCAATCGAGCTGATTGAGCGTTTAAATCACGAAAATGCCCAACTACAAGAGCGGCTTGAGAGTGTGCGCCGTGAATTGCAGGAATTGCGGCTTAAAGTCGATGCCGAGCAAGCGGCTGAAGACGAATTACAACAACAGCTTGCCGCAGAGATGGCAGCTACCAAGGAAGCCTTGCAACCTGCCGCTAGCAACACTGCTTCGCAGCGCCAAGCTGGCGCTAGTAAAACAAGCTCATCCCCAGACAGTTGGCAAGCATTTCGTTCATGGTTGCAAGAACCATTGCAATTGACCTTAGCAATTTTAATTGTGGCGTTGTTACTGGTCATTATGATTGCCGTGATAATGCTACGCTGGGCTGGGCGGGTTTCACCAGAATCGACCAGTGTTTACCATCAAGCCATTCAAGCTGCTGAGAAGGAACAACAAGCTGCTGTAGCACCCGCAGTAATACCTGCGCCAGAAATAGCAGCATCAGTTGAGCCAGAAGCGACAGAACCAAACGCAGCAGAAGCTGAGCCGGTAGTGGCAAGTGATATTGAATTGCCAGTCAATGAGGCTGAGGCTAATGCTTTTATCGAGATTGAAACCTTATTGGAAGAGGCCGAAGCCGCAGCGAATAATACCGAAAGTAGCCGTTTTGAGCGGGAAGCTGGACAAATCGATGATACTGATGAGACGCCGTGGGGCTTAATTCATTTGGCACGCTTTTATTTAGAAGTAAATGACCTTGATGCCGCACGTACTGAGTTGGAAAAGGTAGCCACTAGCGATGATGAGGATGCGAAGCGTGAGGCCGCCATGCTGTTGCAGCAGATTAATGTTCAGGAACGCGAATGAGTAGTACGCGCATAGCGCTTGGAATTGAATACGATGGCAGCCAGTTTTTTGGCTGGCAACGACAGCGCGAAGTGGTCTGTGTCCAAGAAGTGCTGGAACAGGCGCTGAGTAAAATTGCAAATCACCCCGTCGAAGTGACCTGTGCGGGGCGCACCGATGCTGGCGTACATGCCACGGGGCAGGTCGTGCATTTTGATTGCCATACACCTCGGGCGATGCCAGCCTGGACGATGGGTGTAAATAGTAATCTACCTGATGCCATTGCGGTGCGCTGGGCGAAAGTAGTACCAGAGCATTTTAATGCCCGCTTTAGTGCAACCGGTCGCCGGTATCGTTATATCATTGCCAATCAACCGCGTCGTCCAGGTATTTTGGCGCGTGGCTTAAGCCATTATCACCAACCGCTTGATGTACAGCGGATGCACGTTGCAGCACAACAACTGTTGGGGGAACATGATTTTAGTGCGTTCCGCGCCGCGCAATGTCAGTCTCATTCCCCGAACCGCTGTGTCACGCGCATCGATGTGCGGCGCTATGGACAGTTTGTCGTGGTTGATATTGCTGCCAATGCGTTCTTACATCATATGGTGCGTAACATTGTCGGCAGCTTATTAGTGGTAGGTAAAGGCGAGCAACCTGAGACCTGGTTGGCTGAGTTATTAGCCAGCCGTGATCGGACGTTGGCAGCGGCAACAGCGAAAGCTGAAGGTTTGTATTTAGTCCAAGTAGATTACCCCGAAGAGTTTGATTTACCCCGACTTCCACCGGGGCCATTGTGGTTACCTGACTGTTAAGACCACTTTTTGCTAAACTGATCGGTGGGAATGTGCTTTAATAGAGCGTATTTATTGGCGATAACGCCATTTTATGACAGAGTTGATGACGAAATATTATGAGCTGGATTGAGCGAATTCTTGCAAAACCGAAAAGCAATAAGCGCCGTAACATCCCTGAAGGTGTATGGGCGAAATGTACCAGTTGTGATGCAATTTTGTATCATGCTGACTTAGAACGCAGCCTCAATGTCTGCCCCAAGTGTGATCACCATATGCGGCTATCGGCGCGAGCCCGGTTGGCAAGTTTTCTCGACAGTGGTACTGGTAAAGAAATTGGGGCAGAGTTAGAGCCCAAAGATGTTCTGAAATTCCGTGATACCAAGAAGTATCGTGACCGCATTGTTGCCGCCCAGAAAGCTACGGGTGAAAAAGACGCGTTAGTGGCGCAACAAGGTACTTTAAAGGGTATGCCCATTGTTGCGGTAGCCTTTGAATTTGAATTTATGGGTGGCTCCATGGCCTCGGTGGTGGGTGCACGCTTTGTCAAAGCAGTAGAGGTTTGTTTACGTGAACGAATTCCCTTGGTGTGTTTTTCCGCATCGGGTGGGGCTCGTATGCAAGAAGCTTTATTGTCGCTGATGCAGATGGCGAAAACTTCTGCTGCGCTAGCTCGTATGAGTGAGGAAGGCATTCCATTTATTTCCGTATTGACCGACCCCACCATGGGGGGGGTGTCGGCAAGTTTGGCGATGTTGGGTGATATTAATATTGCTGAGCCAAAAGCCTTAATTGGCTTTGCCGGCCCGCGGGTGATTGAACAAACTGTTCGGGAAACCTTACCTCCAGGGTTCCAACGGGCAGAATTCCTATTGGATCATGGGGCTATCGATATGATTGTTGATCGGCGCCAGATGCGTAATCGTATTGCCGCCTTATTGGCAAAATTCCAACACTTGCCGGCTCTTGTGGACGAATACTAAACTTTTATGACTACACCGCAAGTACCTTCTGCTTCAGCCGGGCTCGATGCCTGGCTGAGTTATTTAGAGCAGCTTCATCCGAGTGCGATTGATATGGGTTTAGCACGTGTGCAAACCGTCGCCGAGCGCTTGCAGTTGACGCAGACAGATGCCCACGTCTTTATGGTGGCAGGAACCAACGGCAAAGGGTCAACGGTTCGCTATTTAGAAACTATTCTTAATTGTGCGGACTATCGCACTGGCGTGTATGTTTCCCCGCACTTACATCAATATACCGAACGGGTTCGCATTCAGGGGCAGCAACTCAGCGAAGCTGAGCATGTGGCAGCATTTGCAGCGATTGAAGCGGCACGTGGCGATATTTCGTTGACCTACTTCGAATTCGGTACGCTCGCAGCGTTATGGTTAATGCAACAACGTGCACTGGATGCATGGATTTTGGAAGTCGGCTTAGGCGGGCGCTTGGATGCCGTGAATATTGTTGATGCTGATGTCGCATTAGTGACGAGTATTGGTATCGATCACGTGGGGTTTTTAGGCTCCGACCGCACTGGCATTGCGCACGAGAAAGCTGGTATTTTCCGACCACAGCGATTAGCGGTTGTTGGTGAGCCTGATTTTCCAGCCGCGGTGACTTCAGCAACCGTGGCTCGAGGTGTGATATTGCGCCGCGTCGGTCACGACTTTTTTTATCGCGTCACTAGTCAGACCACGTGGGAGTATCGGGACGGAAATAACTACCTGCAAGACTTACCGCTTCCCCAGTTACCACTGCCAAATGCGGCGACGGCGGTGGCGGCGCTTGCCGGGTGTCGGCTCCCTATTCCGAGTCAAGCGATTCGTACTGGGTTAACTCAGGCGCGCGAAGCTGGGCGCTTAGAATGGCGGCCAGGGGATGGTGTTACCACGATGGATACCTTATTGGATGTGGCGCATAACCCGCATGCGGCTCATTATTTAGTACAGGCGCTGCAAGCCCGTTATCCAAAACATCGCGTGTTAGCAGTGGTTGGTATGCTGGAAGATAAAGATATTGCTGGAACCTTACAGGCATTAGCACCAGCCGTTGATGCGTGGTATTTTGCTCATCTTACCGTACCGCGGGGCACCACTGCGGAGACATTGGCGCAGTACGCACCGGCGGCTGTTAACGGCAAGCCCATTCTGCGTGGTTGTTTTACCAGTGTGGCGGCGGCGTTTGCACAGGCGCAACAGGATGCTTTAGTCATGGCAGAGCAACCGGTGCTGGTATTGGTGTGCGGGTCGTTTTACACTGTCGGTCAAATTCCTAATCTGGAGTAAGTCATGGCATCGCAATTGCAAAATCGAATTGTCGGAAGTGTCATTTTGATCGCACTGGCCGTCATTTTCTTACCTGAATTGCTTGATGGCAAACCCCAGCAGCGGCAAGAAGCCTTTGATGCTATTCCGTTGCAGCCAGAGTTAGAAGTGACAGAAGTACCAGTCACTCGTGTACCTGATGTAGAACAGTTTGAAGGTTTGGCCCCCATCGAAACCGTTGAGGTCGACGCTGATGATGCCCCCGTGATGCGGGAGACGTCGCCTAAGCCAGCAGCTGCACCAACTGGCGCTGATTTGAAACAACCTGGTTGGATTATTCAGCTGGGGGTTTTTCGCAATCAAGCCTCGGTGGAGCGATTAGTCGAACAACTGCGCGCGGCTGGGTATCCTGCTTTTCGTGAAGCGGTACAAAGCGAGCAAGGCGTACGTCATAAACTGTTGGTCGGGCCTGGCTTAGTGAAAGCTGAACTGGAAGCTGATTTACCGAAACTAAAAGAATTGACCGATTTGAACGGTCGTGTTTTTCGGTACGAACCATAATATAAATGCAGCAATTGGTGACGGTTTCTGATACAATTTCGCCGATTATTGATACAGCTATGGAACCCCAATAATGGTTTGGATTGATATCACGATTCTCGTGATCATTGGTATTTCTACTCTCATTAGTCTAACCCGCGGGTTTGTGAAAGAAGCCTTGTCGTTAGCGATTTGGATCGCCGCATTCTTTATCGCTAAATTTTTCTACCTTGATCTTGCGACTCTTTTTACGGGCATAAACGACACCATGTTGCGAAATGCAGCAGCTGTGGCCGTGTTGTTTATTGCGACACTTATTGTCGGGTCGGTCGTGAATTATTTAATTGGACGGCTGGTTGAAAGTACTGGGTTGACCGGTACGGATCGGTTGCTGGGTGGCATATTTGGAGCTCTTCGCGGCATTTTGATTGTCGCAGCGATACTGTTTTTCATGGATTCATTTACCGGCTTATCGGACGAAACATGGTGGGAAGAGTCAGAGTTGATTCCTCATTTTGGTATCGTTATTCAATGGTTTTTTGAATTTTTAGAAAGTTCTTCCAGTTTTTTACCCCAAAACGGTTAATGAGGTTGTGGTTGCATGTGTGGGATTGTTGGTATAGTAGGTAAAGACGCGGTCAATCAGGCGTTGTATGATGCGTTGACGATGCTCCAGCATCGTGGGCAAGACGCTGCCGGTATTGTGACTGTGGATAACGGTACCTTGCGGTTACGCAAAGCAAACGGCTTAGTGCGTGATGTGTTCCACACGCGCCATATGCATCGCTTGCAAGGGCGCATCGGCATTGGTCATGTGCGCTATCCGACTGCAGGAAGTGCAAGTTCTGCAGAAGCACAACCATTTTATGTGAACTCACCTTTTGGTATTGCGCTGGCTCATAATGGTAATCTTACCAACGCTCATGAACTCCAACAGCAACTCTTCGATAAAGCTCGCCGTCATATCAATACCACGTCCGATTCAGAAATTTTACTTAATGTCTTTGCCCATGAGTTGTATCAACAAGAATGCCTGAAAGTAACCGCTGATGATGTGTTTGCTACAGTGGCACGGGTCCATCGTCAAATTCGTGGCGCGTACGCAGTAGTGGCAATGATTATTGGGCATGGCATTGTGGCATTTCGTGACCCTTGGGGTATTCGTCCGTTGGTGCTGGGCTATCGCGAAACTGAAGCGGGTGAAAAGGAATATATTGTAGCTTCAGAAAGTGTCGCTGTGGACGGTACTGGCTTTACCTACTGGCGTGATGTTGAACCGGGTGAAGCGATTTACATCACCGAAAATGGTGAGCTTTATTCGCGCCAATGTGCGGACAACCCGCAGCATTGTCCATGTATATTTGAATATGTGTACTTTGCGCGACCTGACTCAGTGATTGATAAAATCTCGGTCTATGCCTCCCGCGTCAACATGGGGCGTAAATTAGGCGAAAAAATAAAACGTGACTACGCCGATCTTGATATCGACGTGGTCATTCCTATTCCTGAAACCAGCTGTGATATCGCTTTAGAAATCGCTTCTGTGTTGAATTTGCCCTATCGCCAAGGGTTTGTAAAAAACCGCTATATTGGCCGGACCTTCATTATGCCGGGGCAGACTCAGCGTCGGAAGTCAGTGCGACGTAAACTAAACGCGATTAGTGCTGAGTTTAAAGGTAAAAACGTGTTGTTGGTGGATGATTCCATTGTGCGCGGTACGACCTCAGAACAAATCATCGAAATGGCGCGAGACGCGGGTGCGAAGAAAGTTTATTTTGCCTCTGCAGCACCAGAAATTCGGTTCCCGAACGTCTATGGTATTGATATGCCGAGTGCTAACGAACTAATTGGCCATGGCCGTGAAGCTGAAGAAATCAATGAGCTGATCAAAGCTGATGGGTTGATATATCAAGACCTTGACGATTTGATCGCAGCTGTACGTCAAGAAAACCCTGAAATCCAGCGGTTTGAGACTTCGGTATTTAGCGGTGAATACATTACCGGCGATATTAATCAAAGCTACCTTGACCGGTTAGATGCTACCAGGAACGATATTGCTCGGCATGGGCAAGTAGATAACGAGGATGCTAACCTAGAGTTGCATAACGAAGGGGAATAATTAACCCTCGATTATATAACAACGGACGCCGCGGCGTCCGTTGTACGTTTCGGGCGTTACCGCTGGAACGGATACACTGAACCTAACTTAAGGATTTGGGTGAGTTCATCGAGTGCGGTGCGTGACTCAGTCAATAATTGCGGATCATGCAAATCATCCACACTTAACTCATCCCGATAGTGTTTATCCACCCATTGATTGAGCCGTTGATATAGCTCATCGCTCATAATGACCGCTGGGTTTACCGCCGCTAATTCAGTGTCATTCAAAGCCACCCGTAAGCGTAAACAAGCGGGCCCCCCACCATTTCGCATACTTTGTTTTACATCGAAATAATGCACTTGCCGGATCGGCGTATCGCGTGTGACAAGCTCTGCTAAGTATGCCGAAACCCGTGGGTGCTCCTGACATTCTGTGGGCGCAATAATGGCCATGGTGCCATCATTTAGGGTAATCAGCTGGGTGTTGAATAAATAGGTTTGAACCGCTTCTTCAACGGTTACTTCGGTGTTGCTAACCTCGATAAAATGGAGTTTATCATCGCCGAATTTGCGCTGAATTTCTGCAAATTTGCGTTCTTTTTCTAAAAACGCGTCCGCATGATAGAAGAATACATTTTGGTTACCTACGGCGATCACATCATTATGGAACACGCCTTGGTCGATGACGGCTGGGTTTTGTTGAATAAAGACCGTGTTGTCGTCGCTTAACCCATGCAGTCGGGCAATGGCTTGCGAGGCTTCAAATGTTTGCCGTGCGGGGTAACGTTGAGGCGCAGGTTGGTTACCATCGAAGGCATAACGGCCAAAAGTAAATATCTCGACACCAGCATGACCGTAGTTGCTGCACAAGCGCGTGTGGTTGGCTGCCCCTTCGTCACCGAAATGTTCGTTATCAGGCAAATGCAAGTGATGTTCAAAATAACGAGGGTTATTAAACATCGCTTTGAGAATGCGACCACTGGTGAGCGGTTCAAGTGACCGGTGAAACTTGTTGGTCAGATTTGCTGGGGTAAAATGGACTTTGCCATCGGCGGTATCCGCACCAGGTGACACCGTTGCAGCGTTTGCAGTCCACATACTCGAAGCAGAACAAACCGCTTGATAGATCGCCGGCGCTTGCGTAGCCGCAGTGAGCAGAACTTCCGCATCTGAACCACGAAATCCTAACCGCCGCAGGGTATCGATGTCGGGGCGCTCATGCGGCGCTAACACACCTTGTACCATGCCCATGTCGTGCAATGCCTTCATTTTTGCAAGGCCTTGTTTTGCAGCCGCTTTAGGGTTCGATGTCGATTTGGCATTGCTCAATGATGCAACGTTGCCATACGACAAACCCGCATAGTTGTGAGTTGGCCCAACGAGCCCATCAAAGTTAACTTCGTAGTGGTGCATGCTCAAATAAACCTCCATTGCGGTTGCAAGCGCTGAATTGTCGGCTATTATACCCGCAACTCAGTTTTGGTGTAAGGGCACAATGCCTTGATTTTATTGGGCTGCCAAGAATCGCACTGATTTTTGCATAGATATCATGTGAAAATGTATTTTTATGATTTTGGCTTGTGGTGGTTGTGCTCACACGATAGAACAGATATATCTAAAAAAGAAACCCACTCAATATGGTGTAAAAGAGAATCGCATGGGAAAAGCGCTCGTCATTGTCGAGTCACCGGCAAAAGCAAAGACAATTAATAAATATTTAGGCGACAATTTTGTTGTGAAATCGAGTGTGGGGCACGTTCGTGACTTACCGACGCGCTCCACCGTGACCGTTGAAACGAAACCGCCTGCAGAAGTGCGGAAAATGACGCCTGAACAAAAGGAAGCCTATCGCCAAGAACGTGAGTATAAAAAACTCATTGCGCGCATGGGTGTTGACCCTGAGCATGGCTGGGAAGCACATTATGAAATTCTGCCCGGCAAAGAGAAAGTCGTTGCTGAATTGAAAAAGTTAGCCGCGAAAGCGGATGCGATTTATCTCGCAACGGACTTAGACCGCGAAGGGGAAGCTATTGCTTGGCACTTACGGGAACTCATTGGTGGTGATGACGAGCGGTTTCAGCGGGTGGTGTTTAACGAAATCACCAAGAAGGCCATTCAAGAAGCGTTCGCGAATCCATCGGCGTTGAATATTGATCGAGTCAATGCGCAACAAACCCGTCGCTTCCTTGACCGCGTGGTGGGTTTTATGGTGTCCCCGCTGCTATGGAAGAAAATTGCCCGAGGATTGTCGGCTGGTCGCGTCCAGTCCGTTGCAGTGCGTTTAGTAGTGGAACGTGAGCGGGAAATTAAGGCGTTTGTACCGGAAGAGTATTGGGATATCTACACCGACTTGTTAACGGGGCAACAGGATGCACTGCGGATGCAGGTGCAAAAATTCCAAGGGCAAACGTTTAAAGCACCTGATAAGCAAGCTGCGGAGCGTGCGGTTGCCGCGTTGCAAGCGGCACAATACCGTGTGGTCGAGCGTGAAGATAAGCCGACCAGCAGCCGTCCATCAGCGCCATTTATTACTTCAACCTTGCAACAAGCCGCCAGTACGCGGTTAGGCTTTGGGGTGAAGAAAACCATGATGCTAGCGCAGCGTTTGTACGAGGCAGGTTATATCACCTATATGCGTACCGACTCGACCAACCTGAGCCAAGATGCCGTGGCCAGTTGCCGTGACTATATCCTGAAGCAATATGGTAGTGATTATTTGCCAGCTAAGCCCACTGTGTATGGTGCGAAACAAAATGCGCAAGAAGCGCATGAAGCTATTCGCCCTTCGAATGTGGCAGTAAAATCAGAAAGTTTGCGTGACATGGAACGCGATGCACAGCGGCTGTATGAGTTGATTTGGCGACAATTTGTGGCCTGTCAAATGACGCCAGCGCAATACGATGCAACGACTATTACTGTGCAAGCAGGGGAATACGAACTGCGCGCCCGTGGCCGCGTGTTGCGCTTTGCTGGGTGGACCAAGGTTCAGCCGCCAGCAGGCTCTAAGAATAACGATGACACCGTGCTACCTGACGTAAAACGAGGCGAAATCCTCAAGTTACAGCAGATTGAGCCGCAGCAGAACTTTACTAAACCGCCAGCGCGCTATAGCGAGGCGTCGTTAGTCAAAGAACTCGAAAAACGCGGTATTGGCCGGCCATCGACTTATGCTTCAATTATTTCAACCATCCAAGAGCGGGGCTATGTGCGGGTAGAAAACCGCCGGTTCTATGCCGAAAAAATGGGTGAGATCGTCAACGACCGCTTGGTCGATAATTTCCCACGCTTGTTGAACTACAACTTTACCGCAGAAATGGAACAGGCGCTGGACGATATTGCCGCAGGTAAACGGGATTGGAAAGCGACCTTAGATAGCTTCTATGAAGAGTTTATCGCTAAGCTTAAGCAAGCTGAGCTAGACCCAGAGCAAGGCGGCATGCGGCCAAACCAAATGGTATTGGTGGATATCGCTTGTCCAAGCTGTGCACGCCCAATGGGTATTCGAACCGCATCAACGGGTGTGTTTTTAGGCTGCTCAGGTTATGAATTGCCGCCCAAAGAACGCTGTACACAAACCATTAATCTGTTACCTGGTGAAGAAGCCGTCCGCGTCGATAACGACGACGATGCAGAGATTATGGCATTACGGGCTAAAAAACGCTGCCCGAAGTGTGGTACTGCCATGGATAGCTATTTGATTGACCAAGAGCGTAAACTGCATGTGTGCGGTAATAACCCAGCCTGTGATGGCTACGTGATTGAACTGGGTGAGTTCCGAATTAAAGGCTACGATGGTCCGGTCTTGGAATGTGACCGCTGTGGCCATGATATGCAGTTGAAGACTGGGCGCTTTGGCAAATATTTTGACTGTACTAATGCAGAGTGTAAGAACACTCGGAAATTGTTGAAAAATGGTCAGCCAGCGCCACCGAAAGAAGATCCGGTGCATTTACCAGAGTTACCATGTGCGGATTCCAATGCGTACTTTGTGTTACGGGATGGCGCCTCAGGTATTTTTCTTTCGGCAAATACCTTCCCGCGATCGCGGGAAACGCGGGCGGTTAAAGTGGTTGAGTTACAGCGCTTTAAAGATCGTATCCCGGCCAAGTTCCATTACCTTGCCGAGGCACCAGCTCATGATCCTGATGGCAATGAAGCCGTGGTACGTTATAGCCGGAAATACAAAGAGCAATATGTAATGACCGAGGTCAATGGTAAAGCGACCGGCTGGCAAGCGCACTACAAAAATGGTCAGTGGCAGGAGCAAAGCTCGAAGAAGAGTTAGCTTTTTGCTGATGTGTATATCCGCGTAATCGATCTTGTTTGCTTGCGCTCGTTCAACTAGATTGAATGGGCACCACAAAGGAATGTGGTTGCATGTGAACACGGAGGTTACATGGTTTATAAATCGACTTGGAATGGATTCCAGCAGTGCGTCGTCACAAGCAGCTTAGCGCTGAGCTGCTTGTGCGCGGCGTCAGCTCAGGCAAGCTCCGCCTGTCCTGTGTACCAATTTACCACGCCGAACCATTCGTCAAATATCCGTGCTGCGGCAGTCACCTTAGAATTGCAAGAAGCGTTACTGCAACCGCAATTGGAACAATTCCTCAAAGAACATTTTGCGGTCGCCCATATCGATTGGCGTGTCTCTGCGCATTTTCAATGGCCGACCTCGTATACCCTAACCGCACCAACTGCTACCGCAGTGTTGGAGCAACTCTTAGCTCCTTATGCATTAGCCGTGACATTTTTCCCTAACCACGTAGCGGTAGTGAGTTATCGCCAACATCAACAGGTGCAGTCATGAAGCGATGGCTCCTTGGTTTAGTGACCACATTTTTAATCGCAGGCTGTAGCGTATCTGATACCCCGTTACAGCAAGATTTTGACCAAGCCAAACGTCGTCTAGCAGTACTGCAAGCACCATCAACACCAAGCGGTGGCGTACGTTATGATACTGGCTTGTATGTGCCCCCCTTGGCTCCACGTATCGCAGATTTGCCGAGTTGGAGTGCCCAACAAGTCCAAGTGGCGGCACAAGGGTTAAGCGCTGGTAGCCTATTGCAGCAGGTATTGGAACCCCGCCGTGTCCGCGCTAACTTTGCACAGCCGCAATTAGCCGAGCAAGTCATTTATTTAAATTTTACTGGGTCGCTCGCTGATTTACTGCAGCAGCTGGCACAGCGCCAGCGCTGGCACCTCGAGTGGCATGCAGAACATCTATTCGTGCATGAGTTTGAAATGGCAGAGTTCGATGTCGCGTTCATTGCTGGTAATACCCGTTACTTAATGGGAAGCCGTGAACAGGAGCAGCAACAACTGAGTATGCCTAGTGATACCTTAGTGACTGGGGGTGGCACGCCGCAGCGCAGTGAACAGTTTATTAGCTTCAGTCATGATCACTTGTCTGTGTGGGATGATTTAGAGCGTGCGTTACAGCTTCTGTTGTCACCCGTTGGACGGATGACGGTCAATCAAAGCTCAGCATCGGTCTTAGTCCGTGATTACCCGGATCATGTGGCGCAAGTGCGGCGCTATTTACAGCAACAAAATGAACGCTTATCGCGACAGGTGGCAATCGATGTTCAGATCTTAGAAGTTACCTTTAACGATACGTCACAATTTGCAATTGACTGGGATGCGGTACTAAGAACGTCAAGCGGTGAGGGTATTTTAGGGTTTCATTCTGCACAATTCACGACCGCTGGTGGGAGCCAAGTGATCTGGCAACAACAGCAGGGGCGCGCGCAAGGCTCGCAAGTCTTGTTAGACGCCTTGGCCGAGCAAGGTTTGGTGGAAGTCAGTAACCATCCCCGTATTGTGAGCTTGAACAATCAAATTGCGCGTATCGTGTTGGAGGACAATGCGACCTATCTAGCGGCTGCTGGTTCAGCGGCTACTGCAAATGTGGGGCGGGCGGATGTGCTGCAACCTGGAGTTGTCACCACAGGTTTCGAGCTGTACGTGCTGCCCAGTATCCAAGGGCAAGAAGTGGTTTTGCAGCTGTCGACCGAGCTCTCTGATCTGGAACGTATTGATGAAGTTCGTTCAGGCACACAGATGATTCAAACGCCTCATACCAATCGTAAAAAGTTTTTCATGAAAGCTTTGGTTGAGCATCAGCAAACCTTGCTATTAAGTGGCTTGAAAAATGAGCGTAAGGCACAATCCCGACAAACCAGTTGGCTCAGTTTGGTGCTTGGTGGCCGTGAGCACGTACAGCAGCGCCACAGTGAAACTATTGTACTCCTGACACCGTATATTATCCGTCGGGGAGGTGTGTCATGAGCGGTGTAGAGGTACACGGATGGCGCCAACAATCGACCCGCCGCAGCGATATTCAGCGTTGGTTGCGCAAAGCGCGGCAGCATGGTTTTCAGCACTATCAGGTGCAGCGTTATGGGCAGAGTTATTGGCTTTATTGTACTACGGCAGCAGCTATTGATATAGCTGCTGTGGCACGCGAACAGGTGACATTGCCTGCAGCAGTCGTGGTGCAGTGGGAATCGCCATGGTTATACGCCGTGGCGTGGCGGCAGGAACAACTTCTAGGCGTGCTGCGTTTACCGGCTGATCATGGTGGCGAACGTATGCTGTGGCAACTCAGTGAGTCCTGGCTCAGCAACGACATTGAGCCTTGTCAATTGGTGCTGGCTGGTGCGGACAGTGTGCAACAGCTGTCGCCGCCATCGGGCTCTGCACCAGTTATCACCCGTCCCGCCATTGCTTGGCAAAGCACGTCACGCACTGCTAAAACGGTCTCGATAGGGCACAGCTTACCGTGGATTCGACGCTTACGATTAGGGTGCTATGGACTCCTGGTACTGCTTACAATTAGCGGCGTCGCGTGGTGGCAGCTGTTTAGTCATCCAGTGGCAGAACCACTCTTAACACCACCACCAGCACTGACCACAGAACTGGAAGTGATGCCCCCGCACCTTTCCCTTTCATTGATTGCGCAGCGCACCGAATTATTGCGACACGTGAGCTATCTAGCCGGATGGCAAGTACAACGCTGGCAATTAACGCCAGATGAGGAACGTTTGTGGGTCGCTACAACTTATGGCACTGCGGCTGAATTGATGTTGCAGCTGCCCGCATCGGAGCAGTGGCAATGGGCGCCAGGCGCTGGTACGCGCAGCGTTCGCCGTGCGGTGGTGGATAGCAGTGAGCCATTGGCTGAGGTAAGGCTGGCGCAGGTCGGCACATTAGCGCAAGCCGGGTATCAAACACAAGTGACGGCACGGGGAATGGCAATTTCCAAGGAGGATTTCATCCCCGACCAAGATTCCTTACTACCACTATTGGCGTGGTTGCATGACCAACCAGAATTACGTGTGACCCAAGTCAGTGCTGAGCAGCAGGGGTTGCATTGGCGTCTGATCGTGGAATTACAAGCCTAAGACAGGGATGACAAAAGGAGGTGGCTGATGGTGATAGTGTTGACCGCTTGGTTACTAACTGGCGTTAGTGGTGTCACTGATACCGGGGACACCCTAGCACAATTACGTCATAGCGAACTGCAGGAGCGCCTAGCGCAAACCGAAGCGAAACGGGTGCAACTGGAACTTCAAATGGCACAGGCGCGCCATGCAATGCAGCAACTGCAACCAACTGTTACGTTGTCGCACATTGAGCAGGAATTAGCACAAGCACAGCTGGTTAGTGTCGTGACAGATGCCAGTGGCAGCTTAGTCACTCTGCGCTATCGCGGCGAATTGATCCGCCTGCAAGCAGAACAACAGGGAGCGTACGGATTGCTCGCAGAAGTGCATCCCGACAAGGTACGGTTAAAACGGCTTGGGCATTTTCGGGATTTACCGGTAACGGAGCATTGGTAATGATGTGCCAATTAAGCGATGAACAACTCTTAGGGTATCAGCCCAATCCAGCCATGTTAGCAGCGTGCATGGCGCTCACTGAACAACTTACTCAGGATGATGGTGCTGTGCTCATTAGTAAAGATGGGTGCCTTATTGCGAGTGTTAGCGCCTGGCAGCACCATTTACTTGCCGTACAAAATCTCGCTGCGTTGGCACAGTTAGAAGGGGTGCGCGTACAACACTGGTATAGCGCTAGTGCTCGCGCCATTCGCATACAGCTACAGGATGCTCAGGCACCCACAACAGCTGGGCACCAATTTGAGGCTTATCAGTTGGATCATACGCAAGCACAGCAAGCACTGGAAGATTTAGTGCAACAGGCTCTGGTTCTGCAGGCGTCCGATATTCATTTGCTCTTTCAGCCTCATCATGCCGAGTTGGCATTTCGCGTGCACGGGCAATTGGTGGGGCATTCCCAACGTAACCGGGAAACCATGGCTGGTGCGATTGCGGCGGCGTTGAACACCAGGTCGGATGACTTTCGCGAATTGTTCGATGAGCAACGTTTATCTAGCGCCAGTATTTCATTAGCGGTTCATCATGAAGGTCAATTGCAACAGTTACGGCTACGCGTGCAAAAGTCACCAACGCGAAGTGGTTTTGCTGTCACTATCCGGTTACAGGTGGAGCGCGAACCACCCCAACTGACGCAATTGGGGCTACCCGCAGAAACCTTGTATAGCTTACAGCGCATATTAGAGGATCCGAGCGGATTATTGATTGTAGTGGGCGCCACCGGACAAGGAAAAACCACGACGCTGGCTGCTATTAATACGCAAATTCCACGTACTGAAAAGGTGATCTCACTGGAGGATCCCATTGAAATTATCCAGCCACATATTGAGCAAAAACCTGTTATTGCCGAACATCCAGAATTGAACTTCGCCAATATGGTGAAAGTCGCCCTACGGGAAGATCCTGATGTATTGTCGATTAGTGAGATCCGCGATGCTGCTACCGCGCAAGCAGCATACACGGCGGCGCTGACGGGGCACTTTGTTACCGCGACGGTGCATGCACATGACACATTTGGTGCGTTGTATCGATTACTGGATTTGGGACTTACTGCAACCGCGTTGGCACAAACAGGTGTACTTTGTGCAATCCTCGCGCAACGACTGGTAGCTGAAACTTGTCAGCACTGTGCAGGTAACCAAGATAGCTGTAGCCATTGTTATGGTAGCGGTGTGAGTGGTCGGCGGTTAGCAGCCGAGCTTTTGGTGGTAGATGATGGATTGCGCGAGGCGTTACGAACAGGCCAATTAGATAAGTACCGACAACGGCTCGTCGAACAAGGTACTTTAGCTTTTAAAACGGCGCTACAGGATGGCTTACCATGTCCATGACCCGCGTACGTCAACTGGCGTTTCTAGAAGATTTTGCCTTAGGGTTGAGTGATGGCCTGAGCCCGTTGCAATGCTGTCATGAACTATACATGAATGCTAAGCAACTCGGGCTACGCCAAGAACAGCAGGTGGCCCAACATTTAATTCAACAGTTAAACCATGGTCGGGCGCTTGGTCCTTCCTTGCGGCAGTGGTTTGCTGATGATTTAGTGATGTTGGTCGCAGTCGGTGAGCATAGCGGAATTTTAGAACAACTGTTGCAGCGCCATCGCCAATTTGAAGTGGAACGACAAGCAGCGTGGCGGGCATTTTGGAAGCCGTTGATCTACCCAATGGTGATGGTGGCATTAGCATTTGCCGCGAGTTTGCTGATCGGCCGCACCGTTGTCCCCAAGCTTGCGCAAGCGTTGCCTGCCAGTGAGTGGCCAAGTGTCAGTTATTGGTTGTGGGTACTGACCCATAGTATGGGACTACCAGCATTAGTGCTGGTAGTTCTGCTCGTGTTGATATGGGTCTGGGGACCACCAGGCCTGATCCGGTTTGATTGGCGTTG
This sequence comes from Pseudidiomarina indica, assembly GCA_029279945.1. Classification (GTDB taxonomy): domain Bacteria; phylum Pseudomonadota; class Gammaproteobacteria; order Enterobacterales; family Alteromonadaceae; genus Pseudidiomarina; species Pseudidiomarina indica_A. The sequence goes on along the minus strand of JAJUHK010000002.1, from coordinate 200,432 downwards.
GTGCGATTGGTTACTGCAACGTGGTGCATTTATGGTACAGCGCAACTTCCACGCCGTGGTGTTGTTGCAAACCGTCACTGTGTTGTTGGCGGCAGGTACAAACCTCGATCGTGCGTTGGCAGCAATGCAGCGCTATGGAAGCAATGATTTGCGGTTACATTTGGCGCTGATGCGACGGCGGTTAGCCGAAGGTGAGCGACGCTTGGAGCGGGTGTTTGCCAGTGGCTTACTCGCACCGCGGATGCTATTTCGACTCGGCAACGGCAGTCGGAATGCTACCGAACACGGCACCTTACAGCGGGTTGCAGGTTATGCTGCGCACGATGCTTTACAAGCACTTGTGCGTATCAGAGCAAGTTTGCAGGCGTTTTGTTATAGCCTGATTTTTTGTCTATTACTGCTGGTATTTGGCGGAATGGGCAGTATGTTAATGGCGGTCACCCAACAGAGTACGGGGCTAGCATAAGCCTATCGTGCAGGTGTACTGCTTTATATTCATTGATTCAAGGAGACAGAATCATGTATCACAACAAAGGATTTACCTTCATTGAAGTACTCACCGTATTATCAATTATTGCCCTTGCGACCATCGGCACTTTAGCACTACGTGACTGGGCCGTGGGTAACTCGCGCGTCAGTGAAGCGAAAGCACAAATTGTGACTATCCAATCGGGGGCGCAAATTTGGCGTCCACGCACTGGCGATTTAACCGGTATTAGCATGACGGCGATGTCGAGTATCGCTGCGATTCCTGAGAGTTGGGGGAATGGCAGCAAAATTAACCCTTGGGGTGGGGATATGAGCATTGCCGTCGATGGCAGTGACCAATCCGTGTATGTCATCACTGTGAGCGGTATTGACCAAGCGGCTGAAGGCGCACGCCTTGCGCGTGATTTTACCGACTATGCACTCTCGGCAAATTTTTCTGGGGGAACCTTGACGCTACGGTTTCAGAGTTAAGTGATGGCTCGATATCAACAGGGTAGCATTATCATTGAGTGGATTATCGTGGTTGTAATACTTGCGGCGGGGGTGACCGGCATGAGTATTAAATACCACCACTGGCGTGCAACTAGGGCAGAGTCATCACCACCAACGGTGGTGGTCACCCTTGAGCAACAACGCTTACAGGTGCAATTGGCACACTACCGCCAACTGATGATTCAACAGTGAGGGAAACATGAAGCAGCGGGGATTTGCCTTAGTCGATGTGATCACAGCAACGGTGTTATTGGGTGCCCTGTTGCTGGTGTTCAGTCAAGCACAACAGTGGCAGCAGCATCAGCAAATGCGGCAACAATGGATTGCTGATGCTGAATGGTTGCGGCAAGCAGCCACCTTGTTTTGGATTGAGCGGGGCACTGCGCCTTCCACATTAACGGATTTAGTCGCCGATGATGCAACTGAAGTTACGCGACCGTGGCAGCAACGGTGGCAACTGCATCTTGCTCAACCCTGGCTGGAGTTGCAGATTGAGGCACCGTCAGCGGCGCAAGCTCATTGGTTCGCAGGACAACTAGCGGGTGCATTAGTACGCTCGCAGACGGTTGTTGTTCCAGTTTGGAAGCCGCTTATCGCTGATTTGGATGAGCGCTATTTACATCGACTGGAACAACCCACTCAGCCCCATTTGAATACTATGGCGACCGATCTTGATCTACAGTCTCATAGCATTATGGATGTGGGAGAACTCCACGCTGCACGAGTGAATGCTGAATACTTTTTAGGTAATACGTTGACCGCAGAGCATATTAAAACCGAATGGATTTCAACCGGAGTGCTCTATGCTGACGATGTGATCACCCCTTTTTATAGCTTATCGGAAATCCATCGAGACATGAGCTATTATCGTCAACTCTGGCGACAGTGTGAACTCCAAGGTAAATGTTAACGGCACTGGCCGGCAACGCGGCGTGGCCATGGTTGAAGCGGTGTTGATACTGCCCTTAGTAGCATGGCTGGTCTTGGCTGCCCTGCAATTGGTCTGGATATTTTGGGCGCAACAGCTGCTCGCGAATACCAGCCACTATGTATTACGCGCTGGGCAACTGCACCATGGTGACATGGCGATGATGCGGCAAGTACTAGCTACTGGTATGGCGGCGACACAAGTGAATACATCTGGAGCTGCACTTAACGCGGAGGAATCAGTCCGAGAACATGTCTGGCGAGCCACCGCCCAAGCCTTGCTGCACAGCCGGTTAGCCGCACAAATTCGGATATTGACGCCAACCGCACAACAGACTCAGACCTATAGCGAGCGTCGCTATGACTTACGTTTGCAACAATGGGTGCAGGAGATTGCGATCGATCACGTGGCGGCACGGTTACATGAGACTCAGGATGCCGATGCCTGGTTAGCTGCACGGCAATTACAGCTAGAGATTTGGTGGTGTTTCCCGTTAGAAGTGCCGTGGGTGAGTGGGGTTTTGCAACAGAGTAGGCGTTGGCGTAACCATCCTGCGCAGCAGTTTTGTCAGTTACGTGAAGCTGCGGTGGGTAAGCCCCTGTGGCCGCTAATTGTGCAGCGTCAAGGGCCAATGCAATCGGGCTATCGGGGTAATTAACGCGGTGTTAGCGGCGCATGCCACGTGTTACAAGCCTGTAGTGTGTTTTGCATTAAGGTGGCGACCGTCATTGGTCCCACCCCACCGGGTACCGGGGTGATGTAGGAAGCGCGTTCAGCTGCGGTATCAAACTCAACGTCACCAACCAACTGGCCCGATGGTAGCCGGTTAATCCCGACGTCAATGACGACTGCACCTGGTCGTACCCATGCGCCAGGAATGAAATGTGGGCGGCCAACTGCAACAACCAACACTTCAGCGCGTTCGACATGGGCTTGTAAATCATGGGTAAAGCGATGGCAGACGGTTGTGGTTGCGCCGGCCAACAATAACTCTAAGCTCATCGGGCGGCCAACAATATTGGAGGCCCCCACGACCACAGCATTCATCCCGTGTAAGTCTAAGCCAATGCTGTCGAGTAAAGTAATAACCCCGCGTGGCGTGCACGGCCGTAACGCAGGATTACGTTGGGCTAAACGCCCCATGTTGAATGGATGAAAACCATCTACGTCCTTAAATGGGTTAATGCGTTCTAAAATTGCTTGTGCATCAAGACCGGCAGGCAGCGGCAGCTGCACTAAGATACCATCGACTTCTGGGTCTTCATTGAGTTGGTCAATCAGTACTTCTAATTCAGTTTGCGTGGTGGTTGCAGGTAAGTCGTATGCTTTTGACGTAATCCCGACTTCCTTACAGGCATTACGCTTGCTCCCCACATAGACCGCCGAAGCCGGATCAGTACCAACCATGATCACTGCTAACCCTGGAGCACGGGCGCCGGCAGCGAGTCGTTGTTCGACCCCTCGTTTTACCTCATCACGAACTTGTTGAGCTACTTTTTTGCCATCGATATGTTGCGCGGTCATTGCTGGGAGCACCTTTATACGGTTAATTACGGATTAAACAATTCAAGGCTCCTATTTTCGCACGTTTTTTGGTAAGGTTGTAGGGTCTAACTGAAAAGGTTACATTCTTGTTTTTACGAATAAACGCATAAATAAGCGTCACTCTGTTGGTATTTTCATCACTCGAGCGCTTTCTACAAAAAAGTGTTTGACGCTTTGAGGTCCAACAGGTAATATTCGCCCCCGTTGTCAGGCCGCGTCCTGGACGGGATTTGCCAAATTTTTGAAAGTATGTCGGCGAGTAGCGCAGCTTGGTAGCGCACTTGTTTTGGGTACAAGGGGTCGCTGGTTCGAATCCAGTCTCGCCGACCATTTTAAAAATGCGAATTGCGCCCGTAGCTCAGCTGGATAGAGCAACGGCCTTCTAAGCCGTCGGTCGCAGGTTCGAATCCTGCCGGGTGCGCCATTTCGCCCTGGCAACAAGAGAATTATTTAGTGGTGGCTGTAGCTCAGTTGGTAGAGCCCCGGATTGTGATTCCGGTTGTCGTGGGTTCGAGTCCCATCAGCCACCCCATTTCTTAGTGCGCCTAGCACCATTTCCAAAATTTGATGTCGGCGAGTAGCGCAGCTTGGTAGCGCACTTGTTTTGGGTACAAGGGGTCGCTGGTTCGAATCCAGTCTCGCCGACCATTCTTTCGTTTATTTCCTGCGCAATTTCATATTTACAATGTTTAGTGTGAGTATTGGGTTGCACGTGACGACGCCAGCGCCAGGAATGACGCGTGATGCACTTATGCGAGAAGTAGACGCCGCTGTGTATAAAGCTAAACAAAATGGTCGCAATCGCGTCGAAATTCACCCTTCGTCCGGCAAACCCACAACTACTGCTATTAAATCGTGACTGCTAAGCACCCGTCGTAAAAATACACAATGCCACTCGACGTGGGCTGATGCCTTCGTTATAATGCGGCGTCAATTTTTTAAGGGTCCCGTAACATAGTGGGCTCAGGCCAATAGTGAAGCCGAGGTAACAAAGCAATGCAGGTTTCTGTCGAGACAACCCAAGGATTAGAGCGTCGCGCCACCATAGTCGTGCCAGCGGGCGTTATTGATAATGAAGTAAAACGTCTACTGAAAGACGAATACCGCAACCGTCGTATCAACGGTTTCCGCAAAGGTAAAGTGCCGCCAAATGTTTTGCAGAAGTTATTTGGTAAAGAAGCGCGTGCACGTGCAGCTTCAAACCTCATGCAAAGCAAATACTTCGAAGCCATGATGCAGGAAAAATTGAATCCAGTAGGGATGCCTGCGATTGAGCCGAAAGTAAACGAAGAAGGCAAAGACTTTGAATTTGTTGCAACCTTTGAAGTTTATCCAGAAGTAACTGTTACTGCGCTTGATAAAATCAAAGTAGAACAGCCAGAAGTTGCAGTGACTGACAAAGATGTCGATAACATGCTGGAAACGCTGCGTAAGCAACATTCTACTTGGAAAGAAGTAAAGCGTAAGTCGAAGAAAGGTGAGCGTATCACGATCGATTTTACCGGCTCAATTGACGGTGAAGAGTTTGATGGCGGTAAAGCAACAGATTTCGCTCTTGAATTGGGTGAAGGTCGGATGATTCCTGGTTTTGAAGACCAAATTATTGGTATGAAAGCCGGTGAAGAAAAAACGATCACCGTGACCTTCCCAGAAGATTACCACGCAGAAAACTTGAAAGGCAAAGAAGCGCAGTTCGCGATTGTTGCTAAGAAAGTTGAAGAACGCGTGTTGCCTGAATTGAATGATGAGTTTGTAGCTCTGTTCGGTATTAAAGAAGGCGGCGTTGACGCATTAAAAACTGAAGTTCGTAAAAACATGGAACGCGAACTCAAGAATGCGGTACAAAGCAAAATTAAAGAGCAAGTGCTAAAAGGTTTAGTGGAAACTAACGACGTTGAGTTGCCGAAAGCGATGATCGATCAAGAAATTGATACCTTACGTCGTCAAGCGATGCAACGCTTCGGTGGTAACCAAGGTCAATTTCCACAATTGCCAGCTGAGCTGTTCGAAGAGCAAGCTAAAGAGCGCGTGAAAGTGGGTCTATTACTGGGTGAAGTCATTCGCGCTAATGAATTGACGGTTGACGAAAAGAAAGTTGACGAGATCATTGAAACCACAGCATCTGCGTACGAAGATCCAGCTGAAGTTATCGCGTACTACAAAGGTGATGACAACATGATGCAGCAAATTCGTAACGTGGCTCTTGAGGAGCAAGCGATTGAGTTCATTCTTGCACAAGCAAGCGTCAAAGTTAAGAAAACAAGCTTTGACGAGTTGATGAACCCAAAACAGTAAGACCGCACTCTTTCTTGTCAACATTCCGTTGACGGAAGGCGCGACAACTTGGTTTAATGGCTCGTATAGGGTTTATACGAGCCATTTTTTATTTCAGGAGTTGTGATTATGTCGGATAAGGCGCTAGCAGCCATGGCCCACTTGGTGCCGATGGTAGTGGAACAAACAGCAAAGGGAGAGCGCTCGTACGATATCTACTCGCGCTTGCTAAAAGAGCGCATTATTTTTTGTTGCGGGCAAGTCGAAGACCATATGGCGAACCTGATTGTTGCTCAGTTACTATTTCTTGAATCTGAAAATCCCGACAAAGATATTTATCTCTATATAAATTCTCCCGGCGGTTCGGTCACCGCAGGGATGGCGATTTATGATACGATGCGCTTTGTAAAGCCAGATGTCAGTACCATTTGTATGGGGCAAGCCGCTAGTATGGGCGCGTTTTTATTAGCAGGCGGTGCCAAAGGTAAGCGGCATTGCTTGGCGAACTCACGGGTCATGATTCATCAGCCCCTCGGTGGCTTCCAAGGTCAAGCATCGGATTTTGAAATTCATGCCCGACAAATTCTTGAAATTAAAGATAAATTGAATCGTATGTTGGCAGAGAATACCGGGAAAGACTTAGCCCAGGTCGCTAAAGATACCGATCGTGATTACTTTATGTCAGCAGAAGAAGCCGTTGCATACGGTATTGTTGACAGTGTATTGACCCAACGGGGTGGAGAATAGAATGAAGGATAAAACTGAAGGTCAGGGCGATAATCCATTATTCTGTACCTTCTGCGGTAAAAGTCAGCATGAGGTTCGTAAATTAATTGCGGGCCCGTCGGTCTTTATTTGTGATGAGTGTGTCGAGCTTTGTAACGACATTCTTGAAGAGGAAGTACAGTCTGTAGAGACGCCTGAAGAAGAGAAACCGTTACCAACGCCGCGCGAAATCCGCGCGCACCTTGATGAGTATGTGATTGGCCAGGAACTGGCTAAAAAAGTGCTAGCTGTGGCGGTTTATAACCACTACAAACGCTTAGCCAATAATGAAAACAAGCATGCTGATCAGGTGGAGTTAGGGAAAAGTAATATTTTGCTGATTGGGCCAACGGGTAGCGGTAAAACCTACTTAGCCGAGACCTTGGCACGGTTCCTTGATGTCCCGTTTACCATGGCTGATGCGACCACCTTAACCGAAGCTGGCTACGTGGGTGAAGACGTTGAAAATATCATCCAAAAGCTACTGCAGAAATGTGATTATGACGTTGACAAAGCGCAGCGAGGGATTGTCTATATCGATGAAATCGACAAGATCTCACGCAAATCAGACAACCCATCGATCACGCGTGATGTTTCTGGTGAAGGGGTGCAACAGGCGTTATTGAAGCTGATAGAAGGCACTATTGCTGCAGTGCCACCACAAGGTGGCCGTAAGCACCCGCAGCAAGAGTTTTTGCAGGTCGATACCTCAAAGATACTCTTTATTGCGGGCGGCGCGTTTGCTGGTTTAGAAAAAGTGATCGAGCAACGACTTAACGTCGGTACTGGCATTGGCTTTGGTGCGGAAGTCAAAAGCAAGCAAGCACGTTCAGAAGGTGCGCTGCTAGCGAAAGTTGAGCCAGAAGACTTGGTGAAATACGGATTGATTCCAGAGTTCATCGGTCGTCTTCCTGTGGTAGCAACGCTCACTGAACTTGATGAGGATGCGTTAGTGCAAATTCTCCGTGAGCCGAAGAACGCACTGACGAAACAATACGCTGCCTTATTTAATATGGAAGGGGTAGAATTGGAGTTCCGAGACGATGCTCTGCGCGCTATTGCACGTAAAGCGATGAAGCGGAAAACCGGTGCCCGTGGCTTGCGCTCAATTGTTGAAAATGTGCTCTTAGATACCATGTATGAGTTGCCAAGTATGACGAACGTAAGCAAGGTAGTGATCGATGAATCGGTGATTCGCGGTGAATCAGCACCTATTTTAATTTACGCTAATCAAGGCAACGATAAGCAGGCGGCAGGTGAATAAATGCCGCTGTTAGGCGGAAAAATGTGCAAAAAGGGCCAAATTGGCCCTTTTTTTGTGTAAACCATTGAAGTTTTTGTAGAGCGCCACATATTAAGAGGTAATATAGATTGATAACGGTCACGAACCGAGTATTTGGAGAAGTTTATGAGTGAAGAGCGAATAGAGCGGTTGAGCATTCCCGTATTGCCATTACGCGATGTGGTCGTATACCCGCACATGGTTATTCCGTTATTTGTCGGGCGTGAAAAATCGATTCGCTGCTTGGAAGCGGCGATGGCGCAAGACAAGCAGATCTTTTTGACTGCACAACAAGAGGCAAGCATCGAGGAGCCGCGCCAAGAAGATATTCATAGCGTTGGTACAGTGGCGACAATTTTACAACTGCTGAAACTTCCTGATGGCACGGTAAAAGTGTTAGTTGAAGGGGTGCAGCGTGCAGTCATTGACCAGTTTGAGGATGACGAAGAGTTTTTTCGTGCGCAAGTGCATTACCTAGAATCTGAACACATGGATGAGAAAGAAGAAGAAGCAATGATTCGCTCGGCGCTCAATCAGTTCGAAGGGTACGTTAAACTTAACAAGAAAATCCCGCCAGAAGTGCTGACCAGTTTATCGGGCATTGAAGAAGCGGCTCGATTAGCTGATACCATGGCGGCGCACATGCCATTGAAAGTACGTGATAAGCAAAAAGTACTTGAAATTACTGATGTACGCGAGCGGCTCGAATTCATCATGACGTTGATGGAAAGCGAAATTGACCTGTTGCAAGTGGAAAAACGAATCCGCTCACGGGTGAAGAAGCAGATGGAGAAAAGCCAACGTGAATATTATTTGAATGAGCAAATGAAAGCCATTCAAAAAGAACTGGGGGAAATGGAAGACGGCCCTGACGAATTCGAAACCTTGCAACAAAAAATTGTTGATGCACAAATGCCTCCTGAGGCAGAAGCAAAAACCCGTGCAGAGCTGCAAAAATTGAAGATGATGTCACCCATGTCAGCGGAAGCGACTGTGGTGCGTGGCTACATTGATTGGATGGTATCGGTGCCTTGGAAAAAGCGTTCGCGGATTAAAAAAGATCTCGCCAATGCTGAGCGGATTTTAGACGCTGACCATTATGGTTTAGAAAAGGTGAAAGAACGGATCTTGGAATATTTGGCCGTTCAGCAGCGTACGAATAAAGTAAAAGGTGCAATTTTGTGCCTTGTAGGACCACCCGGTGTGGGTAAAACATCGCTTGGGCAGTCGATTGCAAAGGCCACTGGGCGTAAATACGTGCGCATGGCATTGGGCGGCGTGCGTGATGAAGCAGAAATTCGTGGTCACCGTCGTACATATATAGGTTCGATGCCGGGCAAATTGATTCAGAAAATGGCCAAAGTAGGGGTGCGTAACCCATTATTTTTGCTCGATGAAATCGACAAGATGGCCTCTGATATGCGGGGCGATCCAGCGGCAGCATTACTTGAAGTGCTTGATCCTGAACAGAACGTGGCATTTAACGACCATTATTTGGAAGTCGACTACGATTTGTCTGACGTGATGTTCGTGGCAACATCGAACAGTATGAATATTCCGGCACCACTGTTGGATCGGATGGAAGTGATTCGACTTTCGGGTTATACCGAGGACGAAAAGCTTAACATTGCCAAACGTCACTTGTTACCCAAGCAAATCGAGCGCAACGGGTTACAGCCGAAGGAAATTAACGTTACTGATGATGCCATTTTAGGAATTATTCGTTATTACACCCGCGAGGCAGGGGTACGGAATTTAGAACGGGAAATTTCGCGCTTATGCCGGAAAGCCGTGAAGCAGATCGTGCTTGATAAGAAAATTAAGCATGTGGAGATAAATGGTGACAACTTGGCTGAATTTCTCGGTGTGCAGCGGTTCGATTACGGCCGTGCAGAAGAAAATAACCAAATCGGTCAAGTCACCGGCTTGGCGTGGACGGAGGTGGGCGGAGACCTGCTGACCATCGAAGCAACCAATGTGGCAGGTAAAGGCAAAATTACCTCCACAGGTTCGCTCGGCGATGTGATGCAAGAATCCATTCAAACGGCCTTAACCGTGGTGCGTAGCCGTGCACAAAAACTTGGGATCCCGGAAGATTTCCATGAAAAACGTGATCTTCACATTCACGTACCCGAAGGAGCTACCCCGAAAGATGGTCCTAGTGCAGGGATTGCGATGGTTACGGCAATGGTTAGCTCATTGACTGATATTCCGGTTCGGGCTGATGTGGCCATGACCGGTGAGATCACTCTGCGGGGCGAGGTGTTAGCGATTGGCGGATTGAAAGAAAAACTGCTGGCGGCACATCGTGGAGGCATTAAAAAAGTGCTCATCCCGAAGGAAAACGAGCGTGATTTGAAAGAGTTCAGTGACAATGTTAAGGGTGATTTGGAGATAATTCCGGTACAGTGGATTGATCAAGTTCTCGCAGAGGCACTTGAAAAACCACCAATAACTGGTTAAAAAGCAACCAGTTTTAGCATGGAATGCGGGTTAACAAGGTAAAAATTGCCTGTAGCCCGCATTCTTTCGTTAAAAAAATTGCTAAAAAGGGTTCTCAATCCGAAATCTTGTGGTAGCCTAGGGGACAAAGTGATTGTCCAGATTCAAATACATTATGACTCTGGCTTACCACTTTAGTGATGGATTAATAAGGAAGATGTCTGCTAATCTATCGCTATCGCTTGAACAACGAGTTTAAGCTTGTTATAAACTTCGCTGGCCCATTGATATAAACAGAACGCAATGGAACCATGCAAATCTGATAATAACAATCTAAGGGGATGATACTGTGAATAAGTCTCAGTTAGTTGATAAAATTGCAGACGGAGCAGAAATTTCAAAAGCTGCGGCTGGACGTGCTCTAGACTCTTTCATTGAAGCAGTGACTGAAGCTCTGAAGAACGGTGACCAAGTGGCATTGGTTGGTTTTGGAACATTTAGTGTTCGTGAGCGTGCAGCTCGTACCGGCCGTAACCCGCAAACCGGTCAAACCATTCAAATTGCTGCTGCGAAAGTACCTTCTTTCAAAGCAGGTAAAGCATTGAAAGACGCTGTAAACTAATTACTGCGGAGCGGTAGTTCAGTTGGTTAGAATACCGGCCTGTCACGCCGGGGGTCGCGGGTTCGAGCCCCGTCCGCTCCGCCAGCTCTTGTTTAGAAATAACCCGAAGCGTGTCTTCGGGTTATTTTTTTTCTGCAATTGCGGATATAATACCCGACCAACCGTGGGAACAATTGAGGTTTATTGAAATATGTTGGAGAAGATTCGAGAAGGCTCGAACAGCAAAGTGGTGAAAGTGCTGCTGATTTTCATCGCACTAACCTTCGCCCTAGCAGGAATTGGCGGCTATATCACGAACCAAGCCGATCCGTCGGTAGCGGTCGTGAATGGTGAGGAAATCACCCGTTTTGAGTTTGACCGTGCCGTCGATAACGAACGAGCTCGTCAACAACAGCAACTTGGCGACTTTTATGCGTCATTGGCTACTGACCCTGCATTTAATCACCAGCTACGCCAGCGCGTGTTGGATGATCTGATTAATGCTAAGTTGATTGAGATGTACGCCAATAAACTCGGCCTGCGGGTTTCTGATGAACAGGTGATTGACGCGATCCGTAACATTGGTGCGTTCCAAGTTGCGGGGCAGTTTGACAACACCACTTACCAAATGACATTGCGTGGGTTGGGTTATACCCCTGATGGTTTTGCGGAAACCATGCGTAGTGATATGGCACGCTCACAATTATTACAAGCCTTGATTCGTTCTGAATTTGCATTACCAAATGAAGCGGTGGCAACTCAGCGGTTGTTGAATCAGAAGCGCTCTGGTGCGTTCACTATTATTGACTTGGATAACTACCTAGAACAGATTGAAGTTACTGATGCTCAATTAGAACAATGGTACCAACTGAACCAGCAACGTTTTAACGTTGCCGAACAAGTCAAAGTTGAGTTTGTGTCTCTCGATGCGGATGCCTTAGCAGCATCTATTGAAATCGACGAGCAGCAGGTGCGCGAGTGGTACGAACAAAACCAAGACCGTTATGAAACTCCTGATCGCTATCGCTTTGCGCATATCTTAATTGATGCTGAATCAGAAGATGCTGATGAACGGGCACAAGCAGCGCTGGCCAAATTAACAGAAGGTGCTGACTTTGCTGCGGTAGCAGCTGAGTATTCCGATGATATCTTTACCTCAGATACTGGCGGCGACTTAGATTTTATTGAGCCAGGTATCATGGACCCAGCGTTTGATGAAGCAGCGTTTGCATTACAAGACGTGGGTGATATGACAGGTATTGTGACCACGTCATTTGGCTACCACATCATTAAATTGACAGATATCGAACGTGGTAAATCAGTCGACTATGCTGAAGTTCGTGATGATATCGTCAACCAAATGCGGCAAGAGCGTTTGCGCCAAGCATACTATGAGTTGCAGCAAAAGGTATCAGCATTAGCCTTTGACGTACCAGATACCTTGCAAGCAGTAGCGGATGAAACAGGTTTGGTGGTGCGGACCAGTGATTGGTTTGATCGTGATAATGCGCCAACGGCATTGAATCATCCTGCCGTATTCGAGCAGTTATTTAACCGTGACTTCATCGATGAAGGATTGAACAGTGATTTAATCGAAGTGAATGATAAACAAGCTGTGGTAGTACGAGTTCTCGATTACCAACCAGCGTACATTCGCTCATTCGATGACGTTCGAGCCGAAGTCTTAAATGAAGTGCGTACCGAACAGGCTCAATTGGCAGCTCGTGCTGATGCTGAAAGTATTGCCGCACAACTGCGTCAAGGCGAAACACCTGCACATGAACTACAGCCCATTGAAGCGATTGACCGTCGTGATATGAGTTTACCGCCGGCAGTGGTACAAAGTTTGTTTAGTCAAGCAGTGCCAAGTGTAGGTGATGTACAAGTTGCGGTTACTGAATTGCCTAATGGTGGCATTGCAGTTGTCCAGTTAACTGCAGTACAACCTGGCGACGTCGACGAGACCATTCAACAACAGTTGGTTGATCAGTTGGCGATTAGCCATACCAACCAAAACTACGCTGCATTTATTCAGGCACTGCGCGACCAAGCAACTATTAAAGTTCGCTTAAATACCCGCAGTGGCGCCGTTGAGGAATAAGTTGCGTACCGATATTCGACGTTAGCGAACAAAAAGCCGAGTCATGTGACTCGGCTTTTTTTATGCGGTAGACAACTAGGCAGGATACAAGGGTTGCATCACAGGGGATTGTGATGCTTGTCGTTGGTGCTGCCGTAATGCTGCGGTCAGTGCTCGTAGTAACGCTTTACCTTCCTGCCATTGGTGTTGGTACGCACTATAACGACATTCTTGGAGATACTCGAGTTGGCTCGTTAAAGGCTCGTATTGGAAGTATTCGGCTAATTCCAGCAAATCATCCATCCGTAGCGTTAACGTATTGCGTCCCCATTGCCGTAAGGCTTGTTCACAAGCTTTAGCGTCATTGGCTTGGGCCGCCTGTTGAATTTCTTTGAGTGATGTACCGCTTGGCGATACCGTAGCTGCAGTCGTGGTGTCAGGTGACCGGCGCGTACGGCGCCAGAGCCAAACGAAGGCTACTAGGGTGATGAGCCAAAGTACACCGAAAAATAGGCTCAACCACATTGGCATTGAACTTGTTACTTGCGCTCCAAGAACTGCCGTGCTGCTTGTGGTAACTCCATCGATAATAGGTTCGACAGTTTCCGCAGGCACGGGTTGGCTGACTGAGAGTTCAGGGAGTGGGGTGGTGCTTGACGCAACATCTATGGTAATCGGATCGGTTTGTGCAAGTTGGGTCGTCCCCAAGCGGGTATTGAACCATGGTATCGTAGCGGCTGGCAGTGTTAATGTTCCTGCTGTTCGCGGGATCACAGCAATGGTTTGGCTGCGTTGTGCGATAATCCGGCCATTACGAACTGTACTACCAAGCTCTGGTGCTTCGGGGTATACCGATACTTCAGCAATATTGTCGAAGAAATTGAAGTTTGGTAGTTGCTCAGGGTTAACCCCAATTGCCGTTAGGCGATAGGTTAGGGTGAGTGGTTGCCCAACGCTCACCGCGGCGTCTGGATTGGCTTGTTCTACCGTAAGTGTGACTAATTCAGCAGGGAGCCAATGACCTTGCCAATCGCCAGGACGGGGTAGCACATCAATTTGTGTTGCTGGAGCTTTAGCACTCACCGGTTGGGTTGTCGCAATGGATGAAAACAATGAACGAGTCGCATCACGGGAAATCTGTCCGTTAAATATGGGGCCATCTATGGAGTAAGTTCCAGACCGCTGCGGCGTTATCAAATAGGTGCGTTGGAATACGTGATAGCGTTTGCCGTCGATGATTTCGTACGATTCTTCGTCGTTACCAAATTGCGCGACATCAGCATCGGCCATGCTAGGCGCACTGAGGTTACCACTGTGGAGATTCGCGCTTAAATAGAGGCGGGCAACCAATTTAAACTGCTGTTGTACATAGACTTGATTGGTTTCAATAGCAGTGCGGATGAACGCTGGGCGTTGCTCGATGGCCTCATCTGCCGCTTTAGCATCAATCACTTTCAGTTCAATTTCGTTACTGACACTGCCATTGATGGCGATTGGTGGAATCACAACAGGCCCGAGTGTTTCCGGCGCTTGCACATGAATCACAAAGGAGGTAGTGCGGGTGGTGACGCCGTTAATCACGCTGGTGCGTTTCGAGGACCCGGTACTGATAATATGGAAACCACTAAGCTGCTCATAAATATTGAGGGTAGCTTCACTAACATCGTCATCCACTGTAATGGTTAAGATAAAGGGTTCCCCTTGAATAACTGGGTTTTTATCGACACTTGCAATAATCTCTATGGGTCGCTCAGGCTGTGCTGTGCTCACCATGCTTACGAGTATGAGGAACATAATTCCCATGAGTTTTATCAGTTTCATTACCACGACTTGTCAACTCCTGGCGGTGTCGCGCTACGACGGCGCTGCTGCGCCTCATAACGCATTTTATTACGTAATAAGATAGCGGGGTCATCCTCAATGCGATTCAACCATTGCTGCATTTGTTGTTGCAATTCTTCGCTGGCTGGATCGGTTGCTGGGTCAGTCATGCTGTCCAGTTGCTGCTCACCTTCTGCGGGGGGAGCTGCTGCCGAATCATCTGCTTCAGTAGCATGGTCATCCTCTGCGGCGGATTTGTCAGTGTCAGTTTCTGGTGATTGTTCGCTAGGTTGTTGCTCGGTGTCATTGTCACTGGATTGATTATCACCTTCACCATCTGGATTGGGCGTTCCCCCAGCACCCGCTTGCTGTTCACCTGACTGCTGCTGCTGGTTTTGTGCTTGCTCTTGTTGCTGTTCAGCTAACTGTTGTGCTAACGCGAGGTTCTCTTCGGCTTCTGGCCAGTTGGGACGTCGGTTAAGCGCTGCCTGGTAGGCTAATACCGCATCCGCATAACGCTCGAGCTGCATGAGTGCGTTCCCTTGGTTATAAAAGCCTTCGGCGCTATTCACTTGGCTAAAATCCACGAATGCTTGGTCATAGCGACCGGCGCGATAATTCGCAGTACCTCGTTGCCAAGCGTCTTGTGCAATAGCTGCCGCTTGATCATAGTCACCAGCTGCAATAGCAACGTCAGCTTGTTGATATGGGGTACGCCATAGCTGCTGATACCACCGCAGCGGCTCTGTTTGCTGTGCTTCCTGTGCCAGCGTTGGGCTAGGTGCAAGAAGGACGCTCAGCAAACCTAATGGTGCCAAACTAAACAAGACACCGCGCCGGGCCAGTGGCAGGAGTAATAGCAATACTAACGGTAGCAGCCATGGGCCACGGTCGAGCCATTGATCGCCACCGTGCAAGTTCGTTTCGGTCCCTTCATCGGCCAACTGGCGCGCGCCAGTTAAATACGCCAAATCTTGTTGGTCAGGGCGGATCACACTATAACGTCCACCGCTGTGGCTGGCGAGACGTGGTAACGCCCCTGGCGCTAGTGCAGGGATCACAATTTGCCCTGAGCTATCGCGTAATAAACGACCGTCAGGTAGTTGGATAGGCGCACCAGCTGTGGTACCGATCGCTAACACATTCAAACGATAGGGGGTGCGGTTCAGAAATTGGCTGATATCGAGCTGGTCACGGCCGTCAATGCCATCAGTGAACCAATAGATATCGCCTTGCAGATAGCCCGCGTCGGCTAATAACTGCGCGGCCAGTTCCAGCGCGCGAACCGGATAACTGCCCGGGGTTGGCATAATCTCTGGACTTAGTGCACGGATCAGGTTCGTTAGGTTTTGCCCATCTGAGGTCAATGGGCTGATTACAAAGGCATCACCCGCGTAAGCGACTAAGCCAATATCGCCGTCGAGGTGTTGGGTCGCCAAATCGGTTGCCTTAAAGCGCATTTGTCCCAAGCGGTTAGGAGTGAGATCGGTACTATACATGGATAGTGACATATCCATAACAATAACCGCCCCCGTGCGGGCTTGATACACAGGTTGTGGCAGACGCTCCCAGGTTGGCCCAGCTAAGGCAAGCGTACTGACAAGTAAGGCCAGCCCCATCAGAAGGTTTGACCAACCTTGATGATGTTGTTGTGATGCCGGCAGGAGTACCGTTCTGAGGTGAGCAGGTAGGATCGGCGCCCAGCTTTGTTGATGACGCCGACGCCACAGCCACAAGGTGACTGCGATGATGGGAATAATAGCTAGCAACCACCACGGGCGAATAAAATGAAACTCAGCCATGTTGCCTCCAGGAGCCCCAACCTTGGATGAATACACTGATCATGAGTAACAGCCAAGCCGCGCCGAGTGGCCAGTAAAATAGTGCCGTTTGTGGGCGGCGCAACTGTGCATCGCCTTGGACTGGCTCGTACGTATCCAGTTCCGTATAAATGCGTTCTAATTCAGCGGTGCTACGGGCGCGGAAATAAGCACCACCGGTCTCGTCGGCCAGGCGGCGGAGCATGTTCTCATCTAAATCGCGGCTGGGGTTGACGCGCCGTTGGCCGAAAAAACCATCAATAATGACTTCTTCAGCACCGACTCCAATCGCATAAATTTTGACGCCATAATACTTTGCTAGTTCCAAGGCTTGGAGCGGGTCTACTTGTCCCGCAGTATTTTGGCCATCGGTGACTAAGATGAGTATTTTATTGGTTTCTGTACGGTCGGCGAAACGCTTTACTGCTAGTGCAATCGCATCACCTATGGCGGTACGTTCGCCAATGAGCCGGAGCACGGTTTCATCCAGCATTTGTTTTACCGTGGCGCGATCATAAGTCATCGGTGCTTGCACGTAGGCAGTATCGGCAAACAGAATCAATCCTATCCGATCGCCTTCGCGACGATCAATAAAGTCACGCATCACATGCTTGAGCATGGTAAGTCGATCGACTTGTTGCCCAGCGATGTTCATGTCAGCGATTTCCATACTGCCCGACAAATCGACCGCAATCATCATTTCACGGGCATCATGGTGTGCGGCAATGGGTTCGCCGAGCCATTGCGGGCGCATTAAGGCAATGATCACCAAGCTCCAAATCACTAGCGCCACCATTTGCCACCAAGGATTGCTTGTGGTCAGGGGCCGCTGCTCACGCGCGAGATCTGGCAAACGCGTGATGGCCAGTGGTGTCTGTTGTTGTTGGTATGTACGCCGTAGCACGCGATACAGTATAGGAATAGGCCACAGCAGCAGTGGCCACCACCAGCTAAACTCAATCATGGTGCAACTCCCTGTTCTGGTGCTGCTGAGGCGGCAACGCTTGCCGTAGCCAGACTTGAGCAAACGCATGATAAGGTTCCAACCATGCTTGCTGCTGTTGGGGGGGCTGATAACTCACCTCGGCCAACGTGTTTAGCAAGGGTTGGTAGTGCTGACGTAATTTTGCTGGTAATTGGTCAGCCAGAAAATCCCACCAAGCCACCATGGCTGCATGAGAGTGGTAGGCTAAGGCTGCTTGTTTGAGAAGCAAGGTAATATCAGTGATACGCGACGGTGTCTGCTGCTGCAACTGACACAATGCTAGCCGCCGCGCTCGCATGCGATAATAGCGGCGCAATACCATCAGGAGTAAGGTCACTAGTACAGCGATACTGAGTAATCCGAGGGCATACCACCCTGGTGCAAGGGGCCACCAGTGTGCTGCTGGGGCTACCACAATGTCATGAATAGGTTCCTGCAATGTCATCGTAATACCTCACCCGGCCATTGTAACTCAATGGGTTGGCCGGCGCTAAAATGGCGAAGGGTACTCCCTAATTGCCGCCATTGTTGCACCCGATTTTGTTGCCATTGTTGTTGGGCTTGTGCATAACTTTTACGTTGTTGGCTGTTGCCGGGATGAACTGCAAGTTGTTGCTGGCCATCCGTCAGCCACAGCATGCCAGTGCCGTTGACAGCAGGTAACTGTTGTTCCATTGGATCCGTGATCATAAATGGCACCAACTGGCAATGTCGCTGTAATGCGAGAAGGTTACGCCACAACGCTGGATCGTCCGAATGCCAATCGCTGATCAGATAGATGATGCTGCCGGGACGGGCTATTTGTTGCAACCGTGCTACCGTATCGCTAAACCCGTTATGGTACTGACGTTGAGAGAGCCATAGCTCCAGCGCTGCATGTTGTTGGGTGACCAGTTGATGAATCACCTGCTGGGCACCGTGATCTCGTCCTTGCGGTTTCACTTCCACATGGCCAGCTTGACTGCCAATAACGGCGCCAATGCGGTCACCACGAGCAACGGTAAGCCAGGCGGCCACTGCTGCTAAATGGCAGGCTTGCACCGATTTAAAGAGTAATTGTGTGCCAAATTGCATGCTGTGGCTTAAATCGACCACAACAAAAACGGGGCGCTCACGTTCCTCCCGAAATAATTTAGTATGTGGCGTGCCGGTGCGGGCAGTTACACGCCAGTCAATAGTGCGAACATCATCACCAGCTTGGTAGTGGCGGAATTCGTCAAATTCCATACCACGACCTTTGAAGCGGCTAAGCAATGCCCCCCCAGTACTGGGCGGCGGGTGCAAGCGGCGGAACCGCTGAAACGCCGCCACCTTACTACGGTAATACATCAGCTCATGGCTTTGTACCCGGATACCATCGCTGCGCCAGGTATTCAGCCAATGGTCAACTGCAGCAGCTGTTAACATGGGCGACTCGTTACTCATTTAGGGTGCGGGAACAAGCTGCAATAGTTGTGCGAGCACGTGATCAGCATTCATACCGTCCGCCTCGGCTTGGTAACTTAAGATAATCCGATGTCGTAAGACGTTTGCATAGACTGCATGAATGTCGTCGGGAGTCACAAAGTCTCGTTGTTGCAACCAAGCACGAGCGCGCGCGCAGCGATCGAGGGCAATGGTGGCTCGTGGACTGGCGCCATAACTCAACCAGCGTGCCACATTGGGGTCATAAAACTCTGGCTGGCGCGTGGCAACGATCAATTGCACGAGGTAATTTTCGACAGCGTCGTCCATATAAATACTCAGCACTTCGCGACGCGCTTGGAAGATATCTTCTTGCCGTAGTGGCTGTGGCATGGTGGCTTGGCCTTGTAATTCTTCACCACGCGTCAAACGGAGGATATCGCGTTCGACATCAGCATTAGGATAGCTGAGATTTAAATGCATTAAGAACCGATCGAGCTGCGCCTCAGGTAACGGATAGGTACCTTCTTGTTCTAATGGGTTTTGCGTTGCCAATACCATAAACAACTTTGGTAGTGGATAGGTTTTCTGACCCACAGTGACTTGTCGTTCCGCCATAGCTTCGAGTAATGCGGATTGTACTTTTGCCGGTGCGCGGTTGATTTCATCAGCGAGAATTATGTGATGAAACACGGGCCCTGGTTGGAACACAAATTCGCCGGTTTCTGGACGATAGATATCGGTTCCGGTTAAATCCGCTGGCAAGAGGTCAGGCGTAAACTGAATGCGATGAAAATCACCCTCAATCCCTTTGGCAAGGGCGTTGACGGCACGGGTTTTAGCTAATCCGGGAGGGCCTTCGACCAGTAAATGACCATCTGCTAATAAAGCGATAAGTAAGCATTCTGTGAATGCCGGTTGCCCTAGAACTTGACTATCGAGATAGTTGCGTAACGCTTGAAATTGTTCTGCTGCCATCAGATTCCTCTGCGTGATCGTTAAACATCTTGATATGGATGCGACATGCTGTTCGCACTTTACCGAAAACAACTGTTTAATTCTCGCCCAAGACCCGCTAAAATTTGTAACTATTCATGAGGTCAGACCAGAACAAGGAATGACCATAACAAAACAACAGAGGATAAATCTATGGCCGCACGTCAGAATTTGACTACTGCTGCAGGCGACCGTATTGCGATTGTAGCTGGTTTGCGCACCCCGTTTGCCAAACAAGCCACTTACTTTCATGGCGTCCCTGCGTTGGATATGGGCAAGATGGTGGTGCAAGAGCTGATCAACCGCTATAACCTAGATCCACGTGAAGTGGAGTTGTTAGTGTATGGCCAAGTGGTTCAAATGCCAAAAGCTCCGAACATTGCTCTAGAAATCGTCTTGGGTACGAGTTTACCTGTTTCAACTGATGCCTACAGTGTATCACGAGCCTGCGCGACAAGCTTCCAAACTACGGTGAACGTGGTAGAAAGCATGATGGCTGGCAATGTGACTGTGGGTATTGCTGGCGGTGCTGATTCTTCATCGGTGTTACCAATTGGCGTGTCACGGCAATTGGCACACGCATTAGTTGACCTAAACCGGGCAAAAACCTTAGGGCAACGCTTCGCAATCTTAAAACGTTTACGCTTAAAAGACTTATTACCGGTGCCACCGGCTATCGCCGAATATAGTACAGGCTTAACCATGGGTGACACCGCCGAGCAAATGGCGAAGACACATGGCATTAGCCGTGCCGATCAGGATGCTTTAGCACATCGCTCACATAGCTTAGCTCACGCTGCGTGGGAGGCAGGGAAGTTGGATGGTGAAGTGATGACAGCGTACGCAGAACCATATCGTGATTTCTTAAAACGCGATAATACCGTCCGCAGCGATTCGAAACTCGAAAGCTACGCTAAATTACGCCCGGTCTTCGATAAACAACACGGTACCGTAACGGCCGCCAACAGTACTGCATTAACCGATGGCGCTAGTGCTATTTTGCTGATGACTGAAAGTAAAGCTAAAGCCTTAGGCTACGAAATTCTTGGCTACATTCGCAGTTATGCATTCGCGGCCATCGACGTCTGGGAAGATATGTTGATGGGACCATCGTATGCTACACCGCTAGCGCTCGACCGCGCTGGTATGAAATTAAGCGATTTAACACTTATTGAAATGCATGAAGCTTTTGCAGCCCAAACCTTAGCCAACATGAAGATGTTTGCCAGTAAGAAGTTTGCGCAGGAAAAACTTGGGCGCAGCGAAGCTATCGGCGAGATTGATATGGATAAGTTTAACGTTATGGGTGGCTCGCTCGCCTATGGGCATCCGTTTGCAGCAACGGGTACCCGTCTGCTGACCCAAACGCTCAATGAATTGAAACGCCGCGGTGGCGGTATCGGATTGACCACGGCTTGTGCCGCAGGTGGATTGGGTGCAGCAATGATTGTGGAGACTGAATAATGGCCGACCAAAAAGCTTTTACGCTCGAGTTACGTGATGACCAGGTAGCGGTCATCCACATTAATGTACCTGGCGAGTCCATGAACACCTTAAAAGCGAGCTTTGCTAGTGAGGTGACTCACGTACTGCAAGAAATTGAGCAACAACGTGATTTACAAGGGGTGGTGATTATTAGTGATAAGCCCGGGTCATTTGTAGCTGGCGCTGATATCGGCATGATTGATGCCTGCGACAATGCTGCCGATGCTGAAAGTTTAGCCCGCCAGGGGCAAGCCATGTTTGATCGCATTGAAGGATTGAAGATCCCTGTGGTAGCAGCGATTGATGGTGCTTGTTTAGGGGGGGGATTAGAGTTGGCCTTGGCGTGTCACTATCGTGTTGCCACCGATAATCCGCGCACTGTGATTGGGTTACCTGAAGTTCAACTTGGCTTGTTGCCAGGTTCTGGTGGCACCCAGCGGTTACCTCGTTTGATTGGTATCCAAAAAGCATTGCCATTGATTCTAACAGGCAAACAACTACGCGCTAAACAAGCAAAGAAACTCGGGATTGTGGACGATGTGGTGCCAGCTACTATATTGCTTGAAGCGGCAGTCAAACGCGTGTTATCGAGTAAAGCAAAAGTGCGTAAGGCAAAATTGCCAGTGATGCATCGTCTCTTGGAAGGTACTGGTGTGGGCCGCGGAATTATCTTTTCGAAAGCGCGGGAGCAAGCCCAGGCGAAAGCGAAAGGCAATTATCCAGCCGTAGACCACATCATTGATACTATCGCGCATGGCGCGGAAAAAGGTTTTCAAGCTGGGTTAGAGCGTGAGGCTAAAGCCTTTGGCGAGTTGGCGATGACGCCAGTGTCACGAGAGCTCCGGCAGATTTTCTTCGCCACCACAGAAATGAAGAAGGAAACCGGTGCTGGTGATACCAAACCGCGACCAGTACAGCATGTCGGCATCCTTGGCGGTGGTTTGATGGGCGGCGGTATTGCTTACGTCACCGCGGCAAAAGCAGGGTTGCCAGCGCGGATTAAAGATATCCGTGAAGAAGGCATTGTCCATGCATTGCGATACAGCTATGAATTGCTGAACAAAAAAGTAAAACGCAAGCACCTGACGCGGGCGGAACTTGAAGCAACCATGCTGCGTTTGAGTGGTTCCTTGGATTATAGCGGCTTTGCAAAGGCCGATGTGGTTATTGAAGCCGTGTTTGAAGACTTATCGTTGAAGCAGAAAATGGTGGCGGAAATTGAAGCTGTGACTGGCCCCGACACCATTTTTGCGAGCAATACGTCAAGTTTGCCGATTACTCAGATTGCCGCGCATGCGCAACGTCCCGAAAATGTCATTGGGTTACATTACTTTTCTCCAGTCGACAAAATGCCGTTGGCAGAGATTATCACGCATCCGCAAACCTCAGCTGAAACTATTGCAACTACTGTGGCACTGGCTAAGCGTCAAGGTAAAACTCCAATTGTGGTTAAAGATGGTGCTGGTTTCTACGTGAATCGGATTTTAGCTCCCTACATGAACGAAGCTGCGCGCCTTGTGCTTGATGGAGAGCCTATTGAGCGGGTCGATCAGGCCTTAGTCCAGTTTGGTTTCCCAGTGGGACCAATGAAGCTGATGGATGAAGTGGGGATTGATGTTGCGGCAAAAGTAGCACCCATTTTGGCAAATGAGCTCGGGGAACGCTTCCGCGCGCCAACGGCCTTTGAAAAATTAATTGAAGATAACCGCAAGGGTAAGAAAAACCAGAAAGGGTTTTACACCTATCAGGGTAAAAAAGCGGGTAAGCTCGTGGACGAAAGTGTGTACCCATTGCTAGGAATTTCACCGTCAGCAAAGCTCGACGATGCAGAAATGGCGCAGCGTACCGTGTTGCTCATGCTCAATGAAGCCGCTTATTGTTTAGCTGAAGGAGTGATCCGCAGTGCACGAGATGGTGATATTGGCGCGATATTCGGGATTGGCTTCCCGCCGTTCCGCGGTGGCCCATTCCGTTATATGGATGCGCTTGGCATAGAGACCGTGGTGCAACGTTTACAGCAGTATCAAAAAACTTTTGGTGAGCGTTACACACCAGCCCCAATATTGGTTAAAATGGCAGCAAATAACGAGCGCTTTTATTAAGCGCTCGTGATGTTTTGCTAAGCATTGCTAAGTTGTCAGTATGGGAGGAGTATGTTTATTGCGCTGTGTTATGTGGTAACTGCGCTGTTGTTATACTGTTTAGCATTATCGCATGCCATGGGAGCCAAACGTTGGGGACTCATGGGGTTAGTATTTGGGCCGTGGATTGTGCCCATGTTTATTACCCATAAACGGCTGCGTTGGTTAAAAGCCCAAGGCTCCACTAATGTGTCTGTGTTGGTTCGCTAAGCCGCTCTAACAACGCCTCACTCGTGAGTGGTTTGGCAAACAAATATCCTTGTGCATATTCACAATTCAAGCGGTTTAACGTGACCGCTTGATCGTGACTTACAACACCTTCTGCTACGACGTTTAATCCCATGTTATGCGCCATTGCTACAATAGAGGCGACCATGTTGCGATCACGCTCGGCGCCATTGATATCGTCCACAAAGGTTTTATCAATTTTTAAGGTTTGGATAGGGAAGCGCTTGAGATACGCGAGTGACGAATAGCCGGTACCAAAATCGTCTAGCGCTAATTGGATGCCGTGTTTATTAAGTTCAGCCATAATGGTTATGGCGTGTTCAGGATCGTCCATGACTACCCCTTCGGTGATTTCCAACTCGAGCATTTCTGGAGATAATTGCTCTTCTTTTAAAATCGTTAAAATGCGCTGGGTGAGATTAGGTTGTAAAAACTGCTTCGCTGATAAGTTTACCGCGACACGGCCGATATGATGCCCTTGCTCTTTCCAGTAGCGCATATCGCGACAAGTTTGGCGTAATACTTGTTCACCCATTTCAATGATCAACCCAGTTTCTTCTGCTAATGGAATAAATTCCACCGGGCTCATCATCCCCACACCTGGTATCTGCAGGCGTGCTAGGGCTTCAACACCCACATATTCAAGGTTGTGTAATGCCACTTTTGGTTGATACAGCACACGGACGTGGTTATTACGCAGCGCTTGGCGTAGTTGGCTTTCTACTTGTAATCGGCGTACTGCATTGCGGTTCATTGACTCGTTAAAAAACTGGTAGTTTTGCCCCCCTTTGCTCTTTGCATGGTACATGGCAATATCCGCATTTTGCAGCAACTCTTGGGAGGATTGGCCATCGTTTGGGTACACGACAACACCAATTGACGCCCCCATGACCACATCCTGCTGATTGTTGATTTGAAAGGGCTGGCTTAGGTGTTCAACAAGTTTAGTGGCCATTTCAGTAATCACGCTGACATCATTGGTATTTTCTAATAACAGCACAAACTCATCACCACCGAGGCGGTAGAGGGTGTCATAAATACGTCCTAATTCGAGAATGCGCTCTGCGACCTGAGTTAGGATCTGGTCGCCCACATCATGGCCGAGCGAATCGTTGATCTTCTTAAAATCATCGAGATCTAGTAACAGCAGGGCATGCTGTACACGCTTGCGTACTAGGTTGGCATGACTCACTTGGAAATAGGAGCGGTTGGGAAGGCCAGTCAGCGAATCTGTATTGGCTAAACGGCGCAACTCCCGCTCGGTTTGTTTTCGTTCGGTAATATCGGAGAAGGTCGCGACATAGTGAGAAATATAACCACTGTCGTCACGAATGGCGTCGATGGTGAGCTCCATTTGGAAGAAGCTACCGTCTTTGCGCACATCTTCTACTTCACCGTGCCAGACCCCGTATTGGCCTAGCTGACGCTTGATTTGGTCAAGAAACTCTGGGCTGTATACGTCTAACTGCATCGGCCGCCCCATAACATCATCGCGTGCGAAGCCGGTGATGCGGCTATAAGAGGCGTTGGTTTCAATGACTTTAAAGTCCTCATCGAATATACACACGCCATCAGAGATATTGGTGATGGATGCAGCCAACATTTTCAAACGTTCTTCTGCTTCGACCAAAGGTGTGACGTCTTTGAGGATTCCGGTCATCCGCAGTGGACGCTGTTGGGCATCACGTTCAACCACCTTGCCGCGGTCAAGAATGGAGAGCCAACCGTCACCTACCTTAACCCGATAAGTAACTTCAAAAAATAGTGTCTGACCGTCAAGGTGGTTACGTAACGCTTGCTGCACAATAGGCAAATCTACTGGATGTATGTTAGTGTCCGGCTGATTGCCTCCAGCGCGAATAAAATCGATGGGGAACTCGTGTAAGTGTCGCCAACTGTTATGGCGATGAATGGTGCCTTTGGCAATATCCCAGTCCCAGAGTTGATCGCCGCTTCCCCATAAACTCTGCTTCAGCCGTTCTTCACTTTCGCGCAGTTGTTGAATGGCGCGATGGCGGGTACGCACTACAAAACCGACACCACCTAACAAGGCAATGACCGGTAGACTGTAGATTGCCTTCGCCCACGGGGACAGCCACAGCGGCGTGGCAACTTCAATGGCGAGTCGACGCGTGCCATGCCAATGTTGCCCATCATACGATGCTTCTACGGTAAACTGATAGTGCCCATGAGCAAGGTTGGTGTAGGTTGCTCGGCGGTATTGACTATCGGTGTAGACCCAATCTTGATCGAATCCTTCTAAGCGGTAGCGATAATGTAATGCCCGCGCATCGGGTGCGTAAGGGGCGCCAAACTCGAGACTAAATGGGTGTTTGAGATGAGTGAGATACAAGGTGTTGGTGTTGTATAGCTGGGGACGGTTACGTTTATCCAATTGTTGGGCGCTCACCAGCTCATTCGCAACGCGTAAGCTGATCAGTTCAACTTGCCAGTCATTAACTTCGGCCATGGTCTGTCCAGAAATACAGGACAGACAAAAAAGTAATAAAAAGCGTTTTATTATTTTTATAAATAACAACGTACGACGGGCCACGCTTGTCCCCACTTGTGACTGTTTGCTCTACAGTTCTTGTTATCAATACAGTGCATAGCACGTTAAACAATTTAAGGCTGAGTGTCAAAGCGTGTTGGTTTAGCACAAAGCACAATTTGGTTTGATTTGTTTTTTATAAGTTGTAACGTGTGTTGCTTAAACTCGCTTAAGGTCATATTCGACAAGGCTACAGCAATGCGTTTGAGCCGCGAAAATTCATGATCATGTTGCGTGATGGCACTCCAATAACGCTGACTACGGGACCTTAAGCTCGTGTCGTTTTCGGTTAACTGCCGCATGATAGATTGGCGTACCTGATCAAATTCTTGTGGTTGAATCTCATCAAGGACATCGTCGATACCATGGAAAAACTCTTCTATTGCTGCATGTAAATGATGGTGATCGACGCGCGATGATTGCACATAAAACAGCAAATGCGGGATTTGCTGCATGGGTAAATAGGTCGTGCCTACCAAATATCCTAACTGTTGCTCGGTGCGGAGTTGGGCAAAAAACCGTGGTTGAATCAGCTGATTTATCAGCATAAATAGCCCCTGTTTGGCCACATCTGTTTGCCATGTTTGCAACACCACAATCACTGCATGGTCAGGGTGTTGTGTTGCAACCAATGATTCCTTATCTAACTCCGTGAGTAGGGATGGTGTGAGGTCGATTTCGGGTAATTTTTGAGATAGATCAAACCATTGCTGCAACTGTTCAACAAGCGGATTGATTTGTTCCAGTTGAATATCACCATGAACGAATAATTGGACCTGCGCAGGTTCGAATAATGCGGAACTATCCTCACAAAATTGGCGGAAGTTAAATTTTTCCAATTCAGCAGCGAGCTGGATAACGGAATAGGTGTGAGGCTGCAGTTGGACGTTCAATTGGGAAAATAAGAAATTCAACGGTTTGTGTAGCAATGCTTGACGCCAATTGGTGATCAGCCGCAGGCGCAAGTCATGCCAACGTTGCTGATCAAATTCCGATTGTTGTAAGTGCGCTACAATAGTTTGAGCTAATTGCGGCACCGCATGTGCCGGACCAGTAATATGTAATGTCATCCCTTGTTGCTGTGGGTATAAGTTGAAATTTAACCCCGCAATTTCGGCGTCATAACACTCTTCATTGAGCCGGTCGAGCTTCAATTCACACCACAGCCGCGCCAATGCAAAGCTGCTCGAACTGGCAATAACCTGGGGGAGCTGTAAACCAATATACACATGAGCTTTGGGCTGTTTAAATTCAATATCATATAGATGCCAGCAGGTGAGCCCCGGCAAAATTTGGTGGCGTTTAGGCGTGGTTGCAGCAGGGCAGTCGGCGTAGGGTTGCACCTGTAACGGTTGCTGCAAATACGGGTTTGGCGGTGGTAATTGAGCGGAGCTCGGTGGCGGGCTCAAAAACCGTTTTAATTGCTTCTGTGTTAACGGTCGAATGGCATATTCACTGCCGTAAATAGGTTCAAGTCGGTCTGTTGGTACTGCTTTATGAATCACGGTGACCCGCATATTGCTAGGATGCATACAGTCAAGAAAGTGCTCTACTTTGGGGCGGTATAAACCATCCATGCGGTAGTCCCCGAAAATCACATCTTCAGCTAGGTAATGCTGCAGGTTCACCGCTAATTGTGGTGCTAAGTCACTGGCGCGAGGTTGCTCTTGGAAATTAAACGCGTTCATAATACTGACCCGACGCTCTTGGTAGCGCCAATCGTCAATGCCTTGTTCGCGAATGAGTTGGATGAAACTAAAAATTTCCGTAATGATGTCATCACGGTGGTGCATCCCTTGCTCGGTGAGCTGCATATTAATGTTGAAGTCTTTAAAGTTGCTGCCACTGATACCGCCACCTGCGGCGAGAGAATTAATCCAATGCTTATCCCGCAATACACTATACAAACTATGCGGGCCTTCATACCCTAGCAAGTGCGCTAGATAGCTGGTGGTTTTGTTGGCGTAGTCATCGTTAATGCCGGGTAAGGCAAAGGTGACGATCAATCGTCGCGCATCCTTCAACGGTTTCATGTAGATTTCAACGCCCAGTTGCTCGGGTAAGTACAAGGGTTCATCAACATCCCAAATGTCAGCACAACCACTTTTAATTGGTGCGGCATGCTGTTTGGCAAGTGCAGCCAATTCATCCAGCGATTGAGGCCCTAAAAGAACACAGGTCATGCGTCTGGCACAATACCAACGCTCAAAAAACAAGCGCAGCTGCTGTCGCAAGGTTGCTTCAGGGCGGTCAATCAAAGTGGTTAGGTTACCAACAGAGAAGTTACTAAAAGGATGTTTGGGGTTGGCGGTTGCTTTGTGAACTTGGTATAGCCGACGCAATTCATCTTGTCGTTTCAGCTGAAATTCCGACTCAATGGATTGCAGTTCTTTTTCGATCCACTTGGGGGCCAACAACGGCTCATAAAAAAACCGCATAAAGCGATCCAACGCTGCCGAGAAGTGGGCAGCATCGACGGTAAAATAGTAATTGCTGTATTCAGTCCCCGTCCATGCGTTGTGACTGCCACCATGAGCGCTTATAAATTTTTGATAACTGTTCGGATCGGGGTAGCGTTCGGTACCTAAAAACAACATGTGCTCGAGAAGATGAGCGAGGCCCTGCGCATTGTGAGGATCGTGAAAATGCCCCGCAGCGATGGATACTGCCGCACTGGCTTGCGGGAGCTGTGCTTCATGCACAAGCACACAGCGCATTCCATTATCGAGTTCAATAATTCGATAGCTGCGTTGGTCAGTCGGACTTTTGGTAATTTCGTGGTCGTTAAGAATTACCCGTTCCGCTGATTTGACTCCTGATCGGTCAACCGTCATCGCGCTCCTTAAACTTGTCTTCCGTAGCGTTAAATCGCTGGGAATTAACGGAAGAGAAATCGCTGGGACGGTTTACTGTTCCAGCGGGGTATCAAAGTTTTCTGGTCGGTCAAACGTTCCTTCGTAGGCAATTAACCGATCATTTTCAAAGGTCAGCTTCACTTTGTTTTGGTAATTGTTGCTACGGCTGCGCCCCGAGTTAAAGTCAAATACATAGAACCAGACATCATCGTCGAACACGTTATCAGCGACAGGCTTGCCAATAACGTAGACCACTTGTTCTTTTGTCATACCAACACGGAGTTGGTCAATATCTCGTTGTTCCAAAAAATTCCCTTGTGGTACATCAATTCGGTAGACCCAACTTTCGAACACCGAACACCCACTTAAAATTATCACACTACTTAAAATGACAAGAGCTTTCATAATACCTGCTGCTATATATTGATTCTGATGCCGATGATAAACAAACCACCTAACCAACCGCAAGTAATTCAGCAGCATTTGCTTTCGTTGCTGCGGTAATTTCATCACCGCCGAGGAGCCGAGCTAACTCAATTACCCGCTCGTTAGGGTCGAGATGAACCATCGTTGTTTCAGTGTTTTCACCATCAGTCACTTTGTCAACACGCAGTTGCTGATGAGCCTTTGCTGCTACTTGCGGTAAGTGTGTGACACAAATAACCTGATTTGATTCCCCAAGTTGTCGTAATAATTTTCCAACAGTTGCTGCAGTGGCACCACTAACACCGACATCGACTTCGTCGAACATCAATGTGGGTGTCGTCATTTGACTGGCGGTGATTACTTGAATAGCTAAACTAATGCGTGATAACTCGCCCCCCGACGCAATTTTTGCGAGCGCTTGTAGCGGCTGACCAGGGTTGGTGGTTACCATGAAATTTACTGCATCCGTACCGCTACGAGTGGCCGGCGCTTGGGCTTGATGGGTTACCTCAATGATAAAGCGGCCATGAGGCATATTGAGTTGTTGCATGCTGACGGCAATACGTTCACTTAGCTCGGCGGCTGCTTGTGCTCTGCTTGCTGATAACGCTGCAGCGGCCTGCCGATACAGGGTGGCCGCTTGCTCTACCGCGTCGTCGATAGTGTCGGATGCCGCTTGGCTTTCTTGTAATTCGCGCAACTCGATCAGCAATTGCTGGTGATGATCATACAGCTGTTGCGGTGACAGCTGATGCTTACGGGCCAACTGCAAGGTTTGGGTCATGCGTTGCTCAGTGTATAGGAGTAACTCGTCGTCAAGTTCGATAGCATCTTGATAACGGCGCAGTTCGCGGGCTGCTTCTTCAACTTGCACACTGGCATCACTGAGTAAACGCACAGTTTCGGCTAAGCCGGGGTCCGTATCGAGTTGTTGCTCAAGCCGTGAGAGGGCACTTTGTAATAGACTGTAGGCATTATTATGTTCACCCTCAAAAATAGCGTTAAGTGCAAAGGCGGAGTCTTCCTGCAACGCTGCACTATTAGCAAGCCGTTTATGATCGCGTTCAAGGGCCTCAAACTCGTCTTCACCCAGCGCAAACTCGTTAAGCTCGGAAACCTGGTAGTGCAGTAACTGTAAACGTGCTTCATTATCGGCTTGCTGTTGATGCAGTTGTTTTTGCTGTCTACGTAGTTGATACCAGTGCTGGTAGGCGTGACTCACCTCGTCTAACAAATGTTGATGGCGGGCATAGGCATCAAGTAATTGTAATTGATGTTCCGGCCGGGTCAGCAATTGATGCTCATGTTGACCGTGAATATTGACGAGTAGTGGCGCTAATTGTTTCAGTTGCGCTACGGTGACCGGGATGCCATTGATCCAAGCTTTGGAACGGCCTTCTCGAGTAATGACTCGGCGCAATACACAGCTGTTAGGATCATCGGCATCAGTGAGATCTTCGGTGAATAACCATTGGGCAACGGGTGCTTGTGGACTTTGCCATTGAAAGGTCGCTGAAACTTCTGCTTTATCAGCATCTGCTCGAATTAAATCAACATCTGCGCGATTCCCAAGGCAGAGCCCTAACGCGTCCAGTGCGATGGATTTTCCAGCACCCGTTTCACCGGTGATTGCGGTCATGCCCGCTCGAAAATCAACATCAAGTTGACGGACAACAGCTAAATTTCGAATGTGCAAATGAATAAGCATGAGCGACCTCGCATACTGTGATTACATACAGTAGTTATACAGTATTTATACAGTAATGCAAGATGCTCCGGAAAAAAATTAAAACAGGCGGCTACCCCAGCCTAATTTGTTGCGTAACACGCGATAATAGCTATGGTCTTGCGGGTGAACTAAGCACAAACGCTGAGGGTGCTGTTGGATCACCACGTCATCACCGGGTTGCACTGTCATGCGCACGTGACCATCACAGCTGATCTGCAAACTACTATTGTTGGTCGCGGCTGCACGCAGGCAAATGATACTCGAGCCATCGACGACTACCGGGCGGCTACTGAGGGTGTGGGGGAACATGGGTACCATGGCGATAGCGTCGAGACCGGGCGTCAAAATCGGGCCTCCACCAGACAAAGAATAGGCGGTAGAACCAGTGGGGGTACTGATAATCAAGCCGTCCGAGCGTTGTGAATACACAAACTCATCGTTTACGAACACCTCAAATTCAATCATATGTGCCACTTTGTCAGAATGAAGCACAACCTCGTTAATGGCGCGGCCAATGTTGCATGATTGGGCTTGATGAAAAACTTCTGCTTGTAATAAAAAGCGCCGTTCAATTTGATAATGGCCTTGCAATACAGGCAATAATTGTTCCATCACGTGATCGGGGGCGAGATCGGTGAGAAAGCCGAGATTGCCGCGGTTGACACCAATGACCGCGATTTGCGCTTCACATAACACCCGTGCCGCCCCCAGCATATTACCATCGCCACCTACGACCACAGCTAAATCAGCCACATTACCTAGTTCATGCAGTTCGACCACGGTCGCTTGGGTGGTATGCAATTGTTCCGCGGTGCGGACTTCAATAAAAACCTCATAACCACGGCTGAGCAATTGCTGCTCAAGATTCTGCAAGGTCGTTCGGGTAGCTTCGTGGTTGACCTTACCCAATAGTGCAATACGTTGAAAGGCTGGGTGCTGTGCTGTCATAATTTTTCCTTTTTTTTCGCAAATGACTTGAATCGTCATAAGCAGACCCCATAACTGGCAGCAGATAGTTATATCACAACAGATTATTGTTCATTTGTGAATTTCAACCAAGAGTAAGTGACGATGACGAAAGAAAATTCAACACCGCCTGTTGATGAACAGCACGTTCAAACAGCAACCGAAGCCGCTGCAACGACACCCAATGAAGCAGTTGACGCGGCCACGGAAGCTGCTGCAGAACCAGCAGCGCAAGATCAGGTCGCACAACGTGTTAGTGAATTAGAACTAGCACTGAGTCAAGCTGAACAACGCGTTGAAGAAGCAAACGATCGGGCTATTCGAGCGGTTGCTGAAATGGAAAACGTTCGCCGTCGCGCTGCTCAGGACGTCGAAAAAGCACATAAGTTTGCGTTGGAAAAATTCGCACTTGAGCTGCTGAGCACCGTCGACAATCTCGAGCGCGCATTGGATATTGCCAAGCAAGCGGACGATATCAACGCTGCATTCTTAGAAGGAATTGAACTAACCCATCGTAACCTGTTGAGTAGTCTGACTAAGTTCGGCATTGAAGCGGTTGGCGAAGTGGGTGAAGTGTTTAATCCTGAATTACACGAGGCAATGGCGATGCAGCCTTCAGCTGAGCATGAGAACAACACTTTGTTAGCGGTCATGCAAAAAGGTTACACCCTCAGTGGTCGGTTACTGCGTCCGGCCATGGTGATGGTTGTAAAAAATTAAGAATAACCACACAAGGGGTGTTGAAATGACAAAATTCCACCCCATATTTACGTTAACAAATAATTTTTAGATTCAGATGTTGGAGACGAATCATGGGTAAAATTATCGGAATCGACTTAGGTACAACAAACTCCTGTGTGGCTGTGCTTGACGGCGATAAGCCACGCGTTATTGAAAACGCTGAAGGCGATCGTACCACGCCATCAGTGGTTGCTTATACCGATGAAGGTGAAGTGTTAGTTGGTGCACCGGCGAAACGCCAAGCAGTTACTAACGCGGATAAAACCTTATTTGCGATTAAGCGGTTAATTGGTCGTCGTTTTAAAGACGAAGAAGTACAACGTGACATCAGTATCATGCCATTCAAAATTGTTGAGGCAGATAATGGCGACGCGTGGATTCAAATCAACGACGAGAAAAAAGCACCACCACAAATTTCAGCTGAAGTGCTGAAAAAGATGAAGAAAACTGCAGAAGACTTCCTCGGTGAGAAAGTTACTGAAGCAGTTATTACCGTACCTGCTTATTTTAACGATGCGCAACGCCAAGCGACCAAAGACGCTGGTCGTATCGCAGGCTTGGATGTAAAACGTATCATCAACGAGCCAACGGCAGCTGCGTTAGCGTACGGTTTAGACAAGAAAAAAGGTGACAACATTATCGCCGTTTACGACTTAGGTGGTGGTACTTTCGATATTTCAATCATCGAAATTGACGAAGTTGATGGTGACCATACGTTTGAAGTATTGGCGACCAACGGTGACACTCACTTAGGTGGTGAAGACTTTGACAACCGTTTAATCAATTACTTGGTTGAGCAATTCCAGAAAGACCAAGGCATTGATTTACGTAAAGATCCATTGGCAATGCAGCGCTTAAAAGAAGCAGCAGAAAAAGCCAAAATTGAATTGTCATCAGCACAGCAAACTGAGGTGAACTTACCATACATTACTGCTGATGCGACTGGTCCTAAACACTTAGCAATTAAAGTGACTCGTGCCAAATTGGAGTCATTGGTCGAGGACATGATTGCGAAGACCCTGGAACCAGTCAAGCAAGCATTAAAAGATGCGGATTTATCGGTCAGCGATATTAACGACATCATTTTGGTAGGTGGTCAAACCCGGATGCCGAAAGTACAGCAAGTTGTGACTGACTTCTTTGGCAAGGAACCGCGTCGTGACGTTAACCCTGACGAAGCTGTAGCTGTTGGCGCTGCGGTACAAGCAGGAGTGTTACAAGGTGATGTAAAAGACGTGTTGTTGCTGGACGTAACGCCATTATCACTGGGTATTGAAACCATGGGTGGGGTTATGACCAAGCTGATTGAGAAGAACACCACGATTCCTACTAAGCAATCACAAGTGTTCTCGACAGCAGAAGATAACCAATCAGCAGTAACCGTACATGTGTTACAGGGTGAGCGTAAGCGTGCAGCTGACAACAAGTCATTGGGTCAGTTCAACTTAGAAGGAATTCGCCCAGCACCGCGTGGCGTTCCACAAATCGAAGTAACCTTCGATATTGACGCAGACGGTATCTTGCATGTGTCAGCAAAAGATAAAGACACCGGCAAAGAGCAGCAGATTACCATTAAAGCATCTTCAGGATTGAGTGATGAAGAAGTCGAAAAAATGGTACGTGATGCTGAAGCTCATGCCGAAGAAGACCGTAAGTTCGAAGAACTCGTGCAAGTACGAAACCAAGCGGACGCTCTAGTACACGCAACCCGTAAGCAGCTGGAAGATGCTGGTGAAGGGTTAGCAGCTGACGACAAAGAAGCGATTGAAAAAGCGCTGAATGAGTTGGATGAGGCCGTTAAAGGCACTGATAGAGAAGCGATTGAAGCGAAGCAACAAGCGCTCCTCGAAGTGTCAGGCAAACTCATGGAAGCTGCGCAAGCGAAAGCGAGCCAGCAAGGTGGTACGGAAAGCAGTGCTGAGCAGTCAGGTGATGGTGACGTGGTTGACGCTGAGTTCGAAGAAGTCAAAGACGAAAAGAAATAACTGCACGCCCACCGGGTGTCTGAACTAACACACACGGGGGTTGCCAGTCAGGTAGCCTCCGTGTGTTTGTATCAGGCGAGGAGTAAAGGAACGTGGAATTCAACGTACTATGTCGAAAATAGATTTATATGAAGTGTTGGGCGTCAGCAGAGATGCCAGCGAACGCGACATCAAAAAAGCCTATAAAAAATTGGCGATGAAATATCACCCAGACCGCACCAAGGGCGACAAAGAGCTGGAACAAAAGTTTAAAGAAGTTCGCGCTGCCTACGAAGTTTTATCTGATCCGCAAAAGCGGGCTGCGTATGATGAGTATGGTCATGCAGCATTTGAACAAGGGCACGGTGGCTTTGGTGGTGCAGGAGCTGCGGATTTCGCTGATATTTTTGGTGATGTGTTCGGTGACATTTTCGGCGGTGGCCGCCGTGGTCGTTCCCAACCACAACGAGGCGCTGATTTGCGCTATAACCTTGAGATGAGTTTAGAAGAAGCCGTCCGTGGCAAAGAAGTTGAGCTGCGGGTGCCGAAACTCAGCACTTGCGAAGATTGTCAAGGTAGTGGTGCCAAAGCTGGTACCAGCGCAGAAACCTGTGGCCACTGCCATGGTTCTGGACATATCCAAATTCGTCAGGGTTTTTTTGCGGTTCAGCAAACCTGTCCCCACTGCCGGGGTCGCGGTAAGGTAATTAAAGACCCATGCCGTACCTGCCATGGTGATGGAAGGGTTGAGCGCACTAAAACTTTGTCGGTGAAAATTCCAGCGGGCGTGGACACCGGCGATCGGATTCGTTTGGCAGGTGAAGGTGAAGCTGGCGAGATGGGCGCACCAGCAGGAGACTTATACGTCCAAGTCCATGTGCGTGAACATCCGATTTTCACTCGTGATGGAAATAATTTATACTGCGAAGTACCCCTCAGCTTCACGCGGGCAGCCCTAGGTGGAGACATTGAAGTCCCTACCTTGGATGGTAAAGTGATGCTGAAAATACCTGCTGAAACGCAAACTGGAAAACTGTTTCGGTTACGCGGTAAAGGGGTGAAATCGGTGCGTTCTGGTGTCGTTGGTGATTTAATCTGTAAAGTCGTGATTGAAACACCGGTTAATTTATCAGAGCAGCAACGCACCTTATTGCGAGAATTGGAAGAATCCATGGGTACCGGAGAAGAAGCCGCACGTTATCGCCCCAAGGAAAAAGGATTCTTTGACGGCGTGCGTAAATTCTTTGACGACTTACGAGGTTAGGAGACCCCATATGGGCCGTTGGAAGTTAATAGCAGCAGCGCTTCTTAGCGTATTGATGTTGTCCGCATGTACGCAATCGCCTACCGGGCGTAACCAGCTCATGCTTTTTTCCAGCGGCCAATTGGCGAGCCTTGGTGATACCAGTTATGCCCAGTTAAAGCAGCAACAAAAGGTGAATACCGATCCCAAGCTCAACGCCTATGTACAGTGCATTACCGATGATTTAATCGCAGTACTTCCTGCGCCATGGCGTGACAAAGAATGGGAAGTTACCGTATTTGCTAGCGAGGAAATCAACGCTTTCGCGCTGCCGGGTGAAAACATTGGGGTGTACACTGGCTTACTGCAGGTGACCGAAAACGCACATCAACTTGCGGCAGTGATTGGTCATGAAATTGGACACGTGATTGCCGACCACGGTAATGAGCGTATGTCTAATGAGGTGGCCGTGGGGTTGGGGCTGCAGCTCGGTGCAATTCTTGCCGCAGATCGGATGGACTCCAATTCCACCGCATTGGTGATGGCCGCACTTGGTGTCGGTGCTCAGGTTGGGGTGCTATTGCCTTATTCACGCATTCATGAAAGTGAATCAGATCAGCTCGGCATGGATTATATGGCCGCGGCCGGATACAACCCTGCTGAAGCAGCGAATCTATGGCGTAATATGGCGCGTGCTGCAGGAAGTAGTACACCAGAATTTCTCTCAACTCACCCATCACCACAATCGCGCATTGCGGCTATTGAGGCTTATGCGCCGCGTCTACAAAGTCAGTATCAACAAGCTTTAGCAGGCCGGCGCACGCCGTTGTGTTCGCTCTAGCTCGTTAATTTCATTAAGATTA
Source organism: Pseudidiomarina indica (assembly GCA_029279945.1). Taxonomy (GTDB): domain Bacteria; phylum Pseudomonadota; class Gammaproteobacteria; order Enterobacterales; family Alteromonadaceae; genus Pseudidiomarina; species Pseudidiomarina indica_A. Next base: position 163,316 of record JAJUHK010000002.1, on the reverse strand, counting down.
ACCCAGCGATGATAAGCACTGCTGCGAGAATGCGCAGCGGTGTAATCGGCTCGCCTAGCCACCAAATACCCGCGACAAAGGCGCCGACGGCACCGATCCCAGTCCAGATCGTATAAGCAGCGCCTAGCGGAATGCTACGCATGGCAAGGGCTAACAACCAAAAGCTAATCAGCATGGTACTGATGGTAATAATGGTTGCGAGTGGCCGAGTAAAACCATCCGATTGCTTCATAAAAAAAGCCCAGACGACTTCAAACAACCCGGCGATGAACAACATGATCCAAGCCATTGGATACTCCTTGTGTTGACCCGCCAGGTCGTCCTGGCCATTTCCCACCTATAGGCCCACGTTGGTATGGGAGAGGTCGTCCTCCTATGCGTATTTTAACACCTGGTTATAACTCAGTCCAAATCGAACTAAGCTTTAGCAAGCGAGAGATTTACAATGATAGGATCGTCTATTCGTTCGCCAATCGATTGATTTTGAGGACATATGTTAAAAGCTTGGTTTGCAATTCCGTTTTGGCAGCGGGTTCTTGGTGGTTTTGTGTTAGGGGTGATTGTTGGGGTTGTGCACCCTGACGTAGCCACCAGTTTACGACCACTCGGAACCCTGTTTATTAATGCCCTAAAAATGCTTGTCGCGCCCCTGATATTCTTTGCGATTGTCAGTTCTTTATTACAGCTGGGCCAAGGCAAACAAGCGGGCAAAATCGGTGCTCAAACCATCGGCCTATTCCTGTTGACTGCAGTTATTGCGAGTATCATAGGGTTAACGGTGGGGCAGTTACTCGATATTACGCCGTCACCTGATTTAGTTGCGATGACAGACTATCAGCCGAAAGTGGTGCCGAGTGTGGTTGAGGTGTTACTGAATTTTATTCCCTCCAACCCGATTCAGGCGCTTGCTGAAGGTAATGTCATTCAAATCGTTGTATTCGCGGTGTTAGTAGGTGTTACATTACAGCAGCTGGGTGATACAACGAAGCCATTAGCAGATGTGATGCGAGCTGGCGCTCAGGTGATGTATCGTATTACCAAAATGGTATTGGAATTAACACCATTTGGCGTACTCGGCTTGATGGCATGGGTGGTCGGTCATTATGGGCTCGCCAGCTTAACCCCGCTTGCTGCATTTATTGGTGCTATTTACTTAGCCTGTGTTATCCATATCGTGTTGGTCTACGGTACCATGGTGCGATTGGCAGGAATGTCACCGTGGTTTTTCTTTAAATCAATCTTTTCAGCGCAGCTTGTCGCGTTTACTACCTGTAGCAGTTTTGGCACTATTCCAGCTGCGCATCAAGCGATCACGGAGCGTCTTGGTGTCCAAAAAGAGTACGCGAGTTTTGTACTGCCGTTGGGGGCAACGATAAATATGGATGGCTGTGGTGGGATTTACCCAGCCATTGCAGCAATCTTTATTGCACAGATCTACGGGATTCCGTTAGACTGGGCAGATTATTTAATCATTGTATTTACAGCAACATTGGCGTCGGTGGGAACGGCTGGCGTACCTGGTACGGCTATGGTTATGTTAACGGTAACCTTGAATGCGGTCGGATTGCCACTCGAAGGTATTGCGTTTATTGCCGCTATCGATCGGGTTATCGATATGGCCCGCACCACGACCAATGTGACTGGCGATATGGCAGTGGCAGTAGTGTTAGGCCGTCAGCAACAGCCAGTGCCAGAATCATAAAGGTATATCAGCTGTCATGAAACTAGGTATTATTGGTGCCACAGGACGGATGGGGCAAGCCGTGATTCGCAGTGCGCGAAAATTTGATGTGCGGGTGACCGCTGCGATTGTCAGTCAATACTCGACTCGTTACGGTGAACCTATCTATCCCAACCCAGATAGCGCTGGGGTACGTTATCAACGTGCCGCCGAGATCCAAGCAGGACAAGTCGATGTGCTGATTGATTTCTCCTTGCCAAACGCATTGTCTGATAATGTGGCATTGGCGCAACGTCTTGGGGTTCCAATCGTGGTGTGCACGACAGGGTTAGCGGCAACCCAGCGACACCTGCTCTACACGGTGGCTCAGGAAATACCTGTTTTGTATGCAGCAAACACCAGCGTCGGTGTGACTTTGCTCCGTCAGTTAGTGCAGCTCGCTGCGGCGGTGTTACCAAATAGCGATATTGAAATTATTGAAGCGCATCATAGTGCGAAGCGGGACGGCCCATCAGGCACCGCAATAGCGCTGGGAGAAAGTGCAGCGACCGGGCGCGGGCAAACTCTCGCTGAAGTGAGCGCTGGAGTTCGCGGGGATGGTATTCGTGCAGCTGGGTCGATTGGGTTTGCAGTGATTCGAGCGGCCGATATCATCGGGGAGCATACCGTACTTCTGGCCCACGCCGGAGAACGTATTGAGCTTACCCACCGCGTGAGTAGTCGCCGCGTGTTTGCGCAGGGCGCACTGCAAGCCGCATTGTGGTTGCAGCAACAACCCGCTGGGCTTTATAGCATGGCGGATATGTTGCAGATAGAAACACAGTTACTACAACTGGCGCAAGGAATGAAACCACTCTAGTTATCCATCGCAAACGATGAATTTGCAGTTTACGGAACTCCGTCTTTTCTGTAGAATACCACCAATTTGCCAGTTACTTTTCGGGCAAGCTGAAACGTGCACTCCACTGGTATTCAGGGTAGGCTAACAGTCGGTCAATAACTCTGAAAATCCGACGCTGGTGCAAGGTAATCAACGGGGAACTCATTATTTGATTCACCCGTTTTTTTATGTACGGAGGTTCACCTTGGGAATTCTAGCGAGCCATTCAGCAAGCAAAGCCATTCTGGTTCTTGCGGATGGGACTGTATTTTACGGCACGGCAATCGGTGCCGGCGGAACCACAGTCGGCGAAGTTGTTTTTAACACCGCCATGACCGGTTATCAAGAAATGCTGACAGACCCTTCCTATGCAGAACAAATCATCACGTTAACTTATCCCCATATTGGCAATTACGGTACTAATCCAGAAGACGATGAATCGAACCGCGTTTGGGCGAAAGGCCTAATCATCCGCGAGATGTCATTAAAAGCCAGTAACTTCCGTCGCGAACAATCCCTTGGTGACTACTTACGGCAACGTAACGTGATCGGCATTGCTGATATCGATACCCGCAAGCTAACCCGCATCCTCCGTGAAAAAGGTGCCATGACCGGCTGTATTATGGCGGGTGATATTGATGTCGAACGTGCGCGACAGCTCGTTAACGAGTTTCCTGGCTTAGATGGCGTTGATCTAGCCAAAGAAGTAACTATCCGTACTCCCATCGAGTGGACTAGCACTAGCTGGCGCTTAGGGCAAGGGTTCGGCGAGTTAACTGAGCCGAAATTCCATGTGGTGGCTTATGATTTCGGGTGTAAATGGAACATTTTACGCATGCTTGCTGAACGTGGCTGTAAAGTGACCTTAGTGCCTGCCCAAACACCAGCTAAAGATGTGTTGGCGATGCAACCTGACGGCGTGTTTTTATCCAATGGTCCAGGTGACCCTTCAGCATGTGATTATGCCATTACAGCGATTCAAGAATTACTCGCTGCAAAAATACCGCTATTTGGTATCTGTTTAGGTCACCAACTACTGGCGTTAGCCAGTGGTGCGAAAACTGTGCGGATGAAGTTAGGCCACCATGGAGCCAACCATCCGGTACAAGATTTAGCCACTGGACGGGTGATGATTACCAGTCAGAACCATGGGTTTGCGGTAGATTACGACAGCTTGCCAGAACATTTAAAAGTAACGCACAAATCGCTGTTTGATGGAACCTTACAAGGAATCGAGCGTACTGATGTGAAAGCATTCGGCTTCCAAGGGCACCCTGAAGCAAGCCCAGGTCCGAATGATGCCGCACCATTATTTGATCACTTTATTGAATTGATGAGCCAGTAACTATGCCAAAACGTACCGATATAAACAGTATTCTCATTCTAGGTGCGGGACCGATTGTTATCGGCCAAGCCTGTGAGTTCGACTACTCCGGCGCGCAAGCGTGTAAGGCGTTGCGTGAGGAAGGTTACCGGGTCATTTTGGTGAACTCTAACCCGGCCACTATCATGACTGACCCAGAAATGGCTGATGTAACTTACATTGAGCCGATTCATTGGGAAGTCGTGGCAAAGATTATTGAAGTAGAACGTCCTGATGCGGTGTTGCCGACCATGGGTGGACAAACTGCATTGAACTGTGCCCTTGAATTAGATCGCAACGGTGTTTTGGCAAAGTATAACGTGGAAATGATTGGTGCGAATGCGGACGCGATTGATAAGGCGGAAGACCGCAATCGTTTCGACCAAGCCATGAAGGCTATTGGTTTGGAAACGCCAAACGCGAAAATTGCGCATAACTTAACGGAAGCGTTTGCGATTCAAGAAGAATTCGGTTTCCCACTCATCATTCGTCCGAGTTTCACCATGGGCGGAACCGGTGGCGGGATTGCGTATAACCGTGAAGAATTTGAAGAGATTTGCCGTCGTGGTTTAGATTTATCACCAACCAAAGAATTACTGATCGACCAATCCCTCATTGGTTGGAAAGAGTATGAAATGGAAGTGGTGCGCGATCGCAACGATAACTGCATTATAGTGTGTGCGATTGAAAACTTTGACCCTATGGGCATTCATACAGGTGACTCCATTACAGTTGCCCCTGCACAGACGCTTACCGATAAAGAATATCAGCTGATGCGTGATGCTGCGATGGCCGTATTGCGTGAAATTGGCGTAGAAACAGGCGGTTCCAACGTGCAGTTTGGCGTGTGCCCAGATACGGGCAGAATGGTGGTGATTGAAATGAACCCGCGGGTGTCACGTTCATCGGCATTGGCCTCCAAAGCAACGGGTTTCCCAATTGCTAAAGTAGCTGCTAAGTTAGCCGTAGGTTACACCCTCGATGAACTGGCGAACGAGATTACAGGCGGTGCCACACCAGCATCCTTTGAACCGGCGCTGGACTACGTGGTGACGAAGATTCCACGCTTTAACTTTGAAAAATTCCCCGGCTGTAATGACCGCTTAACTACCCAGATGAAATCTGTGGGTGAGGTCATGGCGATTGGCCGTAACCAGCAAGAATCCTTGCAAAAAGCACTACGAGGCTTAGAAATAGGCGTCTCTGGCTTTGATTCTATGGTTGATTTAGACGACCCTGAGGCGCGCGCTAAGGTGATTCGCGAGTTAACAGAGCCAGGTGCTGAACGGATTTTCTACCTCGCTGATGCGTTCCGTTTAGGCATGACGGTACGTGATGTGTTCGAGTTAACGCGCATTGATGAATGGTATTTAATCCAAATCGAAGAAATTGTGGCGCTGGAAGCTGAGATCCAGCAACTGGGTATGGCTGGTTTAGATGCAGCCGCGATGCGTTTACTGAAGCGTAAAGGTTTTGCAGATAAGCGTATTGCTGACCTATTGGACGTCGCCGAAACTGAGGTTCGTCGGCGCCGCTATGAGCTTGGTATTCACCCAGTATACAAGCGGGTTGATACTTGTGCGGGCGAGTTCCGTTCGGACACGGCGTACATGTATTCAACCTACGATGAAGAATGTGAAGCCGCGCCGACTGACCGTGAAAAAATTATGGTCATTGGGGGGGGGCCAAACCGAATCGGGCAAGGTATCGAGTTTGACTATTGCTGTGTTCACGCCTCACTAGCATTGCGTGAAGATGGCTACGAAACGATCATGGTGAACTGCAACCCAGAAACTGTTTCGACCGATTACGACACGTCTGACCGCTTGTATTTCGAGCCGATAACATTAGAAGACGTGCTGGAAATTGTTCGTGTTGAGCAGCCCAAAGGGGTGATTGTTCAATACGGTGGGCAAACGCCATTAAAATTAGCGCGCGAGCTGGAAGCAAACGGGGTGCCAATTATCGGCACGTCACCCGATGCGATCGACCGTGCTGAAGATCGTGAACGGTTTCAAAGTGCGGTGCGTCGGCTTGGTTTAAAACAGCCGGAAAATGCGACCGTAACCAAAGTTGATGAAGCACTCCGTGAAGCACAACGGATTGGCTATCCGTTGGTGGTTCGCCCCTCTTATGTACTCGGTGGCCGGGCCATGGAAATCGTGTACGATGAGGTGGATTTAACGCGCTATCTAACTGACGCAGTTAAAGTTTCTAACTCGGCACCCGTATTACTCGATCGCTTCTTAGATAACGCAATTGAAGTGGATGTTGATGCCGTGTGTGATGGCAGCGATGTCTTTATCGGTGGCATTATGCAGCATATTGAGCAAGCTGGGGTGCACTCAGGTGACTCAGCATGTTCCTTACCACCGTACTCATTAAGCCCAGCAATCCAAGATGAGTTACGTGAACAAATGCGCAAATTAGCATTTGAATTAGGTGTTACTGGTTTGATGAATGCTCAATTTGCCTTACAGGGGGATAATATCTACCTTATTGAGGTGAACCCGCGTGCGGCTCGAACCGTACCTTTTGTATCAAAAGCAACGGGTGTGCCGCTAGCAAAAATTGCTGCACGTGTTATGGTAGGTCAGTCACTTGCGCAGCAAGGCTACACTGAAGAAGTGATTCCACCTTACTATTCAGTGAAAGAGGTGGTCATTCCGTTCGCGAAGTTCCAAGGCGTGGATCCAATCCGTGGGCCAGAAATGCGCTCCACCGGTGAGGTAATGGGCGTTGGTGATACCTTCGAAGAAGCTTACGCGAAAGCAAACTTAGGTGCTGGTGAAGCACTCGCGAAAGCGGGTAAAGCATTACTGTCTGTCCGTGATAGTGATAAAGAGCGCTTACCAGAGCTAGCACGTGGTTTAGTGGCGCTGGGCTTTACCTTAGAAGCCACCCGTGGTACAGCAGCCTTGTTGAACAACGCAGGAATTGCTTGCTCGGTGGTGAATAAGCTGCAAGAAGGGCGTCCAAATATTGTGGATGCCGTGAAAAATGGTGAATATAGCTATATTATTAACACTGTTGAGGGTCGCCAAGCGATTGAAGATTCAGTCTATATTCGTCGTGAAGCACTCCTGAACAAAGTCACATATACTACGACCTTAAACGCCGCATTTGCGACGGTAAAAGCCTATGCAGCCGATGACCGAGCACGAGTGAATTCACTTCAATCTTTGCATAAAAGGGTTTTAGAGCAATGAACCAGATTCCAATGACAGTTCGCGGTGCTGAGTTACTGCGAGAGGAATTACAACGGCTTAAATCCGTGGAACGACCGCGGATTATTCAAGCTATTGCGGAAGCGCGTGAGCATGGTGATCTCAAGGAGAATGCTGAATACCATGCGGCGCGTGAGCAACAAGGATTTTGTGAAGGGCGCATTCAGGAAATTGAAGCGAAATTGTCACATGCACAAATTATTGATGTGACCAAGATCCCGAACCATGGCAAAGTGATTTTTGGTGCTACGGTAACCTTGTACAATACTTCGACTGATCAAGAAGTGACCTACAAAATTGTTGGTGACGATGAGGCGGATATTAAAGCCAACCTGATTTCAGTTAACTCGCCGTTGGCGCGCGCGATGATTGGTAAATTGGTGGATGATGCTGTTACTGTACAAACCCCAAATGGGGAAGTGGTGTATGAAGTTGTGCAAGTAGACTATATCTAGGTCAGCCACAGCAGCCAGGGTTACAAAAAACAGCGCGACTTAGTCGCGCTGTTTTGCATTAAGGCTTAGCGCCGTGGCAATTGGATTTTGCCGGCTTGGCTTGGGCGGTATAAGGTAAGGATTTTACCTACCACCTGAACTTTTGTGGCGCCAGTATGCGCAATAATAGTCGCGTAGATTTGCTCACGTAACTCACGTTCTTCTTCAGGCACTTTGATTTTAATGAGCTCATGATGTTCTAAGGCTAACTCAATTTCTGCCATAACGCCTTCGGTAAGCCCGTGGGCACCGAGTAATACCACGGGTTTTAACGGATGAGCTAAACCCTTCAAATACTGTTTTTGTTTATTGCTTAAAGTTACGGCTGTTGCCATGTAATATATATCCCATCAAAAGACTTGAAATTCCCTTATTGTAACGCCATCTACCTATAAGAAGCCAGTTTGGTGAGTAAAACATGACGAAAAAACGATCGGCCAGTAGTAAACGTTGGCTGCAAGAGCATTTTAATGATCATTATGTCCAGCAAGCGCAAAGGAAAGGATTGCGGTCGCGCGCGGTTTTTAAACTGGAAGAAATTCAGCAAAAAGATCGTCTGTTAAAACAAGGTCAGACGGTGGTTGATCTTGGTGCAGCTCCAGGTGGCTGGTCGCAGTATGTGGTGGATGCGTTGCACGGTAATTGCCACGTTATTGCGTGCGATATTTTACCGATGGATCCGATTGCTGGAGTGGATTTTTTACAGGGCGACTTTCGTGAAGAAGCCGTGCTTGACGCTTTACTACAACGTATCGGTGGCAAGAACGTCGACGTTGTGTTGTCTGATATGGCCCCCAATATGAGTGGCAATGATAATGTTGATCAGCCACGTGCCATGTATTTAGTAGAGTTGGCGCTGGAAATGTGCCACCAAGTCCTGAAACCAAATGGCAGTTTTGTCGTCAAAGTATTCCAAGGTGAAGGGTTCGAAGAATTCTTGAAAAATGTGCGCGCAGCATTTACCACGGTCAAAACACGTAAACCAGATTCATCCCGTGCCCGGTCTCGCGAAGTGTATTTGGTGGCGACTGGATACAAAGTGTAGTACTCTAGAACGTGCTACAAATGCAAATAAGAGGTAGTCAGCTTTGAGCGATATGGCAAAAAATCTCATTCTATGGCTGGTTATCGCCGTAGTCCTTATGACAGTGTTTAACAACTTTAGTCAAAACGGGGCGGCGAACCAGCAGGTGGCCTATAGTCAGTTTATCAACCAAGTCCATAATGGCGGGGTACGTGCGGTTGATATTGATGGCCGTGTCATTACTGCACAGTCACGTAGCGGTGAACAATTCACTACGGTGATTCCAACGCAGTATGACCCAAAGTTATTAGATGATCTGATCGAAAATAACGTGGTCGTGCGTGGTAAGCTCCCAGAAGAGCCAAGTATCCTCGCCCAGATATTCATTTCATGGTTCCCAATGCTATTGCTGATCGGGGTATGGATATTTTTCATGCGTCAGATGCAAGGCGGTGGTGGCCGTGGTGCCATGTCGTTTGGTAAGAGCAAAGCGCGGTTAATGAGTGAAGATCAAATCAAAACCACGTTCGCTGATGTAGCCGGCTGTGATGAAGCTAAAGAAGAAGTGAGCGAATTGGTTGAGTATCTGCGCGATCCGACAAAATTCCAAAATCTTGGCGGAAAAATTCCGAAAGGCGTATTGATGGTGGGGCCACCAGGTACTGGTAAAACCCTACTAGCGAAAGCCATTGCTGGTGAAGCTCGGGTACCGTTCTTCTCGATTTCAGGCTCTGATTTCGTAGAAATGTTCGTGGGGGTCGGTGCTTCGCGGGTACGTGATATGTTCGAGCAAGCGAAGAAAGCGTCACCTTGCATTATATTTATTGACGAAATCGATGCCGTCGGCCGTCAACGTGGTGCTGGTCTCGGGGGTGGTCACGATGAGCGTGAGCAAACCTTGAACCAAATGTTAGTTGAAATGGATGGGTTCGAAGGCAATGAGGGTATTATCGTGATTGCGGCAACGAACCGTCCAGACGTACTTGACCCAGCATTGCTGCGTCCTGGCCGATTTGACCGTCAAGTTGTGGTTGGTTTGCCTGATGTAAGAGGCCGTGAGCAAATCTTACGCGTCCACATGCGTAAAGTGCCTCTAGGCAATGACGTTGATCCTTCTGTTATTGCCCGTGGTACACCTGGATTCTCGGGTGCCGACTTGGCTAACTTAGTGAACGAAGCGGCTTTATTTGCGGCGCGCAACAATAAAAAGGTTGTTGCGATGGAAGAGTTTGAGAAAGCCAAAGACAAGATTTTAATGGGCACCGAACGTCGCTCCTTAGTTATGACTGAGGAAGAAAAGGCGATGACGGCATATCACGAAGCAGGCCACGCTATTGTAGGCCGGTTGGTACCTGAACATGATCCTGTGTACAAGGTATCGATTATTCCTCGTGGCCGCGCCTTGGGTGTGACCATGTACTTGCCTGAGCAAGATCGGGTTAGCCATACGAAACAACATTTAGAGAGTATGATTTCAAGCTTGTTTGGTGGACGTATTGCCGAGCAGTTGATCTATGGCGATGACAAAGTGACTACTGGTGCCTCAAACGATATTGAGCGCGCCACACAAATTGCCCGTAAAATGGTCACCCAATGGGGGCTGTCTGAGAAGATGGGACCATTGTTGTACGCTGATGATGAAGGCGAGGTGTTTCTTGGCCGCTCTATGACTCAACATAAACATATGTCTGATGAAACAGCGCGGGCGATTGACCAAGAGATTAAAAACTTCATCGACCGCAACTATGATCGCGCAAAACGTATTCTGGAAGAGAATATCGACATTTTGCATGCGATGAAAGATGCGCTGATGAAGTATGAAACCCTCGATGCTGATCAAATTGATGACTTAATGAACCGTCGTCCGGTACGTGAGCCACGAGACTGGCAACAGCGGGATAATCCGCCGTCAGGTTCGGATGATCAATCGCCACAACCAGTTACACCAGTATCTACGACTAATCCTACTGGTGATACACCAGCCAGCTCGTAAATTGAATTGGCGTTGTAAAAAGGCCCCGTTCTACGGGGCTTTTTGTGTTGATCTGGGATAAATAATCAAGGTAGCTACGAATGACAGGTATACAAGCAGCAATTCAGGTCATGGGGATCCTCAACGTGACTCCCGACTCATTTTCTGATGGCGGGCGCCATAATCGCGTCGATCTGGCGCTGTATCAAGCTGAAAAAATGGTGACGTCAGGGGCTGCTTGGCTAGATATTGGTGGTGAATCGACACGCCCAGGTAGCGAAGGGGTTAGTGTTGAACAAGAATTAGAGCGGGTTGTGCCCGTGATTGAAGCGATCCAAGCGAATTTTGACGTTCCGATATCTGTGGATACCTGCAAAGCGCAAGTGATGGCTGAAGTGCTTAAGCTAAATGTGCAAATGATCAATGATATTAATGCCCTTCGCGATGAAGGAGCAGTGGCGGTGGTGGCTTCGGCACCGGCGGTGAAAGTTTGTTTAATGCATATGCAGGGTGAGCCACGAACGATGCAACACCAGCCGCACTACCACCATGTGGTGACGGACGTAAAAAACTTTTTAGCTGATCGAGTACAAACTTGTGTACAAGCAGGCATACAAAAAGATAACATTTATCTTGATCCGGGGTTTGGTTTTGGTAAATCAGTTGAGCATAATTACCAGCTGTTGCATCACTTACATGAGTTCCATGCGCTGGGGTTACCATTACTTGTTGGTGTGTCACGTAAATCGATGATTGGTCAGGTGACTGGCCGAGACGTGACAGATCGCTTAGCTGGGAGTTTGGCTGCTGCAACGATTGCGGCACTGAAGGGGGCACAGATTATTCGTGTGCATGATGTCAAGGAAACGGTTGATGCTATGCGGATCGTGGCAGCAACCTTGGCAGGAGAAGTCGTTTGAGTCAACGTAAATATTTCGGCACCGATGGGGTGCGTGGCCGGGTTGGGGATTATCCGATTACCCCTGATTTTGCGGTTAAATTAGGCTGGGCAGCAGGCACTATCTTGTCCGCTAACGGGAACCACCGGGTGTTAGTCGGTAAAGACACGCGTTTGTCGGGCTATATGTTGGAATCAGCCCTAGAGGCAGGGTTGTTATCCGCTGGTGTCAGCGTGGAATTTTTAGGTCCAATGCCAACCCCGGCAGTGGCCTACTTAACGCGTAACTTCCGAGCTGCGGCTGGTATAGTAATTAGTGCATCACATAATCCGTATTATGATAACGGCATCAAATTCTTCTCTGACGAAGGCAGTAAGCTACCTGATGACGTAGAAGCCGCCATTGAACGTTTGCTTGATGAGCCAATTCGCTGTGTACCGTCAGAAAATATGGGGCGAGCGAGCCGTATCTATGATGCACCAGGGCGCTATATTGAGTTTTGTAAGAGCGTATTCCCGTCAGATTTATCGTTGAAAGGTCTGAAGATTGTGGTGGACTGCGCGCATGGGGCAACCTATCACATTGCGCCTGATGTGTTGAAAGAGCTCGGTGCCGATATCTGGGAAATTGGTACCGAACCTAATGGCGTGAATATTAATGAACAGTGCGGCGCAACCCATTTAGATACCATTCGCGAGCAAGTACTTGCTCACAAGGCCGACTTAGGTTTTGCACTCGATGGTGATGGTGATCGCATTATGATGGTGACTGCCAGTGGGCGGATTGTCGATGGCGATGATATCATTTACATCCTCGCCCGTGCAGCGCAGCAAGATGGATTATTACAAGGGGGTATCGTCGGTACCCTAATGAGTAATTTTGCGTTAGAAAAGTTTTTTACTGACCGCCGCATTCCCTTCGTTCGGGCGAAGGTGGGCGACCGCTACGTTATAGAAGAATTAGTCAAACGAGATTGGCGTATTGGGGGGGAAAACTCTGGCCATATTATTAATCGTCAATTCCATAGCACCGGTGACGGAATCATTGCTGGTTTGCAAGTGCTAACTGCAATGCAACGGGAAGGGCGCACGTTGGATGAGCTACTGACGCAGTTTGAAAAATACCCACAAGCGTTGGTGAATGTGCATTTTTCTGCAGGCACTGACCCACTTGCTGCAGATCACGTGCAATCGGTGGTGCGAGAAGTAGAGCATGCACTTGGTCGCTATGGCCGAGTGTTGCTGCGAAAGTCAGGCACTGAGCCGCTGATTCGGGTCATGGTGGAAGGGCCAGAGGAAGCCACAGTGCGAAAATTTGCAGAAGAGATCGCACAAGAAGTGGAAGCGGCTAGTAATTAATCAGTCACGCATAAAATCCACATTCACTGCTTGTAAGTTGCGGCGAGGTTATGTAATATCTCGCCGCTCTCAATGAAGTCGAGGTGATGATGCAACGCCAACCGTTAGTGATAGCTAACTGGAAAATGAATGGTGACCGTAAGCTGGTCACAACCATGGCTGAAGCTCTCCGAGAGCATGCTGCCGATTACCCTGCTGTGCAGGTTGTCGTATGCCCGCCAGCAGTATTGCTTGAGGCGTGGCAACAGGCAGTATTTTACGATCAGATTTATTTGGGTGCGCAGGATGTGAATGAGCATTCTCATGGCGCACACACTGGCGAGCATAGTTGCTCGTTGCTTGCCGAAGCCGGAGCAAGCTTTGTTCTGCTCGGGCATTCTGAACGGCGGCAATGGTACGGCGATTCCGAACCCCGAATTGCTGCAAAGGTTAGCCAGGTATTGGCGCAAGATAATATGACTGCGGTGTTGTGTGTAGGCGAAAGTGCCGAACAACGTCAGCAGCAACAAACCTTCGCTGTAGTGGCCGCGCAGTTAGCTGCGGCACTGGGCCAGGTAGCGCGTTGTGAGCAGTTGGTCATTGCCTACGAGCCCATCTGGGCGATAGGGACTGGCGCAACTGCCAGCCCGGAGCAAGCACAAGAAGTGCATGCAATGATTCGCCAATGGCTGACCGAAAAGTTTGGCAGCGCAGGCCGCGAAGTACGGATTTTATATGGTGGCAGCGTGAAGGCTGATAATGCCGCGGCGCTTTTTGCCCAAACAGATATTGATGGTGGTTTGATTGGTGGCGCCAGCTTAGCAGCTGATCAGTTCGTTGCCATTTGCACTGCAGCGCAAACCCGGAGTAGCTAAGATATGTACGAAATTTTATTAATTGCATACTTAATCATCGCTATTATCTTGATTGGCTTCGTGATGATCCAACAAGGGAAAGGCGCTGATATGGGAGCATCTTTTGGTGCCGGTGCATCAAACACAGTATTCGGAGCAAGCGGTTCAGGCAACTTCTTGACTCGTACTACTGCAACCTTAGCGGTCGTATTCTTTATCCTCTGCTTAGTATTAGGAAACTTATCGGCTGGCAGTGGTGATAGCAAAAGTAAATTCGACGAAATCGAAGTGCCAGTAAATCAGGTGCCAGCGGTACCAACAGATAATAGTGATGTTCCAGACGGCAATTAATGCCGTTGGGAGCAACAGAGTCAGTTTTGCGGATGTGGTGGAATTGGTAGACACGCTATCTTGAGGGGGTAGTGCTTTCGGGCGTGCGGGTTCAAGTCCCGCCATCCGCACCAAATTTGCAACCAGGATAGGTTGCGGTAATCAGTTTAAACCCGTATAATAGCAACACGTTTTCGGACGCGGGGTGGAGCAGTCTGGTAGCTCGTCGGGCTCATAACCCGAAGGTCGTAGGTTCAAATCCTGCCCCCGCAACCAATAACAAAAAGGGTCCAGTGTTTTTAAAGCCCCGCAGCAGTCCGGGGCTTTTTACTATGTGACCTTTGCTGCGGCAAGTTTAGTGTAGTGACGCTGAACTTGAGTTGGCAGTCAATAACACTGGGCGATTGCGCCCTTTTTTTGTTTTTAGGAGTTAGCAAACTTGGCTCGAATGGAAGACCGTTTATACGATATGTTAGAACCAGCCGTAGCTGCGCTGGATTTCACTCTATGGGGCGTGGAATTTGTGCGTGCCGGTAAACATTCAACGTTGCGTGTTTACATTGATAGTGATAATGGCGTCACAGTCGACGACTGTGCAGATGTCAGCTATCAGGTGAGTGCGATTTTGGATGTTGAAGACCCAATCCAAAGCGAATACTACCTTGAGGTTTCTTCGCCAGGAATGGAACGGCCTTTCTTTAAAGTCGAGCAGTATGCGCTTTATATTGGTGAAATTGCCGCTGTTGAACTCACCATGGCGCAACAAGGTAAACGTAAGTTTAAAGGTGTAATTGCTGCTGTTGACGGTGATTATATTGAATTTAACATTGATGGCGAGACGTTTAAAATAATGCACTCAGCGATCAAAAAGGCTCATTTGGTTCCTCAGTTCAACTAGGGATTGCGTAGGCGAGGCAAGGTAATGGCAAAAGAAATTTTATTAGTAGCAGAAGCGGTTTCCAACGAGAAAGACGTATCGAAAGAGAAAATATTCGAAGCATTGGAGTCTGCTCTTGCGCATGCCACCAAGAAAAAATATGAGGGTGACATTGATGTACGCGTGAGCATCGATCGCCAAACCGGGGAATTTGATACATTCCGTCGTTGGTTAGTGGTCGATGATAGCGAGCGTCCATTAGAAAACCCCTATCGTGAAATCAGCCTCGCAGCGGCTCAGTATGAAAACCCGACGATCCAGGCTGGTGATTACGTTGAGGAACAAATCGAATCCATCGAATTTGACCGCATCACGACCCAAACCGCGAAGCAAGTTATCGTACAAAAAGTTCGTGAAGCTGAGCGCGCGAAAGTCGTTGATGAATATAAAGACCAAGTGGGTTCGTTAGTTAGCGGTATCGTTAAACGTGCTAACCGCGAACATGTCATTTTAGATCTAGGTAATAATGCTGAAGCTATTATCTATCGCGAAGAGTTGTTACCGCGGGAATCATTTCGTGCGGGTGACCGAGTTCGTGGTTTACTGTATGACGTAAGACCAGAAGCGCGTGGCGCACAGTTATTTGTTAGCCGTACTCACCCGGACTTTTTAATTGAGCTGTTCCGCATTGAAGTGCCAGAAATTGGGGAAGAGCTGATTGAAATCCGTGGTGCTGCACGTGATCCAGGTTCACGTGCCAAAATTGCAGTGAAGAGTAATGACCGTCGCATTGACCCAGTGGGTGCTTGCGTTGGTATGCGTGGCGCTCGGGTGCAAGCAGTCTCTGGTGAACTGGGCGGTGAGCGGGTTGATATCGTGTTGTGGGATGATAATCCAGCTCAATACGTTATTAATGCCATGGCGCCAGCCGAAGTAGCATCGATTGTTGTCGATGAAGATGCCCACACCATGGAGATCGCGGTTGAAGAAGGCAATTTAGCACAAGCTATCGGTAAAGCGGGGCAAAACGTGCGGTTAGCAAGCCAATTGACTGGCTGGCAGTTAAATGTGATGTCGGTGACTGAGTTCAATGAAAAGAACCAAGCCGAAGCACAAAAAGTTTTAAATTTGTTTACCTCTAAATTAGATATTGATGCCGATTTCGCCATGGTGTTGGTGGACGAAGGGTTCTCTAGTTTAGAAGAAATAGCTTATGTTCCAATTGAGGAACTGTTAGAAATTGATGGCATGGACGAAGACATAGTTGAAGAACTGCGGTCACGCGCCAAAGCCGTCCTCACCACACAAGCTTTAGCCAATGAAGAGTCATTGGAAAACGCTGAGCCAGATGAAACTCTACTCAATCTTGAAGGCTTGGATGAGCACTTGGCCTATACTTTGGCAAGCCGTGGTGTAGTCACTTTAGAAGACCTGGCCGAGCAAGGTGTCGACGATTTAGTTGATATCGATGGGCTCACTGCTGAAAGAGCTGGTGAGTTGATTATGCAAGCTCGTAATATTTGCTGGTTCGGTAACGAAGAATAGATCAACGGGGGTACTAGAGACTATGGAAGAAGTAACGCTGGATAAACTAGCTAAAGACGTCGGTACGACAGTTGATCGTTTGGTGCAGCAGTTTGCGGAAGCAGGCATTACTAAACAGCCAAGCGACCGTGTTAATGAACAAGAAAAGGCAGCTTTGTTGAAGCATCTAAATAAATCGCATGGCGGCTCGGCTCCATCTGAGCCAGCCAAAATGACGTTAAAGCGTAAAGAAAAGAGCACCCTGAGTATTGGTGGCGGCCCTGGTCGTACCAAATCGGTGCAAGTAGAAGTTCGGAAGAAACGGACTTACATCAAACGTTCGGTACTGGAAGAGCAACAACAAGCAGAACAAGAACGGTTGGAACAAGAGCGCCTAGCGGCAGAGCTAAAGCGGCAGGAAGAAGAAGCGAAGAAAGCTGCAGAAGCGCAAGCGAAAGCAGCAGCTAAAGCTGCCGAAGAGAAAGCTAAGCAAGAGGCTGCACGGAAGGAAAAAGAGAAAGCGAAAGCGAAAGCAGAAGCTGACAAACGTGCCGCGATGACGCCTGAAGAACGCCAGCGTGCGGATGAGGCGAAAGCTGAAGCTGAGCGCTTACGGAAAGCGCAGGAAGAAGAAGCGCGGAAAAAAGCGGAAGCAGAAGCAGCTCGTCAAGCAGAAGAAGCACGTCGATTAGCAGAAGAAAACGAAGCGCGGTGGCAGGAAGAAGAAGCGAAGCGCAAGCGTGCTGAGCAAGAAGAAGTACACTTCACTACATCGCAAACTGCTCGTGAAGCAGAAGATGAGCAAGATGAAGGCGAAGAGCGCCGGGCTCGTCGTAAACAAAACAAACAACGCCGTCATAAAGATGATGATCGCGATGATGCTCCACGTCGTGAAAAACGCCGCAAAGGTGGTAAGCGGTCAACGCTACAGCATGGTTTTAATAAACCAGCAGCACCAGTCGAGCGTGAGGTTCGTTTAGGTGAAACCATTACTGTTGGTGAATTAGCGAACCGCATGGCGGTAAAAGCGAGTGAAGTCATCAAAACCATGATGAAAATGGGCGAAATGGTCACCATCAACCAAGTGTTGGACCAAGAAACAGCCACCTTAGTGGTTGAAGAAATGGGCCACAAAGTGGTACTGGTCAGTGAAAACGCTCTTGAGCAAGAAATCTTGGCTGATCGCGACGAAGAACAGAACAAGCAATTGGTGTCGAGAGCGCCGGTAGTTACAGTAATGGGTCACGTTGACCATGGTAAAACCTCATTGCTAGACCATATCCGCAAAGCGAAAGTAGCGGCTGGCGAAGCCGGTGGTATTACTCAGCACATTGGTGCGTACCACGTGAAGACTGAGCACGGCATGATTACTTTCCTTGATACTCCAGGACACGCCGCGTTTACTTCAATGCGTGCTCGTGGTGCAAGTGCAACGGATATCGTTATTCTTGTGGTTGCTTCGGATGATGGCGTGATGCCACAAACCATTGAAGCGATTCAGCACGCGAAAGCTGCTGGGGTGCCTATTGTTGTAGCGATCACGAAAATGGATAAGCCTGAGGCTGATCCAGATCGGATTAAAAACGAATTAGCACAACGCGATGTTATCCCAGAGGAATGGGGTGGTGATGTAATGTTTGTGCCGGTCTCTGCGCGGACTGGTGAAGGGATCGAGAACTTACTTGAAGCGGTATTGTTACAGGCTGAAGTACTCGACTTGAAAGCTGTTGCTACTGGTATGGCACGCGGTATCGTGATTGAATCTCGGCTCGACCGTGGCCGTGGACCGGTTGCCTCAATCTTGGTGCAGGAAGGAACGCTACGTCGTGGCGACGTTGTTCTATGTGGCCTTGAATACGGCAAGATTCGCGCGATGCGCGACGAAACCGGGCGTGAAGTGACTGAAGCTGGTCCATCAATTCCAGTGGAAATACTCGGGTTATCTGGTGTTCCACAAGCGGGTGATGAAGCCACGGTGGTGAAAGATGAACGTAAAGCCCGTGAAGTTGCGAACTACCGTCAAGGTAAATATCGCGAAGTGAAGCTGGCAAAACAGCAGAAAGCGAAACTGGAAAACATGTTCGCAAATATGCAAGAAGGCGATGTGAAAGAATTGAATATCGTCCTTAAGTCAGACGTACAAGGTTCACTCGAAGCGATTTCTGATTCGTTGATGAAGCTATCTACTGATGAAGTGAAAGTGAACATCATTGGTAGTGGTGTAGGTGGTATTACTGAAACCGATGCGTCGCTGGCAAACGCGTCGAATGCCATTATCATCGGCTTTAACGTTCGGGCAGACGCATCAGCAAAACGCTTGATTGACCAAGAATCAGTAGACTTACGCTACTACAGTGTTATCTATGACCTCTTGGACGAAGTTAAAGCAGCCATGGGCGGTATGTTAGCTCCTGAGTACAAACAAGAGATTATCGGTTTGGCGGAAGTTCGGGATGTATTTAAATCACCGAAGCTTGGAGCTATCGCAGGTTGTATGGTTGTTGAAGGTGTCGTGAAACGTTCTGCACCAATTCGTGTCTTACGTGACAACGTGGTGATCTTTGAAGGTGAGCTTGAATCGTTACGCCGCTTTAAAGATGACGTGCAAGAAGTTCGTAACGGCATGGAATGTGGTATTGGTGTGAAAAACTACAATGATGTTCGCGTCGGCGATCAGATTGAAGTGTTTGAAACCGTACAAGTTGAGCGGAGCCTCTAATGGCGAGAGATTACAGCCGTACCGACCGCGTTGGACAGCAATATCAGCGTGAAATTGCGCTGATATTGCAACGTGAGATCAAAGACCCTCGAGTGTCGTTGGTGACAGTGTCTGAGGTAGAAGTTTCTCGTGATTTAGCGTATGCCAAAGTGTTCGTCACCTTTTTGAACGATGATGATGACTACGTAAAAACCGCATTGAAAGTACTCAATGAGGCGGCTGGATTTATTCGCTCACTGTTAGGTAAGCGAGTTCGTGCGCGGATCACTCCGGATTTACGTTTCGTTCATGACCCATCACTGGGTGAAGGATTGCGGATGTCCCGCTTAGTTGCAGAAGCACTGCGTCGGGATGCGGAGCGTAGTAACTCAGTGAAAGCGGATACAGCACCGGATAAGCAAGAGGACGAATAAATGGGACGACGTAAGTCAGGCCGTGTGGTTAACGGCGTGATTTTATTAGACAAGCCCCAAGGTCTCACATCAAACGCCGCGCTTCAGCAAGTGCGGCGTTTTTTTAATGCCAATAAAGCGGGGCATACCGGGGCACTTGACCCATTGGCCACCGGCGTGTTGCCATTGTGTTTCGGTGAAGCGACGAAGTTGTCGCATTTTTCATTAGCGGCCGATAAAACCTATCAGGTTGTGGCTCAGCTTGGCCAGCGCACTACCACGAGTGATGCGGAAGGTGACGTGGTGTGGCAAGCAACACCAGCACAGTTAGCCGCCGTTAATAGCGACCGCATTGACAGCGCCATTGCGCATTTTACTGGCGAACAAGACCAGTCACCATCCATGTACTCAGCGCTGAAGCACGAAGGTCGACCGCTCTATTGGTATGCCCGCCAAGGTATCGAGGTACCACGGAAAACCCGCACTATCAAAATTTATGAGATTAAACGACTGCGATGGGATTCTCATCAATTACAGTTGGAAGTGACCTGCTCAAAAGGTACCTATATTCGTACGCTGATTGATGATATGGGGCAATTCCTAGGTTGTGGCGCTTATGTTGCTGAACTTCGGCGGACATGGATTGAAGGGGTTGAAGGACGTGTTTGGACGCTGGCAGAACTTGAGGAGCTTGCGGCAAAAACGGACCCAGAACAGGGTGATTACACCGTATTAGATGCTATTTTAGAGCCTGTCGATAGCGTGATCAGCCAGTTTGCTAGTGTTACCTTAGCGAAGCAGGATAGCTTACGCTTTAGACAAGGTAATCCGGTGCCACGCGTGCCGCTGCCAACAGTCCCTGTGGATACCTTGGTGCGGGTGCTGGATAGTAGCACTGGACAGATGATCGGGTTGGGCGTGCAGCAGCATGAACAGTTAGCGCCCAAACGTGTATTAAACTGGTAAAATCCAACTTTAGCGCACAGTTAACATTGCGCTTAGTTGGATTCGTGCGTATAATTCACCACGATTTCGTTAGTGCTGAATTAGTGATCGGCACTGACATTTATTCACAATCAGGAGTAAAATATGTCACTAACTACGGCACAAAAGGCGGAAATCGTTAAAGAATTCGGCCAAAGCGAAACCGATACTGGTTCACCAGAAGTTCAAATCGCTTTGTTAACTGCAAACATTAACGAGCTGCAAAGCCACTTCAAAGAACACGCTAAAGATCACCACTCACGTCGTGGTCTGTTACGTATGGTTAGCCAACGTCGTAAGTTGTTGGACTATTTAAAGCGTAAAGACAATCAGCGTTATGCAACTCTGATTGAGCGGCTCGGTTTACGTCGCTAAGCAAAGTTCGAGTGAAGGGGCCTCTGGTGGCCCCTTTTTTGTTTTAATATGTACTATGCGTTGGTCGTTATAAGTTATTCACAAATGGTTTTGGTTAGACTATTTATGAATAACGAGTAACGAAGAACGCATCACAAGAAAGATGAAAGGAAATATACCCGTGAATCCGATAACTAAAAAATTCCAGTATGGTCAACATACGGTAACCCTAGAAACTGGAGCAATGGCTCGTCAAGCAACTGCTGCAGTATTGGCTAGCATGGATGATACCACCGTATTAGTTACTGTCGTTGCTAAGAAAGAAGCGAAAGAAGGTCAAGATTTCTTCCCGCTTACAGTCAACTATCAAGAGCGGACTTATGCTGCTGGTAAAATCCCTGGTGGTTTCTTCAAACGTGAAGGTCGTCCATCAGAGAATGAAACCTTAACCTCACGTCTGATCGACCGCCCAATTCGACCATTATTCCCAGAAGGGTTTAATAACGAAGTACAAATCATTGCTACTGTTGTATCAGTGAACCCACAAATTAATCCAGATATCGTTAGCTTAATTGGTACTTCTGCTGCGCTTGCTATTTCAGGCGTGCCCTTTGCTGGACCAATTGGTGCTGCGCGCGTAGGGGTATTGAATGATGAGTACGTGTTGAACCCAACTACTGACGAATTGACACAGTCAAAGTTAGATTTAGTGGTCGCAGGTACTGCGAGCGCGGTGTTGATGGTTGAGTCTGAAGCACAATTATTATCAGAAGACGTGATGCTAGGTGCTGTGGTTTATGGTCATGAGCAAATGCAAACCGTCATCCAAGCCATTAATGAATTTGCTGCTGAAGCTGGTAAAGAAAAATGGGATTGGGTACCACCAGCAACCAACGACGAATTGCTCAATAAAATTAAAGCATTGGCTGAAACTGGTATTGCTGAAGCCTATCTCATCACTGAGAAAGCGAAGCGTTACGAGCAATTGAATGCGTTGAAGGCAGAAGTGACGGAAAAGCTCGTTGCTGAAGATGAAGCTGTTGATATCAATGAAATTGCTGATTTGTTCCACCGCTTAGAAAGAGACTTGGTACGTAGCCGGATTATTGCTGGTGAAAAACGTATTGATGGTCGTGACCCAGACATGGTTCGGGCCTTGCATATTGCCACTGGCGTATTACCACGCACTCATGGCTCTGCAGTATTCACTCGTGGTGAAACGCAAGCATTAGTGACCGCAACCTTGGGTACTGAGCGTGATGCACAGATGATTGACGACCTGATCGGTAAGAGTGACAGCCGGTTCATGTTGCACTATAACTTCCCTCCATATTGTGTGGGTGAAACCGGTATGGTTGGTTCGCCGAAGCGTCGTGAGATTGGTCATGGTCGCTTAGCCAAGCGTGGCGTACAAGCCGTTATGCCAAGCCAAGAAGAATTCCCGTACACCGTTCGTGTGGTATCTGAAATCACTGAATCAAACGGTTCTAGCTCAATGGCATCGGTGTGTGGTGCTTCGTTAGCATTGATGGATGCTGGTGTCCCAATCAAGGCATCGGTCGCGGGTATCGCGATGGGCCTAGTGAAAGAAGGCGATAAGTTCGTTGTGCTGTCTGACATCTTAGGTGATGAAGATCACTTAGGTGATATGGACTTTAAAGTAGCAGGTACCGCTGAAGGCGTAACTGCCTTACAAATGGACATTAAAATTGACGGGATCACCCGTGAGATTATGGAAATTGCTTTAGCTCAAGCGAAATCTGCACGACTGCATATTTTGAAAGTGATGGACGAAGCGATTGCTAACGCACGGACTGAGTTATCAAGCTATGCGCCACGTTACACCACCATTAAGATCAATCCAGATAAGATTCGTGATGTAATTGGTAAAGGCGGTGCAGTCATTCGTGAACTGACCGAAAGCACCAATACCAGCATCGAAATTAATGATGATGGTACAGTGCGCATTGCGGCTACCGACCAAGAATCAGCAGATGCTGCGATTGCTCGTATTGAAGAGCTAACGGCTGAAGTTGAGGTGGGCCGGATCTACCAAGGTAAGGTGGCACGTATTGTAGATTTTGGTGCATTCGTAACCATTTTACCAGGTAAAGATGGCTTGGTTCACATTTCACAAATCGCTGAAGAGCGTGTGAATGATGTCAATGAATACTTGAACGTGGGTGATGTCATCCCAGTTAAAGTGTTGGAAATTGATCGCCAAGGTCGCATCCGTTTAAGCATGAAAGATGCTGCTGACAAGCCTGCACCAGAAGAAACACCAGTAACCACTGACGAAACGGACGTTGCGAGCGACGACGAGTAAGTATTCATGTCAGGTAACTGGTAACGTGATTTAAAAGCTGTGCTGGAACTCCCAGCACAGCTTTTCTGTTTTAGGGGCTTCGTTTTTTATGTTTAGGTACGTTATGATGGGGCTCAAGCGTAGACTATTACAGGGTTGCAAATTATGAAGATCCGCGTTGCGGTAATAGCTGTACTTATGGCTGCATTAGTCGGTTGTGCGCAAACAACGTCGCCGACCACAGCAGCAGCGCTCATGAACTTAGCAGTAGTTAAGCCAGGTGAGCCGGATATGCGTTATCAAATTGAAATTGCCAAGGTTACTGAAATCTTAGCGTCGGAATTAGAATTACCGCCTGAGAGCTATGCAGATTTACTGTATCGCCGTGGGTCCTTATATGATGCGTTAGGATTGTATGGGTTAGCACGTTACGATTTCCATCAAGCGTTGGAGCATAATCCACGGTTAGTGTCAGCGTATAATTATCTGGGCATTCACTTCACCACCTTGCAAGAATACAGCTACGCGTATGAGATGTTTGATGCCGTGTTAGAGCTTGATCCTGAACATCCATATGGTGTACTAAATCGGGCGCTCAATGCGTATTATGATGACCGCATTGAACTTGCTATCCGTGATTTTAACGCTGCGTTAGAGCAAGCTCCCGGCGATGCTTATCGAGTGATTTGGTTATTCTTTGCTGAAGCAGAGCAAGACCCAACCACTGCGCGCTTGAATTTAGCCAAGCGACGGCTCGATTATGCCAACCAAGAATGGGGCTGGTATTTGGTCGATTTGATGCTCGGCGCTATTGATGATGATCAGTTCCTCAAAGAATACGCACTACGCGACCTTGGCGATGACGAAACCCCAGCTGAACGGATGTGTGAAACCTATTTTTATTTGGGTAAGCTGCGCCAGTTAGAAGGTGATTTTACAACTGCTGAAGTCTATTTTCGCATGGCGTTAAGCGCTCATGTCCCCTTTTTCTTAGAGCATCGTTATGCTGGCTTGGAGTTACACCGTACCGCATTGGCGCGAGATGCGAGCACCCAGCCATCCTTGCCATAATTCTTTGCTAGCAAGGGGGTAAGTGTGGCTTGGCTGGCTGCTGCGTGGTTAACACTAAGCGCGGACTCTCTAGAATGGCTCGTGCCAGTTGAATTAGCATGGCACCAACCCATTGTCAGTGCCGCATCACATTGTGGTGTGCGGGCAGCCACGCCTGTATACGTGCCAGTGGGTGACCGTGCGGCGTGGCAATTATTATCGTTGTGGCAGCAGCACCCTTTGGCTAAGTATTACGGCTGCTTTAGCTTGCACCATTACGCCCTTGAGCAACTACACTGTGAACCGCAGGGGACACGGCAACGCGCACATTGTGAATGGATTGGTACTACTATACCTTCTGAATCAACCCCACACATTATATTAGTCGCAGATATGGCGTGGGGTATTGCTCATAGCTCGCCGCAGCGAATTACGCTACCTAGTCATGCGAGTGTTGAGTTATTTGCTCATGAGATCGGCCATTGGCTGGGCTTAGCAGATGAGTATGCGATGCCCGCAGAACTCGCGCAGCCTTTTTGTGAAGGGCAATACCAGCATCCAAGCTTGAATATTGTGGTGACGTCGTCACTAACGCTCAGTGCTGCGGAATTACAGCAACTATGGCAGCGTCTGCCGTGGCGTGATGCGGTGAGCAGTTGGCAACAATTAGGTGTGGCGCAAGCGGATGGGCAATGGCAGTTAGGCTCAGCGACAGAGGTGATAGGTTTACACGCGGTCGCCACCTGCGCAACAGTGGCAGGGCGTTATGCGTGGCGGCCCGTGGCACAAATGACGCCAATGCAGTATCACGACATTGGCGTCTGGCCAGCACTTTATTTTGAGCTTATTGCGGGGTCAAACTAATCGCTGTTTGCGCAATCATCAGTACTGGACAAAGTAAGGCGAACAACCATACCAAACTACGTAGCTTATCCCAGTTGATAATGTAGAACACGTGATAGGCGATACGAAAGCCAATGAAACTCAACGCCAATGTGATATTAAACGGGGTGATTTGCTCGGTCGCGATGACCAATAAAATCGCCGCAGCATATAGCGGGAAAGCTTCATAGGCATTGTAGTGGCCGGCTACTGCTCGAGCGCCAGCACCGGTTAAACGGTTTTGCTGTGCCCGTGGATGGCGATTATCATAACCTTTATCGCGGTTCTGATAGTACACGACCGGTACTTTAGCGGCGATTGGTAGCAACCCGGCAATCAGCAAACACCAGATTAGGGTGCTCATTTCACCACCTCGCCGGCTGCTTGCATATCTGCATGGTAGGACGAACGTACCAAAGGTCCTGAGGCAATATGGGTAAAGCCCATTTTTTCACCTTCAACACGGAACATATCAAATTCTGCTGGCGTTACGTAACGGGTGACCGGTAGATGGTGACGGCTTGGTTGTAGATACTGACCTATAGTCAACATATCAACGTCATGGGCACGTAGGTCACGCATTACTTCCAGAATTTCTTCGTTGGTTTCACCTAAGCCGACCATCAATCCTGACTTGGTGCGAATATCAGGGCGTGCTTCTTTATAGCGCTTAAGGAGATCTAATGACCATTGGTAATTAGCCCCCGGGCGTGCAGCCTTGTATAAGCGTGGCACAGTTTCAAGGTTATGGTTAAATACGTCTGGCGCTTCGTTGGTCAAAATATCTAAGGCGACTTCCATGCGACCACGAAAATCGGGCACCAATACTTCTACCTGAATCCCTGGGCTTTGGGCGCGAATTTCACGAATACAGTCGGCGAAATGCTGAGCACCGCCGTCACGTAAATCATCTCGGTCAACCGAGGTGACGACGACGTATTTAACTTTCATATCACGAATGGTCGCTGCTAAGCGGTGTGCTTCGTCTGGATCTACCGGCAAAGGACGACCATGGGCGACGTCACAGAACGGGCAGCGTCGGGTACAAATCGCACCTAAAATCATAAAGGTGGCAGTACCATGGTTAAAACATTCCGCTAGATTAGGGCACGAGGCTTCTTCACACACAGAGTGAAGACCGTGCTTGCGCATGGCTTGTTTGATTTCGTCAATACGTTGCGTAGATGCAGGTAATTTAACTTTCAACCATTCCGGTTTACGCAGCATTTGATCGCGCTCTGTTGGCACGATTTTTACGGGGATCAACGCCATTTTATCGGCGTCACGAAGTTTAACGCCAGGTTCAATTCGTACTGGTTTCGAGCTCATTATTGGTGAATCCTGTTGTGACAATCGTTTGCTCATAGCCCAAGCTGTGGGCGAATTTTTGGGTGACGTGGGCAGCTGCTTCAGCAACGCTGAGTGGACCATCAAGATCTTTGCATTGAATCATTTGCAGGCCAGCATAACCGCATGGATTAATGCGTAAAAACGGTTCTAAGTCCATATCGACATTGAGTGCTAACCCGTGGAACGAGCAACCTTTACGGATGCGCAGCCCAAGTGAACAGAGTTTTGCACCGTTTACATAGACACCGGGTGCATCGGGGCGGGCATTCGCTTGAATGCCGTATTCAGCCATGGTAGCGATCACGGCATCTTCAATGGCATTGACAAGGTGACGAACCCCCAGTTTACGACGCCGTAAATCCAGCATGAAATAAATAACCAACTGACCGGGGCCGTGATAGGTGACTTGACCGCCGCGATCAACGGCCACGACGGGAATATTACCAGGTGCTAGGATGTGCTCGGCTTTGCCGGCTTGCCCTTGGGTAAAGACTGGGTCGTGTTCCAGCACCCATAGTTCATCAGGGGTATCTGATTGCCGGTCGTCCGTAAATTGCTGCATAGCGTGCCAAATAGGCATATACGGCTGGCGACCCAGCTGTCGGATGATAATACTAGAGGACATAACGAACTTCCTCGATATCGGCAAGCGCACGATAGAGGTTCTCAATATGAGTCTGACTGGTCACCTGAATTTTAATTGATACCGAGTGGTAGGTACCTTTGCTGCTCGGTTTGACGGTCGGTGCATAGTCGCCTGGAGCATGGGCTTGGGCTACTTCAACCACCCGCTCAGGAAGTTCAGGTACAGCTAATCCCATCACCTTAAACGTGAAGTTACATGGGAATTTGACCAACTCATCAAAGCGTGTTTTTTGCATGCTTTACTCCTGAATGAGGTGACGTTTGCTTGTATGAAAAGCTTGAATCAATTGCGCGGTCACTGGGCCGCACTGGCCTTGGTGAAATATTATATCATCAATTTGCGCAACGGGCTGTATCTCGCGACTTGAACTGGTAAGAAAAACTTCATCCATCGTCATGAGGTCATCAAGAAATACTGGTGTTTCGGAAACGTCCATAGCCAGCTGTTGTGCCAGTTCAATCACCCATGTGCGGGTGATTCCGGCTAAAATCAAGTGGTCTGCTGGAGGCGTAAGTAAACGCCCTTGTTTGACAAAGAAATAATTACAGGAAGCACCTTCGGTGATACGACCATTGCGGTGTAACAGAGGCTCGTCCGCATGCTGCTGCTGGCATGCTCGCTTGAGCATGACATTACCAAGCAAACTGGTTGATTTAATATCACAGCGTAACCAACGAATATCTTCCATGGTCGCCACTTTGACAGGTGTTGGAATATCCCAACGCACGTTGAATGGGCTGATGCTCGCATAGCAGGTTGGCGTCAGCGGCTGGCTCGGGAGGTGGTTACGGTGACTGTCGGCCCCGAAGGTTAGTTGTAGATAAACGAGCCCATCGACGCTATCGTTGACGTCAATCAACTCGGTCACCAGTGACTGATAACTAGCAAGGGGGGCGATGGCCAAACCGATGGCTTGTGCAGAGCGTTGTAGCCGTTCTAAGTGTAAATTCAACAGAAACGGGCGGCGTTGGTATACGGGAATGACTTCATAAATTCCGTCAGCAAACAAAAAGCCTCGGTCATTGACCGAGACTTTTGCTGATGAAGCGGCGAGCCAATCGCCGTTTAAATAAACCAAGTTTGCCATGTGCAGTACTTAGTCGGCGCTATCGCCACTCATTTTACGTTTTGCCCAGTCACTTAAGCGCTTGAATAAACCACCTTGCGCAACGCTCGTTAAAGTCACTAATGGATAGCTGGCAATATCTTCACCATCTAATTGTAGATAGACAGTACCCACTTGCGTGCCTTTCGCAATAGGTGCTTCTAGTGCTTGGTTTAATTCAAAATTTGCTTGTAGGTTATTGCGTTGGCCTTTGGGCAGGGTAATCACCACTGGCTCAGTTACACCGAGTGCGACCGTATCCTCTTCACCACCCCAAACGCGGTGATCGACAAAGCTCTCACCGGCTTGGTAAGCAGTGACTGTTTCATAGTAACGAAAGCCATAGTTGAGTAATTTTTTGCTTTCAACTTTGCGAGCCTGCTCACTTGCCGCACCCATCACCACCGCAATGAGACGGGTATCACCTTCGACGGCAGAAGAAACTAAACTGTAACCAGCCTCACTGGTATGACCAGTCTTAATGCCATCGACGTTCATGCTGCGGTCCCACAATAATGAGTTGCGGTTATATTGCTTGATGTTGTTATAGGTAAACGATTTTTCCGCATAAAGTGAATATTCTTCAGGGACATCACGGATCAGTGCTTGCGCTAATAAGGCCATGTCATAGGCGGTGCTGTATTGATCGTCAGAATGAAGCCCGTGGCTATTGGCAAAGCGGGTATTGGTTAAGCCCAATTCTACGGCATAGGTGTTCATTAAATCGGTAAAAGCATCTTCACTGCCGGCAATATGTTCAGCCATGGCGACACAGGCGTCATTTCCCGAAGAAATGACGATGCCGCGGTTTAAATCAGCTACGGAGACTTGCTTACCCACCTCGATAAACATTTTGGATGAGTCGGGGAAATTTTTGGCCCATGCATTTTGGCTAACAGTAACCATATCATCATTACTGATACGGCCTGATTGCAACTCGCGACCAATGATGTAACTCGTCATCATTTTAGTCAGACTGGCTGGCGCAAGTCGCTCATGTTCGTTGCCAGCAGTTATGACGTACCCGGTAGTGGAGTCAATCAGTATGTAGCCATTGGCATTAACTGTCGGGGCTGGTGGAACAATAGCTGCTTGAGCGACAGCAGCAAAAGTAGCTGCGGTCAAAGCAACCGTACGGACGAAATGACGAAGGACACAATGCATGTTCACTCTTCTCTGTGTTGTTAATTTCAAGATGGAAATCGATGCTTATTCAGCTAAGGCTGTTGGCCAACTTGATCAGGTGAAGGCACCGGCACCCGAAATGCGCCAGGGTAACCTGCCTTACGGAGTTGCAGTAACAACTCATTTGATTGTGGCTCGGCCAGCGGGCCTAGAACTACACGATATAGACCATTATTTTTCTGAGTAGTTGCAGGAACCTGATATAAACTCTGTAGCCGTTCGGCTTCTGCACGCAAGCGCGATAAATCGCTGCCTGCGTGGACTTGAATATAAAATTGCGCAACAGCTTGATACTGAATTGGTGGTGTTGTCGCTAACGCCGCATTATCTGAATTTGGCTGTAATGCTTCAACACGCACCCGTGCGGTGCCGGATTGTAGCATGCCTAGCTTGTAGGCGGCTACATAGGATAGGTCAATGATACGATTTGAGTGGAACGGACCACGATCATTGACACGGACGACCACACTTTTCTGGTTCTCTAAGTTAGTTACTCGCACATAAGTGGGGAGCGGCAAGGTTTTATGGGCAGCCGACATGGCGTACATATCGTAAGTTTCCCCATTGGACGTCAGGTGCCCGTGAAACTTCACGCCATACCAAGAAGCAATGCCTTCTTCCACATAGTTCTCGCTGGATTCCAGAATATGCCAGGTATTCCCAAATAAGGTGTAGCTACGATTGCCTTGCCGGCTCGGCGGTTCGAAGCGAGGCTCTGGCTCGATCAATTCCTCTGCGGTCGGTACGCGCGAGGGGATAGAATCATGTTGCTGACTATAGCGTGACGGCGGGGTGGATGGTGCACTGGAGCAACCTACCGCCGTTATAATTAAGCACCCTATGAGGAGCTGATAATGTTGCTTCATTCGCTATGATACGCTGCCGCTAATTGTTGACTGAATTGGTACACCGCCATGGCGTACAAAGGACTATGGTTGTAGCGTGTGATCACATAAAAATTATGTAAGCCTAACCAATAGTCATGCCCTTGTTCTAATTCAAAGGCAAATACTTTCGCAGGGATGGTCTCGGCCAGTTCGGCCGAAGCCGGTACTGGCAGCCCCGCAGCCTGTAATTCTGCCACAGTCGTGGCGGGTTTCAAACCACTGCTGAGCCACTGCTGGTAGTAGTCGTCACTGCCTAACTGGACGGCAACTGGTTGCTGTGATTGCCAGCCGTGACGAGCGAAATAGTTGGCAACACTACCAATGGCATCCACTGGATTACGCAGCAGGTCACGTACGTTGTCCCCATCAAAATCGACGGCATAATGCCGATATGATGACGAGATAAATTGCCCGTAGCCCATGGCGCCGGCGTATGAGCCATGCAACTCGTGAAGGGGTAGTGATTCTTCACGGGTTAGGATAAGAAATTGTTCGAGTTCTGAACGGAAAAATTTTGCGCGCGGCGGGTAATGAAAACCTAAGGTATAAAGTGCATCGAGTACTTTGTATTTACCGAGGTATTCACCGTAGAAAGTCTCGACGCCAATAATCGCGACGATGATCTGCGCGGGGACGCCAAACTCTTGCTCCGCACGTGCTAAGGTATCCTGGTGTTGCTGCCAAAATTTAAGTCCGGCTTGTAGACGTTTTTCAGTGAGAAAAATGGGATAGTATTGATACCAAGGCTTTGCTTCCCACGGCCGTGCGATAGCAGCGAGGATATCTTCATTGCGCTCGGCTTGCTGCAAAATGGCGGTCACTTGGTCACGGTCAAACTGATGCTTGCTGACCATCATGTCAATAAATTCTTGTTGTTCGTTGGTTGTTGATGCCCACAATGGTTGGCTGAAAAACCCTAATGCAGCCAGCAGAAATCCAATACTTGTTACTCGTTTTAACATTCATCCCATCCTTTCGTTAGCGCTGCATGACAAAACGTTGGTTGGTGGCGATTGCCATGAGTAACCCAAAGCCAGCCAACAATGTCACCATCGACGTACCACCATAGCTGATTAATGGTAAGGGTACACCAACCACAGGCAATAACCCTGATACCATGCCAACATTTACAAGAACATAAACAAAAAATGTCAAAATGAGGCTACCAGCTAACAGCTTTTGGTACACCTGCTGGGCGCGCATGGCAATGATCAGTCCGCGTATGATAACAAAACCATATAACAAGAAGAGCCCAATCACGCCGACTAACCCGAATTCTTCGCTGAATACCGAAAAAATAAAGTCGGTATGGCGTTCAGGTAGAAATTCCAGTTGTGATTGGGTGCCTTGCAACCAGCCTTTACCTTCAATACCGCCAGAACCTATGGCTATTTTAGATTGGATGATCTGATAACCAGCACCGAGAGGGTCTCGCTCAGGGTCGAGAAATGTGAGTACCCGCTGGCGCTGATAATCATGCATTAGAAAAAACCATAAAATAGGCACGAACGCCCCAATTGCACCGATAAAAAATAGTATGAGTCGCCAGCTAATACCAGCGAGAAAAAGCACGAAAATACCTGAACTAGCAATGAGGATGGCGGTACCTAAATCGGGTTGCTGGGCAATCATGAGGGTCGGTATTAGTAGCAAGATAAACGCCATCGCCAAGCGTCGTTTGGTCGGTGGAATGCCATGTTCAGAAATAAACCAAGCTATTGTCATGGGCACGGCTAGCTTCATCAATTCTGACGGCTGGATGGTGACTACACCCAGATTCAGCCAACGCTGCGCACCTTTGTTAGTTTCGCCAAATAGCAACACGCCTAGGAGTAGTACCACACCCAAAGCAAATAATGGTAGCGAATACCGTTCAACGGCTGACATCGGAACTTGTGCAATTACCAGCATTACCACAAATGCCAATCCAATCCGGAAGGCTTGCCGTTCGGTCATTGCTAAATCTTGACCGCTGGCAGAATACACTGTGGCGAGGCTGATCAAAGCTAACACGACTAAGCCCAAAAGCAGGGGGCCATCGATATGGAACCGTTGCCACCAACTATTATTCGTATTACTGCTGAGCATGAGCTTGCTCCTGCGCGAAATAAAAATCTAATAATTTTCGGGCCATAGGGGCTGCGACACTCCCACCTCCACCTAAGGTGTTTTCCACCGCGATGACGATTACAATTTCAGGGTCGGTGGCTGGGGCGTATCCTACATACATGGCGTTATCACGGTAGCGTTCATCGATTTCTTCCGCGTTGTATTTTTCCTCTTGCCCGATGCTGCGCACCTGTGCGGTCCCGGTTTTTCCACCGCTGCTATAATGAGCACCACGAAAAGCGCGATACGCCGTGCCTTTGACGGTGCTCACAGTGCGATTCAGTGCATCTAGAATCACATCCCAGTGCGTCGGATTTTTTAAAACCACAGGATCACGGGTTTCGACCACCGCTGGCAATATAATATCGCCTTCTTGTAGCGCGCGTAATAATCGGGGCACTGGCCGTTCACCACGATTTGCAATGACAGCAGTACCCACCGCCAATTGAATCGGCGTGGTGGTCCAGTAACTTTGCCCGATTCCTACTGAGACGGTTTCACCGGCGTACCAAGGTTGGTTGAAGCGGGCGCGTTTCCAGCCACGTGATGGCATGACCGCTGCAGACTCTTCAGCAATATCAATACCAGTTCGCTCTCCAAAGCCGTAGCGTACCATATGCTCGTGAATGGTATCGATGCCGAGCTTAAGTGCAAGGTCGTAGTAAAAGGTGTCACAGCTTTCCACAAGAGAACTGGTCACATCGACCCAACCATGGCCCCAGGCGAGCCAGTCGCGATAGCGGTGACTAACGCCTTCAATCTGGAACCAACCTGGATCCCAAATTTTGGTGGTAGGGGTGATAATACCCTCATCAAGGCCAGCTAAGGCGACTTGTGGTTTCACCGTCGAGGCAGGTGGGTAACCCCCTTGGGTTGAGCGGTTCAATAACGGTGAGTGGCGAGAGTTCAGTAAACTTTGATACTGCGTATGGGTGATTCCTTGCGCAAACCAATTTGGGTCGTAACTGGGTTTGCTGACGATAGCGCGAATGGCGCCATCGTGTGGATCCATCAGAATAATTGAACCCCGTTCATCGCCAAGTAAATCGTAGGCATACTGCTGTAGGTCGATATCAATTTCTAAGTGTAAATCTTGGCCTGGAATCGGTGGTTGCACGGATAGCGTACGAATGGTACGGCCATGAATATCGACTTCCACTTGTTGGTAGCCGATGGTGCCATGGAGCAATTCTTCATAATAACGTTCAACGCCAAGCTTACCAATCACGCGAGTGGCGGCATAATTGGCGTGTTTTTTTTCGGTACGTAATTTTTGTAAATCGTTGGCGTTAATTTTGGCAACATAGCCAAGCGCATGGGTTAGCGCTTCGCCATAGGGATAATGCCGTACGAGGCGCGCTTCAATATTAACGCCAGGGAATTCATGTTGGCGCACGGCAAAGCGCGCGGCTTGTTCCTCGGTAAGGCGATCAAGGAGGATGATTTGGTTAAAGCGACGCTCGCGGCGGCGGTTCTCATGGAATTCATCAATAACGTCGTCGTCGAATTCGAGTACTTGTTGTAACCGCACTAAAGTAGCGGCTAGATCAGGAACTTTCTCTGGCGTGACTTCTAGGCTTAATACCGGTCTGTTCTCAGCCAAGATGCGGCCATGCCGATCATAGATAAGCCCACGGTTAGGCGCTAATGGAACGACTTTGATACGGTTGTCGTTTGACCGCGTTTGAAAGCTATGATGATTGACCACTTGCAGGTGGTACATATTGGTTAACAAGATGCCAAAGGCAATCACGACAATAATTAGGCTGAAAAAGACGCGCCGTCCGAACAGAGCAGATTCAAATTGATGGTCTCGTATGGTGACACGTTTCTTTTTCATGTTACTCGCGGTGGTACGGGTGGTTAACAGTAACAGTCCACGCTCGATAGAGGCTTTCAGCAAGCATAATACGTACTAATGGATGCGGTAGCGTTAATGCTGATAATGACCAGCGCTCATCGGCGGCGGCAATGCACTCTGGTGCTAAGCCTTCAGGACCGCCAACCAGTAAACTGACGTCGCGGCCGTCCATCATCCAGTGTTCAAGGCGCTGCGCTAGTTGCGGTGTTGTCCAACTCCGGCCAGTGACTTCAAGTGTCACGATCCGATCGGATTTACCGACAGCGGCCAGCATGGCCTCACCTTCTTGGCGTAAAATACGGGCAATATCAGCATTTTTACCACGTTTACCTGCGCTAATTTCCACAAGTTCGAGCGGACAATCGGCAGGCATACGTTTGGCATAGGTGTGGTAGCCGGCATTGACCCAATCAGGCATTTTTTGCCCAACAGCAATCAGCCGTATACGCATTAACGACGTCCCCAGAGCTTTTCAAGCTCATAGTAGTCGCGGATGGATTCTTGCATGACATGAACCACTACATCACCTAAATCAACCAACACCCATTCGGATAACTCATGCCCTTCAACGCCCAATGGTGGCACACCATGGTGTTTGGCTTCGGTGGCGACATAGTTGGCAATGCTGCGCACATGGGTTTTTGAATTACCAGAGCAAATCACCATGTATTCGGCAATATCGGTTTGGTCCTTAACGTCAATGACTTTAACCTCACGACCTTTCATATCATCAATTTTATCAACAACAAAATCACGTAATTGTTCTGCTTGCAAGAGTAATCGACTCCCAGTTATTAAAGTTCAATTGACAGCGTATTAAGTATCAGTTTACCACGATGCTTAGGCAAAAATCAGCTAACGATAGAGTTGATGTTGTTCAATATATTCTGCCACCGCTGGCGGTACTAGATCACGCCAAGGTTGGTTGGTTTGAATGGCGGTCCGAATTGCCGTCGCAGAAATTGGGATTTGCGGCGATTCAGCAAAATATACCAATCCTTGCGGCTGTTGATGCAACTGTTCGATTGAGCGTGCTTGCACCTGAGTTAACCATTGTTGTAACTCGGGTGAATAGTGGTGGGGGGAATGAGGGCGACGCATGACTACCAAATGAGCATGGTCGACTAATCGCTGCCATTGGTACCAGCTGGGTAATCCAGCAAATGCATCTTCCCCAAGTAAGAACAGTAGTGTGTCGTTGGGCCAGCGTTGCTGTAGCTGTGCTAATGTTATTTGCGTGTAGGAGCGGCGCGGTTGTTGTAGTTCCCAGTCATCTGCAATACATTGGGGCATTTCCCGTGCTGCCAGTTGTGCCATTGCCATGCGTTGTGCTGGTGTCGCACTTGGCCCATCTCGATGGGGCGGGTTAGCGCTTGGCAACAAGACCAGCATATCGCTGCGCAATTGGCTGCTAACATATTGGGCAGTACGGAGATGTCCCCAGTGAATTGGGTCGAATGTGCCACCGAGAATTGTGCGAATCATAAGATAATATGTTCCACTGCCTGCGGTTGACAGTATAAAGTCACTAAATGAGTGGCCAGCGTATTGATATCTGCCCCTACATCACGTTTAAAAGCCAATTCTAATTGTGCTAAGAGGTTGGCAACTTGGGCCATAGTACCAGGTGCAGATAATCGTTGACAAAACTGCCGATAAAGATTGACTTGGTTGCGCCAAACGCCGTTTTTTCGGCAGGCCTCGTCAAAATTATCAGCCTGTTGTAAGGTCATCACCAACTGCCATTCTCGTTGCAACATCCAATTGAGAATAGCAAACTCGCTGTCTGCCTCAAGCAGCCGTTGTAAACGGTGTAGAGCCGGCGCTAATTGCCCGGCGACGATCGCCTCTTGCAATGCGAACACATTAAATCGGCTCTGGTCTTGCGCAATCGATTGGATATCGGCCGCTGTAATGGGTTGGGGCAAATCGGTTAAGGCAAGCTTTTGCAGCTCTTGATCTAAAGCGAGCAAGTTACCTTCAAACCATAGTGCAAGGCGTTCTATTGCATTTGTTTGTAGTTGGACACCGTAACGCTGTGCGCGCTGCTGAATAAACTGGGGCAACTGGTGGCGTTCAGGGTTGTTGGCGGTTACCACCGTTCCTACAGCAGCTAATTCTTGATACCACTTGGCTTTAAGCTGCTCTTGCTTCAACCGTGGACCTAATAGTACAAGGGTTTGCCCTGCTGGAGGATGTTGCGCGTATCGTCGCAGCGTGTCACCGCCATCGCGCCCAGGCTTGGCTTCAGGCATTTCCAGTTCTAGCAACTTATGGGTGGAGAAGAGGCTTAAGCTAGCGCTTTGGTCAGTCAGTTGTCGCCAATCGAATTGGCTGTCTTGCACATAGCGTAGACGTTCATCTATCCCGTGTTGTCGCGCCCACTGTCGAATATGTTGAATGGCATCATCAACGAGTAATGGTGCATCACCAAATACACACACAACTGCCGGCAGGCCATGCTTCGCTAAATGGTCAGGGAGCTGTGCTGGCGTTAGTTGCATCAGAATTACTCCGCGAGTAAGGCGATGGTTTGACGTAATAATTGACGCGCAGCTTCTTCACGCATTTCGCTGACCAGGACTTCACGCTCACGGGTTTTGGCAAGGGCGAAGTTTGGATCATCCTGGTAGTCTCGGTAGACTTCAAGTTGCTGCACGGGTAATGGCTCGCCAAAGCGGACTAACTGATAGGTTACGGTATAGATCATCTCGTATTCAGCTACCTGCCCTGATTGTGACAACGAAAGGGTGCGGCGGTCGAGTTTTTCGTTAAGTAACTCAATAACTAAGGCATCTGACTGGGGCGCATCTAAGGTCGCTCCCGCCAACACAAAGCGTTGTTCTACTACCTTGGCAAACTCGCTAAACGCTGGCGCTTTGATGACTACCGACTGCATGGCAGGGGGTAATTGGTAGTGATCACGTAGCTGAAAGCCACAGCTGCTGAGTGCTGTGGCAACTACGATAACAATGAGCCAACGGATAACCTGATGCATGATTAATTAGCCACAATATTAAAGAGTTTATTAGGAACGTAAATTTGTTTACGGATGGTTTTACCGTCGACAAATTTCTGTACGTTTTCATCCGCAAACGCGATTTGTGCGACTTGCTCTTCAGTTGCTTCGTTGGGTACTGTGATTTTGCTACGGACTTTACCGTTAACTTGTACCACAATGAGCACGGAGGATTTCACCAGTGCCGCTTCATCGACCTGCGGCCATGGGGTGAAGATAATATCGTCCTGGTGACCTAGGGCTTGCCATAACACTTCACTCAAGTGCGGTGTTATCGGCGCTAACATAAGTACTAACGCATCGAGCGCTTCGGCCATAAGGCCACGGTCAAGTTCAGTCGCAAGCGGAGCTTTTTGCAAATGATTCAACAATTCCATAATTGCAGCTATAGCCGTATTGAAATGCTGGCGGCGCCCCATGTCATCAGTCACTTTGGCGATAGTGCGATGCACTTCTCGACGTAACTCTTGTTGTGCTTCATTCAACGCGGACCAGTTCTGTTGACGAGGTTGATCTGCCAATGAGACGAAGTCTGCAACTAAGCGCCAGACACGACGCAAGAACCGCTGAGCCCCTTCAACACCCGCATCAGACCATTCTAAAGTAGCTTCTGGTGGTGCCGCGAACATCATGAATAAGCGCACCGTATCAGCGCCATATTTTTCAATCATAAGTTGTGGGTCGATGCCGTTGTTCTTCGACTTTGACATTTTGGTCATGCCGCCGTGCTGAACAGGTTGGC
This sequence comes from Pseudidiomarina indica, assembly GCA_029279945.1. GTDB lineage: Bacteria > Pseudomonadota > Gammaproteobacteria > Enterobacterales > Alteromonadaceae > Pseudidiomarina > Pseudidiomarina indica_A. The sequence continues at coordinate 125,264 of JAJUHK010000002.1, read as the reverse complement.
CATCAGAGGTTAGGATGGCTTCGACGATTTCACCTTTTTCGTTACGGCTCACGATCTCGACATCAACAGGGGAGTACCAGGTGTATTTGCCTGATTCATCAATCCGATAATAGCAATCTGCTAACACCATACCTTGGGTTAGCAGCTTCTTGAATGGTTCGTCAGAGGCCACTAAGCCTGCATCGCGTAATAGTTTGTGGAAGAACCGCGCATACAATAAATGTAGAATGGCGTGCTCAATACCCCCGATATATTGATCAACGGGCAACCAGTAGTTGGCTTGTTCTGGGTTAAGCATACCGTCTTGATAGTTCGCACTGCAGTAGCGAGCGTAGTACCAAGATGATTCCATAAAGGTATCAAAGGTATCAGTCTCGTGTTCCGCGGGTTGACCCTGATAGGTTGTTTGTCGCCACGCTGGATTCGTTTTCAGTGGTGAACTTGTGCCATCCATGATCACATCTTCTGGGAGCACGACGGGTAATTGATCTTCTGGGACGGGTACAGATTCACCATTGGGCAAATTTAGCATTGGAATTGGAGCACCCCAATAGCGTTGCCGTGATACCCCCCAGTCGCGTAAGCGATAATTTACTTTACGTCGTCCAATACCCAACTGCTCGAGCTTGTTAGCAATAGCATGAAAGGCTTCGTCGCTGCTCAAGCCGGAGAATTCGCCAGAATTGATGGTCGTGCCTTTACTGGTAATAGCAGCTACGGTTATGTCTGTGTTACCTTCGGTGGTCTCGATAACCGGCTGAATTGGGAGCTGATATGCGGTCGCAAATTCCCAGTCACGTTGGTCGTGAGCTGGAACTGCCATCACCGCACCTGAGCCGTAATCCATGAGCACGAAGTTCGCAACCCAGACTGGAATCTCGGCACCAGTCATTGGATGGATAACACGCATACCCGTGTCCATGCCTTTTTTATCAATGGTAGCCAAATCAGCTTCAGCAATTTTGGTGTTTTTGATGGTTTCAATAAAGGCAGCCAACTCTGGATTTTGTTGTGCTACTTGTTGCGCTAATGGATGTTGCGCTGCCACCGCCATATAAGTTACCCCATACAGGGTGTCTGGGCGGGTGGTGTACACCGTGAGTGGGGTATTTTGACCGGCAACGGTAAAATCAATTTCAACACCTTCCGAACGGCCAATCCAGTTGCGCTGCATAAGCTTAACCTGTTCTGGCCAACCGTCGAGTTGGTCGAGGTCGTGCAGCAACTCATCAGCGTAGGCGGTGATTTTTATAAACCACTGTGGGATTTCCCGCTGCTCAACTAAAGCACCAGAGCGCCAGCCGCGGCCATCGATGACTTGCTCATTGGCAAGTACAGTTTGGTCGACAGGGTCCCAATTAACAGTCGCGTTTTTCTTATAGACCAAGCCTTTTTCATAAAGCTTGGTAAAAAACCACTGTTCCCAGCGATAGTAATCAGGGTCACAGGTAGCCAGTTCACGGGACCAATCATAACCAAAACCAAGCGACTTCAATTGCTGACGCATGTAGTCGATGTTTTGATAGGTCCATTTTGCTGGAGCAGTTTTGTTATCGATAGCAGCGTTTTCAGCCGGTAAACCAAAGGCATCCCAACCCATAGGTTGTAACACATTTTTACCTTGCATACGTTGATAGCGGGCAATCACGTCACCGAGGGTATAATTGCGCACATGACCCATGTGGAGCTTTCCACTTGGATATGGAAACATGGATAAGCAGTAGAATTTCTCTTTGCTTGGATCTTCGGTAACTTGAAAAACGTGATCGCGTTCCCATCGTTGTTGAACCAATTGCTCAACTTCCGCTGGGTTGTAATGTTCCGCTAGTGTATTTGACATCTGACTATCCATTAACTGCTCTAACTAAGTGAATTAAAGTGCATACCACATCATCAGCATCACGACGATGCCAACCACGCCAAAAAATGCATATTCCAGACGTTCACGTTGTTGTTCATCACGGTTTTCGTTGCGGTGGAATACGTACATACCAAGGCTAGTTAGGCCGAGTGAGCCAGCCGCAACGAGCAAAGCAAATAAAACAGCAGCAATAATATTTTCCATGGTTTAACTCCATGCCAAGATTGAACAAAAAAAATGACCTAATGAGTGGGTCTAGTGTACTGATTTTATGCGCGCTTGACTATGGTGAAGCACGGTAAAAGTGGGGCAATAAGGCTCCCAAAATACTACCTAAGGCCAAGATTATGGCGATTAGCCAAGCGCCAGCGTGCCCCCAATAATAAAATCCAGTATAACCTTGGACTAAAGGTACATCGGCGCTGAGCACTGTGGTAGTGAATTGTGGCGCTCGGGCTAGTTCTTCACCATGGGCGGACACGACGGCGGTGATGCCATTGTTGGTGGCACGCAGTAGCGGGCGGCCCAATTCCAATGCGCGCATCCGCGCAATTTGCATATGCTGTGCCGGGCCGTGCGAGCGGCCAAACCAGGTGTCGTTACTTACCGTGATCAAGAGCTTGCTGTTTGCTGTAGTATTCGTACGCATTTGCTCGGCGAACGCAATTTCATAGCAAATGGCGGCGGACAAGTGTAATCCAGTGGCACGTAAATCAGCTTGCTGGTACTCCCCTCGCGAAAACGAACTCATGGGTAAATCAAATAAGGGCGCCAGCGGACGCAGCAAACTTTCAAATGGGACAAACTCACCGATAGGCAATAACTGGTGTTTTTGATAGCGATTGCTGTGGCCGTGATAATAAGGCTCAACCGGCTGCACAGGGCTATCTAACCCTAATGTGATCAGTGAGTTATAGTATTTATTGCCGCGATAATCGATAATCCCAGTGATGAGTGCTGCGCGGGACTCCACGAGTTGCTGATGAATATTTTTGAGCACATCATCGGTGTATGGTTCAGGCATAGTGACCGCTGATTCTGGCCATACAATAATATCGTGGCTGGCGTAGTAGGGGCGGCTCAGCTCTATATAAGTGGTCAAGGATTGCCAATGCTGATCGGGGTTCCACTTGATTGACTGTTCGATATTCCCCTGCACCAGCAACACTTTGGTTGTATCCCCGGTAGTTTGTATGGGTGATAGCGCATTGAGAATAAATGGAAGGATCAAGAGACTACAGGTGCTAAGCGCCGCCAGACGATAACGATGTCGATACCACAACCACGCATTGATGGCGATCAACCACAGGATAACAGTGACCCCCACACCGCCCAACCAGGGTGCGTAGGCACCCAACCAGCTGTCTGTTTGACTATAGCCTAGCTCTAACCACGGGAAGCCAGTAAGTAGGGAACCACGCAGGGATTCAGCGATAAGCCAAGCGATTGGCAGGATGCCAATGGCAAAGGCACCAAGCCAGCGCGCTGACATACGCCAGAGCCAGAACGCCAACGCTGGGTAGAGCGCCAGATAGGCAAATAAGAGGAGCAGAATAACTAAAGAAGCGACCACTGGCAGGCCACCAAACTGGTCAATACTGACATAAATCCAGCTTAAGCCAGTGGTAAACCAGCCAAGGCCAAAATAAAAACCGCATCGCCATGCCACTGCAGGCGTAGCTGACTCGGTCAGCGCTAGCATAGCAATGAGTACTGGGATCACCAGCCAAGCTTGGGCAAAAGGCGCATAGCTTAATACTAAGCTGGCTCCAAGGAGAAACGCAGCAATTCGGCGAAACATCATTTAATGTGTGTCTATATTATTATTTTCAGAGTCCGCAATGGTTACCTGAAGTTGTTGGATCCGACGTTTATCAGCGCTGGTCACTTTGAATAAGATTCCGTCGATGGTTATTTCTTCACCGGCTTTCGGTAGGTGACCGAAGCCATGGGCGACCATACCGCCGATAGTGTCGTACTCTTCATCGTCGAAGTTGGTGTTGAAGTAGTCATTGAAATCTTCAATCAACGTCAACGCTTTCACGGCATAACAGGACTTATTTATCCGTCTAATATCCGCTTTAGTGTCATCATGTTGGTCGGTTTCATCTTCGATATCACCGACAATCTCTTCCAAGATATCTTCAATGGTTACGAGCCCAGATACACCGCCATATTCATCCACAACAATTGCCATGTGGTAGCGTTGTGAGCGAAACTCTTTCAGCAAAATATCGACGCGCTTACTTTCGGGCACAATGACCGCAGGGCGGATCACTTTGGCTAACGAAAATTCCTCTTGGTTTAATCCAAATCCATAGGCTAGCAAATCTTTCGCTAACAAGATTCCTTCCACGTGGTCTTTGTTTTCGCTTATAACCGGGTAGCGGCTGTGCTGAGTGCGAATCACGATGGGCAGGAACGATTCAACTGTTTGGTTAATATCAATGGTCACCATTTGTGAGCGCGGTACCATAATGTCGCGAACTTTGAGCTCGGCGACATCAAGGACGCCTTCGATCATTTCCTTGGTGTCATTATCAATTAAATCACGCTCTTCAGCGTCTTGGATTAAATCGACTAACTCTTCCCGGCTATTCGGCTCTCCGGTGAAAAACTGGAGTAATTTAGTGGCCCAGTTTCTTCGCGAAGAACCGTTGGTAGAGTGTGGATTATCGTCGTTCATGACCTCTTAGTGCTCCTCAAATAAACGCTGTTAATCAGCATAGTCATCAGCATAAGGGTTAGGATAGCCCAGTGCTGCCAAAATATCTCGCTCGAGCTGTTCCATATGCTCGGCCTCTGCCTCTTCTATATGGTCGTAACCTAACAAATGCAAGGTTCCGTGCACAACCATATGTGCCCAGTGTGCCAGCAAAGGTTTCCCTTGGCTGTTGGCTTCGTGGGTAACCACCGCTGCGCAAATCACTAAATCACCGAGCAGTTCTACAGGTAAAGGTACCGGTGACTCAAATGGAAATGACAGGACGTTGGTCGCGTAATCTTTTTGCCGATATTGCTGATTTAAGCTTAAGCCTTCGACTGGGTCAACCACGCGAATGGTAAGTTCCACAGGTTTAGTCACCCGCAAGTGTTCAAGAACTTTTTCAACCCAGAGTTCGAAGGAAGCTTCTGATGGTACTTCATGCGCTTGGCAGGCAATCTGCACATCTAAAGTAACGAGGTTCATGACTTCTCTTCAAACGCCTCATAGGCTTGTACGATGCGCTGTACCACCGGATGGCGAACGACATCGGATGCTTGGAAAAAGGTGAAGCTTACTTCATTGATATCTTTGAGCACTTCAATGACATGTCGCAGGCCAGATTTTTGACCTCGCGGTAAATCGACTTGGGTAATATCACCGGTGATAACAGCACGCGAATTAAAGCCAATTCGCGTAAGAAACATTTTCATTTGTTCACAAGTGGTGTTCTGGCTCTCATCTAGAATTATGAAAGCATCATTGAGCGTCCGGCCACGCATATAAGCAAGTGGCGCAACTTCAATAACATTACGCTCAATGAGTTTTTCAACCCGCTCGAATCCTAACATTTCAAATAAAGCATCGTAGAGTGGGCGCAAATAAGGATCAACTTTTTGAGCTAGGTCACCAGGCAGGAAACCCAGTTTTTCACCCGCTTCAACGGCTGGGCGCGTGAGCAGAATACGGCGTACTTCTTGTCGCTCTAATGCATCAACTGCACAAGCTACTGCCAGATAAGTTTTACCAGTACCTGCAGGACCGACGCCGAAGTTGATGTCGTGACTAGAAATCGAACGAACATACTGAGCTTGGTTGTGATTACGTGGTTTGATTAAGCCGCGTTTGGTTTTAATGTGCACCACTTTCTCAGTGGTAGGATCGTAATCGCTGCCTTGATCGATCACATGAGCTTGTTGCACTGCTAAGTGCACCATTTGTGGCGTCACTTTGCCGTCTTGCCCTTTAACTGTGGCTGTTTCCACATAGAGTTCGCGGAGAATTTTGGCGCCAGCTTGGATTGTAGCATTCGGTCCGATGAGTCGAAACTCATTGTGACGGTGGCTGATTTCGATTCCCAAGCGGCGTTCAATATGTTTCAGGTTCTCATCAAGAACACCGCATAAATCGGCAATTCGACGATTGTCGGCGGGCTCTAAATCAATGTGCAGGGTACTGACAGATTGACTCAAGATACTATGCCTCACGAATGCTGCGCGGGTGGTACAAATGTAGCCACACCTAATGCGTCAGGTTGAGACTTTGCTTGCCGCGCCAAAATGATCTTCGGCGCTGTGTCGACGCGTAGTCCCATCTCTGATTCAACGCGGAGCACTTCGCCACGTAATGAATTCACAAATACATCGGTGATTTTCACGTCAACAAATCTTCCGATCATATCTGGGCTGCCAACAAAGTTAACCACGCGATTATTCTCAGTACGGCCACTCAACTCCATTGGATCTTTCTTCGATGGACCAGTCACTAAAATACGTTGCTCAGTTCCCAACATCCGTCGCGCATGGGCATGAGCTTGTTGGTTCAAACGTTGCTGTAACAGGTGTAACCGCTGTTTTTTGGTTTCTTCGCTGACATCATCAGGTAAATCAGCGGCAGGAGTACCAGGACGCGCACTGTAAATAAAGCTGAAACTCATATCATAGTCGATGTCTTTTATGAGGTTCATGGTGGCTTCAAAATCGTCATCAGTTTCACCTGGGAAGCCGACAATAAAGTCTGAGCTCATGGCGATATCAGGGCGTACCCGACGTAAATGACGGATCTTTGATTTATACTCCAGCGCCGTATGACCACGTTTCATGAGTGTCAAAATGCGGTCTGAACCACTTTGTACTGGTAAGTGTAAGTGGCTGACTAATTCTGGAATAGTGGCATACGCCTCGATAATATCATCGGTAAACTCCACCGGATGGGAGGTGGTGTAGCGAATTCGATCAATACCATCGATAGCAGCGACAAGGTGTAACAGCTCGGCAAACCGGCAGATGCTGCCATCATGGTGCTCGCCACGATACGCATTCACGTTTTGTCCTAATAAATTCACTTCGCGCACGCCTTGTTCAGCCAGTTGCGCTATTTCAAATAAAACATCGTCGACCGGGCGGCTCACTTCTTCACCACGAGTGTATGGCACCACACAGAAGGTACAATATTTACTACAGCCTTCCATGATAGACACAAATGCCGATGGGCCATCAGCTCGCGGCTCAGGTAAGCGGTCAAACTTCTCGATTTCTGGGAAGGATATATCCACCATGGGTGTTTGGTGTGTTTGGACTTGTTTGACCATTTCTGGTAAGCGATGCAAGGTTTGTGGGCCAAACACGATATCGACATATGGTGCACGCTGGCGAATATGTTCACCTTCCTGCGATGCCACGCAACCACCAACGCCAATCACCAGGTCTGGTTTATGATCTTTAAGCGTTTTCCAGCGCCCCAATTGATGGAACACTTTTTCTTGGGCTTTTTCGCGAATAGAGCAGGTGTTGAGTAAAATTAGATCTGCCTCTTCAGGTTCTGCTGCAATTTCGTAGCCGTGTGTTGCCTTCAGTAGATCAGCCATTTTCGCTGAATCATACTCGTTCATCTGGCAGCCCCACGTTTTGATATATAACTTCTTACTCATAAACCTCTATACTCGCTTACGTCGTTATGCGGTCATTCATAGTGAATGTGGTTTCTCTATAACCTAATATTTTAACTTGAACTGAGTTCAACTGCCAACTTTGTGACCGGCCTCTGCTTTACGGCGGGTACGAATAGCTAGATATCCAGCAATGATAATAATGGCAGCACCTAGTAACATGCTGATGGTGATGGGCTCATCCCAAAACCAATACCCCATGAGCGCAGCAAAAATGACTGAGCTGTAGGTAAACACACCCACTCGAGCTGCTGGCGCTAAGGCAAAGGCCTTCGTCATTCCTAATTGCCCACCAACGGCGAATAGCCCCATGGCAATAATGGCAACCCAATGTTCGTTGGCGATGGTTTCGCCGCGCCAGATGAGCACCAGCCCTGACACTAAGGTGGAAATGCTGGCAAAGTAAAACACGATTTTACTCGGTGATTCAGTCGCTGACATCTGCCGGATCAAGGTTTTGGTGAATGCAGATAAACAGGCAGCGATAAAGGCGACAAAAATAATCGGCGATAATATGGTCTGCTGCGGGTTTAAAAAAATAAACACCCCGATAAAACCTATAGCGATGGCAAGCCAGGTTTGGCGATTAACGTATTCTTTGAGCCACAGCCAGCCCATAATGGGGATAATGAAAGGTGATAGCATCAATACCAGTGTTGCTTGTGCTAAAGGTAAATGGGCAATGCTATAGAAAAATAGATAGGTGGCTATCACGCCGGCAATGCCTCGGGTTAGATGAAACCGCCATGCCTTGGTTTTGAGTGCGGCGGGACCTTTACGCCATAACCACGGCAGCAATACCACTAATGCGGTAAGATTACGAAAAAACACCAATTGTTCTGGGGGTAAATCGGTGGTCAAATACTTAACTAAGGCACTAACACCGGCGAAACATAACTCTGCGCCGAGAACCAGTGCTGACGCCAAAATCACCTTGTGGTGTGAGGTTTCCATAGAATCCTTAGACGGTCGAATACCGCGTACCAGTGAAGAGAAACGATGAACCAATATCTTATCACGATCAGCTTATTAACGTTGAGCAATGTTTTTATGACGTTTGCTTGGTATGCTCACCTGAAAAACCTAGCCGACAAGCCTTGGCTGATTGCTGCTTTTGCTAGTTGGGGGATAGCCTTACTTGAGTATTTATTACAAGTACCAGCGAATCGTATTGGTTATGAGGTGATGAATCTCGGACAGCTGAAAATCCTGCAAGAAGTGATTACCTTGACGGTTTTCGTACCTTTTGCACTGTTTTATATGAAAGAAAAGCTGACTTGGGATTATTTATGGGCAGGTTTGTGTATTTGTGGTGCAGTATTTTTTATCATGCGCAGTAAGTTAACCGGATAAAAGAGTCAGGTGATGAAGGTAGTCGTCATTGGCGGTGGCATGGTGGGTGCGGCCGCGGCAGTAGCGTTAGCCCAACAAGGGCACCAAGTGACCGTGATTGAAGCTGGGGCACGAGCGGTCAGTGAAGGAGATTGGGATCTGCGGATCTCATCTATTCATCAGCAAAATGTGGACTGGCTTGTGAAATTAGGCACCTGGCCATACATTCGGGCGGAGCGCCGTTTCCCATACACGGGGTTATCAGTCCAAAGTATGGATGGCGTGCGGGTCGATTTCTCCCACCAGGATGCGGGTACTCCAGCGTTAGGTGCCATGGTGGAGAATAAAGCGCTACAAGCGGCTCTTTGGCAGCAACTAATTGAACGGCAAGTACCCGTCTATGAAAAAACTTCGGTGGCTGACTATCAGTTCGACCAACAGCAGGTCACGCTCACTAATGGCGATCAGCTCAACTATGATTTACTCATTGGCGCCGATGGTACGCAATCGCATGTCGCTAAGGCGGCGAGAATTGGGTATCGCGGTTGGGATTATGATATGCGCTGCTTGTTGGCGATTGCCGAAGTGGAGCATGAAGTCGCAGCTACCACCTGGGAAATTTTTCGTCCACAAGGGCCTTATGCGCTGTTGCCGCTCGGTGCGCATCGCGTTTGTTTGATTGATTATCGTTCGGAACGCGAGTGGCAAGAATTGTTAGCCTTGCCAGAAGCTGAACTATACCAGCTTCTCGAAGCTCAATTTGCGCCGCATATTGGTTCTCACCGAGTGTTGTCACACGGCAGCTTCCCGCTACGCAGGCAACGTGCACTTAGCTATCATGCCTACCAATCCGTGGTCTTGATGGGGGATGCTGCTCATGCAATTCATCCATTGGCCGGGCAGGGCGTGAATCTAGGCTTTACTGATGTGCAAGAATTGGTACACCAAGTATGCCAGCTGCCATTAGCGCAGGCGCTAACAAACTATGAGCAGCGCCGGGTTAGTGCTAATCAGCGGATGATGCGAGCGATGGATATGATCCATTTTGGTTTTTGCAGCCAGCACGTGGTACCGCGGGGGTTGGTTGCACTAGGATTACAAAGCGTGCGGCATATTACACCGCTGAAACGGGCGTTAGTGTTACGTGCGATTGGTTATGCGTAGAGCAAAAAAAAACGCTATGAGATGTTAGCTTAAACAGCTCTAACAGCTCATAGCGCTTTATATTATTGCGGTTCACCACTGATGTGGTGCGGAGGGAGGGACTTGAACCCTCACGAGCGTTAGCCCACTAGCACCTGAAGCTAGCGCGTCTACCAATTCCGCCACCCCCGCAATACACAGGGGTAAACATTGAGAGTGGCTGGGGTACTAGGATTTGAACCTAGGAATGGCGGGATCAAAACCCGCTGCCTTACCGCTTGGCTATACCCCAACTCTCAGGGTAATTGCATCACACAATAGACATCGATATGGCTGGGGTACTAGGATTTGAACCTAGGAATGGCGGGATCAAAACCCGCTGCCTTACCGCTTGGCTATACCCCAACACGGAATCGACTGCCTAGCAGTTTGATAATTGGTGCGGACGGAGAGACTTGAACTCTCACGCCGTGAAGCACTGGAACCTAAATCCAGCGTGTCTACCAATTCCACCACGTCCGCCCATCTGGGCTTTGATTGGTGGCTACGGCGAGATTCGAACTTGCGACCCCAGCATTATGAGTGCTGTGCTCTAACCAGCTGAGCTACGTAGCCAACATCAAATTTTTATCAAACTACACTCGGTGAGTGCGGCGCGTATTATGCAAATCAGGGGCGAAAGCGTCAACCTCTTTTTCTTAAAAAAACCATGTTTTCTGTGCGATTGCTTAAAAAAGCGATAGTTTGCTTAATTAATCGACGAATTTAACGCTTAGTCGATGAGTTGATACTCAACCGTCGAAACCACTCGCACGATTTTTAAATGGGGAGTATTGGAATCCCGATCGCTAATACTGAATTGTCCTTGGCTGGCAGTACGAATTTTACCTAACCGACTGTCAGAATGCTCCGCAAATCGCAAGGCTACTTCGCGCGCGTTACGCGCTGATTCTTCAATCATGCTAGGTTTAATGTCATTTAGGCCATTAAAGTGGTATTCCACCATCGTGTAATAGCTGTCCCCACCTAAGCTGACGCCTTGCTTGCCCAACTCGGAAAGTTGCTGGCGTAGGAGCCGCACTTGATCAACTTTATCCGTGTAAACCGTCAAGGTTTGGTCGCCGGTATAGCGCAACCCTACATCGTCAGAAGCCCAGCGTTCAGCCAATTTATCTAGCACGTTGGGGGCAGAAATGGAGATTTCATCGTCACTAAAACCATGGCTCACTAAAAATTCGCGGATTGCCTGAATATCTTTATCCAGTTCTTCGTAGACAATGTTTTGTGCATTACCCGCACGTACCACTCGTAACGGCCAAATAGCGGTATCTGCTTTCACTTCACGTTCAGCAAGACCCTTCACGGCGACGACGCGGTCGAAACTACGAAAATCGTTGACGCTAGACATCAATCCGTAACTTAACAAGCCAGCGCTAAGAATAGCGCCGACTGCAAAAATAATGGCATTGCTGGAGTTGGTGGTACTCATGGAACCTTTCCTCTGAATGAACGCTCGTGCTGATATTGACCTGATGACTCAGGCAATAGTTCAGCGGCCAATTAAATTTTTTGGGTCTAGTAATTGCTCAAGCTCAGCACGCGGAATATCGGTCATCTCCGCAGCGACATCGACGATCGGGCGCTGCTGCTGGTAGGCTTGTTTCGCAATGGCTGCTGCCTGATTGTAGCCGATACGACGATTCAGCGCTGTGACTAAAATTGGATTACGACTGACGGCTGCTTCGATATGCGCTTGGTTCACTGTGAAATTTGCAATCATTTTCGTACGCATGTGAGCTATAGCTGTACTTAGCAATTCAATACTTTGTAACTGATTATAGGCGATAACTGGTAACATGACGTTGAGCTGAAAGTTACCCTGTTGAGCACTCATGCTAATAGTGTGGTGATTACCGGCAACTTGAGCGCAAATCATCATGACCGCTTCTGCGATAACGGGGTTGACCTTACCTGGCATAATACTACTACCAGGCTGTAATGCGGGTAAGCTTATTTCTGCAAGCCCTGCCAACGGGCCGCTATTCATCCACCGCAAGTCATTACTGATTTTAAACAATACAGTTCCGAGGGCATTGAGTTGCCCGCTCAACATTTGGCTGACTTCTTGCCCTGCAATACCTGCAAAAGGGTTTGTACTTGGGACAAACTGCTCGTTCGTACGTTGGTTGAGGTAGTGACAAAATTCACTGGCAAAACCCTCCGGTGTATTAATGCCCGACCCTATTGCGGTACCGCCTTGGGGTAACTGGCGAGCTATGTTGAGCGTTTGCTCAATGCCTTGTTCAGCATGTTCCAACTGGGTCACCCACGCTAATAACTCTTGTTCCATACTAAGTGGCATGGCATCCATGAGATGGGTACGACCGGTTTTAATAACCGTTGATAGTTGCTTGCCTTTTTCTCTTAGTGCTTGTTTAAGTTGAGTCAGGGCGGGCAGTAATTGCGCACGGATGGCCAGGACACTGCTGACTAAAATGGCGGTGGGGATCACATCATTACTGCTTTGGCTGGCATTAACATGGTCATTGGGGTGCACTTGAGTGTGCGCAAGCTGCTCCGCCAAAGTGGCCATGACCTCGTTCATATTCATATTGGTGCTGGTGCCTGAACCAGTCTGGAAAATATCTAACGGGAAAGCATCATCGACAGCGCCGGTTAAAATATGATCAGCCGCGACGATAATAGCATCTGCTTGTTGCGTGGTAAGCACCCCCGCTGCGGCATTTGTTGCTGCCGCTGCTGCTTTAATATGCGCTAAGGCTTGAATAAACACCCGTGGAAAGCGTAACGAACTGAATTGAAAATTGTGCCGTGCTCGTTCGGTTTGGGCGCGCCACAATGCCTGTTGTGGTACTTCAACGGTGCCCATGCTGTCATGTTCAATACGAACGTCGGCGCTGGAATATTCTTGCGTCATGGTCATTCCTGCCTGAATCAAAAGGTAACTTGTATCCTACTGAGATATGGTTAGTATGATGCAATTTCAATTCAAGATACAATGATGGGCTGTCGCTCACTCAAACAATAGGTTGTGCACACCATGCAAAAAATAAAAATTCCACACACCTTGGTGCTATTGCTTTATATCATGATCGCTGCGTTGATAATGACTTGGGTTATTCCTGCAGGAGAGTTTCAACGCAGTGTCAATGAGCTCGGACAAACGGTAGTACAGCCGGGTACTTATTCGGTTCTTAGCGACCATACCATGTTGAGCCCACTCACCTTGTTTACCGTAATTCCACAAGCTATGGCTGATGCCCAAGCAGTGATTTTCTTTGTCTTGCTGATTGGCGGGGTCATGGGCATTTTGCGTGCGACAGGTATGTTAGATGCTATTATTGGAGTCTTGCTTAAACGATTTGCCAACCATACTGGCTGGCTGATTCTAGGCGGCATGATGACCTTCGGAATATTCTCTGCACTCATTGGGGTGGCTGAAGAGTATTTGATTTTTGTCGCCATGTTGGTAGCACTGTGTCGCGCCTTGCGCTTGGATAGTATGACCGCTATGGGGATTTTGATCGGGGGTTATGCAATCGGTTATGGGTTGGCGTTGTTCAATCCTTTTACCTTACTTATTGCGCAAGCTATCGCTGAGGTACCTCCCGCGTCCGGCTTATGGTATCGCTTGGTGCTTTGGCCTGTTTTATTTGGTATTGCGTTCCATCATGTCTATCGCTACGCCAAACGTGTGAAAGCAGATCCAGCACAATCTTTAATGGCCGATATTGAAGCCGAACAACCATGCCAAGCTGAGCAAAATTATCCAGCACTCACCGGCCGTCATCGTATTATTCTGGTGGCATTTGTGGCGATTCTCGGAATTTTGGTATGGGGCATTAAAGTGCATGGCTGGTACTTGGTGGAATTAAGCGCCTTGTTTTTAGGATTCGGTTTATTTACTGCAATTGTTGCGCGCATGAATACCACGACCGCTGCCAATGAGTTTATTGCTGGTGCAGCGGAACTTACAGCAACCGCATTGTTGATCGGTTTTGCGCGCTCCATTGCCATGATTCTGGAGCAGGGCCAAGTACTCGATACGGTGATTTATTATTTGGCGATGCCAGTGGAAGCTTTCGGCGCTCACTTTGGTGCTGTCGCAATGTTAGTTATTCAAAGCATTCTTAACTTCTTTATCCCATCAGGTAGTGGCCAAGCCTTTGTGTCCATGCCAATCATGGTTCCTATTGCGGACACTGCTGGAATTGGCCGTCAGGTAGCCGTAATGGCGTTCCAGATGGGAGATGGCTTGATGAATATGATTGTACCAACTAACCCGGTGTTGATGGGGATTCTCGGTTTAGCTGGGATTCCCTATGCACGTTGGTTTAAGTTTGCAGTGCCGTTGTTATTGAAGCTACTGCTTGCCTGTGCCGGTGCTATGATTATTGGGGTGACCATAGGTTACTAACAATCCTGCCTGTTAGCGAGGTGATTATGACGTGCTTAGTTTCGACACATTGGTTGGCAGAACAGCTTCAACAACCTCAGTCACAGTTGCATATTTTTGATGCAAGCATGATGAATGTGGTTGGCCGAGAGCCGCTGGAATATGAGCAATTGCAGGTTATTCCAGGAGCAAAATGGTTAGGGCTTGAACAGGAACTCACCGACCTTGAGGCGCGATTACCCAATAGCTTTCCCCGTCCTGAACAAGTGACAGAACGGTTGCAAAAACTTGGGGTGAATCAAGGTGATACTGTGGTGCTGTATGACAATCAAGGGATTTATTCAGCGCCGCGCGCATGGGTGATCTTGGCGGCTATGGGGCTTGAAAATGTGGTTATTTTAGATGGTGGATTGCCCCAGTGGTTGGCCCATGGCTACCCATGGGTTGGCGATTATGCCCAAGCTCCGCAGCAACGGGGTAATGTTGTCGCAGGGTTGCAGCCGCAGTGGTTAGTGGATTCGCAACAGGTGTTAGCGGCCAGTGAGCAACGGCAGGCGCTCATTTGTGATGCGCGCGGTGCCGCTCGCTTTTGTGGGCAGCAGCCTGAGCCGCGCCCAGGAATGCGCAGTGGACATATTCCCCATGCCGTGAATATTCCTTTTGCCGAGGTATTAGATGGCCACTGCTACCGGACACCGGAACAGTTGGCAGCGCGTTTTGCAGCCGCAGGAGCGCGTTGTGACATGCCCATCATTACGACGTGTGGGTCTGGAATTACAGCTTGTGTGTTGTTCGTGGCAGCCGTTATAGCAGGCTATTGTGATGTGAAACTATACGATGGTTCCTGGGCAGAGTGGGGGGCTACGCCAGACTTACCCGTTGCTACTACAGGAACCGCCCCAAATTAGAGGGGCGGTTGGTTACTGGATTGGTCATTCAATGAGCAGGCGGTATTACACGTTAAAGCGGAATAGAATAACGTCACCATCATTGACTATATAGTCTTTCCCTTCTTCGCGGCGTTTGCCAGCTTCTTTTGCGCCTTGTTCACCCTTGTATTGGATGAAATCATCGTATGCAATCACGACGGCACGAATAAAACCTTTTTCAAAATCAGTATGGATTTTACCGGCTGCTTGTGGCGCAGTGGCACCAACTGGGATAGTCCAAGCGCGTACTTCTTTAACGCCAGCGGTAAAGTAGGTTTGTAGGTTCAATAACTTGTAGCCCGCACGAATAACTCGGTTCAAACCCGGTTCGGTCAAACCTAAATCAGCCATGAACTCGACTTTATCCTCATCATCAAGTTCAGCCAGTTCGGATTCTATTTCAGCACAGACTGGCACAACTATTGCGTTCTCTTTGGCAGCAATAGCTTGTACTTGCTCAAGATATGGGTTGTTTTCGAAGCCGTCTTCATTGACGTTCGCAATATACATGGTTGGCTTCAACGTGAGGAGGTTGTAACTGCGAATCGTCGCTTTATCATCATCGGTGAGGGCAACTGAGCGAGCCATTTCACCATTTTCAAGTGCTGGAAGCAGCTTCTGTAAAACAGCAATCTCTGCAGCAGCTTGCTTATCGCCACCTTTGGCTTTTTTACTTTGGCGTTGAATAGCTTTTTCAACACTTTCAAGATCAGCCAATGCCAATTCAGTATTGATAACTTCAATATCTTCTGCTGGGTTTACACGCCCTGCAACGTGGACAATATTGTCATTTTCAAAACAACGAACGACGTGGCCGATAGCATCGGTTTCACGGATATTAGCAAGAAACTGGTTACCGAGCCCTTCACCTTTGGATGCGCCTTTCACCAAGCCAGCGATATCCACAAACTCCATGGTGGTAGGTACCGTACGCTGCGGATTAACGATTTTGGCTAATTCATCTAAGCGTGGATCGGGAACGGCAACAACACCGGTATTTGGCTCAATGGTGCAAAACGGAAAGTTCGCTGCTTCAATCCCCGCTTTGGTAAGTGCATTAAACAGAGTTGATTTACCGACGTTTGGAAGGCCGACAATTCCACACTTGAATCCCATGCTTCGTTCTCTCTATGGTGCTTTGAAACTATGTAAATGTTGTTGAGCAGCGCGCATATCTTCGCGTAACAGAATATCAATGCTGCGGCATGCTTCAGTAATGGCTGCATCAATTCGCTGCTGATCAGTAGTAGGTGCTTTACCTAACACCCAGCCAATGACTTTACTTTTATCGCCAGGGTGACCGATACCGATACGTAGTCGGTGAAAATCTTGGCTGCCTAAGCGCGCGACTATATCTTTAATACCGTTATGGCCGCCGGTTCCACCACCTGTTTTAAACTTGGCAACACCTGGTGGTAGGTCTAATTCATCGTAAGCAACCAAAATTTCTTCAGGTGCAATTTTGAAAAAATTAGCAAGGGTCGCAACAGCTGTACCGCTACGATTCATAAACTGCATTGGTTGCAATATACGTAGGTCGGTGCTGCCAATTTGCAAGCGCGCTGTGTAACCAAAAAATTTGCTATCAGGTTGTAAGCTATGGCCGTGTGCCCGAGCATATTGCTCTACCAGCCAGAAACCTGCATTGTGACGGGTTTGGGAATATTCGGGGCCTGGATTACCCAGGCCCACCAATAAGCGAATTGCTGACATGATGTCTTATTCAGCGTCGCCTTCGTCTTCTTCAGCCGTGGTGTCGTCGCTGTCAACTTCAACACGTGGCGCAGTGATTGACACAACTGGGTGGTTAAAGTCTTCACCTTTCATCAGATCAAGCAATTCAACACCAGCAGGGACGACCAAGTCGCTCAAGTGCACGGTTTCACCTTTCTTCAGGTTAGCAACGTCAACAACGATCGCTTCTGGAATATCTTGTGGCAAACACTCAACTTCAACATCAGTGATGTGGTGCATCAAGATACCGCCTTCTTGTTTCACACCGATGGCAGATTCTTCGTTCACTAAGTGAACTGGAACTAGCGTGTGAAGCTTTTGGCCGGCAACAACGCGTTGGAAATCCAAGTGCGTTAATTTTGGCTTGAATGGGTGGCGTTGAACATCTTTTAAGATGGCCTGGTGCTTTTTGCCATCAATCACTAAAGTGATGATTTGTGAATAGAAAGCTTCATGCTCAGACATGTTGTTCACTTTGTTGTGATCCAACGTCAATGAGATAGCTTCTTTACCAGCACCGTATAAAATAGCAGGAACTTTATCCGCACGACGCAGGCGGCGGCTCGCACCTTTCCCTGTATCCTTGCGGATTTCTGCTTGTAAGATAAATTCGTTCGTAGACATCAGGAGAATCTCCGTTAAATAAAAATAAGCCGGATATTCGCGACCAAATACCCGACATGGACCTCATCTACTCGTGATGAGCAAAGGGCGGCGCATATTAGCACCGCACCCTTTAAATTTCAATGGATCAATACTCAAACATTGCCGAAATTGATTCTTCATTACTCACGCGACGAATGGCTTCAGAGAGCATGCCACTTAAGGTGAGTTGATGAACCTTGTCTAACGACTTCATTTCAGGCTGCAGCGGGATACTATCCGTAATAATCACGCGGTCGATTTGTGAATCACGGATATTGGCAAATGCATTACCAGAGAACACGGGGTGAGTGGCGTAGGCAAAGACCCGCCGCGCACCATTCTTCTTCAATGCTTCAGCTGCTTTACATAGGGTGCCACCGGTATCGATCATGTCATCCACGATGATGCAATCGCGATCTTGAATATCACCAATAATATGCATCACTTGTGACTCATTGGCGCGTGGACGGCGTTTGTCAATGATGGCCAAGTCAATATCGTTTAGTAACTTGGCAATCGCACGCGCACGTACCACGCCACCGATATCAGGTGACACCACAACTGGATTGTGGAATTCTTGCACCCGCAGATGTTCCATCAATACTGGACTTGCAAACACGTTATCTACAGGTACATCAAAGAAACCTTGGATTTGCTCTGCGTGTAGATCGACGGTTAAGACCCGATCGACACCAACACTGGAGAGGAAATCGGCGACCACTTTAGCCGTGATTGGCACCCGTGCAGAACGTACCCGGCGGTCTTGGCGCGCATAACCAAAGTACGGCATGACGGCAGTAATACGGCCCGCAGATGCCCGGCGTAACGCATCGACCATGACGATCAACTCCATTAAGTTGTCGTTGGTTGGGGCGCAGGTTGATTGGATGATGAAAACATCAGAACCACGGACGTTCTCGTTGATTTGCACACTAATTTCACCATCACTAAAACGGCCTACATCAGCACTGCCGAGTTTAATATACAAACGATCGGCAATTTTTTGGGCGAGTTCTGGCGTTGCGTTACCAGCAAAAAGCTTCATATCAGGCACACTAAACCTCAATCTTAGTCGGGTAGGTTCACAGTTGAAGCCTGCCGCAAATGCTGGCAGACCGGATTAACATTTAGCCCTTGCGCCACAAAACCATGCCATCGGGATGGTAATGCTTGTAGCACTTGTTGAGCTTGAGCCTCGCTGTTAAAACGTGCAAATACACAGGCACCAGTGCCGGTCAAACGAGGTGGCGCGTATTCTACCAACCAGTCAAGGGCGTTGGCAACTTCTGGGTAGAGTTGACGGACCAGCGATTCGCAATCATTGCTGGTGTTTTCCCATTGCCATTGGGTCCAATCCACAAGCGGTGGATGGTTTCGCGGTAGTTCAGGATGCTGAAAAATTACCGGCGTTGCTACAGTGACGCCAGGATGAACGACTAAATACCACGGGCATGGCGGTTCGGCTGGCGTTAACTGTTCGCCGATGCCCGTTGCAAATGCCGCGCGACCATGAATAAACACAGGTACATCAGCACCAAGACGTAACCCTAAGGTTGCGAGTTGCTCGGTGGTGAGAGGCAATTGCCAGAGCTGGCACAACGCCAGCAAAGTGGTGGCAGCATCTGACGAACCGCCGCCCAAACCACCTCCAGCAGGCAGGCGTTTATCCAAGTGGATGTGTACCCCTTGCCACTGCTCCGGAAACTGCTGCTGTAATAACTGTGCGGCGCGCATGACTAAGTTAGCATCAGTTGCTAGTTGCGGGGCACTGCAGCTAAACCGAATCATACGTTCACGGGTTGGCGTAAAGCTTAATGAATCACCGTAGTCGACGAATTGGAATAAGGTCTCTAAGCAATGGTAGCCATCAGCACGCCGACCAATGATATGTAAAAACAAATTGAGTTTGGCTACTGCTGGGAGCGTTAAAACTGCCATTTGGATACCTGTAATTTTAAGCGCCAACTGCTGCTAGAGAGTTCAATTTGATGGGGTAAAAATACGTCTTGAACCAATTTATACTGGCTCAATTGCCCTTGCCAGAGCTGTCCAGTTGCAGGCATGGTGAACGCCGCTAATAAAGCCAGCTGTTGGTCATTAAATGTTTGCAATTGATAGGATTTGTTGAACATTCCAGGTTGTTCTCGGCCGCTAATAATGGCGTTAATCTGAGTAATCGGTAATGCCAATCGAAAATATTCCCACAATAGGTCATCCACCGTTTGTGCTTGGTATTCGTTGCCATCTTCAGCAATTAAATATGCCCCCGCCGGCGTTTGCTCTAAACGAGCGAGAGTGCCGCGTAACGGGTGATAGAAGCGCATGTTTAGGTGCGTAGGGGTCGCGTACCATTCAATATGCATGCCATGACGTTCTGCTTGCACCAGATCAAACAACGCCATTTGCCCGCGCAGTTGCCAATGCGTCAGTTGCTGCAGCCGTTGTTGCTGTGCCTGAACCGCCGCAGCGCTGACGTCCTGCTGGATTGGCGGTGGTTGCACGGTGCTACAGGCAGTTAGCCCAAGTAGAGTGATAAAGAGGATGAGATGGCGGTTTATATTCATAGCTATCCTTGTTCGTACGCTTTTCATAATGCGGGCTTTAACGTACAATTGCCAGCGTTTCGCAGTAGTTAAGGGCTCGTTTTATTTTCCATTATGACCATTTTCGCGCTAGGTGTTAACCACAAAACCGCTTCCGTTGCGTTACGGGAGCAAGTTGCTTTTACGCCAGAGCAGTTGCATCAAGCGCTGCCTGCTTTGCGTGAGCAAACGGGAGTGGCCGAGGCGGTGATTTTATCAACCTGTAACCGTACTGAGTTGTATTGCCATGGAGCCACCTCGACCGATATGTTGTTGGGTTGGTTGGCTGGGTATCATCGTATTCCACTGGAACAATTACGCGAGCATTGCTATGCCTATGAAGACGATGCTGCGATCGAGCACTTGATGGCAGTAGCCAGTGGCCTCGACTCGTTAGTGCTCGGTGAGCCCCAAATTCTGGGACAGGTAAAGCAAGCTTATCAATTCGCCCGTAACCAATCGAGTGTTGGGGCGGTCATGGACCGCTTGTTCCAAAGCACCTTCCGCGTTGCAAAAACTGTGCGTAGTGAAACCAAAGTAGGTGAGAATGCAGTGTCGGTGGCTTTTGCAGCGGTAAATTTAGCGCGGCAAATTTTTGCTGAGTTACCCCAATCCCGGGTGCTGTTGGTCGGTGCAGGGGATACCGCAGAATTAGTGGCACAACATTTAACCGAACAGGGGGTGACGCAGTTGATGGTTGCGAACCGAACCCTGGAGCGAGCCCAAACCGTTGCGGCAAGGTTTCGCGGGCATGCCCATACGCTCGGTGAGTTACCTGAGTTATTACCGCAAGCAGATATCGTGATTAGTTCAACGGCAAGCCCATTACCTATTATTGGGAAAGGGTTGATTGAAAAAGCGTTACGCGACCGCAAGCGGCAACCGATTTTGTTGATCGACTTAGCCGTGCCGCGTGACATTGAAGAACAAGTCAATGAGCTTGATAGTGCTTATCTGTATACCGTGGATGACTTGCAGGGCATCATTACGGAGAATCTGCGTAATCGTGAAGAAGCTGCGGAAGAGGCAAAAGTGATCATTGCTGAACATGCCGAGGCGTTTACTGCGTGGTTACGACAGTTGGATCACGTAGAAGTCATTCGCGATTATCGTCAGCGTATTCAGCAGATGGCGCAGGAGCAGCTACAACGCGCACACAACCAACTTGCTGCGGGCAAAGAAGCAGAAGCAGTCCTGCAGGAATTAACCCAACGCTTAACCAATCAATTTTTACATCAGCCCACGCGCCTCATGCGCGAGGCTGGCGCTGCTGGTGACGATTTAACGCTAGCGGTGTTCCAACGATTAATCGCAGACGACGAATAAGGTCCGCACCGCATGATGAATCCTTCGATAGTTCGAAAACTAGAAGCTTTATTAGAACGCTATGAGGAAGTCCAACACCTTTTGAGCGACCCTGGTGTCATTGATGATCAGGAACGTTTCCGTGCACTGTCACGGGAATACTCACAGTTGGATGAGTTGGTGCAATGTTTCAGTTTGTACCAACAAACCCAGCAAGATGAGGCTGCGGCACAGGAAATGCTGCAAGAAGACGATGCCGAGATGCGCGAGATGGCAAGAGCAGAGTTGCAGGAGGCCAAAGCAAAGCAAGCAGAGCTGGCGCAGCAACTACAAATTTTGTTATTACCGCGTGACCCGAACGATGAACGCTCCTGTTATCTCGAAATTCGAGCGGGAGCAGGTGGCGATGAAGCAGCAATTTTCGCCGGTGATTTATTCCGTATGTACAGCCGCTATGCCGAGCAGCGTGGTTGGCGGGTAAGCATTGTTAGTTGCAATGAAGGTGAACACGGTGGTTATAAGGAAGTGATCGCGCATATCACTGGCGAGGGTGCGTATGGGCGCTTGAAGTTTGAGTCAGGCGGTCACCGCGTGCAACGGGTTCCTGAAACTGAATCGCAAGGGCGAGTGCATACCTCGGCCTGTACGGTTGCGGTGTTACCCGAAGTGCCGGAAGCTGAGGCAATTGAAATTAACCCAGCAGATTTGCGAATCGATACGTTCCGAGCCTCGGGGGCAGGTGGTCAGCACGTTAACCGAACTGATTCAGCCATTCGGATCACGCATATCCCATCGGGTTTTGTGGTGGAATGTCAGGATGAGCGCTCACAACATAAAAACCGTGCCAAGGCGATGGCAGTTCTGCAGGCGCGCTTACAACAGGCTGAAGATGAAAAACGTCGGTTAGAAGAGCAGTCGACGCGACGTAGTCTCGTAGGTAGTGGTGATCGCTCAGAGCGTATTCGTACCTATAACTATCCCCAAGGCCGCGTGAGTGAGCATCGCATCAACTTAACCTTGTATCGCCTTGAAGAAATTCTTGACGGTGAATTGGATTTGATCCTCGACCCATTGGTGCAAGAGCATCAAGCCGATCAATTGGCAGCATTAGCTGAACAATAATCATGACAGCGACCCCTCAGATCGCGACAGCATTGCATTGGGCTGTGACGCAACTGCCACACAGCCCGACTGCCAAGCTTGACGCTGAAGTGTTACTCAGTCATGTGCTGGGGGTTGATCGGGTCTATTTGCTGACGTGGCCGGAGCGGTTGCTAACCAACAGCGAATGGCAGACCATGCAAGCGTTGGTTGCACAGCGGGCAAACGGGATCCCAGTGGCTTATTTGATCGGGCAGCGGGAGTTTTGGTCACTGCCGCTACAGGTCAATAACAGTACCTTAATTCCACGTCCTGATACCGAAGTGCTCGTCGAAACGGCCTTACAACTGTCGCTGCCACCGGCCGCCCGTGTCCTCGATCTGGGTACCGGCACCGGGGCGATCGCGTTAGCGTTAAAAAGCAGCCAGCCACAGTGGCAGGTGACTGCCGTTGACCGGGAACGCGCGGCGGTGACCTTGGCGCAGCATAATGCCAACAGCCTAAAGCTAGCAGTGGCAGTGATACAGAGTGATTGGTTTGCGGCACTGCCCGAGCAGCAGTTTGATTTAATTGTCAGTAACCCACCATATATTGATGGTGATGACCCTCACCTGCAGCAAGGCGACGTGAGATTTGAGCCAACTACTGCGCTGGTTGCAGCGCAGCAAGGACTTGCTGATTTGTTTCATATTATTGATACCGCACCGTTGTTTCTTGCCCCTGCAGGTTGGCTCGTGCTTGAACACGGATGGCAGCAAGGGGCCGCAGTACGATCGCAGTTAACACGGCAAGGTTACCAGCAGGTTACCACCGTCTGTGATTATGCTAACCTAGAACGAGTTACTATAGGTCAATGGAGTCGACATTATGTCGAGTGATTTTATTTTCGCTGATGAACAAGATAATCAAGCCGCAGCTGATTATAGCTCTGACACTGGCTGGAAGGTGCTTATTGTTGATGATGAACGAGAAGTTCATGCTGTGACCCGCTTGGCATTAATGGGTATTGAATTCGAAGGCCGTGGCTTGCAATTTATCAGCGCATATTCGCGTCACGAAGCCGAACTGTTATTAACGGAGCATGATGATATTGCGATTGTTCTGTTAGACGTGGTGATGGAAACCGATGATGCAGGCTTGCAAGTAGCAAAGTATATTCGTGAAACCATCGGTAACCGGCGTAGTCGCATTGTGCTGCGTACCGGGCAGCCAGGGCAAGCACCAGAACGTTTTGTAGTGATGCATTATGATATCAACGACTACAAAGCGAAAACCGAATTAACCGCGCAAAAGCTGTTTACCTGTGTGATGTCAGCGCTACGTTCCTACCGCGATATTATGCGTGTGAATGAGCAATTGGAGCAGGTTGATCAAGAGTTAAGTTTCTACCGCACTTGGTTGCAAGAGCATCATCCCCAGTTGGCTCAGCAAGTTGCTGATGCCTATCAACGAATTACTGATACCAACAACACATAAGGAAAATCATCATGTCGTTTATGGCGCTTAAGCATTTGCATGTCACCTTTGTAGCCATCAGTGTGGTATTATTTATGCTACGGTTCTTTTGGCGCTCCATCGGTGCCAAAATTGCCCAGCAAAAATGGGTCAAAATTGTCCCTCACATCATCGATACTGCTTTATTATTGACGATTGTCGGTATGCTTATTCACTGGCGAATGTGGCCTTGGGAAACGGCATGGTTACTCAATAAAGTGATTGGCCTTGTTGGTTATATTTTATTTGGCTTAGTGGCCATGAAAGCCACCCATAGCTGGTTACGCTACGTGGGATTTGTGGGCGCGTTAAGCTGGATTATGTTTCTACTCCATATCGCGTTTAGTAAACAGGCAATCATTATCTTATAGAATTGAAGGTTATGCGTTTTTCATATTTAGAACATGTTGCTCACGAAATATTACCCACAATCGAGATTATCTGGGAAATTACGCGTGCGTTTAATGCCGATAACGAACAACCAATCAGTGAGTTTTATCAACTGATTCGGGCGCTTGCTGAACGTCATCAGAACCTTGATGGGCTCGACAAGCTGCAAGCTATCAAACATGATTTTTACTATCAACTCGGCTTTAGTGATGCGCCCGAAATAACCGTAGGTGCCCATCGTGTTCTATTGGATGACGTTGTTAGCTACCGCACCGGGCTCCCTATTAGTTTAGCGCTGTTGTTGCAAGAAGCAGCTGCTTATGCCGGGCTACAGCTGAAATTGGTCGACTTTCCGGGGTATCCGTTGCTGCGGTTTGACTATGAACAAGCGAGCTATTTCATTGATCCGGTTCAGGGTGAGTGGTTGGAAGGGCACCAACTACAAGAGCGTTTTGAAGATGTAACCGAGGATTGCTTAACGTTTTCTTGGGAAATGTTTGAAGCCGTCGATCAAAAAACTGTTTTACGGAGTTATTTGACAGAGCTTAAGCATGCGATGATCCATGATATTGAATATTCTAAAGCACTGACCGTGGTGCATATGTTATTAGCAATTTCCCCCAATGATCCTTATGAAATTCGTGATCGAGGTTATGTCCTAGAGGAACTTGATTGTCAGCATGCAGCTGTTGACGACTACCAGTATTTTGTCGAACAATGCCCAGATGATCCAAGTGCGCAATTGTTGCGATTGCAAATAGAAGCATGGGCGAATCCCCAACACGTCCTACACTAATCATAATAACAACAAGGGGTTTTTATGGAAAACACGGCGTTAATTACCAATGACGGGATTATCTTTGGTCTGTTAGCGGTCATTTTGGGAGTGATCTTCTATACCCAAACCAGTGGCCATAAATTTTGGCAATCATTCTATCGTTGGGTGCCTGCGCTGTTAGTGTGTTATTTCGTGCCATCGCTGCTCAATACTTTTGGGATAGTTGATGGCGCTAATACTCGCCTATACCCCTTTGTGATGGATTATTTACTGCCGGCATGTTTGGTGTTGTTAACCTTGAGTTTGGACTTAAAGTCTATTCTGCGGCTCGGCCCCAAACTACTGATTTTATTCCTGACCGGTACCCTTGGGGTCGTCATTGGCGGTCCTATTGCATTGCTGATTGTCAGCCTGCTATTTCCTGAAGTGTTGGATGGCGCTGGTCCGGAAGCGGTCTGGCGCGGCATGACCACAGTAGCCGGTAGTTGGATTGGTGGTGGTGCAAACCAAGCTGCTATGAAAGAAGTGTACGAAGTGGGTGGTGAAATTTTCTCGGCCATGGTAACCGTTGATATTATTGTTGCTAACATTTGGATGGCAGTATTGTTGTACATGGCTGGAGTAAGCAAACAAATCGATGAGCGACGCGGTGCTGACACGAGCGCTATCGATACGCTGAAGCAGAAAATTGAAGAATACGAGGCGCAACATCGTCGTGAATCTAAGCTACCAGATATTATGTTTATTGTTGCGGTAGCGTTTGGTGTGACCGGGTTAGCGCATTGGGGGGCAGATGTAATTAGCCCATGGATTGCAGACCATGCCCCGGCACTTAAAGACTTTAGCTTAGATAAGAAATTTTTCTGGTTGATTGTGATTGCCACAACCGTAGGAGTTATATTGTCTTTTACCCGGGTGCGTCAGTTGGAAGGCGTTGGAGCCTCAAAGTATGGCTCTATGTTGGTGTATATACTGGTGGCGACTATAGGTTTACATATGGATGTGACTGCCATTATCGATGTCCCCAAATACTTCCTTATTGGGATTATTTGGATGCTCATACACGCGAGTCTCATGCTGATTGTTGCACGGTTACTAAAAGCCCCAATTTTTTACATGGCAGTGGGGAGTCAGGCAAACATCGGTGGAGCTGCATCGGCACCTGTGGTTGCATCGGCGTTCCATCCATCATTGGCACCCATTGGCGTGCTGTTAGCGGTGTTAGGTTATGCGCTTGGCACCTACATGGCGTATATTTGTGGTCAGATTTTACGGGTTATTGCAGTAGGCGGCTAAACGTTTGTCCTGTGACCCATAGTAAAGGAATGGACAGTGATTAATACTCAAGTGATCAAAATTGGTAATGTGCAGCTGGGTAACCAGCTGCCGTTTGTGTTGTTTGGCGGTATGAACGTGTTGGAATCTCGCGATTTAGCCATGCGCGTTGCTGAGCATTATGTTGAAGTAACGAGTAAACTGGGCATTCCATATGTGTTTAAAGCCAGTTTTGATAAGGCCAACCGCTCATCGATTCATTCCTATCGTGGTCCAGGCATGGATAAGGGATTAGAGATTTTTGCTGAAATCAAGCGGACCTTTAACGTACCCATCATTACCGATGTGCATGAACCTTACCAAGCGCAACCTGTTGCTGAAGTGGTTGATATTCTGCAATTACCAGCTTTCCTAGCACGGCAAACGGATTTGGTCATAGCGATGGCAAAAACTGGCGCAGTCATTAATGTCAAAAAACCCCAATTTTTGGCACCTCATGAAATGCGACACGTACTGAAAAAGTTTGGTGAGGCAGGTAATCACCAGGTCATTTTGTGCGAGCGGGGGAGTTGTTTTGGCTACAACAACCTCGTGGTGGATATGCTGGGCATGGATGACATGAAACAGCTCGCGCCAGTTATGTTCGATGCGACTCATGCACTGCAACGACCTGGAGGGCGCGCTGACTCGGCCGATGGTCGTCGTGCGCAAGCTGCTGAGCTAGCCCGTGCTGGGATGGCATTGGGTTTGGCCGGACTATTCATCGAGGCACATCCAAATCCAGAGGATGCTAAATGTGATGGGCCTTGTGCATTACCGTTAGCCAAACTAGAGCCGTATTTACAACAAATGAAAGCTGTTGATGATTTAGTCAAAAGTTTCCCGAAGCTCGACACCAGCCACTAAACCCCACATTCGTACAGCGGTACCTGTAGCCAGGTACCGCGTCGTCATTATCCTCTTCAGTACTAATGGGTGTTAATTTACTTGCGCATTACCGTATTCTGCTTTAAATTAAAACGAGCGTTTAAAATGAGCGTTCTAAAGTTTGCGAGGTTTCACAGTGAGAAGTAATAGATGGTAAAGCGAGTGACGACAAAAGATAAAATTCTCAACGCTGCAGAAACATTGTTTGCCGAGCACGGTTTTGAGCAAACATCGCTACGGCAGATCACCGCTGATGCGCAAGTTAATCTTGCGTCGGTGAACTATCACTTTGGCTCAAAAAAGGCACTCATTCAAGCGGTGATGGCGCGATATTTGGAAGTATTGATGCCAGCTCTAGAGCGGGAGTTACGCCAACTGTCGCAACAACCGCAGATTACAACGCGGGCTGTGTTTGACTGTTTTCGCGGCCCATTGCAAGAGTTGACGCATGTTCGGCGGCAAGGACCAACGATTTTTTTGAGTTTGTTAGGCTTTGCTTATACCGAAATACAGGGCCATTTGCGACGTTACACGATGGCGCACTTTGGTGATGTGATTCAATTATTGCTAACCCTGTTGCACGAAGCGAACCCACAACTTAGCCCGGTGGCGATGTTTTGGCGTTTGCATTTTGTGCTAGGAGCAACAGTCTTTGCTCAGTTGTCAGGGCCAGCATTACGTGAAATTGCGGCAGCCGATTTCGGTGAAACAATTGCACCGGATGAAGTTCTTGAACGACTCATTCCATTTCTGGCTGGAGGTGTTGATGCACCGACCTGTTAAAACATGCGACTTTGTATAAGTTGTCCTAGCGTCTCATTGTACCTATAGGAAAAGGTGTTATTCGATGGAAATTTTGATTCTGTTAGCGGTTGTTGTTGTGCTGCTATTCGCAGTGCCTGATATTCGCCGAAGTCTGATTACGCGACCTGCGTTTGACTTTTTCAAACGTGTGTTACCGCCGTTATCGCCAACCGAGCGTGAAGCGATGCAAGCTGGTGATACCTGGTGGGATGCAGACTTGTTTAGCGGTCGTCCAGATTGGCACAAGTTCCATCAGATCAAAGCGCCCCAGTTCAGCGAAGAAGAACAGGCGTTTATCGATAACCAATTAGAGACCTTGTTGGCGATGTTAGATGATTTTCGCATCGTACAGCAGGATGCTGATTTACCGAAACCGGTCTGGGATTATATTCGCAAAGAAAAATTCTTAGCGATGATTATTGGCAAAGAGTACGGTGGTTTAGGTTTTTCACCAGCAGCCAACTCGCATATTGTCTCACGCATTGCCAGCCGTTCAATCAGCGCGGCAGTTTCGGTAATGGTACCGAACTCCTTAGGTCCAGGTGAGTTATTAACTCATTACGGTACCGACGAGCAAAAGAATTATTGGTTGCCACGTTTAGCTGATGGTACTGAGATCCCATGTTTCGCATTAACCGCTCCAGAAGCCGGTTCAGACGCGGGTGCCATTCCAGATACTGGGATTGTGTGCAAGGGGGAATACAATGGTGAAGAAGTCATTGGGATTCGTTTGAATTGGAGCAAGCGTTACATTACGTTAGCGCCAATTGCGACCGTTCTCGGCCTCGCTTTCAAACTCTATGACCCTGAAGGTCTTATTGGTGACAACCAAGATATAGGTATCACTTGTGCTTTGATTCCGACCACCCATCCTGGGGTTAAAGTTGGTGATCGTCACTTACCATTAAATCAAGCATTTATGAACGGTACCACCTATGGCGAGGACGTCTTCATTCCCTTGGAATGGATTATTGGTGGCCGTGAATACGCCGGTAAAGGCTGGCGCATGCTCATTGAGTGTTTGTCAGCAGGGCGCGGTATAAGTTTGCCTGCACTCGCTGCTGCTACTGGTCATATTACCGAACGGATGACAGGCGCATACGCCTATGTGCGTCAACAGTTTGGCCTACCTATTGGTATGTTTGAAGGGGTGCAAGAGGCGCTCGGGGAGATCGGTGGGAAAAACTATATTCTTGAGTCTATGCGTCGGTTAACACTCACTGCACTATGTGAAGGTAAGAGTCCGTCAGTGATCACGGCGATGACTAAGTACCACATGACCGAAATGGGGCGAGATGTGCTTGATGCTGCCATGGATGTGCATGCGGGTAAAGCTATCCAGTTAGGGCCACGTAACTACTTAGGTCACGGCTATATGGCTACACCAGTATCTATTACCGTGGAAGGGGCTAATATTTTAACGCGTAACCTTATGATCTTTGGTCAAGGTGCAACCCGTTGTCATCCATACGTTTTAGCGGAGATGGAAGCAGCAGCGAACCCAAATGAAGAGGAAGGTTTACAACAATTTGATGCGTTGTTGCTCAAGCATATTGGTTTTGCCGCAGGTAACTTCTTAGGTAGCTTGTGGATGGGCTTAACCGGGGCACGCTTTAATGCGAGCCCAATGAGCGGTGCTACAGCACGATACTACCAACAATTAACGCGCATGAGCCGTGCATTAGCATTATCTGCTGATATGGCGATGCTGGTTATGGGCGGAGACTTGAAACGCCGGGAAATGTTGTCAGCCCGTCTGGGGGATGTATTAAGTCATTTGTATATGGCGTCGGCAGTGTTGAAACGCTATGAAGATGATGGTCGTCAAAGTGATGATTTGCCGTTTGTCGATTATGCGCTGCAGTATCATTTATACAACATTGGCCAAGCCTTCGATGGATTCTTTGCGAACTTCCCGAACAGCTTGGTGGCATGGACATTACGCGTGGTGATCTTCCCGTTGGGAGTACGCTTCAAGAAGCCAGCTGATGCTGTGCTGCGTGCGATTGCGAAAAGTACTATGGAACCAGGCGCAACGCGTGACCGCCACACCTTCTTGTGTTACTGGCGTGATGCAGAAGATGATATGACAGGTCATATGGAGCTCGCGTTTGTTGCAATGCGGAAAAATGCAGAGCTTTATAAGCGTCTCCGTCAAGCGATTAAGCGGGGCGATATTGCTGAAAACCTCAACGGGGATGCGTTAGCTTCAGCAGCCATGGCGGCAGAGGTGATTACTGCGGCTGAAGCTGATGAACTGAAGCGCGTCGAAGCATTACGCTTACGTGCTATTGGGGTGGACAGTTTCGCGCCGGGAGTGATTGAAAAACGTAATTTTTATTAAACGTTAGTGCGGAAATAAAGCGCCAGCGTGGTGTCTTAGGCTTGTCAGTTAAGCTAACGGTGAGCAGTTTTGGAAAGCGACCACAGCGGATCACGTTGTGGTCGCTTCCTTGTTTACCCAATTGGTTTGTAGCGGGTACGATGGGGTTCCATCGCTTGCTCACCATGGGTTTTCTTCATGTACTCTTCGTAATCGGTGTAATTACCTTCATAGAAGTTAATTTTACCTTCGTCACGGTAGTCCAGAATATGTGTCGCAATGCGGTCTAAGAACCAACGGTCGTGCGAGATCACCATGGCTGAACCAGGGAACTCTAACAATGCGTTTTCCAATGCCCGCAAGGTTTCGACGTCAAGATCGTTGGTAGGTTCGTCCAACAGTAACAAGTTACCGCCAGCTTTTAACAGTTTGGCTAAGTGGACACGGTTACGTTCCCCGCCTGACAGCTCACCAATGCGCTTTTGTTGGTCGTTACCACGGAAGTTAAAGCGGCCAACGTAGGCGCGGCTGTTGATTTCGAAATTACCGATACGAATCATATCCTGGCCGTCAGAGATTTCTTGCCAGACCGTATTGGAATCTACCATTCTGTCACGGAATTGATCGACACTGGCTAACTGGACGGTGTCACCAAGTTCAACTGTTCCAGAATCTGGCTGTTCTTGACCGGTGATAATGCGGAATAAGGTGGATTTCCCAGCACCGTTAGGACCGATAATGCCGACGATAGCACCTTTAGGGACGCTGAAACTCAGGTTATCAATCAACACCCGGCCGTCATAGGCTTTGCAGAGTTGATTCACTTCTAAAACCTTCTCACCGAGGCGCGGGCCTGGTGGGATAAAGAGTTCATTGGTCTCATTACGTTTTTGATAATCAGTGCTTTGTAGCTCTTCAAAGCGAGCCAATCGAGCTTTACTTTTCGCTTGACGACCTTTGGGGTTTTGTCGAACCCACTCAAGTTCTTGTTTGATGCTACGTTGACGAGCTTTCTCTTGCTTTTCTTCTTGTTCGAGGCGGCGTTCTTTTTGTTCTAACCATGAAGAGTAGTTACCTTCCCACGGAATACCGTAACCACGGTCAAGTTCGAGGATCCAGCCCGCTACGTTGTCGAGGAAATAACGGTCGTGCGTAATGGCGACCACAGTGCCTTCATAATCATGTAAGAAGCGCTCTAGCCAAGCAACCGATTCTGCATCAAGGTGGTTGGTCGGCTCATCGAGTAACAGCATATCAGGTTTGCTGAGCAGCAAGCGACAAATAGCCACCCGCCGGCGTTCACCACCTGAGAGTACTTTAATCGGGGTATCCCATGGTGGCAGACGCAGGGCATCAGCAGCTCGTTCCAACATATTATCGATATTATGGCCATCTTTCGCTTGAATAATGGCTTCTAGTTCACCTTGGCGTTTTGCCAAGGCATCAAAGTCGGCATCTTCTTCAGCGTAGGCTGCGTATACGTGATCTAGTTCAGCTAACGCATTCTTAACGTCTGCCACTGCTTCTTCAACAATTTCACGGACGGTTTTATTTTCATCCAATTGCGGTTCTTGTGGCAGGTAACCAATGTGAATGCCTGCGAGCGGCCGTGCTTCTCCTTCGTACTCTTTATCCACGCCGGCCATAATACGAAGCAAGGTTGATTTCCCGGCCCCATTCAAACCCAACACACCAATTTTGGCGCCCGGGAAGAATGATAGCGAGATATCTTTCAAAATGGTCTTCTTCGGTGGAACCACCTTACTGACCCGCGACATTGAATAAATGTATTGTGCCATAACAGCATGCGCTCCTTTTGAGGCAAAATTTAAAGCCAAAAACGACAATCTATTATTTTAACCCTTAAGTTGGCGCTAACCCAAGTATATTGGTAAACTAGGCCACACTTATTTTGTGGTATTTGTATGTGGAGTCAGGAGCCCCCCATGTTAAAGAACAATATAAAGATTGCCGAGTATGATACCGAGTTGTGGCAAGCCATGACGGGTGAAGTGCAACGTCAAGAAGAGCACATTGAACTGATCGCTTCAGAAAACTACACCAGCCCACGTGTGCTCGAAGCACAAGGCTCACAGTTAACTAACAAGTACGCCGAAGGTTACCCGAACCGCCGCTACTACGGTGGTTGTGAATACGTTGACGTGGTTGAAACGTTGGCGATTGAGCGTGCTAAGCAATTGTTTGGCGCACGCTATGCGAACGTTCAGCCACACTCAGGTTCCCAAGCAAACTCAGCTGTATTTTTAGCGTTGTTGGAAGCGGGTGACACCGTTTTAGGAATGAGCTTAGCTCATGGTGGTCACTTGACTCACGGTTCACCAGTAAACTTCTCTGGTAAGTTATATAATGCCATTCACTACGGTCTTGATGAAAGTACCGGTGAAATTAACTACGATGAAGTGCGTGCAATGGCACTCGAGCACAAGCCGAAAATGATCGTGGCGGGATTCTCAGCCTACTCAGGTATTGTTGATTGGGCGAAGTTCCGTGAAATCGCAGATGAAGTTGGCGCTTATTTCTTAGTGGATATGGCGCACGTCGCCGGTTTGGTTGCTGCCGGCTTATATCCAAACCCAGTACCTCATGCTGACGTGGTTACGAGCACCACGCATAAAACCTTAGCTGGACCACGTAGCGGTCTGATTCTGTCTGATAAAGACGATGAAGAGTTACATAAAAAATTAAACAGCGGTGTGTTCCCGGGGAGCCAAGGTGGCCCACTCTGTCACGTGATCGCAGCCAAAGCGGTAGCCTTTAAAGAAGCAATGGAACCTGAGTTTAAAGCCTATCAACAACAAGTGTTAGATAACGCTAATACAATGGTTAAAGTGCTGCAAGAGCGGGGGTATAAAATTGTCTCTGGCGGTACCCAAAATCATTTATTCTTAGTCGATTTAATCGATAAAGGAATTACTGGAAAAGACGCCGACGCCGCATTAGGCCGTGCTTACATCACTGTCAACAAAAACTCAGTTCCGAACGATCCACGTTCACCATTTGTAACTTCCGGTTTACGGATGGGGACGCCAGCCATTACCCGCCGTGGCTTTAAAGTAGCCGAGACCGAGCAGGTGGCACACTGGATCTGTGACGTGCTGGATAATATTGAAAATGAAGCTGTAATTGAACAGGTGCGCGAGAAAGTTAAAGCACTGTGTAAGCAATTTCCAGTTTACCAATAAGAACCTAAGGTAGGGATTCGCCTATGCATTGTCCTTTTTGTGGAACACTAGATACCAAAGTGATTGATTCACGGCTTGTCAATGACGGTGCGTCGGTACGCCGGCGGCGCGAATGCACGGAATGCAAAGAGCGCTTTACCACATTTGAAACAGCTGAGTTGGTAATGCCACGAGTTATTAAATCCGATGGAACGCGTGAACCATTTAATGAGGACAAATTAAGGAATGGCTTGTTGCGGGCGTTGGAAAAACGCCCGGTAAGCTTGGAAGCCATTGAACAAGCTATTCAAAACGTAAAATCGTCATTGCGTGCTACCGGTGAACGTGAAGTGACAAGCCAATTGATCGGTGCGTTGGTGATGGATAATCTCAAAGCACTCGATAAAGTGGCTTATATTCGCTTTGCGTCCGTATATCGGGCATTTGAGGATAT
This sequence comes from Pseudidiomarina indica, assembly GCA_029279945.1. Lineage (GTDB taxonomy): Bacteria > Pseudomonadota > Gammaproteobacteria > Enterobacterales > Alteromonadaceae > Pseudidiomarina > Pseudidiomarina indica_A. The sequence continues at coordinate 90,937 of JAJUHK010000002.1, read as the reverse complement.
TCGTGAATTTGGTGAAGAGATTGCTCGGTTAAATGACTAGCACTGCGATAAATCATCAGCACTATATGCAACGCGCCCTTGAGCTAGCAGCTCTCGGGCGCTTTTCGTCTATGCCGAACCCAATGGTGGGCTGCGTCATTGTTGCCAATGGCACTATTGTTGGGGAAGGTTGGCATGCACGTGCCGGTGAGCCACACGCTGAAGTACATGCACTTCGCGCTGCTGGCGGAGCTGCACAAGGTGCGACCGCTTATGTTACCTTGGAACCCTGTAGTCATTACGGGCGTACACCCCCATGTGCAGATGCGCTTGTTGCTGCTGGTATAGCTCATGTTGTCGTCGCGCTGGAAGATCCCAATCCTTTGGTGAGTGGGCAAGGAATAGCGCGATTGCGTGAACACGGCATTCAAGTAACCGTAGGTGTGTTAGCCGCCGATGCGCGCCGATTAAACGAGGGGTTTGTTGCACGAATGCAGCGCCAACGCCCATGGCTACAATTAAAAATGGCCGCGAGCTTAGATGGTAAAACTGCGCTCGCCAATGGCCAAAGTCAATGGATTACAGGTGTTGATGCTCGTGGTGATGTTCATCGCTGGCGGGCCCAAAGCGGGGCTATATTAAGTACAGCAGCTACTGTGTTAGCTGATAACGCACGATTAACCGCACGGCACCCTGCAGTACAGCAGCAACCGTTGCGAGTAATTATTGATTCGCAAGGCTTGTTAAGTGCAGATTTGCCCCTATTTAAAGAACGCAGTCCGGTGTTACTGGTGCACGCAGCAGATACGCCTTTGGTTGCATTCCCCGAGCAAGTTGAGCGGTTGGTACTACCACGCAATGACGCGGGCTTTATTGCGTTACCTGAACTGCTGCGAGAACTTGCCAAACGACAAATTAATCGGGTGTGGACCGAATGTGGCGCGGGCTTAGCTGGAGCATTACTGCAAACCAAGTTGGTCGATGAATTGGTGTTTTATCTGGCACCTAAATTAATGGGGGCAGCTGGCGCAAGCTTGTTGAATTTGCCTCGTTACACAGCCATGGAACAGGTACCAGAATTAACCTTTACTGATGTGCGTCAGGTCGGCAGTGATTTACGAATTATTGCAGTACCTCGTTGGGCGCAAGGAGATGAATTGTTGTGAGTCGATTGAATACAGCAGCAGAAATTATAGAAGATATTCGTCAAGGAAAAATGGTGATCTTGATGGATGACGAAGACCGGGAAAATGAAGGTGATCTGATTCTTGCGGCTGAATGTGTCACTCCCGCAGCAATCAATTTTATGGCGCGCTACGGACGTGGCTTGATTTGTTTGACGCTGACTGAGGAACGTTGCCAGCAGTTGCGTTTGCCGCTTATGGTGGATCAGAATAACTCACCTTATGCCACCAACTTTACGGTGTCGATCGAAGCCGCTGAAGGGGTGACTACAGGAATTTCTGCTGCTGACCGCGCGCGCACCGTCCAAGCAGCAGTGGCGAAAGATGCGAAACCCAGTGACTTGGTTATGCCTGGTCATATTTTTCCATTGAAAGCTAAGCCAGGCGGTGTGTTAAACCGCGCAGGTCATACTGAAGCAGGTTGTGACTTAGCACGTTTAGCCGGGTTTGAGCCCGCGGCAGTGATTGTCGAAGTGTTGAACGAAGATGGCAGCATGGCGCGTCGCCCTGATTTAGAAAAATTTGCCAAAGAGCATGGGTTGAAAATCGGCACCATTGCCGATTTGATTGAATATCGCTCCTTAACTGAAAAAACGGTGGAACGCAAAGCACACTGTAAACTGCCGACCGCTTATGGTGAATTTGAACTCATTACGTATCAAGATACCATTGATATGCAAATACATTATGCGTTGGTACGCGGTGAAGTCAGCGCGGCTGAACCGGTGAATGTCCGGGTGCATTTACAAGATACTTTCCATGATTTATTTGCAACCGAACGTACCGTGAAACGGAGTTGGCCACTCGCTCATGCAATGGAATACATTGGCAAAAATAATGGCGTGTTGGTGGTCATTGGTCGCGAGCAACGGCCTGCAGAAATTTTAGAGCAAGTGATGGCATTTGCTGCGGAAGATCGGGGTGAAATAAAGCGTGTGGCCGCTGCATCTAATGCATCACGTAATGTCGGCATTGGCTCTCAAATCCTCGCAGATTTAGGCGTCCATCGCATGAAGCTAATGAGCTCTCCGAAACGTTATTCAGCGCTATCTGGGTTTGGGTTGGAAGTTGTCGATTTCATCGAAGACGGCGAAACCGACGAATCAATATAAACTAAGTTCTCGTACCCGGTGCCATAGTGCTTGATGGTGTGGTGCCGGGTGTCCCGCCTGCATTGATTGGCGTGCCACAAAACCATTTAAATAATCAATTTCGGTGGGCCGGCCATGCTTCACGTCCATATACATGGAGGAATAGTTGTTGGCCGTTTGGTGAATGACTTGCTGCGCTTGTTGGACTAAATCTTCAACCTGGAGTAACACCCCGTGGTGATGTGCTAACCACACCAATTCCTCTGCTAAAGCGTATTGTTCATCGAGCACTTGCTGGTGCAGTAGTTCACCATTACGACATTGATGAATCACGGTGAATGGGTTGATTAAACAGTTCATCGCCAACTTTTGCCAGCGGCGTTGATGAATCGCTGGGCTCCAGTTTAATAAAGGGAGTGCATTGTTAAGTGCGGTAAAAACTTCTGCTGGACGTCGACTCGAGGCCTGTTCCACCTGAGCCCAACCTAACCAGCTTTCACCGTGCCCCGCATGTATGACGGCGGCGCCATCGCGGTATGCACCGTGGGTCGTTACCCAATGAAGGGCACCAGCGGGGAGCACTTCTTGCTCGTTATCCAACATTCCGTTGTAGCTTAATACGAGGGTAGAGTTTATCGGTAACAATGATTGCTTTAGCTCCGCCAGAAACTCTGTAACCTGATAAGCTTTTATAGCCGCAAAGATGTGGGTTGGTTCGGTAAGTGGCAACGACTGGGTTGCAAAGGAATAAGTCTGCTGATCGAGTGAAATCGTTACCGACTCAGGTTGCGGTTGACGTAACTTGAGTGCCACTTTTACTCCAGTACGCTGGAGGTTGATAGCCATTAAACTACCAATAGCACCTTGACCGATAACGAGCCACTGCATTGCTTAAAGCTCCTGCTGATAATTTTTCTCTAAGCGCAGTAATGGTTTACGCAAGACAATCAAAATAGCGAGACTTGGGATAACCATCACTGCTGTGAGAATAAAGAAGAGTTGCCAATTACCATCAAGCCAATCAACCACATAGCCACTGTACGATGACAATAAGGTGCGGCCTAAGTTACCCAACGAGGCAAAGAGGGCGTACTGGGTTGCGGTAAAAGCACGGTGGCAGAGTAAGCTAATGAAAGCAACAAAAGCGACCGTGGACCAAGCTCCCGTAAAGCCATCAACCAGCACCGCAGCCAGCAGCAAATGAGGGTCTGGGCCAACACCTGCAATCCATGCAAACATGAGGTTGGACGAGGCCATAGCAATACCTCCTACGAGTAAACCGCGAATAATCCCCATGCGTAAGTTTACGTAACTGCCCAGAATGGCAAACACGATGGTGACCCACCAGTTAACTATTTTGGAATAGACCCCGATTTGGTCATTGGTAAACCCTATTTCCTTGTAGAATACAATCGACATTCTCCCTAAAAAGGCTTCGCCGAGTTTAAACAGGAAGATAAAGCTTAAGATACCTACAGCAAGCTTCCAGCCGCTGCGTTTAAAGAATTCCGTAATTGGCGCGACCAGGGTGACTGATAGCCATTGGAGCCAGGTATCGAACGCTGGTGGGGGACTTCGATAGCGAGTCGATTCACGCACTAAACACACAGCGATAAGTTGGATGACTAATACAGCACATAAACCCACATAAGCATCTTGCCATGTCGTGTGAGTGCCATCGACCAACAAAAATGGAATTGCACCAAGGCCACTATAACCAGTCCACCATCCAGCCGTGGCCATGGCTGCACCTGCCGATTGTAGGCGTGCTTCATGGGGGCCAAAGGTCTCAATACGGAAAGCGTCGATAGCGATATCTTGGGTGGCAGAAAATACGGCAATGAGCAATGCGGCGAACGCCGCCCACCATAAATCGTCCCCCACAGAGAGCTGGCTAAGTAGGAAGGTCGCACCTAAAATACCAAGCAAGCAGCAGGCGATCCACGCGCGGCGCTGCCCCAACCAGGGTTGTAATACGGGGATGCGGATTCGATCGACAAAGGGTGCCCAGAGAGCATTAATGGAGTAGACCACAAAGACGACGCCAAATAAACCGATGGCGGAGCGGGAGATGTTCATCTCTTGCAACCAAGCCGAAAGCATGGAACCGATCAGAACCCACGGAAAGCCACTGATCACCCCAAAGCCGAAAATGGTCCAGATCCGTGACTCTTTATATACTTGGAGATCTTGGTACCAAGGCGTGGCGTTAGCAGTACTCATGAAGCAGGCAGTATGTCAATTTTAATCAGTACAGGAGGCTCGATTGGCACATCAGGCCAGCCCATCTGCTCGTGCACACCGGTTTCAACCTCAGCAAGTTTCTCGAGTACGTCAATACCTTCGACCACTGCGCCAAATACAGCATAACCCCAACGGCGACTTGATGGATCTAATGATTCGTTATCGTTGAGATTAAAATAAAACTGCCGCGTCGCTGAATGGGGATCTGACATTCGAGCCATGGCAATAGTACCGAATCGATTTAACAAGCCATTACCAGACTCATTCGGAATGGGTTTGAACATGGTGCGTTCATTAAATTCAGCATCATAGCCACCCCCTTGAACGACAAAGCCTGGAATGATCCGATGGAAAATAGTGTTGTTATAACTACCTGTTTGAATATAAGTTAGAAAGTTTTCTACGGTCAGAGGGGCTTTAGCACGGTTTAATTCGACAACTATATCGCCCGCGCTGGTGACGAATTTCACCCGAGGAAATAAATTGTCGGGTTGAATCTGAAGTGCACCACTGGTGCTGCTAACCAACAATGCCAGTGCCATGAGAAAGTAACGCATGCTTATCCTCGTGCTTGGTAAATCATAAACTTATTATTTTGTGCCACTGTTTTCACAGTGCGGAATAATCGCTTCAATGAATGATAATAGGGCAGATGACGATTGGCCACTACCCATAATTCACCATTTTTACGTAATACGCGTTTACTATCGCGGAACATTTGCTGAGCGATATGCTCGGTAATCACATGTTCTTGATGAAATGGTGGGTTGCAGAGAATTAAATCTGCGCTATGTGATGCCTGTGCCGTTAAGCAATCATCGACGGCCACAGTATACAGTGACGAGTTGGGTAAATTGGTGGCAATATTCTCGCTGACCGAGGCAATCGTTAAATAAGACTCATCGACAAAATGCACGCGGCTGTTAGGTGACAGCTGCGCATAACGTAGACCTAGTACGCCATTGCCGCAGCCTAGATCAATAACCTGCGCTGCACCTGCAGGAGGTAAATGAGCTAATAAAAAGCGCGCGCCAATATCGAGTTGATTACGGGCAAACACCCCCGCATGGTGAGTGAGCTGGAGCTGATACTCGGGTAATTGCCATTGGCTGATAAAGGCATTTGCAGCATAAGGTACTGATTTGAGTGTCGCAGATACAACTCGACATTTCCGTTGAATCAGTGAAAACTCGACAGTTTCACAATAACGTTCAAATAGCGCCCGCACTGAAGGTGTGAGTAACTTACTCTTAGCCGCTGCAAAGAGGGGTGTTTGTGGTGGTAATTCGGCAGCTAATTTTGCCAACTGGAACTCCAATAAGCTTAAACTTTTGGGGAGTTTTAAATAGACCACATCTGTCATAGTTGGTAACGGATCAAGTGGGGTGATGCGTTGCAGTTGCGACGTTAGCTGATTCGCCTCAAGGTTGGCCAGCCAGGCACAATGGCTGACATAAGAATCACTGACGCTGGCCACTTGCTGGTGGGCGAGCGGCATCAATAGTGCACCCCACTGGTCGTTTACTAATAGTGGTGCTTGGTCGTTACGCTCGACCATACATTGGTGGAGCAACTCATCGGCTGCTTCCCATGCTTGTAACGGGTCGTTGGCTATTTTAGGGTATCGCTGCAGTTGCCATTGGTCACCGCAGCTGGTCATGATGGTCATACTTCTACTTGTGCTGGTTATAGGTAAATTAATGGTCGGACATTTCACTGTACGACATTCGTGTTATGATAGCGAAAAACGACAGCTGACTATATAGGTTTTAACTCGTGAAAATATACGCAGAAATTACTGGCTGGGGTAAATGTTTACCACCTGCTGTATTAACCAACGATGATTTGACCACTTTCCTCGATACATCTGATGAGTGGATCCGAACACGAACGGGAATTGAAGAACGTCGCGTGAGTGCGGTGGGTACTTCTAAAATGGCTGTGGTTGCGGCACGCAATGCATTAGCAGCGGCTGGAATGGATGCCGAAGAACTTGATTTGATTCTGGTTGGTACTTGTACGCCAGATGAGATCATTCCCAACGTCGCGTCAGCTGTACAACGTGATTTAGGTAACAAGACTGCAGCAGCATTTGACTTGAATGCGGCCTGTAGTAGTTTCCTATATGGTCTGCATTACGCCACGCAAGCGATCCGCACCGGCGTACACAAAAAAGTGTTGGTTATTGGTGCTGAGCGCCTCACTCGCATCCTTGACTGGACACGGCGCGAAAGTGCAGTGTTATTCGGCGATGGCGCTGGTGCCATGATTTTGGAAGCAAGTGAGCATGAGAGCGGCTTGTTGGCATCCCATGTAACCTGTGATGCTGAGGCGCGTGATGTATTATCGCTCGGGTTCGGAATGAGCTTTGACCGATTTGGTTTTGACGGAATTATGCCGTTTAACTTTATTGGCCAAGAGATTTTCAAACGGGCGGTGAAAGGTATGAATACCGCAGTTGAGCGAGTGTTTGAGGAAACTGGTCTGACCACCGACGATATTGACTCATTGATTCCACATCAAGCGAACAAACGCTTGATCGATTACCTTGCCAAAATGTGTAAGGTACCAGAAGAAAAAACCGTTATTAATATTCAAAAATATGGTAATACATCATCAGCGACTTTGCCGATTGCATTCTGTGAAGCGGTCGAGCAGGGCATTATCAAACCGGGGGATACCATTGTTTCAGCTGTATTCGGTGGTGGGTTAACTTGTGGTGCGGGAATTATTAAGTGGGGTAAACGAGTTACCCCGATTCGTGCAAATAATGAAACGCTACCCGATACAGGCGAATCAGGTCTCGATTTAATTATGCCTTTATACAAAGGTACTAAAGCAGCATGGGAACAGCGCGGTGAAGAGTGATTTAATTCTGACGGAGGTTCGGCAGCACATCCTATGGATTACGTTGAACCGTCCGGATAAAAAAAATGCGTTAACACAAGACATGTATCGGGCTTTGACGAGCGCACTGCAGATGGCCGAGCAAGATCAGACTATCGCGGCTGTGGTCATCACTGGTGCGGGCGATAGCTTTACCGCAGGCAATGACTTACATGATTTTCTGGCGGTTGAACAGCTCGATGACAGTGCGCCACCGTTTCAGTTTCTATACACCTTAAGTCAATTGACGGTACCTGTGATTGCAGGGGTGAATGGCTTAGCCATTGGTATTGGCACCACGATTTTGTTGCACTGCGATTTGGTTTACGCCAGTAGCGATGCACAGTTCGCCCTGCCTTTCATTAATTTAGGGTTAGTACCCGAAGCCGGTTCCAGTTTACTGTTACCACAACGTGCGGGATATTTGAACGCTGCCGAAATGTTATTGCTAGGTGATGCCTTTACCGCCGACCAAGCCCATGCTTATGGCTTAGTGAATCAGGTGGTAGCACCCGCTGCGTTGATGGATACGTTAATGGCAGTCACTGCAGTGTTAGCGCACAAACCGCGCGGCAGTTTGCGCGCCACTAAGCAATTATTGAAGTTGCCAGTTGAATCTGTACCAGATCGGATTGGTCGTGAGGCCAAGATTTTTGCCAAAGCGCTTACTTCTGACGCGGCTCGAACTGCAATTCGTGCCGTCTTAGAGAGGAAAAAATAAACCGCTGCTTAATAAAGCAGCAGTCGGCTGAGCCGGCCTTGCGACCCTAGCTGCTTTGAGCGATAATGCTCCGCGTTATGGCGACCCTATTGGTCCCCTCGCAACATGAACTGGCGAACCCGGTCAGGCCCGGAAGGGAGCAGCCGTAGTCAGGGAAATGTGTGCCGAGGTGTGGCTGGTGGGGTTGCCACCCAATTCTTGTTTACCCACCTTTACATTCTTGCTGTCAATTACAAATCCAGTCACACTACCACGTCATTCGTGTTTGCTTCATACTCATTGCTAAGCAACAAATAATAATTGTTATTGGGGACAGCATGGCCAAGAATATTAAACCCGTATACTACGGTGAATATTTACAACTCGATAAACTACTTGATGCACAGCATCCACACAGTGCTATGTATGGGCCTGAAGCCCATGATGAAATGCTTTTCATTATCGTGCATCAAGTGTATGAACTGTGGTTCAAGCAAGTACTGCATGAATTGCGCAGTATCTATCGTGAATTTCAGCAACCCGAACTGGCGGATCGGGCGCTCCAGTTAGTCGCTCATCGGTTGCAACGCATCTTAACCATCCAAGATTTAATGAATGCCCAAGTTGGGGTGATTGAAACCATGACCCCGCAAGAGTTTCTAGAATTCCGTGAATACCTAGTCCCTGCTTCAGGGTTCCAAAGTATCCAGTTTAAAGAGTTAGAGATCCTATTGGGGCTAACGCGGCAGTCGCGTATTACCTACGACCAACAGTCGTTCTACAACCGTTTGCATGATAAGGATCGGGCTTATCTAGAAGATCTCGAACAACAGCCGAGCCTATTCGATGGTGTGGACCAGTGGTTAGCACGCATGCCGTTTTTAGAGTTCGATGAATTTAGTTTTTGGGAGATGTACCAGCAAGCGGTGAACCGAGCATTGGATCGTGATGAAGAAATTATTCGACGCAATGCGACCAGTGCGGAACAGCTAGCTGCTGAGTTAACCAACTTGCAACTTAATCGAGATAGTTTTGCTGCGCTATTTGATAGCAGACGTTATGCCGAATTACAGGCGGAGCAACGGGTTCGACTATCGCAGCGGGCGCTGCTAAGTGCGTTGTTTATTACCCAATATCGGGAAGAACCAGCATTTCATTTAGCCCATCAGGTTATTACTGCGTTAGCTGAAATGGATGAGAAGCTCACTATTTGGCGTTATAAGCATGCGATGATGGTACAGCGGATGATTGGTAGCAAAATCGGGACAGGAGGGTCGTCTGGCCACGACTATCTACGCCGAACAACCGAGCAAAACCGTATCTTCAAAGATTTTTTTGCCATGGCCACATATCTCTTACCTAAACATGATTTACCAGAGCTGCCAGATGCATTGCGCAAGGCACTCGGCTTTCATTTCCAACAATCAGTTAAGCGTTAGTCTGTTGCTGCTTATACCAAGCGATTGCTTGGTGTAATGCGGCTAATTGGTGGGCGATGCGCTCGGACAACCAGTGGCTGCGGTTGCTGGTTGTCGTCTGCTGTAACTGCGTTAACCCGAGCCGCAACTCTTGGACGTAGTCTAAGGGGTGATCAACATCCTGATTGAAAAGCTGTGGATCAAACCAACCGCCAAAAGCTTCCGCATCAATCTGGAGCTCCCGTAACTGTAGTTCCAAGCGGTCAATCTGTTGCGCCAATTTAGAATAAAGTAGTTGGTTCATAGACGATCCATTTGTTTCGAAACGCTATTGAAATACAAAATACAACATACCACCAAGGCCATAATTATGTCATAGGGCGTTAACATTATGTGACTATTTTTACGGAATTGGTAACTGTGCATTTAAGCTTACTTAGGCTGTTGACATTGTCTTATCAATCGTGGGAGTATTGAGGATTGTTACCGTGGAATACTCCATAGGTAATAGCTGCAAGTGTTGATTAAATTCTATTCGTCACTCAATAACTGGGAGGCATACGGTATAAGCACCGTGATGCTAATAAGTTAAGTCAAATTGGTTGGGAACTATGACCAAAGTAATCAATAAAAGCAAAATTGCTGCAGCCCTTGTCGGGATGTTCGCAATTGCAGGTAGCGCTACTGTCGCTGCCCAGGATCTTTCTACGTTGCAAAACGAAGAAGCCAAAATTCACACAGCTGACAAGCGGTCACAAGAAAAGATCGATTCTTTGTTCGAGCAGAGCCAAGAATTGTTGTTTGAATACCGCCGCGTCGTGGACGAGTATGAAAACCTTAAGGTATATAACGACCACGTACAGCGACTAGTTGATGACCAAAACGCTTCACTGGCTTCTCTACAGCGCCAGATCGACGGCATCGAAGCTACTAAGCAAGGTGTTGTTCCGTTGATGTACAAAATGATCGACGCTTTGGAGCAGTTTGTGCAATTGGACCTTCCAATTCATAAAGAGAGCCGTCTCGCACGTGTTGAGCGCTTACGCGACATCATGGGTTCAGCAAACGTCACTACGTCAGAACAATTCCGTCAAATCACTGAAGCATACCAAGCTGAAATGGATTACGGTGCTGGTTTGATTGCCTACGAAGGCAAGTTGCAGTTTGGTGGTGAAGAAATTGCGGTCGACTATTTCCACTTAGGTCGTGTGGCATTGTTAGCGCAATCTACCGATCTTAAAAACGGTTGGATTTACAATATCCATACTGGTGAGTGGGAGAAGTTAGATGACTCGTATCTGAATTCACTAACCCAAGCGATTCGTATGGCGCGGAAGCAAACCGCCCCTGATTTGATTAAACTGCCTATTTATGCAGCGGAGCGTGCAGAATGAACAAACTAGTGAAATCTTTGCTGGTCGCAGCAGCATTCTCATTATCAGCTGGCGCAAGCGTTGCTTACGCGCAAACCGAAGCAAAGTCACTTGACCAGTTATTAGAAATGGTTAAGCAAAACCGCGCTGCTTCTCAGCGTATTAACGCCGAGCGTGAAGCTGAGTTCACTTCAGCACGTGCTGATAAGCAAGCATTATTGAACAATGCTAAGCGTCAATTAGCGAATGAAAAATCACGCGGTGAACGTTTACAACGTGAGTTTGCCGAAAACGAAATTTCGTTAGCTAATAAAGAAGAAGAATTGAAAAACGCACTCGGTACGTTAGGGGAAATCGTTGGTGTAGCACGTGGTGCAGCATCAGACACGATTGGCCGTATCGCTACCTCAATCGTAAGTGCTCAATACCCAGGCCGTGAGCTGGTATTGGAAAGCATTGCCGAAGCAAAAGAAGTACCAACCATCGCTGAGCTAGAAGAACTTTGGTTAGCATGGTTGACCGAAATGCGTGAGTCAGGTCGTGTGGTTAAATTCAATGCGGATGTTGCGGTAAGTGGTTCAACTGAGAACCTTGAAGTAACTCGTGTTGGTGTGTTTAACCTACTTGCTGACAGCAAATACTTCCGTTACAACGATACTGTTGGTGAGATTCAAGAGTTAGGTCGTCAACCGGATGGCCACGTAACCTCAACCGCAGGTAAGTTTGAGCAAACTGAATCTGGCTACGCACCACTTTACATTGACCCGGCGCGCGGCCAAATCTTGAACTTAGCAATCCAGAAAGCAACCCTTTCTGAGCGTTATCACCAAGGTGGCACTGTTGGTTACGTTATTACCGCAGTACTTATCATTGGTATTTTGATCGCTATCTACAAGTTCATCACCTTAACGGCTGAAGCAGGTAAAATGCGTTCACAGTTGAAGAATATTGATAACCCATCTTCAAGCAACGCCTTGGGTCGTATTCTGGCTGTTTACAAAGAAAACCAATCTGTTGATGTGGAAACTTTAGAAATGAAACTTGACGAAGCTATTTTACGTGAAACTCCACGTATCGATAGCGGCGTTAACATCATCAAAGTTTTTGCAGCGATTGCACCATTATTAGGTCTACTTGGTACTGTTGTCGGTATGATCGGTACGTTCCAATCAATCACATTGTTCGGTACAGGTGACCCGAAAATTATGGCTGGCGACATTTCAATGGCGTTGGTAACTACTGCACAAGGTCTGATTGCCGCAATTCCATTGATTTTAGTTCACTCTGTTGTGGCTGCACGTGCAAAATCGATCGTTCAGGTACTCGATGAGCAAGCTACTGGTATCGTAGCTGCGCATGCGGAGAAGAAGGGGTAATCCTATGAACTACCTGGTGGGACTTTGGGAATCTATCAGGGATTTTTTAGCGACCGGTGGCGACGTGTTGTACGTCGTCATGGGAGCACTCTTCATCATGTGGGTTCTCATGATTGAGCGCTTCTGGTTCTTGACCAGCGAGTATCCAAAACTTCGTAATAATATTATTGCGAAATGGAATGCCCGCTCGGATACCACCTCATGGTACGCTCATAAAATTCGTGATGCATGGGTTTCTGAAGCCGAAGATAAACTTAATGCACGTATTTTGTTGATCAAAACATGTGTTGCGCTGTGTCCATTAATTGGGCTGTTAGGAACCGTGACGGGTATGATTACAGTGTTTGAAATCATGGCCGTACAGGGGACCGGTAACCCGCGTTTGATGGCGTCAGGTATTTCAATGGCGACCATCCCAACGATGGCAGGAATGGTTGCAGCATTGTCAGGTATGTACTTTGCGACGCGCCTAGAAGCTCGGGTTCGTAAAGCGAAGAACAAATTGATTGACAGTTTGCCACATCATTAAGAGAGAATAACTATGGCACGTAAACGTTTTCAGGAAGAGGAAGAAGCAGCGATTGATATGACACCGATGTTGGACATCGTGTTTATCATGTTAATCTTCTTCATCGTTACAACCTCTTTCGTTAAAGAGGCGGGTATCGACGTGAACAAGCCAGATGCGAGTCAAGCGCAGGCTAAGCCGTCTGCCAACATCTTTATCGCTATTCGTGCGAATGGCGAAGTATGGATGGACAAGCGTATGGTAGATGTTGAGCGCGTTGGCGCGAACATTGAACGTCTATTGGCAGAACAGCCAACTGATATCGTCGTGATTCAGGCGGACAAGGAAGCCAAACATGGTGTTGTCGTGAAAGTCATGGATCAAATCAAGGAAGCGGGTATCGATAAGATATCCATTGCTGCAGAGGTCGAATAATATGGTGCGCTTCATAGTATCATTACTATTGGGTGCTGTAGCTACGTTCCTTCTGTTCGCTTTCATGGCTTATTTGATTAGCGGTGGGGACGGACGGAAAGATGTACCGCCGCCTGCACCACCTATTGAAATTGTGACAACACCACCGGACTCTGATTTGGACTTGCGTCGTCGGACACCACCGCCGCCGCCACCGCCACCACAGCAGCCGCCACAAACTCCGCAAACGGAGCCTGATACATCAAGTGATGCGATCAACTTCAATCCGGATTTTGGGTCAGTAGAGATCTCTACAGACACAGGGTTAGGAACAGGTGGGTTAGCCGTAGCGGATGGTGATGCGACACCTATTGTACGGATCAACCCGCGTTATCCGCCTGCAGCGGCACGTGACGGCCTAGAAGGTTGGGTGTTATTGCGCTTCACCATTGATGAGACCGGCGGTGTAACTGACGTAGAAGTAATTAACTCTGAGCCGCGTCGAGTATTCGACCAAGAAGCTCGCCGAGCGTTACTGCGTTGGAAATACAAGCCAAAAGTCGTTGATGGTAAGCCGGTTCGTCAGCCAGGCCAAACCGTTCAACTTGATTTCAAGTTGGATATGGAGTAACAGATGATGCACAAAAAACTCACAGCCTTAATTAGTGCGAGTGTATTGTGTACTGCCATGGCGGTAGCTTCGGCTACTGCCCATGCGCAGGAAATCAATTACAATTTGCCATCAGCAGAGCAAGTTCAAGCAGCGAAAGACGCACGTCGCAACCAAGTGGTGAGTGAGCGTGTTGGTCGTCGCTTGATTAAAGCACTAGATATGTATACCGAAGAGGAAAACGTTAAAGGTGCTATTGCTGAGCTAGAAGCGGCAGGTGCACGTGACTCGTTCGACGTTGCGTACGTAAACCGATTTTTAGGCAACTTGTATGCTGCAGACGAACAGTTTGAACGTGCTATCCAGTTAGTAAAGCAGGCCGCCGATTCGAATGAATTAGGTTGGACTGACCACGCGTCAGTGTTGAAATTAACTGCTGACTTAGCACTGCAAACAGAAAAGTATCAGCTTGCACTTGAGTATTATGGGAAATGGTTACAATTCACTGGTGAGCGCGATCCAGATGTATTTATGCGTATCGCGAATGCATACTACGAATTGAAGCAATTTGATAAAGTAATCCGTCCAGCGGATCTATCAATTGCAGCTTTTCGTGCTAAAGGTGAAGAAAACCGCAACCCTTATATTCTGAAAATTGCCTCTTACTACGAGCGTCAAATGTATGCTGAAGCTATCAAAGTACTGGAAGCCGGGTTGAATGTGTTACCTGGTGAAAAGGGTTGGTGGAGTCAGTTAGGCATGATGTACATGCTCGTAGAAGATATGGATAAGGCATTGCAGACAATGGAGATAGCGTATTTAGCTGGTTATCTAGACAAAGAAAACCAGTTCAAAGCGCTCGCTCAATTGTACTCAAATAACCTGATTCCGTACAAAGCGGCAACCATTATGCTGAAGCACTTAGAGTCAGGTGATATTGAGAAGACAATGCGCAACTACCAGATGGTAGCGGGCAACTTCGAACAATCGCGCGACTTTGCTAAAGCTGCTGCGCAGTTTGAAAAAGCTGCACAGTACGCGGAAACGCGTAAAGACAAAGCCGAAATGTACCGTCGTCAAGGTAGTGCTTTATTACGTGCCGAGCAGTACACGAAAGCTGCCGACGCGTTCTTAAAAGCGCTCGATAACGGTATTGAGAATGAAGGTCGTGTTTATATGTCACTTACCGAGGCTCACTTCTATAACAACAACTTCCGTGAAGCACTGAAGTATGTTCAAGAAGCGAAAAAGTTTAGCAACGAACGTCGTAATGCGGCGAACTGGGAAACTTACATTCGTAGCAAAGCCTCTAATCGTGGTGTGACTTTATAAAAACGATGTACGCTTTGAAAAAACCCCGCACTACCGCGGGGTTTTTTGTCTGTGCGGATCCGCTTATTGTGAGTGACTGATAATTCGAGTATGATCTGCACCGAAAATTTAACTATGTGAGGAGGTTGTAGTTATGGCTCACGAAGAAAACTTCCGTGATGAATCAGGCGTAAAAATGGGTTGGTTAGCTGCCATTGTGTTTGTCGCAGTGCCATTATTACCAGCGGTTTTATCATGGATTAAATTCTTTTCAGCATAAGCTGAATGCGACAGTAGGAAATCTATGTCATTGCATTTATTGCTGGTTGAGGACAAACCGGCGACACGGGAACAGTTGTTGCAAATTATTGCACAGAGCCCGTTTAAGGTAAGCTGCGCCAATGATGGCTTAGAAGGCTTAAACCTATCTAAGAGTGAACAGTTTCATATGGTGCTGGTTGATCACAAAATGCCGCTGATGGATGGGCTCGCGCTCATTAAAAGTCTGCGGCAATTGCCAGCCTATCAGGCTGCCCCGATTCTATTAATGACAACCCAAGACGCGGGTCAAGTTGCGCCATTAGCTGAAAAAGCAGGTGCTAATTTATGCTTATCGAAACCTGTTGATGGCAAGCGGCTATTGGAGTTGTTGAATGATCTGGCGGCTACCATTAGCCACCCCCAGCAAAGTCACGTATAACGGAGAGCATGTGAACCTCACCGACTATATCAAAACAGTTCCTGATTATCCCAAACCTGGGATTCTGTTTCGCGATATTACACCACTAATAGCTGATGGCGCTGCATTTCATGGCGTGATTGATATGTTGGCGGAGCGTTATCGTGGGCGGGGTGTTACCAAAATCGTGGGGATTGAAGCGCGTGGATTTATTTTTGCTACCGCATTAGCGTACGCATTGGGAGTTGGTTTCGTCCCATTACGTAAACCAGGCAAACTACCTCGTGCTACCGTTGCGCAATTCTATGCCCTCGAGTATGGCGTCGACAGCTTAGAAATTCATGCCGATGATATTCACGCTGGGGAGCGCGTTGTTTTAGTGGACGATTTATTGGCAACCGGTGGCACCGTCATGGCTGGTGTTCAGTTGCTGCAACAACTACAAGCTGAGTTGGTAGAGTGCTCATTCGTAATTTCTTTGCAAGACTTAGGTGGCGAGCAGCGGTTACAAGAAGCGGCAATTCCATACTATACCCTGTGCACATTTTAAGGTAAGTTAGTTACCGTCACGTTGTGATCGAGAGAGATAAAATTGGCATGAGTTATCAGGTCCTAGCCCGTAAATGGCGTCCCCGTACCTTCACAGAGGTTGTTGGGCAACAACATGTGCTGCAACCGCTGATGAATGCGCTGCAGACTGGACGCTTGCACCATGCGTGGTTGTTGACCGGAACCCGTGGAGTGGGCAAAACCACAATTGCTCGGATTTTAGCGAAAAGTTTGAACTGTGAGCTGGGCGTAACTGCGCAGCCGTGTGGGCAATGCCAGATTTGTACAGCGATTGAGCAAGGGCGGTTTGTTGACTTGCTAGAAATCGATGCAGCTTCACGTACGAAGGTGGAGGACACGCGTGAGTTACTTGATAACGTGCAATACGCGCCGACACAAGGACGTTTTAAAGTCTACTTAATAGACGAAGTGCACATGCTTTCACGCCATAGTTTCAATGCGTTGTTGAAAACCTTAGAAGAGCCACCACCGCACGTAAAATTTTTATTAGCGACCACAGATCCACAAAAGTTGCCGATTACTGTGTTATCGCGTTGCTTGCAGTTTAACCTAAAAGCATTATCACGGGATGACATTGCCGAACACCTACAGCATATACTCACGGCGGAGAATATCCCCTATGATGAGGATGCGTTACTGTTAATAGCACGAGCGGCACAGGGCAGCATGCGAGACGCATTAAGCCTTACTGATCAAGCGATCGCTCAAGGTAATCAAGCCGTGAACATGCAGGGCGTCCAGCAAATGTTGGGGAGTGTCCCTTCCTATCAACTGGTCACGCTGCTGCAGTATATTCTAAACGGTCAAACAGATGCGATGTTGAATGTCCTTGATCACGTCGCTAAGCAAGTTCCAGACTTAAGTGGTTTATTGCCTGAGCTGTTAACTCTGTGTCATCAAATGGCGCTGTATCAAGCCGTGCCTGCTACTGCACAAGCAACTGGCCTTGATGTTGCGGCGCAACGATTGGCAGAACAACTGCCCGCCGAGTTGCTGCAAGTCTATTACGATATATTGGTGCAAGGGCGCCGAGATCTCCAATACGCCAGCGACGTGCGTAGCGGGGTTGAGATGACGTTGCTGCGGCTACTGGCATTTCGGCCAGAATCGTTACCTGTAGTAGAAGTTGAGCCAGCATCAGCTACAGCAGCGATGCCAGTTGTCGAGTCGCAACCAGAAGCTACCGCTCCAGGACCTGAACCAGTTACCGAATCACAACCAGAAGCCGCCGCTCCAGCACCTGAGCCAGTTACCGAATCACAACCAGAAGCAGCCACCCCTGTGGGATTACAGGCGCTACTGGCAACCCGTGATGCGCTAACGCAAAAAAAAAATCCTGAATCCGCAGTAGCTCATGAGCCTGATGCTACTCCACAGCAGCGCGTAGCAGAGGCAGAGCCTGTGGTGCGTGAGCCTGTACCAACTGTGCAGCTAACAAACCCTACTGAGAGTTTGCCAGAAATTACTGAAGCAACTCGAAGTGCAGCCGAAGTTGATACGTGGTCAGCCATGATAGAGCGACTTGAACTCCAAGGATTAACGCGACAATTTGCGCGTCACTGTGTCCTGCAACAACAGCAGGATCGATACTTATTGATCGTACGAAAACAGTGGGCTTACTTGCTGAACGAAGGCATTGTGAACCGTCTACGAGAAGCGTTGAGCAGTAATTACCAGATGACTTTAGCGGATGTAGTGGTGGGTGATACAACTACCCTTACACCGGCTGAAATACAAGATAAAATTAACGAGCTGCAACAGCAACTGGCGTTGCAACGATTAGCTGAAGACCCCAATGTGCGGCAATTAGAAGAGCATTTTGGTGTACGGCTGATCACTGATTCGCTCAAACCCATTTAGTTATAGGAAAAGAGGTTATTATGTTTAAAGGTGGTTTAGGTAACATGATGAAGCAGGCGCAACAAATGCAAGAACGGATGCAGAAAGCGCAGGCAGAAATCGCAAACCTCGAAGTTGTTGGTGAAGCAGGTGCAGGCTTAGTGAAAGTCACTATGCTTGGTAATCACAATGTTCGTCGCGTATCGATTGACCCGAGCTTGTTCGCTGATGATGACGCAGAGATGCTCGAAGATCTCGTGGCAGCAGCAATTAACGATGCTGTTCGGCGCGTCGAGCAAACGTCGCGCGAGAAAATGGCTGAAGTAACAGGTGGCATGAATTTACCACCGGGTTTTAAGATGCCTTTTTAAGTTGAGCGTATAGATGCAACTTAGTCCAGCAATTCAAGAACTGATTAATGCGTTGCGGTTACTCCCTGGGGTAGGGCAAAAAACTGCGCAACGGATGACCTTTCAATTGTTAGAACGGCAACGGGACAGTGCATTACGGCTGGCAGCAGCATTGACCACAGCGGTTGATCGAGTTGGGCATTGTGAGCAATGCCGAACACTATCAGAAACTGCAGTTTGTGCTATTTGTGCAAACCCCAAACGTCGTGAAAGTGGTTTATTGTGTATTGTTGAAACACCCGCAGATGTGGTGGCTATTGAACAGACGGCGCAATATCAAGGATGTTACTTTGTGTTAATGGGGCACTTGTCGCCATTAGATGGCATCGGCCCCGAGGACATTGGCTTAGATGTGTTAGCGCAGCGTTTACGGCACGATAATTTGCACGAGGTTATCCTCGCAACGAACCCAACGGTTGAAGGGGATGCCACTGCGCACTACATCGCTGATGTAGCTCGTACCTGTGGCGTGAAAACATCGCGGATAGCGCATGGTGTGCCGGTAGGCGGTGAACTTGAATATGTTGATCAAGCAACGCTAGGACATGCATTCAGTGGTCGTAAGTTAATCGACTAGCTTGCGAAACAAATTTTTCCAGGTTTTACGCTTGAAAACGGGGGCTCTGCCCCCATCTTTCTTCTATCTCGAATTCATTAATAAAATCATTTAGCTATCGTGTAGGAGAATAAGTTATGGCGGAAACCCGTCAAACCGAAACCCATCAAACCGAAACCCTTGGTTTTCAAACCGAAGTGAAGCAATTGCTTCACTTAATGATCCACTCTTTATATTCCAATAAAGAAATCTTTTTACGCGAGCTGATTTCTAACGCCTCGGATGCTGCTGATAAGCTGCGCTTTAAGGCATTAAGTGACAGTAAATTATTAGCAGACGATACCGAGCTCTTCGTGCGCGTGAGCACTGACAAAGAGAACGGTACCATTACCATTAGCGACAACGGTATTGGCATGACCCGTGATGAAGCCATTAACCATTTAGGTACTATCGCTAAATCAGGTACTGCAGACTTTTTCAGCCGTTTATCTGGTGACCAAGCAAAAGACAGCCAGCTTATTGGTCAGTTTGGGGTTGGTTTCTATTCTGCCTTTATTGTGGCTGAAACAGTTACGGTACGTAGCCGTGCGGCAGGGGCGAATGCTGATGAAGCGGTTGAATGGACATCACAAGGCGAAGGTGAGTTTAGTGTCCGTACCATCGAGAAATCGAATCGTGGTACCGACATTATTCTGAAGTTGCGTAAGGATGCGAAGGAATTCCTGGATGAATGGCGCCTGAAAAATATTATCACCAAGTATTCTGATCACCTGAGCATCCCCGTACAAATGCCAAAACGCGGCGAAGATAATAAGCATGAGGGTTGGGAAGCAGTAAACTCAGGCAAGGCGTTGTGGACTCGCGATAAATCAGAAATTAGTGACGAAGAATACAAAGAGTTCTACAAGACAATCGCCCATGATTTTGAAGATCCGTTGTTATGGAGCCACAACAAGGTTGAGGGGACTTCTGAATATACGAGCTTGTTATATATTCCGAAACGGGCACCATGGGATTTGTGGAACCGCGACCAACAAAACGGAATTAAACTATATGTAAAACGCGTCTTTATTATGGATGACGCGAAGCAGTTAATGCCGGCTTATCTGCGTTTTGTGCGTGGGTTAATGGACTCCGCTGACTTGCCATTAAACGTCTCGCGAGAAATTTTACAGGACAATAAAATTACTCGTGCGATGCGTAATGGTAGCACCAAACGGGTGTTGTCGATGCTGAAAAAGTTGGCTAAGGATGATCCAGAAACCTATCAAACTTTCTGGGATACCTTCGGTACGGTGCTAAAAGAAGGACCTGCTGAAGACTATGCGAACCAAGAGACCATCTTGAGTTTGTTACGCTTTGCATCAACTCATGAAGATACGCCAGTTGCGAAAGTTAGTTTAGATGACTACTTAGCCCGGATGCCGGAGAAACAAGAGAAAATTTATTATATCGTGGCTGATTCATACGAAGCTGCTCGTGATAATCCAGCATTGGAAATTTTCCGCAAGAAAGGCATTGAAGTCTTACTGCTGTCTGAGCGTATCGATGAATGGCTTATGAGTCACTTAACTGATTACAAGGATAAGCCATTTCAGTCAGTGACCCGTGGTGACTTAGACTTAGGTGAGCTCGATGATGCCGATGAGAAGCAACAACACGAGAAAATTGAGAAAGCATTCAAGGAACATCTGAAGCGGTTTGAAAGCGCGCTAGGAGAACAAGTGAAATCGGTTCGCGTCACCCATCGTTTGACCGATTCGCCGGCGTGTATCGTCACCGATGAGCATGATATGAGTACGCAAATGGCGAAGCTCATGGAAGCTGCGGGGCAGAAAGTGCCAGAAACCAAATATATCTTCGAGGTTAATCCTGAACATACATTGGTGAAGCGAATTGTTGCGGTGAAGGATGAGCAGAAATTTGCTGAATGGGCACAATTGCTGCTCGACCAAGCGACTTTGGCAGAACGTGGTAGCTTGAAAGACCCTGCAAAGTTTGTAGCGCGGGTGAACAAGTTAATGTTGGATTTGACCGCTGACTAACGTGCAGCGTTGTGTTGTTTGTATAAATCGTGAACAACTATGAGCGAGTTGAGCATTGTTTGATGATTGTCGGCAATGCTCGGACTTGTCATAGCGCGCTGCGCAAGGTAAAGTTCGACTTTATCTCATCCGTATACAAACAAATTCAGTAAAAGAGGTTGTTCATGCGCATAATCCTGTTGGGCGCGCCTGGCGCAGGGAAAGGTACACAAGCGCAGTTCTTGATGAAAACTTTTGGGATTCCACAAATCTCAACCGGAGACATGCTACGAGCTGCAATCAAGGAAGGTACCGAATTAGGTAAACAAGCTAAAGCGGTAATGGATGCAGGCAAACTAGTGTCAGATGACATTATGATTGGCTTAGTTAAAGAGCGTGTGGCACAACCTGATTGTCAGAACGGCTTCTTACTGGATGGCTTTCCACGAACCATTCCGCAAGCTGACGGAATGCATGCGGCAGGTATTTCGGTTGATGTAGTCCTTGAATTTGACGTACCTGATGAGGTGATTGTCGAACGAATGGCAGGCCGTCGTGTACACCCTAGCTCAGGCCGCGTGTACCACGTGCTTAATAATCCACCGAAAGTTGCTGGTAAAGATGACCTTACCGGAGAGGATTTGGTGATCCGCGAGGATGATAAAGAGGAAACCGTGCGTAAGCGGTTAGCAATTTATCATGAACAAACCGAGCCATTAGTGGCATATTATCGTAAACTAGCAGAGCAAGGCCAGGTTCAGTTTTATAACATTGATGGAACGAGAGAAGTTGAGGTAATAAGCGCTGAGCTTCAGCAATTATTACAATAACTCGTTGTAGTGCATCAATGCTGACAAAAAACCCACCTTGCGTGGGTTTTTTGTTTTCGTTGTTCACACATCATAAGGAAAAACAACTATGGATGTTCAGTTAAACATTACCATGCTGTATGCCGGTTTGTTAGCGGTGTTATTTATAATTTGGTCACTCAACGTAGTACGATTGCGTGTGCAAGACCAGGTCGGGTTGGGAAGTGGAAAATCACTCCGGCTTGCTGCGGCAATTCGGATTCAAGGAAATTTTGTCGAGTATGTGCCACTTGCACTGCTCCTGCTGGCACTGATGGAATGGCACGGTGCTCCAGCACCGCTATTGCATAGTTTAGGCGTGGTTTTACTCGTGGGGCGAATCATTCACGGGATTGGATTAATGCAATCAGCCGGGAAATCGGCTGGACGTATGTTAGGAACTCTTGCCACCTTCGCGGTGTTGCTGTTGCAAGCTGGTTACGCGATTGGGGCTTACTGTGGTGCTATTTTATGATGATATTACCTGGGGTGTTCCGATTTGGAACACCCGCACAACCGCCGTTGTTGTTACTACATAGTTCACAAAGTACCAGTGGTCAATGGCGTGCCTTGATTCAACAAATACAGGCTGAATTTGATATTCTCGCGGTTGATCTGCTGGGTTATGGAAAAGCGCCTGACGCGAATTCGATTGAACCTGAGGCATTTCGTTTTGCCGACGAATTACCACGGATTTTAGAGGCTATTGACCTGGTTGAATGGGAACAACCCATTACCTTGGTTGGCCACTCATATGGTGGGGCTCTGGCCTTGAAAATCGCACTGGAAAAACGAGTAGCCGTGCAGAGCCTTGTCGTATTTGAGCCAGTCGCATTTCACGTGTTAACAGCTAACGAGCCAGCACGATTGGAGATTGATAAAATTGCGGCGCAAATGGATCAATTTGACCAACGAGCGGCAACTGCTGCGTTTGTTGATTATTGGAATATACCGGGCTTTTTCGATTCATTACCTGAGCGGATGCAGGCAGTGATGCTGCAACAGGCAAGTAAGGTGACCCGTGATTTCGCAGCTTTAATGGGTGAGCCTTATGAGCTTGCTGATTATCGTCTTGTGGATGTACCGGTATTGCTGTTACAGGGGAAATACACGCAAGCAAGTGCACGGCAGGTTGCACAGCATCTGTTGCATATCATTCCGAATATCCAGAGCAAGGTATTGGAGTGTGGTCATATGGGACCAGTAACACACCCTGAATTGGTCAATGCTGAAATTGTACGATTTGTGCGACATCAAACTAACGAGGTTGCATGAGTCAGTTTCCGCTCTTGGAGCATTATCCTGAACTCATTTATTTGGATAGTGCAGCTGCGTGTCAGGTGCCAGCTGAAGTACTGCAAGCAATACAGCACTACTACCAGTATCAGCACGCAAATGTTCATCGAGCAGGGCATCGCCTCGGGCGTGCGGCCACACTGGCATTGGAGCAAGCGCGCGCGCAGTTGGCCGCGTTTATGGGCGCGCCAGCGGAGCAAGTGACACTACAAAGCTCAACCACTGCGGTCCTTAATTATCTTGCCCAGTACCTTCCCGTGTCGTGGCAGGCAGGTGATGAGGTGCTGCTGACGCGAGCAGAGCATCATGCCAATATTTTACCGTGGCAACGGCTCGCTGAACGGCACCAATTGCAGTTAAAATACATTGATATTGACCCGCAAACAGGCGCTCTTAGCGCCTGGGAAGAGTTACTCACTGCGCGAACGAAAGTGGTGAGTGTCACTTTTGCAAGCAACGTGACTGGGGCGCTATTCGACATCGAACCCTTGTTGCAGCGTGCGCAACAACAAGGTAGCTGGACTATTGTGGATGCCGCGCAAGCGGCTGCACATTACCCGTTACGAGCCAGTGAACTGGGCTGCGATGCGTTGGTATTTAGTGCACATAAGGTGTACGGCGTAGCAGGCTGTGCCCCCTTATATTTAAGTGAGCGTTTGTTGACACAATTACCGCCCATGCTTGTTGGTGGCGGTGTGGTACAACAGGTTACACCGACGCAGGCTACATTCATTGATGGTATCCAGCGTTTTGAAGCTGGCAGCCCGAATACTGCGGCGGCTGTTGCGGCAGCGGCAGCGGTGCAATGGTTAGCTAAACAAGATGGCCAGCGGCTGAGTGCATTGCGCTCACTGTTAGTGAGCGAATTGCGACAGCGCGCTTGGCTAAACGTGCTACCTAGTGGTCTCCAAGCTACACCTACAGTGGCTTTTTATAGCAACGAGTTTCATGCCTATGATGTTGCAACCTGGCTTGATCAACATGGCATTGCGGTACGCGCAGGGCATCACTGCGCGCAAGTTTTTCTACAACATTGGCAACTGCCGGCCGTCGTGAGAGTGTCGCTCGGCGTTTATATTACCGAAGCACACATTCACCAATTTCTTCAAACATTGGACGCTGGCTGGGCATTATTTAGCTCAGATTAGGAGTACAGACGTGCAACAACCCAATCATTGGTGGGGCGAGTCGAAAAAACTGGCGCGACTCACAGGCCCTATTTTGATCGCACAATTAACGCAAGTGTTAATGAGTGTCGTGGATACCTTGATGGCCGGTCGAGTGAGTTCGACTGATCTTGCCGCAGTGTCAGTAGGTGGCAGTATTTGGGTACCGTCGACCTTACTCATCATGGGATTAGCATTAGCATTAGCGCCGATTATTTCCCATTTTGATGGTGCAAATCAGCATCATAAAGTAGCGAATATGGTGCAACAGGGATTATATGCTGCGGTCATTGGTGGGTTACTTTGTTTTACTGTCATTCAATGTGCACCGCTGATACTGAATGCCATGTCGGTTGAGCCAGAGTTTCCTGTTATTACCCTCGATTACTTATTTTTTGTCAGCTTTGGAATACCAGCATTAGTCCTATACATGGTGCTAAGAAACTACTGCGAAGGGTTGTCATTTACCGTACCATCCTTGGCGATAGGGGTGCTTGGTTTATTGGTGAATATTCCAACAAACTATATTTTTATTAATGGGTTATATGGTATGCCTAAGCTTGGTGGTGCTGGTTGTGGTTTAGCTACTGCTATCGTATTTTGGGTGATGGCGATGGCTATGACTATTTACGTCACCTATGCCAAACGGTTCAGCAAAGTTCGCGTATTTGAGAACTTTCACCCACCGGTGTGGGACGATATTTTCTATGTTATTCGTTTGGGCGCGCCCATTGCTACCGCGATGTTTTTTGAAGTGAGTTTATTTGCTGCCGCAGCACTGGTTATTGCCCCCTTGGGTGCAGTGGTGGTGGCCAGTCACCAGATTGCCTTGAATATATCCTCGTTGGTATACATGGTGCCGTTAAGCTTGTCGATGGCAGTAACTCTGCGAGTAGGCTTCGCGCTCGGTGCGGGCAACCCAGCGAATGCCATGCTGAACTATAAAATTGCAACGATTTTCGGCATGACCTTTGCTGCCGTGAATGGTTTAATCATGTATTTGGCAGGTGCGTGGTTAGCTGGGTTATATACCGATGATCAGGCCGTGATCCAATTAGCTGCCACGTTGATGGGGTTAGCGGCTATTTTCACCTTGTCAGACACCTTCCAAGCGGTGGCTATGGGTACTTTACGTGGCTATAAAGATACCAAAGCCGTGATGTTTATCACGTTTCTATCCTATTGGCCGTTTGGCTTAACGTTAGGCGTGATCCTATCGCGTACGGATTGGTTGGTGCCGAGTTTAGGCGCGGCTGGTATGTGGATTGGTTTTATTTCGGGGCTTACGGTGGCTGCGATTTTATTAGCTTGGCGGCTACGTGTTGTCAGCCGCCGCTATCGTCTAGCTCACGCTGAGCGGTTTATACAAACTGCATCGGTGTCAGGTTGATACTTGCCGCTGTGCGAGTACAGCCAAGACCTCATTTAAGTGTAGGCCTCGAGCGCTTAGCAGGACGAGTAAGTGATACAGTAGATCGGCACTTTCATTAAGCAATTGGTTCTCGTCATCAGTGACGGCGGCGAGAGCCACTTCAACACCTTCTTCCCCCACTTTTTGCGCAACGCGAGCGATTCCTTGTTGTAGTAGTTGATAGGTATAACTGGTGGGATCACCTGCCGCTTGCCGAGCGTGGATGGTATCGAGCAATCGCACCAGTAATGGACTTGCGGCACCACTGGAAAAACAGCTGCGGTGGCCTAAATGGCATGTTGGCCCCATCGGTAGCACCATCAACAATAGGCTATCTTGATCGCAATCGGTGTGAACACTTTGCACCGATAATACATGTCCTGACGTTTCCCCCTTACGCCATAAATCTTGTTTGCTGCGGCTGTAAAAATAGGCTTGTGAATGCGTTAACGTAGCCAGAAGCGCGGCTTCATTCATGTAGCCTTGCATGAGTATTTCACCATTATCGGCGTGTTGTGCGATAGCAGGAACGAGTCCGTTCATTTTGGCGAAATCAACCTGAGAATAATTATCGAGCGAAATTTGCATGGTTAGACCTCAACTTGGGTGAGTGATTTGGCGCACTGGAATAGCAGCTTGCGCTAACGCACCTTTAATTGTGTCGATACTGACAATGTCTTTATGAAAGACAGATGCTGCCAACGCTCCGTCAACATTTGCCTGGTTAAACACGTCAATGAAATGTTCGACACAGCCAGCTCCGCCGGAGGCAACTAATGGTACCGGACATAATTGCCGTACTTGGCGTAGCTGCTCAATGTCGTAGCCACGGCGGACACCATCTTGATTCATACAATTCAAGACGATTTCACCAGCGCCTCGGGCGACGACTTCAGCCACCCACGCATAGGTAGTCCAGCTGGTTCTGCGCGTACGCTGCTCATCACCCGTGTATTGATATACTTCATATTGATGGCTTTCCGGGTTATAAAAACTATCAATTCCTACCACCACGCACTGGCTACCGAACTCGTCCACTAATTGGTTAATGAGAGCGGGATTAGCTAAGGCAGGGGAGTTAATGGAAATTTTATCAGCCCCCATGGCCAAAATAGCTTGCGCTTGGGCGACATTGGTAATGCCCCCAGCTACTGTAAAGGGTATATCAATTAGCCGGGCAACACGATCCACCCAGTGGCGATCGACGGTCTGTCCATGGGCAGCAGCAGTGATGTCGTACAACACGAGCTCATCGGCACCGGCTTGAACGTAGCGTTCAACTAAGGGCTCAATAGGACCAATCACTTCATGGTTGCGAAATTGAACACCTTTCACGACAAGTCCATCGCGTACATCTAAGCAGGGGATGATACGTTTGGCCAGCATGCTAAGGCCTCCTTTAAAGTGAATGTGCCGTTGAGTAGCGCTTTACCTAAGATAACAGAATCACATTGGATTGCCCGTAAAGCCGCCAAGTCAGATAATTGTGAAACACCACCAGAGGCTTGGAGCTGTAACTGCGGATACTGTTGTTTGAGCGACTGATAGAGCCCGACGTTGGGTCCAGTTAACATCCCATCGCGCTGAATATCAGTGCATAACATATGCCGCAAACCCGCGGGGAGTAGCAGCTCTACAACTTCGTTCAGGGTGCGGGCTGACGTATGATGCCAACCATGTGTCGCAGCACGTGGTATACCTTGAGAATCGAGTTGTACATCAATGGCGATGACGAGGGCATCGCCACCGTATTGCTGTAACCAATGTTGTACTAACTGCGGCTGGGTCACAGCCACTGAACCTACTACCACCCGTTGCACGCCTGCGCTGAAAAGCCGTTCGATGTCGGCGGTCGTGCGAATACCACCACCTACCTGAAGTTGCATCTGGGTTGCTTGCGTGAGCTGCTGAAGCAGCTTGAATTGGCGCTGCTGGGGATTGCGCGCACCATCTAAATCAACCACGTGAAGCCACGCAGCACCACTATTCTCATAGGCGGAAAGGATATCCCAAGGTGAGCTGGCATAGGTCGTTTGGCGTTTGAAATCACCTTGTTGTAATCGCACCACGTTACCATTTATCAAATCAAGAGCGGGGATTAGCATCAGTTAGCTCCACAAAATTGCGTAAGAGTTGTAGCCCTGTAGAACCAGAGCGTTCGGGATGAAATTGCACACCAAAATAATTATTGTGCTGCACCATGGCACTGAACTGTTCCCCATAAGTACATTGTGCGGTGGTCCATGAGGTGACCGGCATGGCATAACTATGCACAAAGTAAAACCACGGCAACGACGGAAGCTGACGGAGGAGTGGCGAATCCTGTAGCGGGGTGACGCGATTCCAACCCATGTGCGGAACAGGGAATTGTTGCGTATTTAACGCCTCTGTTAATATGGGCACAACACCTAAACCTAACACTTCACCTTCAACGGAATGCGTACCGAGGAGTTGCATCCCTAAACAAATACCTAATACGGGCTGTTGTAAGTTTGCGAGCACGTTTAACAAGTCATGCTGCTCGAGCTGGCGTCGTGCAGCGGCAGCTGTTCCTACCCCAGGCAGTACGACATGACTGGCAGTTTGAATAGTCGCAGCATTGGTACTGATTTGTGCAGTCACTCCGATGCGGGCAAACGCATAACGGACGGAGTTTAGATTGGCGCACCCGGTATCAACGATCACAAGTGACGTTGTCATTAGAGCACTCCTTTGGTCGATGGGGTGCTAGCGATGCGACTATCACGCGCTAAGGCTGGTCGTAATGCCCGACCAAATACTTTGAATAAGCTCTCCACCTGATGGTGTGCGTTTCCTGAGGTAGTACGCAGATGCAAAGTGATGCCCATGGCATCAGCGAGGGAACGGAAGAAGTGGCTGACCATTTCGGTTGGCAATTCACCGACACGGTCACGGCTAAACTCAGCGTGCCACTGCAGATATGGCCGCCCTGAGAGATCGAGTACACATTCCGAGCGACATTCATCCATGGGGAGTACAAACCCAAAGCGTCCAATCCCCTGTTTGGAACCCAATGCCTGACGTAATGCTTGACCAAGTGCTAATGCGGTGTCTTCAATGGTATGGTGCTCATCGATATGGAGATCACCGTTAACCTGAAGAAATAACGAAAATCCAGCGTGTACTGCGATTTGCTCGAGCATGTGGTTAAACAAACCAATACCAGTGTCGATGGCGAGCGGCTGCGCTTGGTCCAAATTGACCTGTACGCGAATGTGGGTTTCGCGTGTTTCCCGTACCAAGGTGGCCGTTCGTGGCCGATCGAGTAATTGTTGCCGAATGTGCTGCCAATTGTTGTTCTGCCGGTTATATAAAATGCCAGGCAATGCCATATTCGCTGCGAGTTCCAGATCACTTTGGCGATCCCCAATCACGTAGGAATTGGTGAAATCAATACGTCCCTGTTGAAGGTAATCTTTTACCAAGCCAAGCTTTGGTTTGCGACAACTACAATCGTCTTCGGCAACGTGTGGACAAATCAATATGTCGGTAAAGTGAATGCCTTGCGATGCTAAGATATCGAGCAGTAGTTGCTGCGGTGGCGCAAAATCTGCCGCAGGGAAACGCGCGGTGCCTAAACCGTCTTGATTGCTGACCATAACCAGTTGGTAACCAGATTGTTGCAAGGCTAACAACGCTGGGATCACGTTTGGTTCCAGCTCAAATTTACTCAAACAGTCAAGTTGTTTATCAACAGGGGGCTCGCGCACTAATGTGCCATCGCGATCAATAAATAAAATTGCTGCAGGGCTGGTGCCTGTCATGGTAATACCTCCAATAAACGTTGCAGTTCAGAGCGACTGCCGATACTAATTCTAATGGTGTTAGCTAACCCAAGTTGGTGGGATTGTTCACGGATGAGGACGCCCTGCTGTGCACAGTTATTGACGAGTTCGGCGGCATTATCGACCTGCAATAGGATAAAGTTTGTGACCGATGGCCACATTCTGTGTAGCCAACGTTTACCGGCCAGTTGTGCCATGAACTCATCGCGTATTTTGACCGTGGTTTGGACCGCAGCGTGCATGTTGTTAATACCTTCGTATGATAATGCTGCGCTGGCATAGTCGATCGTGGGCTGCGGCAATGGATAGGGTGCAATAACTTTGCGGAGTACTTCGATAACGTCACAGTTAGCGAGAGCAAAGCCACAACGAATTGCGGCAAGGCCAAAGGCTTTTGATAAGGTGCGTAGAACCACCAGCTGCGGATAGCGTGACAGCCAGCTCGTCACCGTATGCAGAGGCTGGGCGAAACTTGCTGCGGCATATTCGATATATGCCTCATCGACCACCACCAAAGCACGACTGCCCACGGTGTCGAGCACTTGCGCTATGGCAGCCAATGATAAGCAATTTCCTATCGGGTTAGATGGATTGCAAAGAAAGATTAGCTTAATTGAAAATTGCTCTAAGGCTCTGCTTATGCCGCTTACATTAAGCTGTAGCTGGTTGGCAGTGGTTGCGATTAAAGGCACATCGATCACTTGAACCCCTTGGGTTTGTGCGCTGATGGCATACATGCCATAGGTTGGTGAGGTGATCAGAATAGCCTCGTGGCCCGGCTCGCAAAAACTACGGATCAATAGGTCAATAGCTTCGTCACTGCCGCGACAGCTGAGTACTTGCTCAGGTTTCACTTGTGCATAGTTGGCATACGCGACGTTCAACACGTCACATTGGAAGCTGGGATAGCGATTTAAGCTTTGCTGCGATGACGGTGTTGTTGCCGCCTCATTGGCGTTTAGCCACACCCCTTGTTGCGTCATACTACGCCGTGCTGACGCATAGGGAGTAAGTTGAGTGAGGTGGCAACGT
Source organism: Pseudidiomarina indica (assembly GCA_029279945.1). Classification (GTDB taxonomy): domain Bacteria; phylum Pseudomonadota; class Gammaproteobacteria; order Enterobacterales; family Alteromonadaceae; genus Pseudidiomarina; species Pseudidiomarina indica_A. Next base: position 60,206 of record JAJUHK010000002.1, on the reverse strand, counting down.
TGTAATTGTTGTGCCAAGGTCATTGGAAGTCCTCCAAGCGAATGGCTAGGGCACGGGCATGTGCGGTTAGTTGTTCGGTTTCTGCTAACGTCATGATGGTTGATGCTAGTTGCTGCAAGCCAGCTGGGCTCATTTGCTGAGTGGTATAGCGCCGATAAAAATCTAGTAACCCTAAGCTGCTATAACTGCGGACAGAACCATAGGTCGGTAGGACATGATTAGTTCCCGTGGCATAATCGCCGCCAGCTTCTGGTGTGGTGTGACCGATGAATATTGAGCCTGCCAACGTAAGTTGAGGTAATAGAGACTCAGGGTCAATGACTTGAATTGATAAATGTTCCGGCGCATAACACTGGCTAATGGAGCAAGCCTGCGCTAAAGATTCCGTGACAATGAGGCGGCTATTGGCTAATGCTTGACGGGCTATGTCCGCCCGCGGCAAGGTGGTCAACTGCTGCTGCAATTGAACACACACGGCGTCGATCAAGCGCTGACTTGGACTCAACAATAGCACTTGCGAATCAGGCCCATGTTCGGCTTGTGAAAGTAAATCAGCAGCGACATAGGCAGCATTTGCTGACTCATCGGCAATGATTAATAGTTCGGAAGGCCCGGCGGGCATATCGATCGCAGGCCCCTGCGGACAAAGTGAAACTAGTCGTTTGGCGGCGGTAACATAACGATTGCCGGGACCAAAAATCTTTGCAACGGGGCGAATACTTTCCGTACCTAGCGCTAGTGCGGCAATCGCTTGGGCACCGCCGCAACGATAGACCTCAGTGATCTCGCAGCGTTGTGCGGCGTACATAAGTGCCGGCTCCAATTCGCCCATAGCATTAGGCGGGCTAACCAGCACTCGGCGTGGATTATTTGCCCGTTGGGCAAGTGCGCCTAGCATAAGCGCGGTGGATGGCAATACGGCGCTACCGCCAGGCACATATAATCCCACCGCCGGAATTGGTGCATAGCGCTGTTCACAGATAACACCGGGCGCTGTTTCAACCCGAATTGTGGCCGGTTGTTGAGCCTGATGGAAACGCTCAATATTGGCGTAGGCGATATCAATGGCGCGCTGTACGGCTGGGGGTGTTTTACTTGCTTGGGCGGCAATTTGAGCTGGCGTATAGGTCAATTCAGTTAACCGCACGCCATCGTAACGTGCAGTGAAATCGAATATTGCTTGATCACCCTGTTGTGCGACTGCTTGGATAATGGCTGTGACTTCCTGTTCCAGAGTCGTTGATTGTTTGAGTGACGGGCGTTCTAACAGTTGTGCTTGAGCTGCTGCTGAAAGCGTCGACCAAAGAATAATGTTCATGCTGATCACCCCATCATTTTTTCAATAGGCATCACGAGGATGGAGCTACAACCTAAGCTTTTGAGCTGCTCCATAGTTTCCCAAAACAGATGTTCAGTACTGACAACATGAATTGCGGCTACATCATTGCGATGACTTAATGGGAGCACGGTAGGTTGCTCGGCACCGGGTAACAAGGCGACCACTTGCTCCAGCGCGGCGAGAGGGGCATGCAGCATGATGTACTTGCTTTCACGTGCTTGCTGAACGCCGTCAATACGCGGCAATAACTGGTTAACGATATCCTGTTTGTTCGCCGATAGTGGGGTTGGACGTTGAATCATTTGGGCTTGTGAGCGAAATATTACTTCTCGTTCAACCAAGCCATTGGCTTCAAGGGTGGCGCCAGTCGAGATTAAATCACAGATGGCATCAGCCAAACCAGCGCGAGGCGCTACTTCAACACTTCCTGTTAACACCGCGGTATTTGCATTAATCCCAACCCGCTGCAAATAATTTTGGAGCAGATAAGGGTACGTTGTTGCAATACGTTTCCCCACTAAATCTTGGATGCCGCCATAAGGAACTTCTTTGGGCAGAGCGATGGCTAAACGGCATTGACCAAAGTCTAGGGAACGGAGCAGGTGGAAATCAGCACTGAGTTGGGTGGCTTGACGTTCTAACCGAACTTCTTCTAAGACGTTTTCGCCGACTAAACCTAAGTCTACGATGCCATCCATGACTAAGCCGGGAATATCATCGTCACGGACGCGAAGCAAATCGACGGGTTGGTTTTGACAATGAGCTAGCAGCTTTGCTTCGTGTAAACTAAAGCGAAAACCGCAGGCTTCGAGTAGGGTTAAGGACGCGGTGCTAAGTCGCCCTGATTTTTGTACGGCGATGGTAAGCCGAGTTGAATTATTGGTAACAACCATGCGAACTCCAAAATAAAAACCCCGCAAGGGATGCCGAGCGGGGTTCTAATAATGATGGTGAAGGCAGCCCACAGATGATGTGTTAGCCTTCAAAAACTTTGCGGCTAACGCGGATGATAGTGATGATGGTGGTGGTGAAATTGGTTCATCATGAATTTTCCTAAAACGAATAAAATGAGCTAACGGATCCTAATTGTATAGTTATAAAAATCTCGATCAACATTTATTTTAAAGGGTTTTTCAATTTCTTGTATTAAGTTGTATAGGTTTTGTTTTCCGTAATCAATAGAATCCTCCAGCACCCTGGAATTTATGGTACATTGTGGTCATCATGTCTCAGATACTAAGTTAATGTCGAAGGTTACAGCTCAATTTCAAAATGATGGTGTATTGGCACGGACGCTACCTGGATTTCAACCGCGTGCTGCGCAAATGGCGATGGCACAAGCGGTAGAACGATCAATAATCGAACGCTCACAGCTGGTGGTCGAAGCAGAAACGGGTACTGGAAAAACCTTTGCCTATTTAGTGCCGACGTTGTTAAACCCCGGGAAGGTTATTATTTCTACGGGTACAAAAGCCTTACAAGAACAACTGTACCATCGTGATTTGCCAGCATTACGGGCCGCATTAGCACCGGCTAAATTAATTGCTTTACTTAAAGGGCGTGCAAACTACCTTTGTTTGCATCGGTTGAATCAAGCGAGCAACCAGGCCGGTGCGTTATCGTCTGAACAGCAACAGCAATTAGTGGCCGTACGCCAATGGGCACAACGCACCACTGATGGTGATATTGGCACGATAAACGTCATTCCAGAAGATGCTGCCATTATTCCCGTGGTGACGAGTACGGTCGATAATTGCCTCGGGCGCGACTGTCCAGATTATCAGGCCTGTTATTTAGTCAAAGCACGGCAACGCGCACTCGACGCGGATATGGTCGTGGTTAATCATCATTTGTTTTTTGCCGATATGGCGCTGCGGGACGTTGGCTTTGGGGAGTTGATCCCGCAAGCAGATGCCATCATCTTTGACGAGGCTCACCAGTTACCGGATATCGCCAGTCAGTACTTTGGTGAAGCAGTATCGAGTCGGCAGATGCAAGAGCTGGCACATGAATTAAAATTGCTCTATCTGACTGAGTTAAAAGATTTACGGCAGTTGGATAAGGCGGCCGACAAATTACTGGTAAGTTTACAAGATTGGCGCTTAGTATTTCCGCGCGATCCCACGCGCGGTAACTGGCGGGTTATGGCACGCCGGCCTGAAGTGGCACAAGCTGCAACAATCGTTATGGAACATTTGCAGTTCCTGCGTGATGTTTGCAAAGCAGCGTTAGGGCGACATCAAGATCTTGACCAAGCGTACACACGTTGCTTGACCATACTTAGTAAATGGGAGCAACTGCAAGACGTTAGTCGTACAGGCTATAGCTTTTGGTTTGAAACCACGCCACGCCAAGTGACCTTGCACCAAACTCCCTTAAGTGTGGCGGACAAGTTTGGAAAATACGTGGCTGATAGTGGAATGGCGTGGATTTTTACATCTGCAACTTTAGCCATTGGTGAACGATTTAATCATTTTACTGACCAATTAGGATTATCTGAGGCAGCCACATTATGCTTGCCAAGCCCATTTAACTTTGCGGAACAAGCGCTGCTATGTGTCCCGCGGTATTTACCAGCACCGAATCAACCACAAATGGTCACAGTCTTGGCTGACTTGGTAGCGGAGGTTGTGGCACATAATAAGCATGGTGGCACCTTTGTGTTGTTTACTAGCCACCGTATGTTACAGCAGGTGGCCACAGCGTTAGCGAACCGAATTATACAACCGATATTTGTGCAAGGCTCGAGCAGTAAACGCGAGTTATTGACCGAGTTTACTGCGGCAGGCAATGGTGTCTTATTGGGCACTTCATCATTTTGGGAAGGAGTTGATGTGCGCGGCGCAGCGTTACGCTGTGTAATTATTGATAAGTTACCCTTTGCTAGCCCCGATGAACCTTTACTTCAGGCAAGGGTTGAAGATTGTCGCTTGCGTGGAGTTGATCCTTTTACTCAGGTACAATTACCACAAGCCATTATCGCGTTAAAACAAGGTGCAGGGCGACTTATTCGCGACGCCAGTGATCAGGGGGTACTGATTGTCTGTGACCACCGGTTGGTTACCAAACCTTACGGTGGTTTGTTCCTTAGTAGTTTACCTGCCATGCAGCGGACACGAGATCTCGCCGTTGCACTCGATTTTTTAGCACAACTGGAGAAGCCAGAGTGACCTTTGATGTCGTTTTAGCAATAGATACCTCAACTGAACAATGCTCGGTTGCGTTAAAAAAAGCCGATCAGTGGGCAACAAGAGCAGTTCTTGCCCCGCGTGAGCATTCACAACTTATTTTGCCATTGGTGCAGGAGGTGTTAGCTGAACTTGAGGTCACTCTCGCAGACGTGAACGCCTTAGTGGTAGGGTATGGACCTGGTAGTTTCACTGGGGTACGGATCAGTGTAGCAATCGCCCAAGGTTTAGCATTTAGTCACAATATACCAGTAATTCCCGTCAGTACCTTAACAGGGCTGGCGCAACAAGCGATTCGTGTTCACGACGCGCGCCAAGTTGTTAGCGCTATTGACGCCCGAATGCATGAAGTTTATGTCGCTGCTTATCGTGAGCACCGGGGGCTGGCGGTGCCGGTGTGCAACGCGCAGATGGCAGGGTTAGTGGATATCACAAGCCAGTCGTGGTGGGGTGAGTTAGATAATAGTCAAGCCATTGTTGGGGTTGGTACGGGGTGGCGGCAATACGCTGAGCAGCTGAATGCCTGCCAGCAGGTACAGATCCTCGAGGATATCACTTTACCCCTCGCTGAGGACTTGCTCAGTTGGGGAATTCAATGTGGCAAGATAATTGCAGCCAGCGAACTTGAACCACTGTATGTACGCAATGAAGTCGCCTGGCAAAAGTTACCTGGTAGAGGTTAAAAACCAGTAAATGTTAGGAACTTACATCGTTAAAATTTGCTCAAACTGCTATAGAAGAAGAGTTCAGCAGTTTTATTCGTAAGGCCAGAGGTACTTAGTATGAAACAATTAATCCCCATGATTGCGATGCTCGCATTGGTTGCCTGCTCAGCCGTTCCAGATGCATTGCAAGTGCCAGATGATAAAGCATTGGTGTCGTATAAAGCAGCATTAGAAATGCCTGAACAAGTGGTGGGGCAGCCTGCGCGGTGGGGTGGCGTTATCGCAGAGGTGCGTAACACCGATCAGGATACGGTGATTGAAGTCGTAAATTTCGATCTGCAAAGTTGGGGACGGCCACAGCCTAGTGACCAAAGCCAAGGTCGATTCCGAGCTAAGGTTAAGGGGTTTGTAGACCCTATGGTGTATAAACAAGGGAAAGAGATCAGCTTTGTTGGAACCATTGGCCAACCTGAGTCTGGTACCATCGGTGAGTATAATTACCTCTTCCCTGTGTTACAGGTGACTAACAAACATTTATGGCCTGAGCGTAAAGAACCGACGCGGGTGGAAGTGAATTATGATGCATTATGGTATCGTCACTATTGGTATAGTTACCCGCATTATCCACGGCCAATCTATGTGCCAGCTCCGGTCATGAAAGACGATAAGCAATCTGCGAAACAATAACCGGATAGTGACACGCAATGACTGATTCAGCACTAGCATTAACACAGGCTCGGCACGCTGCCGAGCCTGTTTCATTTGAGCTGCCTTGGGGTACGTTACGCGGTGTCGCATGGGGCAACCCGTGCGGTCATCCAATGGTAGCACTGCACGGCTGGTTGGATAATGCCTATAGCTTCTTACCTTTGGCCGCAGAGTTCTTAAACTCACCTCTGGCGCAAGATAATCACCTGATTGCATTAGATTTAGCTGGTCATGGCCGCAGTGATCATCGGCCGTTAGGTAATTACTATCCATTTATTGATTATGTTTACGATATATGGCACATAGCTGCGCAACAACAGTGGTCGCAATTGAGTTTAATCGGCCATTCGATGGGGGGATATATTACCACCTTGTATGCTGCGCTAGCGCCGGAACAAGTGCAGTCATTAGTGACGATTGAAGCATTTGGATTAATAACTGAAGCAACCGAACGTACGGTGCAGCAATTGCGTGCAAGTTTTGACAGCCGTTGGCAACAGCAGTTTAAGCGACAGCCAGTGTACCCAGATTGGGAGAAAGCTGTCATGGCCAGAACCTTAGCTGGTGACTTGAGCCGCGAACTGTCAGCCTTATTGGTTGAGCGTGGGATTGCGCAAACGGACGATGGTTGGCGCTTTTTGGCGGATGGGCAGTTACGCTTACGTTCGCCGTTACGAATGACACCAGCGCAGGTTGAAGAAATTCTGCAGCACATTCAATGCCCTTATACTACGGTCGTGGCGTCAGCTGGTGAAATAGAAGTAAAGCAAGCCCTATTGCAATGGCAAAACTTTGTACCACACTTAAAGCAAGTGGATCTTACAGGTGGTCATCACGTTCATATGGAGCAGCCAAATGCGATTATCAGAGCAATTTTACCGATGTTTCGTAGTTTACCTAACTAGGCAAGACTGGTCGGATATGCGATGATTACACGCTATTCACTTTAATGAAACTTTGTTAATGAGCAAGGAGCAAGAGCGCGTGGATAAAATTTGGCTAAAACGTTATCCAACCGGCGTCCCGGAAACTATTGATCCGGATCGTTTCAATTCCTTAGTGGATATTTTTGAGCAAAGTATCCAAAAGTACGGCGATAAAGTTGCGTTTATCAACATGGATACTGAAATGACATTTAATGAATTGGATGTCCTTTCACGTCACTTTGCTGCGTTCTTGCAACAGCGTGGGCTAAAAAAAGGTGATGCCTTTGCCATCATGATGCCCAACTTACTGCAATATCCAGTGGCTTTATTTGGGGCGTTGCGAGCTGGTCTTACAGTAGTTAATGTCAACCCACTGTATACCCCTCGTGAACTCAAGCATCAGTTAAATGACGCGCAAGTCAAAGCTATTGTCATTTTAGAAAATTTTGCTCACACCCTCGCTAAGGTAGAGGATTGTGTTCCGGTCGAGCAAGTTTTCGTCACCGCAATTGGTGACATGCTGCCAGCGCCAAAACGTTGGCTCGTGAATGCGGTGGTACGGCATATTAAAAAAATGGTACCGGCCTATAAATTGAAGAATACCACATCGTTGCGCACTGCTATTGCGCAAGGTGAGAAGCTTGCTTATACCCGTCCGGAAGTTGTTGGCGATGACCTAGCGTTCATACAATACACAGGCGGTACGACAGGGCTTGCCAAAGGTGCCATGTTATCCCATCGCAACATGGTGGCTAACTTAGAAATGGTTTCTGCACTGGTTGCTCCGTTGGTGAATGATGGCGAAGAAACTGTTGTTACAGCACTGCCGCTGTATCATATCTTTGCTCTAACAGTGAACTGTTTAACGTTTCTCAAACACGGTGGTCGCAACTTGTTGATTACTAACCCGCGTGATATGAAAGGGTTTGTAAAAGAACTGAGCAAGTATCCGTTCTCCATGATTGCTGGTGTCAATACGCTATTTAACGGCTTGTTGAACACTGAAGGTTTTAAAGATCTCGATTTTTCGCACCTTAAGATTGCGCTAGGTGGCGGTATGGCGGTACAACGAGCGGTCGCCGAAAACTGGCAACGCGTGACGAAGTCGCGGTTATTGGAAGGTTATGGTTTAACCGAGTGTTCACCCGTTGTTACCGTGAATCCAACCGATATTCAAGAGTATAACGGCACCATAGGTATTCCACTGCCATCAACTGATGTGCGTATCGTAGATACTGAAACCGGTGAAGTGTTACCTCAAGGCGAGGCTGGGGAGTTACAAGTGAAAGGGCCGCAGGTGATGGTTGGGTATCTCAACCGTCCAGAGGAAACGGCGCAAATCATGAAGGATGGCTGGTTTTCCACTGGTGATATCGCAGTAATGGATAGCGACGGTTTCTTCCGCATTGTGGACCGCAAAAAAGATATGATTTTGGTGTCGGGTTTTAACGTCTATCCGAACGAAATTGAAGATGTTATTGCTGCGCACCCGAAGGTATTGGAAGTGGCTGCCGTCGGTGTTCCTCATGAGGCCTCAGGTGAGCAAGTTAAGTTATTTGTGGTACGCAAAGACCCAAGCTTGACCGAGAAAGAACTCATCCAATATGCTCGGGAGAACCTCACTGGTTACAAAGTGCCCAAACTGGTTGAGTTCCGTGACGAGTTACCGAAAAGCAATGTAGGTAAAATCTTACGCCGTGAGTTACGTGATGAGGAAACTGCGAAGACTCAGGCCAACTCGCAATAGCCTATGATTCCTTATCAATTGATTACGACTCAAGCTGAGCTACTGGCATTTTGTCAGTACGCTCAGCGGTTTCCCTATCTCGCATTAGATACCGAATTTGTCCGTACCCGAACCTACTACGCTAAACTTGGTTTAGTCCAGGTGCGGGTTCATGATCAGCTGGTGTTGATTGACCCCTTGGCAGAGATTGATTTAACTCCATTTTGGCAGCTCCTCAAAGATCCGCAATTGATACTGGTCATTCATGCGGGTGGGGAAGACTATGAAATTCTTATGCAGCAGATGGGCGAAATTCCTACCGCTGTGGTGGACACACAAATTGCGGCCGCATTCGCAGGTCACGGAGATGCATTGGGTTACGCCGCATTAGTACAGCATTATACCAATATTGAAATTGACAAATCGCAGTCGCGAACTGATTGGTTGCAGCGCCCGCTACAGCCAGTGCAATTGGATTATGCGGCTGCCGATGTGCAATATTTATACGATATTTATCCCCAACTGTTGGCTGAGCTCAGTGCCGAGAAATTAGCTTTGGTAAAAGCTGAAACTATTGAACAGGTACGCCGCCGGGCAGAATCAATTCCGCCACAATGGCTGTATTTGTTCTTTGGTAATGCCTGGCAGTGTAATCGACAACAGCTCGCGGTATTACGCGAGTTATTACAGTGGCGATTACAACGGGCGCAGCAGTCAAATATTCCACTAGGATTTGTCGCGAAAGATCATATCGTCCTCGAGCTGGCGCGACGGTGTCCTAGCAACGTCTTGCAGTTACGCGGGATAACCGAGTTATCGCCAGTGACCATTCGTTATAGTGGTGAAAGTTTACTTGAAGCAATTCAACGTGGATTAGCTTGTACTGATCTTCCTGAACCATTAACTCGGTTAACAGATTTGACTGATTATAAAGCTACTTATAAACAAATTCAGGAGCAGGTGCAGCAGCTTGCGCGAGACCTTGATATTAGCCCGGGGCTGGTCGCATCGCGGCGCCAAATCAATGATGTTATCCATTGGGAATGGCAGGTGCCGGCGGTGGCTAAAGCAGAATTAATCGCGCCTGACTTGTACCGAAGCTGGCGAGGCGCTAAGCTGAAGCCGTTCATAACCGAGTTGTTACAGCGAGATCGTTAATCATGTTGTGTGCGATTTTCCGTAGCCCACGGCGGGCTGATACATACTTATATGTTCCTCATCCAGCTGACTTTGCCAAGGTGCCAGAGCCCCTGCTGGAGACATTTGGAACCCCTAAACATGTGATGACCATAGCGCTTACCAAGGAGCGACGACTGGCACGGATTTCCGTTGCGGAATTAATCCAACATCTTGAGCAATCAGGCTATTATTTACAGTTACCACCACCGCAAGAAAGTCTATTAGACATCCATAAAAAACAGCAACAGGAGTCAAAGTAATGGCACCCATCACGCGTTTATTATTAGCTTTAGTCGTTGTTGCGCTTAGTGTGCCTAGCTTGGTACTAGCGCAAGATGCTGAAGAATCTGACTTGGCGGCCGGATTTGCCGATTATGTGGAACAAATCAAGCAGGAAGCCTTAGCTGATGGATTTAAAGAAGAGACGGTCACAACCGCGTTTGCCAACGTTACTTTCTACCAACGCTCGGTGAAAGCAGATCGTAATCAACCTGAATTTAAGCTGACGTTGGATACCTATTTGCCACGTGCGGTACCTGAATGGAAAGCCCAAAAAGCTGTTGAGATGTATAACAAGCATCGTGATTTGCTGGAGCAAATCGGTCACGAGTATGGTGTGCAACCGCGCTTTATTGTGGCACTGTGGGGTATTGAAACAAACTTTGGTGCGTTTACTGGTGGTATGGATGTTATTTCAGCATTGACTACTATGGCGTATGAGGGGCGCCGTGAAGCGTTTTTCAAAAAAGAATTATGGCATGCCTTAACCATAGTCGAAGAGGGCCATATACCTATCGAACAAATGAAGGGTTCATGGGCTGGCGCGATGGGACAGGCGCAATTTATGCCCAGTTCATTTATGGCCTATGCAGTGGATTATGACGGTGATGGGCGCAAGGATATTTGGGGCTCACAAGGAGATGTGTTTGCGTCTGCCGCTAATTATTTGAAATCAGTGGGCTGGCGTGATGATGTAACCTGGGGGCGACAAATTCAATTACCAGCCGATTTTGACGTTAGTTTAGCGTCATTGGCTATTAAAAAGCCGCTGGCGGAATGGCAAGCGTTAGGTGTGCGCAGTTTCGACGGCAGCGACTTACCAAAACGGGATGATATTATCGCATCGGTGGTCATTCCTGATGACAAAGAAGGACGAGTGTTCCTAGCCTATAGTAACTACGATGCATTGATGCGTTGGAACCGGTCGCACTATTTCGTTGCTGCAGTTGGTTATTTGTCTGACCGAATACGTTTCCCGAGGTAAGTATGATGGGGTTACAACCACCAACCAAAATCGTGTGTGTCGGGCGAAATTATGTGGATCATGCGACTGAATTGAATAATCCAGTTCCTCAGCAACCATTGCTGTTTATCAAACCACCATCAGCAATCACACGCTTACCCGAAATACGGATCCCTACCGAATATGGGGAGTGTCATCATGAGATGGAGTTGGCTGTGTTTATTGGTATGCCACTTAAACGGGCAACACCAGCACAAGCGCTTAAAGCAATCGCGGGCTATGGCGTAGGGCTAGATTTAACCCTGCGGCAAATACAAAACGAATTAAAAGCGCAGGGGCAGCCGTGGGAACGAGCGAAAGCCTTTGATGGCTCCTGTGTGTTGGGCCCTATGCTTGAGCGGATTGAATGTGATGTAAACCGTCCATTTGAGATTGCTTTGCGTGTGAACGGAGAACTACGGCAGCAAGGTTCAAGCGCCGATATGATTTTTACCATAGCCGATTTATTGGCGGAGATATCTACTCTCTTTACCTTGGTGCCTGGTGATGTAGTGCTTACAGGCACGCCTGCAGGAGTTGCAGCATTGCACGTGGGCGATAAGCTTGAGTTACTGTTAACTAATGCAGGCCGGCAATGGCAATGGCACGGTCAGGTTGAGGCGGCGGGATAAATGCCACAGCTACCTTTTTGGCAAACCAAAAATTTGCATGAAATGAATCAAACCGAGTGGGAGCTACTCTGTGATGGTTGTGGCAAATGCTGTTTGCATAAGCTCATTGATGTTGACGATGCTACTGAAACGGTACATTACACCGATGTCAGTTGTCGCATGCTTAACCCCCAAACGGCACAATGTCGTGATTATGCCAATCGCCATCACTGGGTGCCTGATTGTGTGGTCATTACGCCTGATAACGTTCTGGAACTGACCTATTTACCGCCCAGTTGTGCGTATCGGAGATTAGCTGAAGGGCGGAAGTTGCCACGCTGGCATCCTTTATATCATAATGGCTCGCGAGCCCCGCTGGAGGCGGCTGGTATGAGTGCCGCTCAGCGGGTCGATAGTGAGGATGAAGTGAGCGAAGACTATGAATTACGTATCGTGACTTGGCCGCTTCATGATTGTGATTGAAACCTAGGTTATAAGCGGCGTAGCTTTAGGATACGGGCGATAAGCACCAAGATTGCCGTGATGGTGTAACACGCGAAGATGATTTGCATCCAACCTGGCATACTTAAACCCATCCACGACCATTCAATTTCGCCGCATTGTCCGGGTGCGGCAAATAGTGATGGCAGCCACTTATGGAGAGGCATCCAAGTCGGGAAGTTCGGAAAGGTATCGCACACGATGAACCATGAGTTTTCTGCGGTCTGAATTGCCCAATGGTCGGCGGCAATACGCCAGCCCCAAATAGCTCCTACTAACCACCCGGCGTAGCCTATTAACCGTGCACTAAGGTGGTGGGGCGCGATCCAGCCAACGATACCAGCTAATCCTATACCGATAATGGCGGTGCGCTGGTAAATACATTTCACACAGGGTTCTAACCCCAGCTGGTATTGAAAATATAATGCAGTAAGAAGAAGGGCAAAACATGACAGAGAAAGAGTTGCCCATGCGCCGCGTTGGCTTGGAAGTTTAGCCAAAAACAATAACATATATGCGTTGACCTTGTGTTGTTTTGTTTCGCACGATACCTGAGCCGAGACAAAATGTCGATAAGTTACTGCTGTACCGACTTACAAAACTTGTCCGACCATTGAAAAGACTGGTAGAATCAAGGCAATTCTATAACAATTATTATTCTCGAGTAGAGTCAACTTATTCAAATTCAAACGACAGGCCAATACATGATTATTAAGGCACAAAGTCCAGCCGGTTTTGCTGAAGAATATATTGTGAAATCGATTTGGAACGGGCACTTTGCGCCCGGCACGATTTTACCTGCAGAGCGCGAGCTTTCAGAACTAATTGGTGTGACCCGCACAACCTTGCGCGAGGTATTACAACGGTTAGCGCGTGATGGTTGGTTAACCATTCAGCATGGCAAGCCCACGCGGGTCAATAACTTTTGGGAAACGTCAGGTTTGAATATTCTGGAAACCTTGGCGCGTCTTGATGAAGATGGTATGCCTGAATTAGTAGATCAGCTGCTTTCTGCTCGCACTAACATCAGTGCTATTTATATTCGTCAGGCGGTGCGTAATGCTCCTGAGAAGGTCGTAGCGTTATTAAGTGAAGCGGAGCAACTGGAAGATACTTCGGAAGCTTTCACACAGTATGATTACCGGTTAAACCACGAATTGGCATTAAATTCTGGGAATCCTATTTATGTGCTGGTGTTAAATGGATTTAAAGGCTTGTATTCTCGAATTGGTAACTTTTATTTTTCTAACGAAGCTGCGCGCGCGCGCGCACGTCAATTCTACGCTGATCTAAAACGTATGGCTGCTGCGCCTAAGCCTGAAGACGTGGTGAATTTGATTCGTGAGTATGGTTATGAGTCGGGACGAATTTGGCACAGTATGCGTGGCGATATCCCAGCCAACTTAGTGGAGTAACGTCGAGCACGTTTATGCCATATAAAAAGCCCGCTGTTAACAGCGGGCTTTATTTTTATGCATACGACGACGCATTGGTTGGGTGAGACATTAGGCGAAGTTTTTCGCAACAAAGTCCCAGTTAACTAAGTTCCAGAATGCATTTAAGTAGTTTGGACGTGCATTACGATAATCGATGTAGTAAGCATGTTCCCATACGTCAACAGTTAACAGTGGTGTAACTGAGCTGTCTGTTAATGGGGTCTGTGCATTACTGGTATTAACGATAGCAACAGTGCCATCGGCTTTTTTCACTAACCAAGTCCAGCCAGAACCAAAGTTTCCAGCAGCTTGAGCGCTGAATTCAGCTTTAAATTTATCGAATGAACCGAAGGCTGCGTTAATCGCATCGGCAACCGCACCCGTTGGCTCACCACCACCATTGGGGCTTAAGCAATGCCAGTAGAAGGTGTGGTTCCAGACTTGAGCAGCGTTGTTAAATACGCCACCTGTTGAAGTTTTGATAATATCTTCGAGTGATTTGCCTTCAAATTCAGTGCCTTGAACCAACTCATTGAGCTTGGTTACATAGGTCTGATGGTGCTTACCATAGTGGTATTCAATGGTCTCAGCAGAAATATGTGGTTCTAGTGCATTTTTCTCGTAAGGCAATGCTGGTAATTCGAATGCCATGTCAACTCTCCGTTATTGTTGATAAATGTCTTGTTTGAATTCTTTATAGGATACCATTGAATTCACAACAAAGCGGTACCATATCTTGATATGGGGACAAAATCCCCAAAAACAAGGGCTACATTTAACTGCAGTATACTTGTTTTCTGTCGCTTTTGCGTACTGAATGTCTGGTACGCACATGGTATACTAGATCACATTGCAAACCTAGTAACTCACGGGGTCGTTATGGAAACTGTTGAAAAAATTAAACAACAGATCGCCGAAAATCCGATTTTGTTGTACATGAAAGGGTCGCCAAAATTACCAAGCTGCGGATTTTCCGCTCAAGCGTCGCAAGCACTGATGAGTTGTGGCCACGCTTTCGCTTACGTTGATATTCTGCAAAATCCAGATATCCGTGCGGAACTACCAAAGTATGCGGATTGGCCAACCTTCCCACAATTGTGGGTAGAGGGTGAGTTGATTGGTGGTTGTGATATCATTTTGGAAATGTATCAAAAGGGTGAGTTACAGGAATTAATTAGCGAAGTTGCTGCGCGCCACCCGGCACCAGCAGCTGAATAACTTACAATAACTAAATGGAGAAGAAACAATGGGTGTATTAGTCGGTCGTAAAGCTCCTAACTTCACCGCAGCAGCCGTATTAGGCACAGGTGAAATTGTTGATAGCTTTAACTTTTATGAGCATATCCAAGGGAAAAAAGCGGTATTGTTCTTCTATCCGCTTGATTTTACTTTCGTATGTCCTTCAGAGCTCATCGCGTTTAACCACCGCTTGGATGAGTTTAAGAAACGTGGTGTAGAAGTTATCGGTGTTTCTATTGACTCACAGTTCACGCACAACGCGTGGCGTAACACTGCTGAAGCAGACGGTGGTATCGGCCAAGTTAAATATCCATTAGTTGCGGATGTGAAGCACACTATTTGCCGTGCTTACGATGTTGAGCACCCAGTTGATGGCGTGGCATTCCGTGCTTCATTCTTGATCGATGAAGAAGGCGTTGTTCGTCACCAAATCGTGAACGATTTACCATTAGGTCGCAACATTGATGAAATGTTACGCTTGGTCGACGCTTTGAATTTCCACCAAAAGCACGGTGAAGTGTGCCCTGCTGGTTGGAAAGAAGGTGATGAAGGTATGAAAGCCAACCCACAAGGTGTTGCAGCGTACTTAGCCAAGAACGCAGACAAGCTGTAAGTTTGTCATGGATACAGAGAGGCCGCATTATTGCGGCCTTTTTTTTTGCTGGTGTGGGAAAATTTGCAACGATGAATGATTCGCTGTTAGCATGCATGTACAAAAATTGTCCATATGATTGATTTTCCTGGATGGAGGAAGCTGAATATGTCCGCCCATTCCCCAGCTGCTGTACTGCAGTTTTGGTTCAATGAGCTAAGTGCCCAGCAATGGTTTGCGAAAAGTGACGCCTTGGATGCGCTAATTCACGACAAATTCGCCACCACTTTGATAGCTGCAAGCCGTGGTGAACTTTGGCACTGGCGAAAAAATGCTGAAGGCCGGTTGGCAGAGATTATCGTTTTAGATCAATTTTCTCGAAATATTTACCGTGACACCCCGCAAGCATTTACGCAAGACGTCGTCGCTTTAGTGTTAGCGCAAGAGGCGGTTGCTTTGGGTTTAGATCAGCAACTGAATGACGCCGAAAAAGCCTTTTTATATATGCCTTATATGCACAGTGAATCACCGGAAATTCATGAACAAGCGGTGCAACTATTTAACCAGCCAGGTCTGGAAATCAACTATGATTATGAATTAAAACATAAAGCTATCATTGATCGATTTGGGCGCTATCCGCATCGTAATGCTATTTTAGGACGGGTTTCCACGCGCGAAGAAGTGGAGTTCCTGAAGCAGCCCGGCTCATCATTCTAAACAGAGGGAACAATCGATGGATAAATTTATGCAAGCAGCGATTACTGAAGCACAACAAGGTTTAGCTGAGGGGGGAGTGCCCATTGGTTCGGTACTCGTATACCAAGGTAAAATTATTGGCCGTGGTCATAACCGACGCGTACAACAGGGTAGTCCAATTCTGCACGGGGAAATGGATGCTTTAGAAAATGCCGGGCGGCAGCCGGCGCACGTCTACCGAGAATGTACGATTTACACCACGCTGTCACCTTGCTGTATGTGTTCCGGGGCAATCGAGCTGTATGGTATTCCACGCGTGGTTGTCGGTGAAAATAAAACCTTTATGGGCGCTGAAGAACGTTTACGACAAGCGGGTGTGGAGGTAGTGGTATTGCAAGATCAGACCTGTATTGAGCTGATGGAAACCTTTATCGACCGTCATCCAGAATTGTGGAATGAGGATATCGGAGAATAGCCTGAGCTGAATTTCCTCAGGCTTCGTTGTTAGGCTCTAACGGCCATCCACCCAGTTGTTGATAGCGATTCACCATATAACAAAATAATTCTGCGGTACGTTCAGTATCATATAGCGCTGAGTGTGCTTGTTTATGATCAAATGGGATCCCTGCGGCTTGACAGGCTTTGAGCAACACCGTTTGACCTAAGAATACAGCAGCTAGTGCAGCCGTATCAAAGGTAACGAAAGGGTGAAACGGATTACGCTTAATATTAGCCCGGTCGGCGGCGGCCATGAGGAAGCCATGGTCGAAGGTCGCGTTATGTCCGACCAATATACAACGTTGGCAGCCTGCATCTTTTTGTGCTTTTCGAATCGGTTTGAACAGTTCTTTTAATGCGGTAGCTTCATCGATAGCGCCACGTAATGGCGAAAATGGCTCAATACCATTAAATTCGATAGCGGCCCGCTCAATATTAGCACCCTCGAACGGCTCAATGTGGTAATGCAAGGTTTGTGCAGGAACGAGCAGACCGTCCGCAGTAAAAGTTAGCGTCACCGCTGCAATTTCTAATAACGCATCAGTTTTAGCGTTAAAGCCTGCTGTTTCAACATCAATGACCACCGGCATGTACCCACGGAAACGATGTTGCATGAGCTCGTTCGAGGTTAGTTTGCTCATAAATCCCCAGGGTTCTCGGTGTTACGCTCAATTAACTCAATGGCGTACCCATCGGGATCACGAACAAAGGCAATCAAGGTTTTGCCGCCTTTGACTGGGCCAGGTGCACGGTAAACGTCAGCACCACCAGCAGTGAGTTGTTCGCAGGTAGCATAGATATCATCTACACCAATGGCGATATGGCCAAAGGCGGTACCGTGGTCGTACTCAGTGACGCCCCAGTTGTAAGTTAACTCAAGTACAGTGTGATCAATTTCATCGCCGTAGCCGACAAAGGCTAACGAATACTTATACTCTTCGTTATCGGCAGTGCGGAGCAACTTCATACCAAGTAGTTTGGTATAAAAATCGATTGAGCGTTGCATATCACCGACACGCAACATGGTATGTAATAAACGCATGTAAAGCTCCTAATCGTCAGACGTTTTGTCTTTATATTCACATAAATCTTCAATAATACAGCTGCCACAGCGCGGTTTGCGTGCAATGCAAGTATAGCGACCATGCAGGATGAACCAGTGGTGAGCATCAACCTTAAACTCGGCAGGAATAACTTTATCCAGTTTATCCTCAACTGCCCGCACGGTTTTACCTGGTGCAAATTTGGTGCGGTTAGCTACCCGGAAAATGTGGGTATCCACGGCTATGGTAGGCCAACCGAACGCAGTGTTCAGCACGACATTTGCGGTTTTGCGACCGACGCCCGGTAACGCCTCTAAGGCTTCACGACTTTCGGGTACTTCGCCTTGATAGAGGTCGACAAGAATTTGGCAGGTTTTAATAATGTTTTCTGCCTTTGAATTAAAAAGACCAATTGTCTTAATGTATTCTTTAACCCCATCGACGCCTAATTCCAGCATAGCTTGCGGTGTTCTGGCCACTGGAAAGAGTTTGCGGGTCGCCTTATTAACCCCAACGTCTGTTGCTTGAGCAGATAATAATACTGCAATTAACAACTCAAACGTAGAACTGTATTCAAGTTCGGTGGTTGGGTTGGGGTTATTGGCGCGTAGTCGCTCTAATATTTCAATACGTTTCTGTTTATTCATGATTGCTATTGTGCAGTAACACGAGCACGGGTCACTTGTTTTTGCGGTTGCTTAGCACGTGCCGCACGGTAATTGTCCAGCCAGTTTTTGCCAGCAATAATAAAGCCCATCACAATGAAGGCTCCGGGGGGCAGTATTGCTAACAGCAGTGGGTAATCAACGCTAAAGACGTCAATCCGTAGTGAGGTTGCCCAATCGCCCAACAATAAGTCAGCGCCGTCGAACAAAGTTCCGTTGCCTAGGATTTCACGAATCCCACCCAGTATAACCAACACCAAGGTAAAGCCCAACCCCATCATCAAACCGTCAAAGGCACTATGATGCCAAGAGTTTTTTGAAGCATAGGCCTCGGCGCGACCAATAATAAGACAATTTGTGACAATCAACGGAATGAAAATTCCCAATGCTTGGTACAAGGTAAATAAATAGGCGTTGATCAGCAGTTGCACGACAGTCACAAAAGTCGCAATCACCATGACAAACACCGGAATACGGATTTCATTCGGCACATATTTACGGATTAGACTGACTGTAATATTGGAGCCAATCAAGACTAATAAGGTGGCTAATCCAAGGCCTAACCCATTGGTAATATTAGAGGTAACGGCGAGCAACGGACACAGGCCGAGAAGCTGCACTAAACCAGCGTTATTTTTCCATAACCCTTGCCATGCAAGCTCTTTATAAACAGATGTAGTTTGACTCATGGTGTTACCTCAGAATGCTGTGAATAGCAATTAGCGGGCGCGGCGTGCCAGTGTTGCTGCTGTGTCGTCACTACCAAGACGGCTCGTTTGACCGCTTGCACCACAGCTTGCGGGGTGATGGTTGCCCCAGTAAATTGATCAAACATACCGCCGTAGCGTTTTACTGCCCATCGAGGATCGTCAGCATCATTAACACGCTGGCCGTTGAAATTAGTGATCCAATCACTCACCCGTAACTCTATTTTGTCACCTAAACCGGGTGTTTCTTGATGCGCGAGCGTGCGTACGCCGGCAACTGTACCATCTGTATGAACGGCTACAAGTAGGTGAATAGCGCCGCTATAACCATTTGGAGCCGTTACTTCAACAGCTATGGCGGTTGGTTTTCCGTCACGTTGTGCACGATAGGCACGGCGTTTACCTTGGCCTAACTCAGGATGCTGGACGAGCGTACAGCTCTGGTATAAATCGTTATCGTGCAATTCAGGCAAAATAATCTGGTTCAACACGCGCAAGAGCTCTTGCTCTTGTTGCCTTGCAATCGGGCCTTCCGTGAGTTTGGAGATCCCTACCACCAGCAATGTGGCGATCAATGCAAAAGCAGCAAGGATGAAACCATTGCGTTGCATACTAGTGACAATCATGGACGGCCTCCATGCCCATAAGCAATGGGTTGAGTATATTTATCGATGACTGGAACCGTCATGTTCGCAAGTAACACGGCAAATGCAACCGCATCAGGGTAGCCGCCCCAAGTACGAATGACAAATATCAGTCCCCCGATTAACAAGCCAAACACCCATCGACCTTTATTCGAAGTGGCCGCTGTCACAGGATCAGTGGCAATAAAAAATGCGCCTAGCATGGTGGCACCGCTGAGCGCGTGCAGTAATGGTGTTATCGCTTGATCAGGGTTAAATAACCAATAAATGGCGGCGGGAACGAGCAAGCCAACTAATACGCCTCCGGGGATATGCCAGCTGATAATACGTTGTTTGAGGAGAATTAAACCGCCGAGTAAAAAGCCAACATTTACCCACGCCCAACCGATGCCACCGAGGCTCCCAAAGATTGGTTTCGCTAAGCTTTCGCTTAGTGTCAGTGATTGGGATAGGTCGTGGCGTAAGCTATCCAGTGGCGTTGCCATGGTAATACCATCTACACCTATCCGTAATTGTTCTAGGCTATGACCAGCTTGTGTGAACCCAGTAAAAATAATGCTCAGGGTATCGGCAAAGGGAAGCGGTAATTGCGCTAATTCAGTTGGTAGAGGCCAGCTCGTCAGCTGCACGGGAAACGAAATGAGTAGCAACACATAACCAGCCATCGCTGGGTTAAACAGGTTTTGTCCAACGCCGCCATAGATATGTTTAACCACAACAATGGCAAACAAGGTACCAATCACGATAATCCACCAGGGTGCGAGGGCGGGAATAGCAATCGCCAACAATACCGCCGTAACAATGGCGGTGTGATCTTGCCAAGCATGGCGCACTGGGCGGTTGCGCAGGTGCATCACCGCAGCTTCGGACAACCAAGCGGTGACTAAGGCGAGAAGAATTTGAACATAAACTCCAAAGCCAAAGAAGTATGTTTGGATAAGTACGCCTGGAATCAACGCTAAATAGACCCAGCGCATCACTTGTTGGGTGGTGCGTCTATTATGTGTGTGAGGGGATGCAGCTAACTTAAACGTCATACGTTACTCTCATCATCTGATTGCTTCGCAGCTGCCGCCGCAGCTTGTGCTGCTTTTCGTGCTTTGGCACGGGCAATGGCTGCCTGAATGGCGTCTTGCGGATCATCGGCACCTTTGGCAACCGCTTCCGCTTGTGCTTTTTTTCGTGCTTCAGCGGCGCGGCGGTGGCGCTCAAGCCGTTCTTGCTTTTCGCGTTCAAGCCTTATTTGACGCGCTTCGAAACGCTCACGCGCGACTTCAGATTTCATTTTTTCTCGGGCCAACTGCCGAACTTCTGCTTTCGCTTTACGGTAGTAATGCACCAGTGGAATTTCACTCGGGCACACAAAAGCACAGGCGCCGCATTCAATACAGTCGAATAGGTTTTGCTTTTCTAAGCCATCGTAATCTTTGGCTTTGGCGAGCCATTGGAGTTGCTGCGGTAGTAATTGTGCGGGGCAAACATCAGCACATGCACCGCAGCGAATACAATTCATTTCTGCCGCCGGAGGTGGCAGTTCAGCATAGCTGGGAACCAAAATACAGTTAGTGATTTTAACGACCGGCACCGTTAAATCTGGCAGGGTGAAGCCCATCATTGGCCCTCCCATAATCACTCGTTGCTGTGGGCCTGGGTTAAAGCCACATTGGTGTAATAACTCTGCTACTGGTGTACCAATTCTAACCCAATAATTACCTGGGCGTTCGACGTGATCACCGGTCACTGTCACCACGCGCTGAATGAGCGGTTCACCGGCTAATACAGCGCGAGCAACAGCGTAAGCTGTGCCAACGTTTTGTACTACTAAGCCCACGTCAAGGGGTAATCCTCGACTAGGAACTTGACGTCCAGTGACTAATTGAATCAATTGTTTTTCACCACCGGACGGATATTTCACCGGCACCACCCGCAAACTGATCGCAGGGTGATGCGGAAGTAGTGACTCAAACTGGGCAATGGCTTCTGGTTTATTGGCCTCGATGGCTAACATCGCTTTTTGACAGCCGGCTAAATGCAATAAAATTTCGATGCCATCGATGATGGTCTGTGCATGCTCGCGCATTAACCGATCGTCTGCAGTAATATAGGGTTCACATTCGACGCCATTAATGATGAGGTAATCAAGAGGGCGTTGCAGAGCAAACTTTTGCGCGGTGGGGAAGCCCGCACCGCCTAATCCAGCGATACCCGCTTGTTTGATACGATCGAGTAATTCACTGCGACCACGTTCATGGAAGTCAGTGATAGGAGGCATGGTGACCTGTTCATCGCGGCCATCCGCGGTTAGGGTGATCACCGTATCAGGCAACCCTGATGGATGAGCAATACGGCCTGGACCAATTGCGGTGATCGTACCCGACGTGGGCGCGTGGACTGGCAGGCCGTTATTGAGTCCTGCATCGGTTAATGGTTGCCCCCCAACGACGTGGTCACCTACAGCAACAATGATATCACCTGGCGCTCCCGTATGCTGTTTAATGGGGATTACAAAGGTTTCCGCTAACGACAACTGGGCAATGGGTGTCTGATTGGAACGATGCTTATGCTCAGGTGGATGAATACCACCTGGGAAATCCCAGATCCGTCCCGCCTCGATCTCTTTCGTTGCTATTGACATTGGTTTCATTACTCCACAACCCGAATTGGAATCTGTTGAAGATCCCACTGCCAGTTATCAGGGCGAACCGGCACCGGTACCATATCGATACAGTCCACCGGGCAAGGCTCAACGCACAAGTCGCAACCAGTACATTCGTGAGCAATAACAGTGTGCATGTGTTTAGCCGCACCTAAAATCGCATCCACAGGACACGCTTGAATACATTTCGTGCAGCCAATGCACTCATCTTCCCGAATGACGGCGACTTTTTTGACCGACTCTGCACCATGGGCGGCATCGAGCGGTTTGGCTTCGACACCGAGTAACTCGGATAAGTTTTTAATGGTGGTCTCGCCGCCAGGAGGACATTTATTAATTTCCTCACCATTGGCAATAGCTTCAGCGTAAGGTCGACAGCCAGGGTAGCCGCATTGCCCACATTGAGTTTGTGGTAATAAGGCGTCGATTTGTTCAACAATGGGATCGCTTTCAACATGGAAACGAACCGCAGCGAAGCCAAGAATAATCCCGAAAATTAAAGCCAGAACACCTAAGATGATTAACGCTGTAATTAAACTCATGCGACTGCCACCAAACCACTAAAACCCATGAATGCTAATGACATGAGTCCAGCTGTAACCATGGCAACCGCAGCGCCCTTAAATGGTACAGGCACATCTGCAGCAGCTAAGCGTTCCCGGAGTGCAGAAAATAAAATAAGCACGAGCGAGAAACCCACCGCTGCACCAAAACCGTAAACGATCGATTGAATAAAGTTATGTTGTTCGTTGATGTTCAATAAGGCCACACCGAGCACCGCACAGTTCGTAGTAATCAATGGTAAATAAATACCAAGCAAGCGGTATAAGGTCGGACTGGTCTTATGCACGACCATTTCGGTAAACTGCACAACCACCGCAATAACCAAGATAAAGGTTAACGTTTGGAGCGCTGTGAGCCCAAACGGCACTAACAAATATTGGTTCACTAAGTAGCTACAGACTGATGCTAAGGTTAATACAAAGGTGGTTGCGGCAGACATACCAATTGCCGTTTCAAGTTTATTTGAAACGCCCATAAACGGGCATAACCCCAAGAATTTAACTAGTACAAAGTTATTGACGAGTACTGTTGCCACCAACAGGAGCAAATAGTCACCCATACGCGTATTCATCCCATACTTAACGATTCCGTCTATTATCGAATGTTTAGCGCTTCGAAACAACCGATGAAAGGTCGGGTTATTGCCCTTTGTCATGTAAACTTCACCGTTCTGTCACACCAATGTGATGCAACGTGCCTATTTTTCAATCAACTAACAGGGGAGGAATTATGAGGCATCAATTATGACGACTTTTATGACACGCTGGATAGCACGTTTTAGTCGCCTTGATCAACGTAGTTTCCAGTGGCTTAACGAGCGCTTTGAAAGCTGGTGCCAGCATCACCTTATCCGTTGGATTTCACGCTCTGGAGATGGTTATAGCTATGCCATCATTGCTTTGCTCATCGGGCTGTTCCATGGTGCCGAGAGTACTCCTCTAATGACCAGTTTAGTCTTAGGGTTCGCCATTGAAATCCCGTTATTCATGTTGTTGAAGCGCTGGTTAAAACGACAACGTCCATATCATCGACACCCTCAGTTTAAGGCTGTTATTTTAGCCCATGATAAATTTAGTTTTCCGTCTGGTCACACGACAGCCGCATTCTTATTCGCAGGCGTGATGAGTGTATTTTTTCCCGCTTGGTTCTGGTTATTTTATAGCTGGGCGGGAGCAATTGGTTTATCACGAGTATTGTTAGGTGTTCATTACCCGGGTGACGTGGTAGCTGGAGCCATTCTCGGTTTTAGCATTAGTGCTTATGTTACAGGAATGATGAACGCAGTTGGATAATGCAACAGAAGGAAAAAGTATGCGGATTCTAGTAGGGGTGCAGGGAACTGGAAATGGTCATTTGAGCCGTTGTACTGCCTTAGCAGAAGCCTTGTGTAAGTACCCTGAAGTGCAAGTAGATTACTTGGTATCGGGGCGTAGCAAAGAGCAATTCTTTGATATGGATGCGTTCGGTGATTGGCGCTGGCGCCAGGGGCTAACTTTGGCGGTGGAGCACGGAAAGGTACAAGGGCTGGAAACTTTGCGGCGTAATGCGTGGCAAACATTTTGGCATGATGTGCGGCAACTGGACGTACATTGCTATGATTTGATCGTCACTGATTATGAACCAATAACAGCTTGGGCAGGACGTTTACAGCGCAAGCCAGTGATTGGGTTGGGACGTCAGTATGCCTTTAGCCAGCCAACGCCAAGTTTACCTATTACAACGTTGCAACGGCAGCTCATCCGCTGGTTTGCGCCTGCCGATAGAGTGGTGGGTATGCATTGGTTTGATGAAGGCGTTCATCTATTACCTCCAATCATTCATCAACGTAGCGAACGCTATGACGTTGAGGCGAATCGCTACTTAGTGTATTTACCGTTTGAATCATTGGCTGATATTCATCGACTATTGCTGCAGTTTCCACAGCTGACCTTTGATGTTTATCACCCTCAAGCTGAGCGTCGGCAGATTGGCAATATACATTATTCACCACCAGCACGGATAGCGTTTGCTGAGGCATTGTCTCGAGCTGAGGGAGTGATCAGTAATGCTGGATTTGAAACTGCTAGTGAGGCTCTTGCACAGGGTAAAAAACTCTTGGTGAAGCCATTAGTAGGGCAATTTGAACAAACTGCAAACGCGCATTGTTTGGCTCAGCATGGTCTTGCTCAAGTCATGACCGAATTAGCTGCACCAGTTATGAGCCGTTGGCTGGCAACAGCCTGTAGTGTACCACAACAGTGGCCTGATGTTGCTGCGGCAGTTGCACGTTGGTTGAGCCAAGGGGCAACCATGCCGGTACGGCAACTCAGTCGACAACTATGGAATAGCACGAATGCAGATAATTATCAGGATTATTTACGCTGCTATTAGCGAGTAATTATGGTAAAGGGGGAGGCACGGATGCTTGGAAGTGGCTCCCCAGGTAGGATTCGAACCTACGACACATGGATTAACAGTCCACCGCTCTAACCGACTGAGCTACTGGGGAATACTAATGAAGGCTAAGTTGTTGATGCGACGTTGGCTCCCCAGGTAGGATTCGAACCTACGACACATGGATTAACAGTCCACCGCTCTAACCGACTGAGCTACTGGGGAACGCATCAAACAACGGATGCGAATGTTAAAGGGGCTTGCAGCTGGTGTCAATACTAAAACAGTTCGATTGCTTGTTTTGTGTGCAAACATCGAAAAATAATTTGCGGTACTGATCAGGTGCTGCTAGAGCTATAACAGATGATATAGCACAAGTTTCTTGGCGGTTATCCACATCAAACCCAAACTCATATCGTACAAAGGCTAGCGCAGCTTATCCACTAAATCTGTGGATAACCTTGTGGGGAAATCTGTGAGTTACCATGATTGATGCGCTGTTTAGCCTCTTTTAGGGATTGCTTAAAAAATAGCGTGTTTATGATAACGTCAATAAAAACAACCAGTTACAAATGAAGCTGTGGTGCTATGAAATTACCCTAAGGTTGGCGCCGATGATGATTGTATTTCCGCCGCTAATTGTGTATTTCTTGTCTGCTTTGATGAGAAAACAAACGCTGCGCTACAGCCGATAGGACGTGGTTTTTCGAGGTATTAAATTTTTGTGATAAGGATTTTTCAAACGCTTGTTTGAATGTTATTGTCAGCAAATAGTCACATCATTAAAAAAGCCGCGGTTGACCGCGGCTTCTGGTTATCAATACCAATGGATTAAGCTTCAGCGAATGCTTTAATGCGCCGAACTGCTTCTTGTAGCGTTGCTAAACTACAAGCAAACGAGAAGCGGCAATGCCCTGGTGCACCGAATGCGCTACCAGGCACAAGCGCTACTTTAGCCTCATTCAGAATCATTTCACACAGCTCAATATCAGTGCTTGCACCTTTAACTACCATGAGTTCATCAATGTTAGCAAAGGTGTAGAAGGTGCCATCACCGGCGATACATTTCATTCCGGGGATTTGATTTAATGCTTCCACTAAATAATCGTGGCGTTGTTTAAAGGCTGCGACCATGGTTTGAATGATACTTTGGTCGCCCTCGAGTGCTGCAAGCGCTGCCCACTGACTAATACTGGTCGGATTGGAAGTGCTTTGCGATTGCATCTTTTTCATCGCTGCGATGAGAGGTTTAGGGCCCGCGGCGTAACCAATACGCCAGCCCGTCATGGCGTAGGCTTTGGACACCCCTGATAGAATCACAATACGATCACGCAAGTCTGGAGCCACCATGGCGATGTTATGGAAGGGCTCATCGCTCCACAGGATGTGCTCATACATATCATCGGTTGCAATAAGTACCTGTGGATGTTCACGTAACACTGCCGCAAGACTTTCAAGTTCAGCTTTACTATATGCGGTACCTGTTGGGTTGGACGGACTATTGATGAACAGCAAACGGGTTTTAGGGGTGATCGCTTGGGCTAACTGTTCGGCAGTGATCTTGTAACGTTGGTCAATTCCAGCGTGGATAATTTGGGGTACTGCACCGACCAATAGCGACATATCTGGATAAGATACCCAGTAAGGAGCAGGAATCAATACTTCATCACCAGGATTCAACCAAGCGCTGAGCAAGTTGAAAATACTGTGTTTACCACCAGCGGAAATTAAAATTTCGTTGGCTTCATAAGTGAGTCCATTATCGCGTTTGAATTTGGCGATGACAGCTTGTTTCAATTGCGGGATACCATCAACCGCAGTGTATTTTGTATGGCCAGCATCAATTGCTGCTTTGGCTGCTTCTTTAATAAAATCAGGAGTATCAAAGTCAGGTTCACCAACGCCTAAACCTATCACATCATGGCCGGCAGCTTTGAGTTCTGCGGCTTTTTGCGATACCGCTAGAGTAGGGGATGGTTGTATAGCATTTACACGATCAGATAATGGGTAATTCACGATGTCATCCTAACGCTAAGAGGGGCTAATAAGAATGCAGCTACTATAACGTTTAGCTATAATTTTGTCTATTGACGGCCCCTTATCGCAATAGCGATTGAGCGCAAAATTTGGTACACTTGCGCTATTTTTTACGCATCGGTACCAATGTCTTATGAGCCACGCAGTAGCGGCAAGAAACTTGCTTCAAAATCCCATCCCGCACACCTTATGGCGAATGACGTGGCCGGTTATTATCGGAACATTAACACTCATTAGTTTTAATGTGGTCGATACTTTTTTTGTGAGTATGTTAGGTACAGATCCGCTCGCCGCAGTAAGCTTTACCTTCCCTGTAACCTTTACAGTTATTAGTCTTGCGATCGGCCTAGGGATTGGAACATCCGCTGTGCTCGCTCGGAAACGTGGTTCTGGGCATGAGCAACATGCACAGTTCGATGGCACTGTCGCGTTAACTGTGTCAGCATTGTTGGTCGCTATACTGGCACTGATAGGTTACGCCTTTATCGACGAGATTTTCGGTGTGCTTGGTGCGGATGACGAGCTGCTGCCGTACATATTCGATTATATGAATGTATGGTTCCTCGGCGCGGTGTTACTGGTCACACCCATGGTGGGCAATGCTGTTCTGCGGGCTGCAGGCGATACCAAAATACCCTCACTTATCATGGCTTCAGGCGGATTACTCAATGCCGTGTTTGACCCGATACTGATTTTTGGGCTTGGCCCGATTCCAGCAATGGGCGTACAAGGAGCCGCTTTGGCGAGCCTCATCTCGTGGATCATTGGCACTTTATTAGTGCTTTGGTACCTTGTGCATAAGGGATTATTAGCATTTCGAGTGCCAGCGCAAGCCAGTTGGCTGCGTTCCACGCAACAGATTTTAGCCATTGGTATTCCTGCAGCAGGCGCTAATATGTTAACGCCGTTGGCCATGGCGAGTATTACTGCCATTATTGCTACCTACGGTGCACCTGCGGTTGCTGCCTTTGGGGTAGGAACACGGTTAGAGTCGTTAGCTAGTGTTATTATTTTGGCGTTATCAATGTCGTTACCACCGTTGATTAGCCAAAACTTTGGTGCCCAACACTATGCTCGAGTACAAGAAGCCTACAAGGTTGCAGTGCGCAGTGTCTTGCTAATTCAGTTAGTTATGTATGCGTTATTGATTGTTAGCGCGCCAAGCATTGCTAGGGTATTTACTGACGATCCAGAAGTAGCTCAGCTGGTACGATTATTTATTTACATTATGCCGATTGGCTATGGCATGCAGGGGCTTATAATTCTGACCAATTCGAGTCTTAATGCTCTGCATCAGCCGCTCAATGCTTTGGGTTTGAGTATCATTCGGTTATTTGTCATGTTCGTTCCACTGAGTTGGTTAGGTGCAGTGCTATACGATATTCCGGGGTTATTTGCAGGTGGGGTAGTCGCCAACTTTATTACGGGTATATTTGCGTGGTGGTGGTTTCATCGTGGGCTGCGTCTAGCGATATTCAAGAACAATAGGACGGATAGATGAGTCGACCATTTGAACTGCGATCTGAGTATCAACCGGCTGGTGATCAGCCTGCTGCGATTGAGAAGATTGTCGAAAATTTAGAGGCTGGGCTAGCTTACCAAACCTTGCTTGGGGTAACCGGCTCGGGAAAAACGTTTACCATGGCCAATGTGATCCAGCAGGTGCAACGTCCGACCTTGATTTTAGCGCATAACAAGACCCTCGCTGCACAATTATACGGGGAGATGAAAGAGTTTTTCCCCAATAATGCGGTGGAGTATTTCGTTTCTTACTACGATTACTATCAACCAGAAGCCTATGTCCCAACCACCGATACTTTTATTGAGAAAGACGCGTCGATTAACGACCATATCGAACAAATGCGCCTATCGGCTACCAAAGCGTTGATGGAGCGTCGGGATGTAGTGTTAGTAGCGTCGGTATCCTGTATTTATGGTTTGGGCGACCCTGAATCTTATATGCAAATGATGTTGCATTTAAGACGGGGGGACTTGGTGGATCAACGCGATATCTTGCGCCGCTTAGCACAGCTGCAATATCGTCGTAATGATGCCGCATTCGAACGGGGTACCTACCGGGTACGTGGTGATGTTATCGATATTTTCCCAGCAGAATCGGAACAATTAGCGATTCGCGTTGAGTTATTTGATGAAGAGATCGATCGGATCAGCTTTTTTGAACCTTTGACCGGGCAAGTCACTGATCCAGATGTAGCGCGTGCGACAGTCTATCCAAAAACCCACTATGTCACCCCGCGTGAAACTATTTTACGGGCGATTGAGCAAATCAAAGAAGAACTGCAAGAACGTCGTGAACAACTATTAGCTGAACATAAGTTAGTCGAGGAACAGCGCCTGACGCAGCGGACTCAGTTTGATATCGAAATGATGCTAGAACTGGGCTATTGCTCAGGTATTGAGAACTATTCACGCTATTTGTCTGGACGCGCACCGGGCGAGCCGCCCCCAACATTGTTGGATTACTTACCTGACGATGCCTTACTGATTATTGATGAGTCACACGTCACAGTGCCACAAATCGGAGCTATGTATAAAGGCGATCGGAGTCGTAAAGAAAACCTGGTGAGTTATGGCTTTCGGTTACCGTCGGCGCTAGATAACCGACCGTTAAAATTTGATGAGTTTGAGGCCATTGCGCCGCAAACTATCTATGTGTCAGCAACGCCGGGAACACATGAAGTAGAGCGCTCAGCTGGCGAAATAGTGGAGCAGGTTGTCCGCCCAACTGGGTTATTGGATCCGGTTATTGAAATTCGCCCGGTGGCGACACAGGTCGACGATTTAATGTCGGAAGTGCGGCTACGCACAGCTCGTAACGAACGCGTATTAGCGACCACATTGACTAAGAAAATGGCGGAAGACTTATCTGATTATTTAGATGAGCACGGAATTCGGGTACGTTACTTGCACTCAGATATTGATACCGTAGAGCGTATGGAAATTATCCGCGATTTGCGCCTTGGTGAGTTCGATGTATTGGTCGGGATCAACCTATTGCGGGAAGGTCTTGATATGCCAGAGGTATCGCTTGTGGCTATTTTAGATGCCGATAAAGAAGGTTTTTTACGCTCTGATCGCTCGTTGATCCAAACGATTGGGCGAGCAGCACGTAATTTGAATGGTAAAGCGATTCTCTATGCTGATCGGATCACAGGTTCTATGCAGCGTGCGATTGATGAGACTGAACGTCGGCGCGCTAAACAAATGGCGTACAATGAACAGCACGGCATTACTCCTAAAGGCTTGACCAAACGCGTGACTGATGTGCTGGATCTCGGTGGTGGTATCCGCGCACCGCGGCGTGAGCAACGTCGTGTTGCTGAAGAGGCAGGTAGCTACGCTAGTGCGCTGTATGATCCGAATATGCTCTTGAAGAAAATCGCGGATACCGAAAAGCAGATGTACCAGGCCGCTCAGGATCTCGAGTTTGAGCGAGCAGCCAGTTTACGCGATGAGTTAGTGGCGCTGCGCGAGCAATTGAAACGTATTGGCTAACACATGCGTGTGCTTTTATTTAGGTAACCAGAGAAGGTCAGCAATCGTGCAGTTACAACCCGGTGATGAAGCTTATGTCACAGCGGAAGGAGCTTTGAAAACTCCCACGAGCCTGTTATTTATCCTCCTGTTTTTAATGCGAGGGTATGCTGCTTGGGTTGTCTCGCTCACATTTGCGCAAGATCGCGGACGGTTGTTGCAGTTTTTCTATACCACAACGGAACAATTTGGCATTGCTTTGCTGGTGGGATTACCCGCGTTATTTGCCTTGATTATGGTTAGCCAAGTGAAGCAGGTAGCTCCGGTTTGGGTGCGCCGCGGCATGCGTTGGTTACCAATCTTACTCGGCGTGGGTTTGTTAGGCGATGGTTGGCTACTGGCCAGCCTCATCAGCGCTATTTGGCCGACATTTTCAGTCGTTAAAGGCGCGTTAGTGTTTGGCTGGTTTGCTGCTGCTTGGATGCTACTGTTTTCACGCCATTTAAAGCGCTACCGTCAGTTGGTCATGCAGGGCGAAGGGTAAAGAATAACAAAGTGGTGGATGGTACTGGGTTCGAACCAGTGACCCCCGCCTTGTAAGGGCGGTGCTCTCCCAGCTGAGCTAACCATCCATTGGGAGCAAGAGAAAGTTGAGAGTTGGTGGATGGTACTGGGTTCGAACCAGTGACCCCCGCCTTGTAAGGGCGGTGCTCTCCCAGCTGAGCTAACCATCCATTTTCTCTGCGTTGCGGGGCGTATTATAGGGAGCTTCACGATACTGTCAACAACAAATCTTATCATAATGAACTGATTGCTGTTTTTTTCCACAGTTCGACGCCAATTTCACCATTCCTTTCTAATGCGCATGCCACCGCTTCTTGGTAGAATAGTAACAATGCGATTCAGCAACATAACCTGAAAAATGCGGAGAATGCAAGAATTATGACAGTGGTCACCCGATTTGCCCCAAGCCCAACTGGTTACCTTCACGTCGGCGGTGCGCGAACAGCACTCTATTCCTGGCTGGTAGCCAAGGCCGCAGGTGGAAAATTTATCCTACGGATCGAAGATACAGATCGCGAACGCTCAACCCAACCCGCGATTGATGCCATTTTGGAAGGGATGGAATGGTTGGGACTCACTTGGGATGAGGGTCCATATTACCAAACCAAGAGGTTTGAACGTTACGAACATTACATTCAGCAATTGTTGAATGAAGGAAAAGCGTACAAGTGTTATTGCTCGCCTGAACGCCTAGAAACCATGCGTGAAGAGCAAATGGCGCGAGGCGAGAAGCCACGCTACGATGGTCATTGTCGTGATAACCCTCATGTTAGTGGCGATCGCTATGTTATTCGGTTCCGTAACCCCCAGACAGGAACAGTGGCCTTTAATGATCATATTCGCGGCCCTATCGAATTTGCCAATAGCGAATTGGATGACCTCATTATCGCCCGCAGTGATGGAACCCCAACCTATAACTTCTGCGTGGTCATTGACGATTGGGAAATGAATATTACCCATGTGGTGCGTGGCGAAGATCACATCAACAATACACCGCGGCAAATTAATATTCTCAAAGCGTTAGGTGCACCAGTCCCTGAGTATGCGCACGTATCGATGATTTTGGGTGATGATGGGAAGAAATTATCTAAACGTCATGGCGCTGTGAGTGTGATGCAGTATCGCGACGATGGTTACTTACCAGAAGCCGTTCTGAATTACTTAGTGCGGCTGGGTTGGTCGCACGGTGATCAAGAAATTTTCAGTGTGGACGAGATGATCCGGTTCTTTAAACTAGATGACGTGAATAAAGCAGCGTCGGCATTTAATACTGAAAAATTAAACTGGTTGAATCAGCATTACATGAAGAGTTTACCGGTAGCAGAAGTGGCGAAACATTTGCAGTGGCACTTTACCGACCAAGGCATTGATGTCAGCCAAGGCCCGGCATTAGAGCAGCTGATCCCGATTATGGCTGAACGGGTGAAAACGTTGAAAGAAATGGCCCAACAAAGCCGTTATTTTTATGAAGAGTATGATGATTTTGATGCGGATGCGGCGAAGAAACATTTGCGTTTAGTTGCGCAAGAACCGTTAGCGTTAGTGCAGCGAAATTTAGCCGCGCTAACCGAGTGGACGCCAGCTTCGATTCAGGCTGCTATCCAACGCAGCGCTGATGAGTTAGGGGTAGGTATGGGGAAAGTTGGTATGCCGTTGCGAGTGGCGGTGACCGGAACAGGTAATTCTCCATCCCTTGATGTGACGCTGGCATTGCTTTCACAAGAGCAAGTGGTACGACGTATTGAGCGGGCACTTTCATATATTATGGAACGTGCGCAAGAGCAATAGACGAGGGGCGCCGTCTTGGCGCCTTACTATCCACAGTTGAATAACGAGAGAATCTGTCATGCCTAAAATCCGCCAACTCATTGAAAATAACTCGGCGTGGGCAGCGCGAATGCTCAAGCAAGACCCTGAGTTTTTTGACAAACTGGTGGCGCAGCAAAACCCAGAGTATTTATGGATTGGTTGTTCTGACAGTCGTGTGCCAGCAAACCAAGTGGTGGGAATGGCACCTGGCGAGTTATTTGTCCACCGCAACGTGGCCAACCAGGTCATTCAAACTGATTTTAACTGTTTATCAGTGGTGCAGTATGCGGTAGAAACGCTGCAAGTGAAGCATATTTTAGTGGTCGGGCATTATGGTTGTGGCGGAGTTCGAGCAGCCACGGAAAGTTGTTCCCACGGCTTGGTCGACCATTGGCTGTTTCCAATCAAAGATATTTATCGCGAGCATCATGTGGAACTAGAAGCGATCCCATCTGAGAAGGATAGGATTGATCGCTTATGTGAACTGAACGTTATTGAACAAGTACGTAATCTCGCTAAAACGACAATTATTCAGCAAGCGTGGGATAGGGGCCAAGAATTGGCGATACATGGCTGGGTATATAGTATTGAAGACGGATTAGTTCGAGATATGGACGTAACTGTGCGCGATCGCGAGTCATTGGAACGGATATACCATTTTGTTGAATGATGGCGCGGATGTAACCCAGCAGGTGACTTGCCGTGAAGGAGTTATGAGAGTCGGACATGAAAGATAAAACAGAACCTGGGTCGTTGGATGAAGTGGAGATGGAGTTGCGTCAGTATAGTTTCGAGCATGATCTGCGAGAGCAACTTGCGGCCTTAAGAAATACGCAGCAACCAGCGGTAATACAAAAACTAGGAGCCGAACTGGAACAACTGGGACAGTGGTTAACTGATCGTTACAACGAGCTTATTCGGTTATTAGAAATTAGTACCGAGCTCAATAAAGGAGTGCTCCTGGATGATATTTTGGTGCGGATCTATACTTTTTTTAAGGAAATTATACCGTACGAACGTATCGGTTGCGCGCTCATTGATGACGACTATAAGAACGTTACCGCCTATTGGGCTAAATTCACTTATGATACTGAACCACAAATTACTAAAGGTTATTCAGCACCATTAGCGGGTTCTAGCTTGCAGACCATTATAGATACCGGGCAACCGCGTATCATTAATGATTTGGAAGAATATCTTAAAAAGCATCCTGGCTCTGAATCGACACAGCGGATTGTTGCAGAAGGGATTCGTTCCAGCTTAACCTGTCCATTATTAGCCGACGGGCGGGCAGTAGGGTTTCTGTTCTTTTCCAGCACCAAGAAGAACACCTATAAAGGTTTACATCAAGAGGTGTTTATTTACATTGCAGCACAGGTTGCGCATTTAATTGAAAAAAGTAAGTTATACGAAAAAATCGTTGGTCTTAATCAGCGCTTACTGGCGGCCAATCAACAGTTGCGCGAGCAAGCTTCCCGTGATGCATTAACTGGCGTTTTTAACCACGGTGCAATTATCGAGTTTGCCCAGCAAAAGCTAAATCGTGCAGCACGAGTACCTTTTGGGATTGTCATGCTCGACATTGATTATTTTAAGCAAGTTAATGATACCTACGGTCATATTCAAGGTGATTTGGTATTACGTAAAGTAGCAGCGACTATTGCGGACGAAGTGAAGCCTAGCGATCGACTTGGCCGCTATGGTGGTGAAGAATTCTTACTATTACTCAATGATGTATCTGAAGCGCAAATGCTCGCGGTGGCAGAGCGTATTCGTGCTGCCGTAGAGCAAATTGAAGTGCCGACTGAGCAGGACCCGATCCGAGTCACCATTAGTGTGGGAGCTACCCATGTTGAGCCTGATGCTGCGGTGTCGCTTACTGAGGTATTGCAATGTGCCGATGAAGCACTTTATCGGGCTAAGAATAATGGTCGTAATCAGGTGCAACAAGGACATTTGCCAGAAGTAACGGGAGCAGGCGCGGAACAAGTGTGAATGCATGGTATTTGTTCGATTTGGCGTAAAAATCAGCAAACAAAGCACTTTTCTAAAAAAAAGGTTGACGATAGTAAGCACTTTACCCTAGAATTCGCCCCGCTGTCAGGGTACTGACGGAAGCGCGGCAATGTCTCAAACGTGGGGCTATAGCTCAGCTGGGAGAGCGCTTGCATGGCATGCAAGAGGTCAGCGGTTCGATCCCGCTTAGCTCCACCAAGTTTGCCTGTATTCCGTTTAGTCAGTTTCTGATACAACTTGTACTGGTTGCGTCCCCTTCGTCTAGAGGCCTAGGACACCGCCCTTTCACGGCGGTAACAGGGGTTCGAATCCCCTAGGGGACGCCATCTTACTTAACCTGTATTTTGTTCCGATTTTGCCTGGTTAATCAGTTCGAGCAAATAGGGTTCCATAATGTCTGCAATGATTGGTTGGGCATCTCGATTGGGATGGATACCATCATTTTGCATGTAAGCTTCATTGTTGATAATGGTTTCCATGAAAAATGGAATCAAGGGCACATCAGCTTGCTTCGCTACTTGCGGGAACACATTCGCAAACATGTCACTATAGCGCGGCCCATAATTGGGTGGGATGCGAATCTGACTAACTGCAACTTTTGCATTATTTTGTTGCAATTGCATGATAATCTGTAACAAGTTATCAGCTATTGTAGTCGGTGGGAAACCACGCAAACCATCATTACCGCCAAGCTCGATAAACACTGCAGTAGGCTGATGACGCGCAATGACCCCGGGTAAACGGTGCAGTGCCCCTTGCGTAGTATCACCACTAATGCTGGCATTGATAAGGGTTATGTCTGGATACGATACGCTCCAGCGTTGCTGTAAAATGCCAACCCAGGAGTCAGCTTGGGCCATGCCGTAGCCTGCACTGAGGCTGTCACCCAAAACAACTAAGGTGGTTGCCTTTGCAGGGAGTTGTGGGAGTATGGCCAAGGTAATAAGTGCCAACATTTTAATCAGGATGCTTTTCATAGATGCTTATACAAACCTTACAATTGGAAAAAAAAGTCACGACTCAAGAAGGCATTTTACACATATTACAGCCAATTGACCTAGCAATTGAAGCTGGCGAGACAGTCGCAATTGTGGGGGCTTCAGGTTCAGGTAAATCAACATTGCTGGCATTGTTAGCAGGTTTAGATATCGCTAGTAGTGGCCAAGTACTCATTGACCAAGTCAATTTAAGCGCGCTTGATGAAGAGCAACGTGCGCAACTACGAGCAGAAAAAATAGGCTTTATTTTTCAATCGTTTTTATTAATACCAAGTTTGACAGCACTTGAAAATGTCATGCTTCCAGCCGAATTAGCCGGACAAAAAAATGCCGAGCAACAAGCACGGGAACTGCTCGTCAAAGTGGGGTTAGGTGAGCGACTCACTCATTATCCAAACCAGTTATCGGGTGGAGAACAGCAACGCGTTGCTATTGCTCGAGCATTTATAGGGACACCCAAAATTCTGTTTGCTGATGAACCAACGGGCAATCTTGATGCCGCGACGGGACGCAAAATTGAAGATTTGTTATTTGCGATGAATGAACAGTCGGGAACCACCTTAGTGATGGTGACCCATGATTCAAAGCTAGCTCAGCGTTGTCAGCGGATCTTAACGATGGAAGCGGGACGATTGACAGAGGTACCAGCAGATGTGGCATAAAATTTCTTGGCGCTTATTGCGCCAGGAACTCAAACGCGGCGAGCTCACGATTATGGCGGCTGCTATTGTGCTTGCGGTAACTGCGGTGCTATCGCTGTCATTATTTACCGAACGATTGCAAGCAGGTTTAGTATCCCGCAGTGCCGAGTTTCTGGCCGCCGATCGGGTGCTAAGTTCGCGGCAGCCTATTGCCGAGGAATGGATAGCACAAGCAGAGCAGTTTGAACTGCGAACTGCGCAGCGAGTGGTATTTAACAGTATGGCATTTGCGCAGGGGCAGCTGGCGCTGGTGGATATTAAAGCTGTTAGCGATGGCTACCCATTGCGTGGCGAGTTACGTGTAGCACAGATGCCCTATGGCACCGAAGAGAGTGCCGGTGCGCAACTGCCACAACCAGGCGAAGCTTGGGCCGCAAGTGCATTATTCCAGGAACTTGGGTTGCAAGTCGGAGACACCATTGAAATCGGTCAAAGTGAATTTACCGTCGCGCGGGTATTAACCTATGAACCAGATGTTGGCTTCTCGGTGTTTACCGATAGCCCTAACGTTCTTATTCGCTATGATGAGTTAGCTCAAACGGGCTTGATTCAACCAGGGTCGCGTGTGCGCTATCACGTGTTGTACGCTGGTACTGAAGTACAGTTGAATGCTTATTATGACTGGCTGGCACCTCAGTTAAATAGCGATATCCATAGTTGGCGTGGTATTGAAGATGGTGATAGTCCGCTAGCACGCAGTTTGCAGCGGGCAGAACGTTTTATGTTGTTGGCCAGCTTATTGGGAGTGGTGTTGGCTGCCACTGCAGTAGCGGTTGCAGCACAACGCTATTGCCAGCGAAACTATGATGTCGTGGCAATTATTAAAACTCTTGGCGCTGGTCGTCGACAGATTCAAAACATTTTTGTTCTGCACTTACTATTACTCACCCTGTTTAGCATTGTCATAGGGCTTGGATTGGGATGGTTTATCCAAGCTCAGGTCATTGATTGGGTCGCTGTACAATTAGGCACCAGTTTACCTGAAGCTAGTGCTAAACCTTATCTGTTGGCGACTAGCACAGGCTTGATTAGTGCGCTGATGTTTACCTTGTATCCATTGTTGCGGCTCATTCAAATCCCACCACTACGCGTGCTTAATCGACAACTTGCAGGTACTGCGCGGTGGCGTTGGTTGCATTGGCTGCTGTCGGCTGGCGCTATTTATGCGTTGCTGTTGCTATATAGCCAACATGTATTATTGTCCAGCGCATTATTTGTCGGCGGTGCGCTAGCTGCCGTGGTCTTGCTGATTATTAGTCAATGCTTTATTCGAGTAAGTCGGCAAGCTGGAATGCAAGCGGGGAGTTCTTGGCGCTTGGCTATGGCTGGATTGCAACGGCGTGCGCAGGCAAATCGCATACAAATGTTAAGCTTTTCTACCGCTATTATGCTGCTCTTACTTGTGCTCGCGCTGCGGCATGAGTTACTTGCTGATTGGCAACGTCAGTTGCCTGCAGATGCACCGAATTATTTTGTGGTAAATATCGCGCCACAGGATGTCGAGCGATTGCAACAAGAGTTCGCAGCACGGGATATATCAACCGCGGATTTGTATCCCGTCGTACCTGGACGAATGACCGCAGTGAATGGTATACCAGTGCGCGATGAAGTGACCAAAGAAGCCGCTGGCGATGAAGCCGATACAGCGACCAACAACAGTGAACAGCGCGAAGGTTTTGGACGTGAACTATCACTTACTTGGCGTGACAGTTTACCGCCCAATAACCAGTTACTTGCCGGTCAATGGTGGCAACCAGACAGCACCGAAGGGCAGGTGTCTGTCGAAGCTGATGTTGCTAAGCGTATGCGCTTACAGGTTGGCGATATGCTGGAATTCAACATTGGTGGTCATGTGTTTGAAGTACCCATCACCAGTATTCGTGAAGTGAATTGGGGAACCTTACAACCCAACTTCTTTATGATTTTTAATACGGCAGTGTTAGCCGAGTTTCCTGCTACTTTTATTACTAGTTTTAATTTACCGGAACCACGGAAGAGTGAGTTATTCGAACTCTTTAAACCTTTCCCACAGGTCTCCCTCATCGATTTAGATGCATTGATTGGGCAATTGCGTGAAGTGATTGATCAGGTAAGCCTAGCGATAGGGTTTGTACTCGTGCTGGTGCTGATGGCCGGGATATTGGTGTTATTGGCTCAAGTACAAGCGTCGCTTGACGAACGCCAACAGGAACTGGTTATTCTTCGCACCCTAGGGGCGTCATCGAAACTATTAAACCGCAGTATTACCTACGAATTCATGATATTAGGGGCGCTTAGTGGGGTTATTGCAGCACTGGCAATGGAGTTGGTGCTGTGGATCTTACAAGTGCAGGTATTTGCAATGAGCGCCAGCATGCATTGGCGGTTCTGGCTGATTGGGCCGTTATCAGGAGCGGTAGTAGTGGCAGTACTTGGCCGCTTAGCATGCTTTGGTTTAGTGCGTCAAAATGCGGCAGAACTGATCCGTAAGCTCACTTAATTGAGCTTACGGTTGTTTTCTACCTGTGTTACTGCTGTAGCTAATGGTTCAGCAAATAACGTGAACCACAGTTGCGCATTACTTTTTTTAAAGATACCAAAGTGGCCGAGTCGGGGCACATCCAACTGTGCTGGTGTATACAGGTGACGCTGCTGTGGTGCATTCACGTAAAAATCATGCATGATGGTGACGTTACGTTGGGTAAGCATTTCATCATCGCTGAAACTGATTGCGGTAATTGGCGTGCGCACCTGGGCATATTGTTCGTAGCGATTTTCCACCCCGACTAAGTAATGGGGGTGTAAACACCAGCGCCGCCATTGTTGCATAGCACCTGCCGGCACATCACCAATAATGCCAAGCTTACGGCCCGGGAAGTAGCCTACACATGGAATCAGCCAAGGCGTGACAAAGAACCAGAGGAAGGCTGATTTCAATTTTAAACTAGGGGTGGTATGCCGCCAATACCCCGTGCCAGTGGCGACCGTGATCAGGTGATCGATAAGATGGTTATTGGGAATTAGTCCAAAAATTTGCCCACTGATACTGTGTGCTAACCAAATCAGTGGTCGCCCGGCGGCACTTTGCTGAGCGTACTCAATGACTGCCGGGGCATCAATTGTAGCCCAGTCAAAAACTGTGGTATTGATTTGTTTTAACGGTCTATCGACTGATGCTCCAATCCCATAATAGTCAAAGCTGATAACCCGATAACCCTGCTCATTTAGCCACTGACAAAGATGCTGATAAAAGGCTTGAGGAACCGCCATTGCTGGCGCCATAATCACCACCCCCTTGGGGGTTGGGGTATCCCAGCAATAGGTGATAATAGTGCGTTCTGCAGTCGGTTGCAGTTGAATACGTTGTGGTGTCGACATAGGGTCACGGCAGTACTTTGAGATATGGTTTCACCGTCACTTTGGCATAAACGCCAGCTGCGAGGTACGGATCTTGGTCAGCCCACGCTTGCGCGTCGGCCAATGAATCAAACTCGGCCACAACTAAAGAGCCAGTGAAGCCAGCTTCACCGGGGTCGGTGCTAGCAATCGCTGGGCAAGGACCAGCAACTAACAAGCGACCTTCGGCTAACAGTTGCTCGAGCCGGGCTAAATGTGCCGGTCGCGTTGCGCGGCGGGCCGTTAACGAATTAGGGGCATCTTCAGCCCAAATTGCAAACCACATTATTCAATTTCCTTTGCATCTTGGTCACGATCAGTGTGATGTTTAAACATATAAGCTCCAGAGCCAACGCTAAATAATAGGGTTGCGCCAAGAGTTCCAAATACTTTGAAATTCACCCACGCATCAAGGCTCATGTATTCGGCAATATATAAATTGAGGGCCGCTAAACAGAGTGAAAAGATCACCCAAGCATAGGTTAACCGCCGCCACGCGAATTCAGGTAAATTGATTTCGTGCCCTAACATTGCTTGCAACGGGCTGCGCTGTTGCCACCAGGTGCCAATCAAAAGAAATAGTGCAATAGCCACATAGATAATGGACACTTTGACTTTGACAAACCATTCATCATGCAAGAACAGGGTGATACTACCGAATATCAGCACTGCCCAAAGTACTATCCAATGACGCATAGTGACAGGTTCCCGCATGAATTTAATCACGATAACTTGCATGACAGTGGCAACCATTAAGATACCCGTTGCAAGGAAGATATCGCCGAGTAGATAAAAAATAAAAAATAATGCGAGCGGTATATATTCAAGTATTACTAACATGATGATGCCTTTGCGATAAAACTTACTTCAGTTTGCCAGAAAAAATAGCGCAGGACTAGATTCATTGCGATGAACAAGTCATGATGTTGGCAGGCTTGTAAAAGAGGGGCGGTTTACTATGAAAATATTAGTTACTGGAGGAACAGGACTGATCGGTTCAGCGCTCGTTCATCGGTTACTGGCCAACTATCAAGTCACCATCACTAGCCGTGATCCACAGCGAGCGTTGAAACTATTCGGGCCTGCGGTTCAGGTTGCACGTAATCTGGATGAGCTTGGTGATCTCAGTGAGTTTTATGCCGTGATTAATCTACAGGGTGAGAATATTGCGCAGCGACGTTGGACCGAGCGACAAAAATTACGGCTTGAACAAAGCCGTTGGGGTATTACCCGTGAATTGACTGAACGGATTCAAGTGGCGACTAATCCACCACAGGTATTTATCAGTGGCTCGGCAATTGGTTATTACGGAGCACAGGGCACAACGCCTGTCACTGAATCAACAGCCGTCGATACCCCCGATGATTTTGCGCACCGTCTGTGTGTGGAATGGGAACGCTTGGCGTTAGCCGCACAATCAGCACAAACGAGGGTTTGTGTGCTGCGTACTGGGGTCGTACTTGCTCAACGAGGGGGAGCTTTACAGAAAATGTTGCCGCCTTATTTATTGGGTTTGGGTGGCGTTATTGGTTCTGGTCAACAAGGGTTTTCCTGGATACATCTGGATGACATGGTTGATATTATTATATTTTTATTGAATCGTGATGATTGTGTCGGAGTCTACAATGGCACTGCTCCACAACCAGTTACACAAGCAGAATTCAGCAAAACCTTGGCCAAAGTGTTACGAAAATCACATTTCATGAAAATCCCAGCTTGGGGACTCAAATTGGCATTAGGAGAACTGTCCCAGATGGTAGTAACCGGCCAATTGGTTTTACCTGCACGTTTACAACAGGCCGGTTATGCCTTTAGATTTGAGTCAGTGGAAGAGGCATTACGTGATTGTTTGTTGCCTGCTTCATAGTTTGCACAAAGTGTGTTAGCTCAGCGACTAGTAATTGCTGGTCATGATAATGGGCAGCAATAAGATCGACCACAGCAGAACCTACAATGACACCCGCAGCACCAGCCGCCAAGGCCGATTTAACCTGTGTGGGTGTGGAGATGCCAAAGCCAAGTAATGGTGGTGCGCTTCGTACTGCTTGCAATTGCGCAATAGTCTGGGCGGTGGGGGCTGCCATCGCTTGCTCGGCTCCAGTTACCCCGGCGCGACTTAATAAATAGACATAGCCCTCGCTGCAGTGAGCAATGTCAGTCAAGGTTGCGGTACTAGCATCCGGGGGCGCAATTAACACCGGCGCGATACCTGCGCGCTGGGCGGCAACAATAAATGGCTGCGCGGAGCGAACTGGGACATCAGCGATGAGTACGGAATCAACGCCAGCTACCGCACATTGCTGGTAAAATGCATCGAGGTTGGGCGTTAAGGTAATATTTGCATAGACCAATAGTCCAATCGGCAGGTCAGGATAGCGGGCGCGGATGGTTTGAACAATTGCTAAAGCTTGTTGTCGTGTGGTACCACTGGCTAAGGCTCGGATGTTGGCTGCCTGAATGGTGGCGCCATCAGCAACAGGATCAGAAAATGGTAATCCTAGCTCCAGTCCATCGGCACCAGCACGAACGAGCGTGTCGATAATAGTTAAACTGAGTTCAGGATTTGGATCACCAAGGGTGACGAAAGGGATGAAAGCCCCCTGTTGACGTTGCTGTAAGCGTTGGAATAACAAGTGATAACGGTTCATGACAGGTCTCCTTGGGCAAGCAGTTGGCGAACATGGTCGATATCTTTATCACCGCGCCCCGATAAATTGACCAGTAGAATTTCTGGAGCATCGGCTTGCGCTGCGCGACGTAGGGCATAAGCTAACGCATGCGCCGATTCAAGTGCTGGAATAATCCCTTCATATTGCGCTAAGAGTTGAAATGCCTGTAGTGCTTCATGATCTTCAACGGTAACATACTGAGCGCGCCCAATAGCCTGTAAA
The DNA here is from genome assembly GCA_029279945.1 of Pseudidiomarina indica. Classification (GTDB taxonomy): domain Bacteria; phylum Pseudomonadota; class Gammaproteobacteria; order Enterobacterales; family Alteromonadaceae; genus Pseudidiomarina; species Pseudidiomarina indica_A. The sequence goes on along the minus strand of JAJUHK010000002.1, from coordinate 17,082 downwards.
TAGGCGTGTTGTGGACCGACGCCAGGATAATCGAGTCCAGCAGAAACAGAGTGGCTGGCACTGATTTGACCCTCAGCTGTTTGTAGTACTTTGGAGCGACAACCGTGCAACACCCCAGCTCGGCCAGCAGTCAATGTTGCTCCGTGGTGGTTCGTCGTCATGCCTTTACCAGCGGGTTCAACCCCAACTAGGTCAACATTGGGTTCATCAATAAAATCTGCAAATATGCCAATTGCATTCGAACCACCACCGACACAAGCGATGACTTCATCCGGTAATCGACCGATACGATCACGTAATTGTTGCTTGGCTTCAGCGCCTATCATGCGGTGAAATTCCCGTACTATAGTTGGAAAGGGGTGAGGGCCGGCTGCTGTGCCTAATAAGTAATGGGTGGTGTGGTAGCTTGCGGTCCAATCTCGTAACGCTTCATTTACCGCATCTTTCAAGGTGCTGCTACCGCTGTCAACGGCAACAACTCGTGCGCCCATAAGTTCCATTCGAAAGACGTTGGGCTGTTGCCGGGCAACATCTTTCGCACCCATATAAATAACACACTCAAGCCCCAGTAACGCGCAGGCCAAAGCTGTTGCTGTACCATGTTGGCCAGCCCCTGTTTCGGCGATAATACGCCGTTTCCCCATGCGCTTGGCTAATAGTGCTTGTCCCAAAACTTGGTTGGTTTTATGAGCGCCGCCATGTAGTAAATCTTCGCGTTTGAGGAAAATTCGAGTGCCAGTGGGCGCTTGCAGCGGCAGATTTTGGCATTCTGATAGCGGTGTTGGACGACCTAAATAGTTTTTCAGTAAATGTTGAAATTGCGTTTGAAACTCAACATCTTGTTGCGCATCGATAAACGCTTGTTCAAGTTGATCCAGTGCCGGAATTAGTATTTCTGGCACATACTGTCCACCGAACTCTCCAAAATAGGCGGGTAGCTGTGATTGTTTGGTCATAAGTTAGACTCCTTCATTGGCGGCATAGCGCTGCGACCATAGTTTCTTAATTGCTGAAATACTTGCATTACTTTACCGGCATCCTTACGACCCGGCGCCCATTCGAGGGCCGAATTAAAATCAAAACACTGCATTTGCGTCGCCTGAGCGGACTCAAGGTTATGAGGACCAATACCGCCAGCCAGCATGATGTGTTGGCGTTGTGTTGCCGGTAGTTGAGCGAGATAGGTCCAAGCGAACGGCTTGCCACTGCCACCGCCAGGGCTATCGAGTACAACCCGATCAGGCATAGGATTAGGTAATTGTATCGGGCCGTTGACAGCGTGCGCGCGCCAGATGGCTAAGTGTGGTAAAGCTGCGGCAAGATCACGATAGTATTCATCGTCTTCGTCACCATGTAGTTGTACTACTGTCAACGACAATAACGTTGCGGTGGCGATGACGTGGGGCAGCGGTTGGTTGGCAAATACTCCAACATAGGTTAGCTCTGGGGTAGTATTGATGATGGTTTGTGCCTGCTCGTAGGTGATTCGCCGCGGCGAATGCGGGACAAAGATAAGGCCACCATAGGCAGCCCCAGCTGCGTGTACCATTTGCGCGTCTGCCGCCGAGGTTAACCCACAGACTTTATGGTGACCGTAGATAAGTTCGCGGCATGCTTGATCGACATTGGTGGCGCTAGTGAGGGAACTACCAATCAAAAAGCCATCAACATAAGGTGCCGCGGCACGAATCTGTAGATGGGTATGATATCCCGAGGCGGCTACCACCAAAACATCTGGCGGAATTCGTTGCGCCAGTTCGATGGCACGCTGCTGATCAATACTGAGATCGTGTAGATCACGGTTATTAATACCAATAATGTTGGCACCTAAACGAATGGCTCGTTCTAATTCTGTCTCGGTTGCCACTTCTGTAAGGATATCGAGATTATAACGCTGAGCGAGTTTTGCTAAGGTGAGGTACTGTTCATCTGAAAGTACCGCCATCATAAGCAATATCGCATCGGCACCGAAATAGCGTGCCAACAAGATGTGCTCAGGTTGTTGAATGAAATCTTTGCAGAGGACCGGCAGTGTGACGCTATTTGCAACGATGCTGAGATCGCGAAAATCCCCCTGAAAGTACTCCGGCTCAGTCAATACAGAAATCGCTGCCGCATAGCGGTGATAGATGTTGGCCAGCTGGTTTACATTCCAATGCTGCCGCAACCGCCCATGGGAAGGAGAGGCTTGCTTGCACTCTAAAATAAAGCTCGTACGTGGTTCAGCAAGCGCCTGTGCCAAGCTACGTCGGCTCGGCTGCAACTTTGCAGAGATTGCTGCCAAATCGAGCTGGCTGAGTTGTTGAGCAAGGGTAAGCTGGCGCGCTGCAGTGATGGTTTTAAGCACTGATTGAGGCACGGTTAAACTCCTGAATTTTTTGCAAATGGCGAGCTGCGGCGCCTGACGCTAAGTGTTCTAACACGCGGTGCGTGGCTTGCTTAAAGTCGGTGCAAACATCACTGACATACAACATGGCGGCTACAGTGACCGCAACCGCATCAAGGTGAGCTTGCGGTGCCTTGCCAGTTAAAACGGCGCTGAGTAATCGCGCGTTATAATCGGCATCACCACCTGCAAGGTCACTTACCGTTGCTGGTTGGATACCAAAATCAGCGGGTGTCAGCGTATATTCATGCAATTCACCGTGGCGTAACTCAACGACGTGAGTCGTGCCATGTGTGGCAATTTCATCTAACCCAGAACCATGGACAACAACAGCACGTTGAGTGCCTAATAGCCTGAGGGTGGCAGCCAGCGGACGGCACCATTGGGGACTGTATACACCAAGGACTTGCGCGTCAGGGCGAGCTGGGTTTATTAAAGGGCCAAGTAGATTGAATAGTGTTCTGGTTTTTAATGTTTGCCGCGTTGGCATGGCATAGCGAATGCCAGGATGATAGTGGGGGGCAAACAAAAAACAAAAGTTAAATTGCGCGAGTTGTTGTGCCGCGATAGTTGGAGGTTGCGTCACCGATAGCTGCAGACTTTCTAGTACATCAGCGGATCCTGAGCGTGATGAAACACTGCGATTCCCATGTTTGGCAACAGCCAGCCCCATACTGGCAGCAACTAATGCTGCTGTCGTGGAAATATTCATGGTGTTGCTGCCGTCACCACCGGTGCCACAACTATCGACAATGGTTCGTGATGGGCGGGGAAATTGGCGGGCTGCGCGTCGTAATGCGCACGCTGCACCCGCCAATTCTTCAGGTTGTTCACGGCGCATTTTCATGGCCATTAACGTGGCTGCGATTTGAATATCGTTCAATTCGCCTCGAACTAAGTGCTCAAACAATGCTTCAGCTTGGCTAAGCGATAATGTACCGCCTTGCAATAAATGCGTTAAAATTTGCATGTTGCTTTCCTTATGCGCGTTGCTGATGACAATTCAAAGAGATATTTCACCGTCTGGGCGAGTAGTTGTTCGCCATGTGGAGTGAGAATGGATTCTGGATGAAACTGTAGACCAATGGCTGCTAACCCGCGAAATTCAGCAGCCATTGGGATATCATCGACCGCTGCTAATACATCGACTGTATCGGGAAGTTGCTGCCCTACGAGTGAATGATAGCGAGCGACCCGTAGTGTCGGAGGTAAGTGAGCGAAGATCGGGTGGGGGCGGTAGCTGATAGAGTCGGCACGGCCGTGCACAGGTTCTGGCGTGCGCTTAATAACACCACCAACGTGTACTACTAAGGCTTGAAATCCTAAGCAAATACCCAACATCGGGACGCGACCACTAGCACGGGCAATGACGTCTAGGAGACAGCCGGCTTGTTCTGGTGCCGCAGGTCCGGGCGATAAGCACAGCAGCTGACGGCCAGAATAACTGTTCAGTTGCGCAAGGATAGTATCCGTTGGTAATTGGTTGCGATACACAACTAACGGGTAGCCCAGTTGGCGCAGTGCGTCCACTAAGTTGTAGCTAAAGGAATCTTGGTTATCTATTAGCACGATACGATCAGGCGTGGGATAATGCATGAGCGTGCTCCTGAAGGCGTTGGTTAGCATGTTGAATAGCGTTAATGACTGCCTTAGCTTTGTGTTCGGTCTCTGCAACTTCGGCCTCTGGCTGTGACGCATATACCACCCCAGCACCAGCTTGGACGATGGCGTGACCGTGGCGGACGAACGCCGAGCGGATCACGATGCAGGTATCCATATCACCGGCTCCAGTGAGATAGCCAAGAGCACCGCCATAACTGCCCCGACGTTGCTGTTCAAATTGGCGTATCAGGCGTGCTGCAGATAATTTTGGTGCCCCCATTAACGTGCCCATATTCATGCAAGCGCGATAGGCGTGCAGAGCATCTAAATCTGGTGCCAGTTGCGCAACCACACGAGATACTAAGTGCATGACATGGGCGTAGCGATCGACTTGCATTAAACTGACCACATGGCGTGTACCTGGTTGGGCTATCCGTGCTAAGTCATTACGAGCCAGATCAACTAACATTACATGCTCTGCGGTTTCCTTTAGATCGAGGCGGAGTTCGAGTTCAATTCGGCTATCTAAATCAGCATTCACTTGTCCGTCGGCATTACACCCGCGGGGGCGAGTGCCAGCTATGGGGTACAGTTCGACTTGGTTAGTGGCAGCGGTGTATTTCAAAGCAGATTCTGGTGATGCTCCAAATAACTCAAATGCACTACTACGCAAGAAAAATAGATAGGGTGATGGGTTGCTGCGCTTGAGTTCACGATAGGACTCAAGCGTGCTGTGGCAAGGTAAATTGAATTGCCGCGCAAGGACAGCCTGAAAAATATCACCAGCGCGAATGTGTTGCTGCAGTTGCTCGACCTGCTGCGCATAAGTTGTCGCACTTGGGGTGACTGCGATGGGTTGCGTAGGCATGGTGGATAATGGCGCGCGGGTAGTCCCATCATGATGGGATGGCTGGCAGCGGTGTGCGATATGCTCCAGTTGGCGTTCTAAATGTTCAGCATATTGATGTTGGTTGGAGCCGTGGAATAAGCTCCCCAGCAGTTCCATGGTATGTTGCTGATGATTAATTATAAGTAGAGTTTCGGCTAAGTAAAACAAGTAATCGGGACATTGATTCTCGCCCATGTTAACTGGGGGGAGCTCTTCAAAAGTCGCGAGGTAATCGTAAGCAAACACCCCTCCCATAAACACGGCCATTGGGTGTGGCCTATCAGCAATCACTTCTAAACCTTGTAATATCTTCCTTAACGGCTCGATATTACTTACTGCACGCAGGCGGCTATCTTCATCTAAGGAGTTGCGTGGAGGGGTAAACTCACAGACAATTTGCTTATTGGAGTGGCTAATAAGATCGCACGGTAAGGTATGCAATTGTGTTGCTAACCAAGGTAATAGCGATTGTCCATTGGCAGTAAGCGCCGTGATCGTCACTCGTTGGTTATCACAGCGAAACTCTAAGGCGGCATGAACAAGCAAAATACTTTGCAAATTTTCACGCGTGGCGATGGTGCTCGATTCGAGCAGGAGGCTGGGTTGATTTGGTGCACAGATTTGTTCATACACGGCTAACGGATCGGCCTGATAGGGGAGTTGCCGGTACAAACTGGTGACTGCTGCCGGGCATGATTGGGTGCTGTTGCTCATCGTTATCTTCCAAGTTGACTAAAATCATATAACTTTTAGTGCCGAGGCAATCGATAAGCGAGAACACAAAAAAACCCGCTTATCGAAGCGGGTTTTTGCAATAATTCTGCTAAATACGCACAGATGCATCGCCCGCTAGTTCGGGAAATGCCACCACCAGTTGATGCTTACGAAGGTTGCTTGTGCGTGGTCTAACACGGTTCTGATTCCTATTGGGATTCGTTTAACAGAGATTAAGTTGTCTATAGTGTGAAAAACTGTAACTGGATTTATTTACACTGTCAACACGCGAAGTTAACGAGCGTTGTGTTTCATGATGCGCTCTTTTTGGCGTTGCCAATCGCGTTCTTTGATCGTGTCTCGTTTGTCATGGGTTTTCTTACCTTTAGCAAGGTAAATCTCAACTTTGACCAGGTGTCGTTTCCAATACATGGCGGTGGCGACGATAGCATATCCTTCACGCTCCACCGCACCGATAAGCTTATCTAGTTCACGTTGCTTTAATAACAGCTTACGAGTCCGTTCAGGGTCACATACCACATGCGTTGAAGCTGAGTTTAAAGGTTGGATTTGTGCCCCTAATAAATAGGCTTCGCCATTACGGATAATGACGTACGTATCACTAATATTTACTTTGCCGGCACGAATACTTTTTACTTCCCAGCCTTGTAAGGCAATACCTGCCTCAAACTTTTCTTCGAGGAAATATTCGTGGCGCGCTTTTTTGTTAAGCGCGATAGTGTTGGAATTGGGTGTTTTTTTATTTTTACTCATGGTGCGTATTATACCCTTGACGAAAAAAAATAAAATTTGTTTTCAGCGCAAATCGTGGAATTATTTTCACATCAGCTATGGATGATCCAGTCAACAAAATAAGCTATCATGCCAACACTTTCTGGTAAGTGAGGAATACCATGCCGACGATTGAACGCAGCGCGTTAGTACCTTATAGCAATGCCCAAATGTACGCGCTAGTGAATGACATCGATGATTATCCAAAGTTTGTCCCAGGCTGCCGTCAGGCAACGGTATTAGAGGAAACGGATGAGGTGAAAGTAGCTCGCTTGGATATTCAAAAAGCAGGGATCAGTAAATCGTTTACGACCAAGAATACGTTAGTTCCATACGATCGTATTGAGATGGAGCTTGTGGACGGTCCGTTTCAATACTTACGTGGTGGATGGAGCTTTCATGCGCTCGATCAGAACGCCTGCAAGATTGTCCTCAAGCTTGAGTTTGAATTTGCTAACAAAATACTCAGTCTGGCGTTTGGGAAGGTTTTTAATGAGCTGCAAAGTCGCATGGTGGATGCGTTTGTGCAGCGTGCACAGCAAGTGTATGGGGTGAAATAAGTCATGACCGTACCGCAAATTCAGATAGAAGTAGCCTATGCAACGCCAGAACGGCAACAAATTATCCCGTTACGGGTGCCAGTTGGTACGCGAGTTCGTGAGGCGATTGAGCAATCACAAATCATGCGCTATTTTCCAGAGATCGATCTAGATAAACAAAAAGTTGGTATTTGGAGTAAAACCGTTAAGCTAGAGCAAGAACTACGTGAGGGAGATCGCGTAGAAATTTACCGCCCACTGATAGCTGATCCTAAGGCTATTCGTCGCCGTCGCGCCGAACAAGCCATTGATGAAGGGCGGGCGGATCCTGTAACAGGTGGGCGCCGGCGTCGTGCAACCGACCAAACCGATGACGAGAGCGAATAAGTCTGTGACCGTTACGTTGATGATTATGCGCCATGGTGATGCGCAATCGCACACTGGTTCAGTTGCCGATGCACAACGGCCATTGAGCGCACAAGGATGCAGCGAGGTAACCACAACCGCATGTTGGTTAAAGGAATACTTGCTACAACGAAGCCAACCGCAAGTGCGGTGGCTAATTACTAGCCCGTATCGACGTGCGCAAGAAACCGCAGATATTATTGCCGCTCACCTTCCCCCACAGCACCTTGAAACATCCACAGATATCATTCCCCAAGGAAATCTAGACGTTTTCATTGACTGGTTATTCGCTAAGCTAGAGCAGCAGCAGTGGGTTGATGGGACGGTGGTGATCGTTTCCCACATGCCCTTCGTCAGTCATCTCGTGGCAACGCTTGATCCTCAAACACCACCATTGATTTTCCCGACGGCTGGAATGGCTGAATTGGAACTGGATATAACCTACCAACGCGCACGGTTTCTACGGATGATTGTGACGTAATGACAGTGTCACGGCGTTATTCTGGAAGGTGTACTAAAACTAATAATGAAGCTTGGCCACCGTGGTGTGGCGGAGCTTGATGAAAGGCACGTACTGCAGGATGCTGAACCAGCCAATGCGGCAGGCTGTCTTTTAAAATACCGCGTCCATGGCCACTCATAATGGCACAACAACTGACGTGCTCACGCTGACAAGCGTTGAGCAGGGCTGCAATTTCATGTTTTGCCTGAGCGCGGGTTAAGCCATGCAGGTCAAGAAACAATTCAGGTTCAAAATCGCCACGGCGCAATTGTTTTAGAATGTAAGTGGCGTTATTGTCGGCGCAATAGCGAACTGCACCCTCGGGTAAATGAGTGCGATAGGTATCAGAGAAGAAAAATTCTGCTTGTTGTTGTCGCGTGCTGGGGTTTGCAGCTTGAGTTTTTACACGCTGGTGGCGCGGCCGATAGGGCTCGACGGTTTCATTACGGATACGGCGATCGACTTGCACGCTGGCGCGAAATAAACTCAGATCGTCTGGCTCGTCCTTCATCATAAGGTACCTAAAATTTACTGCAATGACACATCGATAGATGCGCTTTAATCAGGCATAGGGTATCTTATGGCAAGTCGAAGAACAACTTAGGAGATGGGGTTTGACCGAGTTCACGATTAATTTTGAATCCGTTACCATCAATGATGCGTTGCGTTGGGCAGTAAGCGATATGCAACGCGCTGATGTGTACTTTGGACATGGCACGGATAATGCGTTTAGCGAAGCACAATTACTCCTAGGACACGTATTAGATCTAGATTTTGCCCAGTTAGAACAGTTTCGTGCGGCACGGTTATCGACTACCGAATGGCAAACCTTTACACAACTCATTCGCTGTCGCATTGACGAGCGCAAACCCGCCGCCTATCTAACAGGGAAAGCGTATTTTGCGGGCTTACCCTTTGTGGTTGATGAACGCGTGTTAGTCCCACGCTCGCCCATAGCAGAATTGATTGACAAGCAGTTTACACCCTGGCTGTCCAGCGTGCCGAAGCGAATCCTTGATTTATGCACGGGTAGCGGCTGTATCGCCATCGCTTGTGCCCATGCGTTTCCTGGCGCTGAAGTTGATGCCTTAGATTTGTCCTTAGACGCATTGGCTGTGGCAGAGCTTAACATTGCAATGCATGGCTTGAGCGACCGCGTCTTTCCGATGCAATCCAATTTATATGATGCTATCCCACGGCAACGTTACGATTTAATCGTAACCAACCCGCCCTATGTTGATGCTGAAGATATGGCAGATTTGCCCGATGAATTCCAACATGAACCAGAAATTGGCTTAGCCGCTGGTGATGATGGCCTTGATCTGGTCCGGATTATCTTGCGTGAAGCACCACAACATTTAACCGAGCAGGGCATATTAGTCTGTGAAGTAGGGAATTCGTGGGTGGCATTAGCCGAGGAATTTCCACAAGTGCCGTTTCAGTGGGTCACTTTCGAACGCGGTGGTGATGGTGTATTTGTGTTAACCTATGCTGACTTAGTCGAGCATCAACATTCTTTTTAACAGCAGTTGTAGCGCGAGGCAGGCATGGCAGCAAATACTTGGGGTGAATTATTTCGGGTGACCACATTCGGAGAAAGTCATGGTGCAGCAATTGGCGCCGTCGTCGATGGTTGTCCCCCCGGCTTAGCGTTGAGTGCAGCAGCGATTCAACCATTTTTAGATCGTCGGCGACCGGGGTTAAACCGCTTTACGACAGCCCGCCAAGAAACTGATCAGGTCGAGATCTTGTCAGGGGTATTTGACGGAAAAACTACGGGTACCCCTATTGCCTTGGTCATTCACAATACCGATCAACGCAGTCATGATTACGATGACATCAAAGATAAATTTCGCCCGGGTCACGCCGACTACACCTATGCTCATAAATATGGGATCCGCGACTATCGTGGTGGTGGTCGTGCCTCGGCACGGGAAACTGCGATGCGAGTGGCTGCCGGGGCGGTGGCACAGCTTTATTTAGCACAATTAGGAATACAATTTCGTGCTGGCGTGGTACAAATTGGCTCATTTAATACTGCGCCTGAACACCCCCAGTTTAACTGGCAGCACGTTTACGATGACCCGTTGTACTGTCCTGATCCAGAGATGTCGGCTGCCGCCCAAACATTACTTAAACAACTATTGAAGGATGGTGATTCGATTGGCGCCCGGGTTCGTCTGGAAATTCAGGGTGTTCCCGTAGGGCTTGGTGAACCGATATTTGACCGTTTTGAGGCGGAGCTTGCACATGCGCTGATGAGCATTAATGCGGTGAAAGCAGTCAGTATTGGCGATGGTTTTGCGGTTGCTGCACAACGAGGTAGTGAGCATCGTGATACACTGACCCCTCATGGATTTACGACTAACCACGCTGGCGGTGTCCTTGGTGGTATTACCACCGGTCAATCCATTATTGCAGAAGTTGCCTTTAAACCAACGTCAAGTATTCGCATTGATGGCCAAACCATTGATATTCATGGTCAAGCAACAACCATTGCCACACGTGGCCGGCATGATCCCTGTGTCGGTATTCGAGGTGTGCCCGTAGTGGAAGCAATGGCCGCATTGGTGGTGATGGATTTATGGCTTCGTCACCGCGCTCAAAATGCCGATGTCACAGCGGCGTTCCCCCTTATCGAGCGTTAATTAAGGACAGAGTAGAGTAGTTGTGCGGATGAAATCTGAACATCATTATCACGTGTTAATTGATTTGTTCGAGCAGTGTTTTTATCAACAATACCGAACTCGGTTAGTGGCCGGCGAGCACGAACCCTATTACCAACCAGCAGAAACTCCTGATGCCGATCATCAGATTGTGTTTGCACATGGCTTTTTCGCATCAGCGTTACATGAAATTGCACACTGGTGTATTGCTGGTCAACAACGACGGCAACTATTTGATTACGGGTATTGGTATGAACCTGATGGTCGCAATGCCGAACAACAAGCTGAATTTGAGCGGGTTGAGCGTAAGCCACAAGCGATTGAATGGCTGTTTTCACTTTGTGCCGGTGCCCAGTTCCAGGTGAGTGTTGATAATCTCAGTGGCTTGGACATTGATCGCGCTGGGTTTACTCGGGCGGTTCGTCAACAGCTGCAAACCTATTTTCGCGAGGGATTGCCGCCGCGGGCTGAAAAATTTGCGCGAGCATTGGCTAAGCATTACCAACAATCTTGGCCGGCTGAGTTAGTACTCAGTTGGCAGAACTAGCATCGAGGAGTGTGTCGTGACTCAACCAGCATTGTTTAAACTTGGTTTAATTATCAACTCCTACGCAGGGTTAGGTGGTTCTGTTGCGCTCAAAGGAAGCGATGGCGCAGAAACCGCGCAACGTGCGTTAGCGTTAGGTGCCGAGCCCAAAGCACCGTTACGAGTTAAGCAAGCGTTGTCGGTGTTGTTACCTTATCAAGAACAATTATATTTTGTGACGGGCAATGCGGGATTAGGAGAACAGGTATTGACTGAACTCGGCTTTCGTCACCAAGTGGTTTATACGTCAGCGCAGGAGCCCACTGGCCCCGAAGATACGCGCGCCTTAGCACAACAGTTAGGTGCTCAGGCCGATGTGCAATTGCTATTATTTGCTGGTGGGGACGGTACTGCACGTGATATTTGCAGTGTTTATCCTGAGCGACGTCCAGTTCTGGGGATTCCTGCTGGCGTTAAGATTCACTCAGGGGTGTATGCGATTTCACCAAGCGCTGCTGGCAAAGTGGTGGAACAAATGGTGCGTGGTCAGCTGACCAGTGTCGTCCATGCTGACGTGATGGATATCGATGAGGACGCATTTCGGCAAGGGATTGTCCGTGCGCGACGCTACGGTGAAATGTATGTTCCAGCCGAACTACAATACGTGCAAGCGGTTAAGATGGGCGGGCGGGAAAGTGACGAACTAGTACTTGCCGATATTGCCGCCGAGGTAATCGAAAATATGGATGATGACACGCTCTATATCATGGGCTCAGGGTCTACAGTGGCAGCTATTATGGAAGAGCTCAACCTGCCAAACACCTTGCTTGGTGTGGATCTCGTGTATCAACAACAATTAGTCGCTACTGATGTTACCGCACAACAATTGGAACAACATATCCGCGAGCATGCAGGCCCAGTAAAATTGATTATTACGATTATTGGTGGTCAAGGACATTTGTTCGGGCGTGGCAATCAACAATTAAGCCCAACCGTCATCCGCCTGATTGGCAAAGATAATATTCAAGTGGTGGCGACGAAAACTAAATTACAAGAATTGGGGGAACGCCCATTGGTGGTTGATACGGGCGATCCTGAACTAGATATCGAATTGGCAGGTTTGATTCGCGTGACGACCGGCTATCGCGATGAGGTGTTTGCGCGAATTGGGTTAATTTAATATTGGGACTTTGGTAACCGCACGATAATACCGTCCAGTTCTTCGGTCATCACAATTTGACAGCTAAGACGGCTATTATCTTGTGGGTCAATCACCATATCGAGCATATCTTCTTCTAATTCACTCATGGGGGCAATTTTATCGACCCACTCTGGATCGACGTAGCAGTGACAGGTTGCGCATGACATAACACCGCCACATTCACCAAGAATACCATCAATCATATGGTCGACGGCACCTTCCATGAGGTTTTGACCGACTTCGACTTCTGCTTCGAATTCACCGCCTTGGGCATCGATATAGATGACGCGTGGCATACAACTAACTCCTTACGAACAAAAACGATATAACGACTGATTAACTTGCGCAGCAGAGTACCATAAACTGAGCTTTGAACGGAGAGATTACAGCTGATTATTTATCGTTTATTATGAATGTTTAGTTGGCAACAGTTAACAATGGAGAATGTGGGACGATGGATTCATTGAAGAATCAGGAATTATTAGTGTCGTGGGATGAGTTTCATCGGGTTACTCGGGAGTTGGCAGGGCGGCAATTACCTGCAGAACAATGGCGTGGGATTATTGCGGTCAGTCGCGGCGGTTTAGTGCCTGCAGCTATTATTGCGCGTGAGTTAAATATTCGGGTGGTAGATACGGTGAGTTTAAGTTCCTACGACCATCAAGCACAGCGCGAGCAAGTGACCTTACTCAAGGATATCAATGCCACCACTGATGGCGACGGGTTTTTAGTCATTGATGATTTGGTGGATACCGGTAAAACGTTGCAATTCCTGCGGCAACGCTTGCCTAAAGCGAAATTTATTACCGTCTATGCTAAGCCTATAGGAATGCCGCTGGTCGACGATTTTGTCGTGGAATTGTCCCAACAAACATGGATTCACTTTCCCTGGGATATGCAGCAGCAATATGTTGCGCCATTAGTCGGTGAGTCGTGTAAATAATACTAACAAAAAAGCCCGAATCAGTACCGATGCGGGCTTTTTTTGTTACAACTGTTGCTGAATGTAACTAACGAGTTGCGCAATGGGTACCGTATCGCGGTTACCCGTACGTCGGCACTTATATTCCACCAGTTGCTCATCTAAGTTGCGTTCGCCGATGATAACTTGATGTGGAATACCAATGAGCTCCATATCTGCAAACATCACGCCAGGACGTTCTTTGCGATCATCAAATAATACCTCGATACCAGCCGCACTTAGGGCTGTATAGAGCTGCTCTGCAACTGCTTGAACACGCGTCGATTTATGCATATTCATTGGAATTAGAGCCACTTGGAAGGGTGCTAAAGCAGGTGGCCAGACAATACCGTATTGATCATTGTTCTGTTCGATAGTAGCAGCGACAATGCGCGAAATACCAATACCGTAACAGCCCATGAGTAAGGTTTCATGTTGACCTGATTCGGTTAACACGCCAACTTTCATCGCGGCAGAATATTTTTTTCCGAGCTGGAAAATATGGCCCACTTCAATACCACGTTTTATTTGTAAGGTGCCTTTACCGCAAGGGCTTGGATCACCATTGACAACGTTGCGCAAATCAGCGACTTCTGGTAACGCAACATCACGCTCCCAATTTATATTAAAGTAATGGTAGCCATCCTCATTAGCGCCAGCTGCAAAGTCAGCTAATACCGCAACGCTATGGTCGATTATCAGTGGTAAGGTTAAGCCTACAGGACCTAATGAGCCTGGACCTGCGCCAATAGCATTGCGAATTTCTTCTTCGCTAGCAAAGACTAGGGGGCTACTGACCAACGGATGTTTGGCTGCTTTGATCTCATTGAGTTCGTGGTCACCACGCACCATGAGTGCTACCAGTTGACCTTCATCGCGACCATGAACAATGAGTGTTTTAACTGTTTTTTCAATAGGAAGTTGGAATTGCTCAACTAATGCCGCAATCGTTTTTGCATGCGGTGTAGCTACTTTTTCTAGCGCTGCAGATGGTGCTGGTCGTTCGGTTGCAGGGGCGACCGCTGTTGCCATTTCCACGTTTGCCGCGTAATCTGATTGATCAGAAAATGCGATGTCATCTTCACCTGAATTAGCTAACACATGGAATTCATGGGAATAACTACCACCGATTGAGCCTGTATCAGCAATGACTGGGCGATAATCTAGGCCGAGGCGCTCGAAGATACGGCAGTAGGCGCCATGCATCGCATCATAAGTTTCCTGTAAGCTCGCTTGCGTCAAATGAAACGAATACGCATCTTTCATAATAAACTCACGCGCGCGCATGACACCAAAACGCGGTCGAATTTCGTCACGGAATTTAGTTTGGATTTGGTACAAGTTCAGTGGTAATTGTTTGTAGCTACTGATTTCTTTGCGCGCTAATTCACTGATCACTTCTTCATGGGTTGGGCCTAAGACAAAATCCCTTTGATGACGGTCTTTTAACCGTAATAATTCTGGTCCATAGTCGTGCCAGCGTCCTGACTCTTCCCATAAATCGGCAGGTTGCACCATCGGCATGAGTACTTCTAGCGCACCAACACGCTCCATTTCCTCACGTACAATTCGTTCCACTTTACGTAAGACACGTAAACCAGTGGGGGCCCAGGTGTAAAGCCCTGCGGCGACACGACGAATCATCCCAGCCCGTAGCATCAATTGATGGCTAATAACTTCAGCATCGGTTGGGGTCTCTTTTAATGTTCCTAATAAGTACTGGCTGGTACGCATGTGATCCTCAATTTCCAGCAAAAGAGTTCTTCATAAATTATATCGATTGAATTCTATCAGTAGTGACGCAGTCTCAAAAGCCTTTGGTCAGATTTATTACGTGATTTTGCTGGTCAATGACGCGCCAACGAATATTAATGTCATATAAGGTCATACCATACTCTCGCTGACTATCAGCCTGCCGTTGATACGCAGGGCGAGGATCTTGCGCCAACACTTGACAGATCAGAACCTCTAATTGGGGATATTGGGTGCTGAACAGTTGCAATTGTTGCTGTGCTTCAAGGCTAAATACAGTACGCAGTGTTGCTGTCGGTGCTTGTGGGGCGACGGTGCTGGTCGCACTGGGAATACTATCGGCATAGGGTAGATAAGGCTTAATATCGATGATTGGTGTGTAATTCACCCAATCGCCTCCAGTGACTACCAAAATTGTACGCTCGCGTTCATAAATCACGCGTTCGAGTTTAACGACAGACATACCAAGATGATTGGGCCGAAACATCGAACGCGTTGCAAATACGCCACGCTTTTCATTACCTCCCAAGCGTGGCGGACGAACCAATGGTTTCCAACCCTGAGCTTTGGTGTGATGAAACTGAAAGATCACCCATAAATGAGAATATTCAGTGATACCGCGCACTGCGTCAGGATGTGCATAATCTCCGGTGAGTATCAGTCGTGCTTCAGCTGTTGGCACAAGACCCGGCTGTCGAGGCACGGCAAATTTTTCTGAATAGGGGGATTCAATGTAGCCAATAGGTTCGATCAAAAAAGCGTGCGCCATAATCAAGATATCGCTGTGAGTTCATGAAGGTGCCAATGATAAGTTGTGTATTTGAACACAAATTTGTGGATTTGACGAAATCATTCGATAGCTTACCACGCTCTAAATAGTATAACTAATTGATATTAAAACAAAACTCAAAGTTGGCACGCAGATTGCTTTAATCTTCAGTGAGTTGTTTTTAAAAAAAACATAAAAATTAGTTCATTAGATAGGAGCTCAACATGAATCGGCAACGCACAGTGTGGGGAATTGCTTTTGGAATGATCGCTGGCGTGACCATGGCAACTTGGTCCGTGTCAGTAGAAGCGACCGAAGAGAAGCAGCTTCAGGCTGAATATACAGTGTCTGCTAAGACCAAATTTAACCTGGACTCAAAAGTCGGCACCATCACCTTTGAACGTACGGATGGTGATGTAATGCTGGTAAGCGCCCGGGCATATCAAGATGACTCGTCATTTTTTAATAAAAAAGGGCGGGTCAGTGATGCCGAGCTTACTGCTCGTCAAGATGGTAATAAATTAACGCTTAAAGTTAACAACGATGATGATGTTAAGGTCGATTGGTATATTAAACTGCCACAGGTTAATAACGTTGACGTTGATTTAGGCGTGGGGACTATCGATGGCGAGTTGTGGAGTACAGATATGTCGATAGATCTTGGTGTAGGTAGTATTGAACTTGATTTGTACGGAGACTATCGTTCGATTAAAACTGATGTTGGCGTGGGTGATAGTACGCTCAAGGGAGCTGCTCAGCATATTGAAAATAACCGTTTTCTCATGACTGCAAGCAGCCGGGCAAGTTCAACTGGTAATGCCAAAATTAGTATTGATACTGGTGTGGGTGATATCAGTATTACCATGCAGTGACTGCTCCCCGCCCTAAGCGCTAAACCGCCACGGGCGAGGCTTCCAACTTCTCAGGCAGCGGCGAGTGCGTGACTCGTCTTACGCTTGCCTCCATTGGCAGAAACCGACAGTCCTGCGGCCTTTAATTTTAAAATACCTTGCGCCTTGATATTTAAGGCTGCATTGATGTCCCGATCATGCTGTGTTGAGCAAGATGGACACTGCCAGTCACGCACGTTCAGTGACAAGTATTCCAGCTTGTGTCCACAGCAAGAGCAGGTTTTTGAACTGGCAAGCCATTGATCAATTTTAACCAGATACTTGCCTTGCTCTTTGGCCTTGTATTCCAGCTTTTGGATCAAGCCTGACCAACTCGCATCGGCAATGTGCTTGGACAATTTCCTGTTCTTCAGCATGTTTTTGACTTTCAGTGTCTCGACAATTACCGCTTGGTTTTCGTCAATAACGTGTCGAGACAGCTTGTGCTGAAAATCAGCACGAGCATTCGCCAGACGCTGATGCGCCTT
>JAJUHK010000001.1 GCA_029279945.1 Pseudidiomarina indica | reverse complement strand
TTTGCCTGTAGCGCAGGTGGTGCAACGATTGAAACGCTGAAAGAATATGTACAAAGTCAGGCCACACCTGACTAGAAACGCTTCGCGTTTCCCGCTTATATCCCCGCCCGATTGGGCGAGGGTTTACGCGGGTTTTGCTAAATATAAGGTGTAGTTGTGTTGGCCTGGATGACGCTGATACAGCGTCTGCAGGCCAACATAATCCACCACCGATTTGAATGTATTTCAACTAAGTTACATATTGGGGTAGTTGGGGCCACCACCACCTTCTGGGGTCACCCAAGTAATATTTTGTGACGGATCTTTGATATCACAAGTTTTACAATGAATACAGTTTTGCGCGTTAATTTTAAATACGGATTCACCATTTTCGTCGACGACTTCATAGACCCCCGCTGGGCAATAACGTTGAGCAGGTTCTGCGTATTTAGGTAAATTGACAGCCAATGGAATACTAGCGTCCGTTAATTTCAAATGGCAAGGTTGTTCTTCTTCATGGTTGGTATTGGATAAAAATACCGATGACAGACGATCAAATGTCAATTTATTATCTGGCTTTGGATAATGAATAGGTTTGCAATCGCTAGCCTTACGTAACATTTTATAATCTGGCATGTCGTCCTTAATGGTAAATGGTAACTTACCGCCGAACCAGTTTTGGTCGATGGTATTATATGCGCCTCCGAAAATGGTGCCGAACTTGTGAATAACAGGGCCAAAGTTACGCGACCGATAGAGCTCGTCATAAAGCCATGATTGCTCAAACCGTTGAGTAAAATCGGTTAGTGTTGTTGGTACAGTGTCTTGCTGCAATGCAGCAAAAATACTTTCTGCCGCTAACATGCCGGATTTCATTGCGGTATGGTTGCCTTTAATTTTGGCAAAGTTCAAAGTACCGGCGTTGCAGCCAATTAAAATACCGCCAGGGAAGGTCATCTCTGGTAATGAATAGAAACCACCTTTAGTAATAGCGCGAGCGCCATAGGTGACGCGTTTGCCACCGGTTAATGTTTTTGCAATTTCTGGATGGGTTTTGAATTTTTGGAATTCACCAAAGGGATTCAGGTAGGGGTTACTGTAGTTTAAGTCAACAATTAGCCCTACATAGACTTGTCCGTCCTGCGCATGATATAGGTAACCACCACCACTACCTTCGCCATCTAGAGGCCAACCTGTGGTATGAATAACTAAGCCTGGTTGATGTTGTTCAGCAGGGATATCCCAGATTTCTTTAAAGCCGATAGCATAGTGCTGTGGCGATTTATCTTTCGTCAAATTAAATTGTTGCTGCAGCCGCTTACCGAGGTGACCACGGCAACCTTCCGCAAAGACTGTGTACTTAGCACGTAATTCCATCCCTGGTTCAAAACTGGGTTTAGGATTACCCGCTCGGTCCAGCCCCATATCACCAGTGATAATACCGGCTACTTGGCCACCTTCAATAATGACATCAGCAGCAGGGAACCCGGGAAAAATTTCGACACCGAGTTGTTCTGCCTGTTCAGCGAGCCAACGGCACAAATTGCCCATGCTGGTAATGTAGTTGCCTTGATTATGGAATGTTTTTGGTACCATAAAACTAGGTAAGTGGACGGCAGAATTAGCGTTACGGAATAACATGATGTCGTCTTTAACGACAGGCGTTGTTAGTGGTGCGCCGAGCTCTTGCCAATTGGGGAACAGTTCATTTAATGCTCGTGGTTCAAAGACGGCTCCCGATAAAATGTGCGCACCTACTTCAGAACCTTTTTCAACCACACAGATACTGCATTCTTGTTGTTGTTCCTGAGCTTGTTGAGCAAGGCGAATTGCGCAGCTTAAGCCAGCTGGGCCAGCCCCAACAATAACTACATCAAATTCCATACTTTCGCGCTGCATAATTTACTCCTGATTATTTGTGACGTCGGCCGCTAGCTGATTATCCAATAATAATTGGATGGCTTCTGCAGGCATTGGGTTGGCTAAGTAATAGCCTTGCGCATATAAACAACCACGTTGTAGTAGAAAATCAATCTGTTGCTGGGTTTCAACACCCACGGCACTAACTTGTAGCGCCCCTGTGTTACCCAATTTTATCAGTGTGTCAGCGAGCAACGCTGCTACTTTATTATGCGGAATATCTTGCATTAGGGTAGGGCTGATCTTAAATAAATGCGGCGCAAATTGTTGCATCGCTTGCATTGTATTGTAGTTCAATCCAGAGCCAGTAACCCCGATTTTCACGCCAATAGCCGTTAGTTTACGTAAATTCGTATAAGTTGACGAGGCGAGTTGACAATACAAGTCTTCGTTAAGATCAATATATAGATACTCCGACGGTATATTATGCCGTTGTAAGTTAGTTTGCAGCAACTCGGGTAAAGTGGATATCGCTAATTGTTTCGCTGATAAATTGAGATGAAGCGTAAAAGGTTCGATTTGGTTTTTATGCCATTGGCGGTAATCATCGACGACCTGCCGGATCAGGTGTTCGGTCAATGGAATAATCAATCCTGTGTGTTCAATTAATGGCAGAAAGTCCTCGGGCAGCGTATAGTAACCATCGCTTTGACGCCAGCGGATTAAAGCTTCAAAGCCATAGATGGTTTTATTCGGTAAAGCAAAGATTGGTTGATAGTGTACTTCTAGTTCTTTGCGCTCAACTGCACGATGTAATTGCTCAAGAATATATTGGCGTTTAGATAACTCAGATTGCAGCGATCGTTTATAGAAACTGACGCCATGGTAGTTATTACGTTTTGCTTCAATGAGTGCAAAATCGGTGTGTCGGAGTAGCGTATCAGCGTCGTAATCTGCATCACTGGCAAATGCAACGCCTAAGGAAATAGTCGTATGAATTTCGTAGTTATCGATATAAAACTCAGGGGCTGCGCCTGCGCATATTTTTTCAGTTAGGTTGAGAACATGCGCTTGATCATGAACCCCCTCTTTGATGACTAAAAACTCGTCCCCCCCAATGCGTGCAATAAATTCAAATCCAATCGTGGCTTGTTTAATGCGGTGTGCCATACGTCGCAGTAATTCATCGCCGATCATGTGACCAAGCACATGGTTAAGTTGTTTAAAATGGTCAAGATTGATTTGTATGGCAACTAAATCAGTTTGTTGTTGTTTTAATTCAGGTAAACGTTCTTGAAGAAAACGTAATAACGCATTACGGTTTGGCACTTCTGTAAGGGCATCATGCTCGGATAAATAAGCAAGTTGCAATTCAACTTCTTCGCGCTTATGAAGCTGTTGTTGCAATTGGTATTGCTCGCGTTGCAGTGTTTCAAATTGTTGTTCTTGATATTTATAGCGGATCACGAGGGCTATAAAGCAGAGGGTTAATAGTGAACCAGTAATTGGCGCGATGTAGCTATTGACTACATGCATTTGCGAGAACTTCAGCGGTGTTGGCCATAGCACAAATTGCCAATAGCGGTCGGCAACACGGATACGAAACTCACTATACCATTCATCTTTTAACTCGTCGTTTCCAGAAAATTGATAAATTAGCTTGCCATGCTCCGTCACATCAATTTGGTAACCTTCGATGATGTGATGGCGAATAGTACCTTCTAGCAGTTCTTCGACATTGATGACTAAGGCAAAATAATAGCGTTGTTGTTGATGCTCGACGGCAAGAAAAAGAGCTAAATCACGGGGATCATCAGACAAATTGTACGCTGACGTCAGTAACGAGCTCATGAGCAGCTCTTCAAGTCGTGCCAGTTCGAAATGATCTGCTGCAAAACGGTCTATTGCCAACAGATGGTCGGAATGCAAACTGTATTGTTCGACTAAATTAAACTCTTGATCGAACATCACGATACGGTGTATCGCTGGGTAATAGGGAGTGAGCGCATGGCGCAATTGATATAACCGGGTTAATGGTGGATTGGTCGATGTTTTTAGTAACTCTCCGGCCAGCTCACCTGCGTACATCAGGCGCACGATGTTGTCCCGGATATTCATCTCAAGGCTATGCGCATCGGTTTGAATCTGTTCAAAAATACGCTTGTGGTCGTGTTCCTCGAGGAAGTAGGTTGCGGTTATCGTTAAGATAAGACCGATAACCGCAGTAATGGCCACTGCACGCAAGTTTCTCATTGTACACCCCTTACTCCTGCAGTTCGGGGCGGTTCCGAAACTGTTCAAGCGCTTCCGGGTTTGCGAGTGCATCGGTGTTTTTAACAGCTTCTCCGTGCACCACTTGACGAACTGCTAGTTCCACGATCTTGCCACTGATAGTGCGCGGAATATCTGTCACTTGAACAATGACGGCAGGTACGTGGCGTGGCGTTGTATGAGTACGAATAACTTGGCGGATATGTTGCCGTAAGGCATCGTCAAGTACACGGCCCTCACGTAAGCGCACGAACAGAACCACGCGCTCATCATTTTCCCAACGTTGGCCAATGGCTATACTTTCCAACACGCTCTCTATTTTCTCTACTTGACGGTAGATCTCGGCAGTACCTATACGTACCCCGCCAGGATTCAGGACCGCGTCGGAGCGGCCGTAGATAATAATGCCATCATGGATGGTTATTTCAGCATAGTCACCATGAGCCCAAGTGTTGGGGAAGCGCTCAAAATAGGCGCTATGATATTTACTACCGTCTGGGTCATTCCAAAAGCCAATCGGCATACAGGGGAAACTATTACGGCAAACTAATTCACCTTTGTCTTGCTGAATAACCTGACCATCATCATTAAACACTTGAACGTCGAGTCCAAGCCCCCGACATTGAAGCTCACCGCGATAGACAGGTAAAATGGGATTACCTAGCGCAAAACAGGAAATAATATCGGTACCACCCGAAATGGAGGATAAACACACGTCAGTTTTGATATCACGGTAGACGAAATCAAAACTCTCAGGCGGTAACACTGAACCTGTCGTGAGAATGGTACGTAAAGCGGGAAGTTCGTGCTCGTGTTTAGGCCTATAATTTTCTTTTTCTAAAGCCGATAAATATTTTGCACTGGTTCCAAATACTGTAATTTGTTCTTCTTCAGCAACAAGCCATAGCGCCTCGGGTGATGGATAGAAGGGCGAACCATCAAACAACACCAAGGTGGCACCTTGAGCTAAACCGGATACTAACCAGTTCCACATCATCCAACCGCAGGTGGTGAAATAAAAAAATACATCATCACGCGTTATATTAGTATGTAACCCATGTTCTTTGACATGCTGCAGTAGCGTCCCCCCAGCACCATGCACAATACATTTAGGTACTCCGGTAGTGCCGGAACTAAACATGATATAAAGTGGGGCATTAAATGGCATTGGAGTGAATTCAAGGGTGGTGGCTGTCCGATCGAGGAAGTTATCCCACGCACTGGAATGATCATCGAACTCGTAGTTGAAACCGATAAAATCGACAATCACGGTATGTTCAACGGAAGGTAATTGTGCGCGGATATCACGCACTTTTTCCGTTACATCGAGCTGCTTACCATTGTAATAGTAACCATCAATCGTGATGAATAATTTTGGTTCAATTTGACCAAAACGGTCAACAACGCCTTGTACGCCAAAATCAGGGGAACAGCTCGACCAAATGGCGCCTAAGCTGGCGGTTGCCAACATGGCAATTACGGCTTCGACACAGTTTGGCACCATGGCCGCAACCCGATCACCGGGCTGGACGCCGTGTCGCTTCATGGCAGCAGCAAGTGCCGCTACTTCACTACGTAGCTCAGCATAGGTATGCTGGTCACGGGCGCCATTTTCACCGCGGAAAATCAACGCCACATGGTCATCATTATAGCGCAGTAAGTTCTCGGCAAAGTTTAGTTGTGCGTCTGGAAACCATTGTGCGCCTGGAATTTGATCAGGGTTGACGACAATACGTTCGCCACGCTCACCGATAATCTTGAAATAATCCCAGATACTTTTCCAAAATTCATCACTGCGTTCGACCGACCAAGCGTGAAGCTCTGCGTAGGTCGTAAAATTGGTATGATAATTACGGTTAATTGTACGCATGAAGTCAGTCATGCGTGCCGTTGCTATTTGCTCTGGAGTTGGTTGCCACATAATAGCGGTAGTCATGGTGTCCGATCCTGTTTGGCAAGCTCTGCAATGGCAACATTTGAACGCGGCCTTTGATTGAGGTGCGCACAAATGGCAGCGCCTGCATGAACGAGTTGATTGAGTTGGATACCGGTCTGGATTCCCATTCCGTGAAGCATATATACCACATCTTCGGTCGCTACATTACCACTGGCGCCCTTTGCATAAGGGCAACCACCTAAACCTGCGACTGCGGTATCAATGGTGGCCACACCAAGTGGTAGGCAACTAGCGATGTTGGCTAAGGCTTGACCATAAGTGTTATGAAAATGCAATGCAAGATGAGCCATTGGCACTTGCTCGGCAACCGCACTTAGCATACGTTGCGCATGCAGTGGCGTGCCAACACCAATGGTATCGCCTAAGGAAATTTCATAGCATCCCATGCGCCATAATTGTTCGGCAACACGGACGACGTCTGCAATTGGGACATCCCCTTGATAGGGACAGCCAAGCACGCAGCTCACATAGCCACGAACTCGAATATTGGCTGCTTTAGCAGCCTCAAGTACCGGCACAAAACGTTCAAAGCTCGCATCGATGCTGCAGTTGATATTGGCTTGGCTAAAGGCTTCTGACGCAGCGGCAAATACTGCAACCTCATCCGCTTGGGCGGTGATCGCCGCTTGCAGTCCTTGCAGGTTAGGTGTTAACGCCGTGTATGTAACGCCAGGTACGCGATCAATTCCCGCGAATACTGCAGCACTTTCCGCCATTTGCGGTACCCATTTGGGACTAACAAATGCTCCCGTCTCAATTACTTGCAAGCCTGCTGCTGCAAGTGCATTGACCAACTCTATCTTGGCAGCAAGCGAAACCGTCTGTTCGTTTTGCAAACCGTCCCGTGGTCCAACTTCAACAATCTTGACCTGTTGCGGCAATGCCATATACGTTCTTTATGCCTCTGTTAAGCGAATGAGTTCGGCACCATCACTGACGAGCTCGCCAGCTTGATAGTAGATTTGTTCCACTAGACCAGCATGGGGTGCACGAATTGTATATTCCATCTTCATTGCTTCCATAATAACTAAAGGTTGCTCTGCGGTCACCTGTTCACCAGCTTTTACAAGCACCTGCACAATAGTACCGTTCATGGGCGCCACTAAACCACCGGCAGCTACTGCGGTATCTTGATGTAACGCGACTTGGTGGCGTGCGAAACGGATATTGGCAAAATCTGTCATCACCCCAATGTCAGCATTACTTGCCAGAATATGAACGTGACGACGATGACCATTCTTGCTGAAATACCAGCGCTCACCCGTTGTTTCTACCTGCCAATAGCTAGCACTTGGCTCATGATACCAAGTTTTATCTTGAGCTGTGAGGGTAACCGTTAGCAGTTCATTATCATGGTGATAGGTTGTGGTAATTTGTTTTGGCTCATTGAGACGAAAGGCACGCTCGGTTGCCCACGGATTAGCTGATAAATTGGGGCTAGAATGCTCAGCCAAGGCCGCCATAATTGCATAGTCAGTGATTAATTCTGATGTTAGTTCAGGGAATAAATCACGCTGATAACGCTCAATAAAATGCGTTGTTAATTCAGCTTGCATGAACTTCTTATGGCCTGCAATACGCCGCAGAAAGTCAATATTCGTGTGGACGCCAGCGATGCGATAATCATTTAATGCTTGAATTAATCGTTGCAGCGCAACCGTTCGATTTTCTCCCCACACAATAAGTTTTGCGATCATTGGGTCGTAATAGGAACTCACTTCATCGCCTTCAACCACGCCGCTATCGATACGAACATGTGCGGAAGTGACTGGCGGGCGAAGGATAGTTAAGGTACCAGTGCTAGGTAAAAAATCGTGATTGGGATCTTCAGCATAGATCCGCGCTTCAAAAGCATGCCCATGAATACTAATTTGATCTTGTGCTAAGGGCAGTGGTTCACCGCTTGCGATCAACAGCTGCCATGCAACCAAATCTTGGCCAGTGACCATCTCAGTCACTGGATGTTCGACTTGCAAGCGAGTATTCATTTCCATGAAATAAAATTGATTATTATGGTCGAGCAGAAACTCAACTGTACCCGCGCCGACGTAGTTAATTGCTTGGGCTGCTCGCACCGCAGCTTCACCCATGGCAACACGAGTTGAACTCGCTAAGACTGGAGCTGGAGCTTCTTCAATCACTTTTTGATGGCGGCGTTGGACTGAACAGTCCCGCTCGGCCAGATAAACTGCGTTACCGTGCTCATCACAAAATACTTGAATCTCAACGTGGCGTGGGTTCTGTAAGTATTTTTCGAGGAGCATTTTGTCGTTACCAAACGCGGCTTGTGCCTCACGTTTGGCTGACTCTAAGGCTGTGTCAAAGTCTGCGGCGGATTCAATAATACGCATGCCTTTCCCGCCACCGCCGTAAGCTGCTTTCAAAATGACTGGGTAGCCAATTTCGGCAGCGGCGGCGCGTAATGTTGTGGGACTCTGGTCGGCGCCATGGTAACCAGGTACTAATGGTACCCCAGCTTCCCCCATAATCGCTTTGGCGGCACTTTTTGAGCCCATAGCAGCGATAGCACTGCTCGGTGGTCCGACAAAGATAATATTATTGCGTGCGCACGCATCAGCAAAATCTTCGTTTTCGGATAAGAAACCATAGCCAGGATGGATTGCATCTGCGTGCGTCTGTTTTGCTGCAGCAATAATTTTATCAATTACTAAATAGCTCTCGGCGCTGGGGGCAGGGCCAATATGAATACTTTCGTCAGCCAGCAATACGTGTTGTGCATGGCGATCAGCATCAGAGTATACTGCGACAGTTTGAATGCCGAGTTCACGTGCTGTGCGAATGATGCGGCAAGCAATTTCACCGCGGTTAGCAATTAGCAGTTTACGCAACATTGCTGTTCCTTAAGTTGTCGATTTAGACGCCCATTGTGGCGGACGTTTTGCTAAAAAAGCGGTTAATCCTTCTTGACCTTCTGGCGAGACGCGAATGCTGGCAATTTGTTCAATCGTATAGCGCCGGATAGCGTCGTTCAACGGCTGTTGGTCAACACGAAGCGCTAATGTTTTTGCCGCCGCCATGGCCGCAGGACTGTTTGCGAGTAGCTGCTGTAATAGTGGCGGTATAACTTCGTCGAACTGCTCCACCACCTGATGAATCAGGCCAAGGCGCTGTGCTGTATCAGCAGGAAAACGCTCGGCGGTCAACATATAGCGACGAGCCTGACGTGTGCCCATGGCGCGCATAACATAAGGGCTGATCACGGCGGGAATTAAGCCGATTCTTACTTCGCTGAGGCAAAAACTGCTGTTTGGGGTAGCAAAAGCGATATCGCAACAGGCTACTAGACCAACAGCGCCACCAAAAGCGGCACCTTGTACCCATGCAATAGTAGGTATTGGGAGCTCATCTAGTTCTTGCATGAGACGTGATAGCTCACTGGCATCCGCTATATTCTCAGCATAGTCCTTAGTGGCCATCGAACGCATCCACGTAAGGTCGGCACCAGCCGAGAAACTTTTACCATTGGCTTGTAATACTAACGCCCGTATTTCGGAGCTGCTGCGGACTTGCGACAAGGCGGTAAGTAGTTCGCCAATCATCACGTCATCAAAGGCGTTATGTACCTCAGGCCGATTCAAGGTGAGGTAAGCAATGGGGGGGGTTAAGGTTAGTTGAATGGTCGTGAAGTTCATCATCATTCCTTACATCCGAAACACACCGAAACGCGTATCTTCAATCGGCGCATTGGCTGCTGCAGCAAGGCTTAATCCTAACACGGTACGAGTTTGGGCAGGATCAATAATACCATCATCCCAGAGCCGTGCTGATGCGTAGTAGGGATGCCCTTGCTTTTCATAGGTATCGATAATTGGTTGCTTGAGCTGTTGTTGTTCTGCTGCCGACATGGTTTTACCTTGGCGCGCGAGGTTATCCATGGTCACTTGCGCCATAACACCGGCGGCTTGCTCCCCACCCATAACAGAAATTCTGGCGTTGGGCCACATGAACATCAGGGTGGGTTCGTAGGCACGGCCACACATTCCGTAGTTACCAGCGCCGTAGCTGCCACCGATTAATACAGTAAATTTAGGTGCTTGCGCACAGCTGACCGCTGTTACCATTTTGGCTCCATGTTTGGCGATCCCTTCGGCTTCGTACTTTTTTCCTACCATAAAGCCAGTGATATTTTGCAGGAATACTAATGGAATTTTCCGTTGGGCACATAACTCAATAAAGTGCGCGCCTTTTTGTGCTGACTCGGAAAACAAAATACCATTATTGGCAACAATACCGACCGGGTAGCCATGGATACGAGCAAAACCAGTAACTAAGGTCGTGCCATAGTTTTGTTTGAATTCATCGAGATCAGAATCATCGACGATACGCGCAATCACTTCACGAACATCGTAAGGTTTACGCAAATCGGTACCGACAATGCCATAAATTTCATGCGCATCGTATCGGGGTGGTTGGACGGGCTGTTGCTGTGGAATCGATTGCGCACTTTGATAGTTGAGGCGTGCAACGGCGCGACGTGCTAAAGCCAAGGCATGCTCATCATTATGTGCATAGTGATCTGCGACGCCGGAGATGCGGGTGTGAACATCAGCACCACCGAGTTCTTCTGCACTGACTTCTTCACCCGTGGCGGCTTTCACTAATGGAGGGCCTGCTAAGAAAATCGTTCCTTGTTCTTTTACGATAATACTTTCGTCGGCCATAGCTGGTACGTAGGCACCACCAGCGGTACATAACCCCATGACCACTGCGAGCTGGGGAATACCTTTGGCGGACATCACGGCTTGATTGAAGAAAATGCGGCCGAAGTGGTCGCGGTCGGGAAATACTTCATCTTGGCGTGGGAGGTTAGCACCGCCAGAATCCACGAGGTAGATACAGGGCAAGCGACAGCGTTCAGCAATTTCTTGGGCACGAAGGTGTTTTTTGACCGTCAGCGGATAGTAGGTCCCGCCTTTGACCGTTGCATCATTTGCAACGATCATGCATTGCACGCCTTCCACCTGTCCGATACCGGCAACTAAGCCTGCTGCCGGGACGTAATCATCGTAACAATCCCAAGCGGCGAATTGACCGATTTCTAGAAACGGTGAGCCAGGATCGAGTAGTTTTTCAATGCGCTGACGCACGAGTAGTTTACCGCGGGCAAGATGGCGTTCTTGGTATTTGGCGCCACCACCTTGTTTGATTTGTGCGGCTTTTGCATACAGATCGTCGACGATGGTTTGCATCGCGTGCTGATTGGCGATAAAGGTTTCATCTTTTGGATTTATGGTACTGGTCAAGACCGCCACGTTGCGACTCCTTGTTATTAAGTTACGCCATATTATGCTGATTCGTTATAGAGTTCACGTCCAATCAGCATGCGTCGAATTTCTGAGGTCCCAGCCCCAATTTCATAGAGTTTTGCATCGCGCAACAAGCGTCCAGTTGGGTATTCATTAATGTACCCGTTTCCGCCAAGTAATTGAATGGCATCAAGTGCCAACTGCGTTGCTAATTCAGCAGCAAACAAAATTGCGCCAGCGGCATCTTTGCGGGTGGTTTCGCCACGATCGCAAGCTTTCGCAACTGTATACACGTACGCCCGCGCAGCATTTGTGCGGGTATACATATCAGCGATTTTTCCTTGCACTAACTGGAACTCACCAATGGCTTGACCAAATTGTTTGCGGTCATGAATGTATGGCACCACCACGTCTAAACAGGCCTGCATAATACCACAGGGGCCAGCAGACAATACGACCCGTTCGTAGTCGAGCCCGCTCATTAACACAGCGGCGCCTCGATCAACTTCACCGAGGACGTTGGCCGCAGGGACTCGGCAGTTTTCAAAGACTAATTCACAGGTGTTGGAACCGCGCATACCCAGTTTGTCTAATTTTTGTGCGGTGCTAAAACCTGGGAAATCTCGTTCAATAATAAATGCAGTTATTCCGCGAGAATGTTTTTCAGGATTGGTTTTGGCATAAACTACTAAAACATCAGCATCAGGACCGTTGGTGATCCACATTTTGTTGCCATTGAGCACATAATGGTCACCGTGACGATCCGCCCGTAATTTCATGCTCACGACGTCGGAACCGGCATTGGGCTCGCTCATCGCCAGAGCCCCAACATATTCACCAGAGCACAGCTTTGGTAAATACTTCGCTTTTTGTTCAGGGGTGCCGTTGCGTGCGATTTGATTGACACACAGGTTAGAGTGGGCACCGTAACTTAAGCCGACGGCAGCAGAGGCGCGACTGATTTCCTCCATGGCGACGACGTGCTCAAGGTAGCCTAAACCTGAGCCACCGTACTCTTCGGATACGGTCATTCCAAGTAAGCCAAGCTCCCCCATTTTGCGCCATAAATCAGCAGGGAATTCATTACTTTCGTCAATTTGTGCAGCGCGTGGTGCAATTTCATCACGGGCGAACGCGTTTACAGTTTCGCGGATCATATCGGCAGTCTCGCCGAGCCCAAAATTGAGTTGTGTGTATTGACTGATCATAGAGACTCCTGCGTTGACGAAGATTGTTTTGCCATTGATTGTGCTTCAATTTCAGCGAGTTCATCGCGACACCGTTCTTCGAGGTTACTCAATTCAACAAGCAACACTTTGATATCTTCCAGTTGTTGCTTTAACGATAATTTTTTATCGTCAATGAGCGCTAAAACGGTACGTAGCTGACGTTCGCTGCTATTTTCCATGTCATAGAGGTCAAAGAGATTCTTCGTTTCTGCCAGCGAAAAACCTAATCGCTTGCCACGTAAAATAAGTTTCAGTCGGACGCGGTCTTTGTTGGTATAAAGACGCGTTTGCCCTTGGCGCTGAGGAGTCAGCAACCCTTGATCTTCATAAAAGCGAATGCTGCGCGTGGTAATATCAAATTCACGAGCTAATTCGCCGATGCTGTAGGTGGTTTGTGTCGTCATTTTCACTTGCTTGTCATGGCTGAGGGAGCTAAGCTTAAACCAAGTTTACGTTAACGTAAAGGTAACCAGGTTACAAGCCGTTGCTGGGACCAGCATGTTGGGGCTAACGACCAATAAAAACGAAGTATATAGGAGTTATTATGTCAGATGCTGTGGTTATCGTTGCCGCTAAGCGTACCCCAATGGGTGGCTTTCAAGGTGCCTTAACTGAGGTAAGCGCACCACGTTTGGGGGCTACTGCAATTCAAGCGGCACTAGCACAAAGCGGGCTACAAGGAACCGATTTATCAGAAGTAATTATGGGCAACGTATTGCCCGCAGGATTAGGGCAAGCACCGGCGCGACAGGCCGCTTTGTATGCTGAGTTGCCACGGCAGGTAGGTGCTACCACCATTAACAAGGTGTGTGGTTCTGGCTTAAAAGCAGTGATGTTAGCTGCCGATATTTTGCGGGCAGGATCGGCTCAGGCTGTGGTTGCCGGCGGCATGGAAAGTATGACCAATGCACCTTATCTCATGAAAAAAGCCCGCGCGGGTTTGCGTATGGGACATGATACGATCTATGACCATATGATGTTGGATGGCTTAGAAGACGCCTATGAAGGAAAAGCGATGGGAACCTACGCCCAGGCGACTGCCGATGAGTATGGGTTGACCAGGGAAGCCATGGATGAATTTGCATTAGCGTCATTAACCCGAGCGCAGACCGCGATTCGCGATGGCTTATTTGAAGCTGAAGTTGTGCCAGTCACATACAGTACCCGCAAAGGTGAGGTAACAGTAAGCATTGATGAACAGCCGGGCAAAGCGATGCCGGAGAAGATTCCACAATTGCGCCCAGCATTTGCACCGCAAGGGACCATTACCGCAGCGAACTCAAGCTCAATTTCAGATGGCGCTGCGGCCTTAATTTTGATGCGCGAGAGCGATGCCTTAGCACAAGGAATTAAGCCATTAGCTCGGGTCGTTGGGCATGCCACCCACGCGCAAGCACCAGCGGAGTTCACCGTTGCGCCTATTGGAGCGATGACCAAGTTGTTGCAGCAACTCAATTGGCAGACGACGGATGTGGACTTGTGGGAGATTAATGAAGCCTTTGCCATGGTTACTATGCTCGCTATGCAAGAAATGAACTTGCCACACGAACGGGTGAATGTGAATGGCGGTGCTTGTGCCCTTGGCCACCCAATTGGCGCCAGTGGCGCGCGTTTGTTGGTAACCTTGTTGCATGCCTTGCAGCAACGCCAACTCAAACGTGGCGTGACGTCATTATGTATTGGTGGTGGGGAAGCGGTAGCTGTTGCAGTCGAACTTATTTAACGACCTCGCCGCGACGCTAACCAGACAGAAAATAGCAGGATTACACCACCAACGGCGAGTCTGTGCCATGGGACCGACTCGCCCCAAAACACGTAATTAATGAGTAGCCCAGCTGGAATCAGCATATTGTTCATGGTGGCGAGCTGGGCCACATTGACGCGTTTGGCACCGAGATTCCATGCGAGGTATCCCAATCCAGAGGCGCCTAAACCGAGCCACAATAATACGATCCACTGGACGGTCGTGGTCGGATACATACGTAGATCAGCAAATAGTGCCATGGCAATGCCAGTGGCGAGGGTGGCACCGATAAAGAATGAGGCGAATACGTGTACTTGATTACGTTGACTCCCAAGTTCCATGTGTTTGTAACACACCTGCCCAGCTGCAAAACAGAGGTTGGCTGCTTGGATCAATAGGAAGCCAAGTAGAAATGAGTCACTCAAAGTATCGTAGCGGATCACTGCAGCGCCCATCACAGCAATTAGTGTGGCTACCCACCAGCGCAGTGGTAATCGACGGCGCTGAAAGAGCCAGTCATCGAGTAAGGTGACATAAAACGGGGTGAAAATGGTAAATAGTAAAACCTCGGGCACCGTGAGATAGAGAAAAGCATGATAAAGAAAGAGGTACATGACACCAATTTGGAATGCGCCAATCGCAAGCAATTGTGTATGTTGACGCCAACTGAGGCGAGCGGGCTGCCAAAGCGGTAAAAATAGGAGCAATGCCAAAACCATGCGGATAAAGACGGCAATGTATCCGTCAACGTGGCCGGCTAGAAACTCACCAATGAGAGAAAAGCTTGCCGCCCATAATCCGGTAACAGCCCATAAAATCCACATGGTCAAACTCCTTTAAGTGGTTGGTGTACAGCTCGTAAACTAGCACTATCACGATAATGCTGTGGTGCCATCCCCATGGTTTTCTTGAACAAACGCGAAAAATAATACGGGTCATCAAACCCTAATTGTTGGCCAATGTGACGAATAGAGTCAGTGGATGTGTCCAATAGCTGACAGGCCATTTTAACGCGAATTTGGTTGAAATAACGCATTGGACTCGTGCCAGTTAATTGCTTGAACTTTTTACTGAAATGAAAGCGAGATAGACCCGCAAATTCGGCAAAATCAGCGAGCGTTAAATCGCGATGATAATTATCGTACATGAACCGTTCTAGTGCGGTTAGGTCAAACCCTTGAGGAGCTGTTGTGGTGACGGTTAACCGCGGTAACTCCGCAATAATTTGCTGCAACAAGCTGGCGGCAACAACGGCTGCGGTAAATTGCTGGTGTTGAGTTTGTAGGTTAAGGAGATTGGTCACCACCGGGAGTAATGGTCGCCATTGTGCCAGCGAGAGTACTGGTTGAGTATCGGTCAACGCAAGAAAATTGATACAGCTACTTGCCGCTTGTCCACTAAAATGGGTCCAGTAAATACTCCAAGGATGCTGTCGATCAGCACGATAGGCATGTGGTTGCCCTGCGGGCAATAGCAATAATTGCCCAGCTTGCAACGCTCCTTGTGTATGAGGGGTGCGAAACCAACCACGACCACGGTAACAGAAAATAAGCAGATAATCGGTATGCGATTGACGTTCAACGTGATGCCCTACAGCATCCACATAGTGCCCATAGGACAGAGGGTACAGGTGTTTTGTCAATGGGTGTTGGGCTAATTGCTGGGTGAGTTTTAAGGGTAATACGACCCGTGAACTACCCGGCGGCAGCGGCCATGACGACGGTTGACTCATAAAGGGTTCCAAAATCGCAATTTTGTCCATTATAGAGGCAAGTTCGTCAATGTTAAAGAGACCGCAAAACAACGAGAATAAAGAACATAGGATTAGATGAATACAACAACGAGGTAATTCAGATGAGCAAAAAGGTACCACTTTTTATTGATGGTGAGTTTATTCAATCTACCAGCGAGCAATGGATTGATGTCACCAATCCAGCTACCCAAGAGATCATTGCCCAAGTGCCATGCGCTACCCAAGCAGAAATGCAGCGAGCGGTGGCGAGTGCGAAGGAAGCGTTCTTAACGTGGAAAGAAGTGCCTGTGTCGGAGCGTGCGCGGGTGATGATGCGGTATCAAGCATTGTTAAAAGAGCATCACGATGAGATCGCCACGATTTTAGCCAGTGAAACAGGGAAAACCTTTGATGATGCCAAAGGCGACGTATGGCGGGGTATTGAAGTCGTTGAACATGCAGCGAATATTCCTTCATTGTTAATGGGCGAAACCGTTGAGAACGTCGCGCGTGGAATTGACAGTTATAGCTACACCCAACCACTGGGTGTGTGTGCTGGGATTACCCCGTTTAACTTTCCGGCGATGATTCCACTATGGATGTTCCCTCTGGCGATCGCCTGCGGTAATACCTTTATTTTGAAACCATCGGAGCAAGACCCGCTTACGCCAACCAAATTGGTTGAGTTGTTTGAGCTAGCAGGTGTACCAAAAGGCGTATTGCAAGTCATTCATGGTGCTAAAGAGCAAGTTGATTTCATCCTTGATGAACCAGCGATTAAAGCGATTTCGTTTGTCGGTTCGGTGCCTGTAGGTCAATACATCTACCGTCGTGGTACGGAAAATATGAAACGCGTGCAGGCCTTTGCTGGTGCTAAGAACCACTGTGTCATTATGCCTGATGCAAACAAAGCTCAAGTAATTAGCAACCTGGTGGGTGCTTCAGTTGGGGCTGCAGGGCAACGTTGTATGGCTATTTCGGTAGCATTGTTTGTAGGGGCAGCACGAGAGTGGATCCCAGAAGTAGCTGCTGAGTTGGAAAAAGTAAAGCCAGGTGCATGGGATGATAAAGATGCAGCTTATGGTCCGCTGATTAGCCCGCAAGCTAAGCAACGGGTTGAAAACTTTATTACCCAAGGCGTGGCGGAAGGCGCTAACTTACTGGTTGACGGGCGTCAATGCCAAGTCGATGGTTATCCAAACGGCAACTGGGTTGGTCCAACCATGTTTAGCGGCGTTACGACCGACATGGAAATCTACAAAAATGAGATTTTCGGTCCGGTATTATGCGCGATGGAAGTCGATTCACTTGATGATGCCTTAGCCATTGTGAACGCCAATCCATACGGTAACGGTACCTCAATATTCACCGCTAGCGGTGCTGCGGCACGGAAATATCAACATCATGTTGAAGTAGGGCAAGTGGGAATTAACATTCCTATTCCTGTACCTCTCCCATTCTTCTCATTTACGGGATGGAAAGGTTCGTTCTTCGGTGATTTACATGCTTACGGTAAGCAAGCGGTGCGTTTCTATAGTGAAACTAAAACTATTACTGCACGCTGGTTTGAAAGCGATATCGCCGACGTTTCCGGCCCGAACATGACCATTCATTTAAAATAAAAGGACGTAGTTATGGATTTTAATTTAACTGACGACCAGCAAGCCTTTGTTGATACGGCACGTGCGTTTGCAGAAAATGAATTGAAGCCTTATGCAGCTGAATGGGATGAAACTTCCCATTTCCCCATTGAGGTATTCCGTAAAGCTGGAGAAATGGGCTTTATGGGGATGTATACTCCCGAGTCAGCCGGTGGCTTTGGCATGAGTCGGTTAGATGCTGCATTAATTTTTGAGCAGTTGGCGATGGGATGTACCGCAACGACCGCTATGATGACCATTCACAATATGGTTACTTGGATGATTGGTTCATTCGCCCAACCCGAACTAATCGAACAATGGGTACCAGAACTTGTGACAGGTGAGAAGCTTGGTTCTTATTGCTTAACTGAGCCAGGTTCAGGTTCTGATGCTGCTAGCCTACGTACCACAGCGAAGCGGGTTGGCGATGACTATGTCATCAACGGCTCAAAAATGTTTATTTCAGGTGCAGGCAGCACGGATGTATTGGTCGTGATGGCGCGTACCGGCGAAGCTGGCGCCCGTGGGATTTCAGCTTTTATTGTCCCAGCCGACGCGCCTGGTATTAGCTACGGTAAGAAAGAAGCAAAAATGGGTTGGAACGCGCAACCAACTCGTTTAGTGACGTTTGAAGATGTCCGCATTCCTGCTGATCACATCCTCGGACAGGAAGGTGAAGGCTTTAAATTTGCCATGATGGGTCTTGATGGTGGGCGAATTAATATTGCGGTATGTTCGGTGGGAACTGCACAGGCCGCGTTGGAAACTGCCCAGCAATATATGCACGAGCGCAGCCAATTTGGTCAATCATTGGCACAATTTCAAGCGTTACAGTTTAAGTTAGCCGATATGGCGACTGAACTTGTCGCTGCACGACAAATGGTGCGGTTAGCAGCCTTTAAAGTAGATACTAATGATCCTGATAAAACCACCTATTGTGCGATGGCTAAACGTTTTGCAACCGACGTTGGTTTTCACGTATGTAACGAAGCGTTACAGATCCATGGTGGCTATGGGTATATTAAGGAATATCCATTAGAACGCCATGTGCGAGATGTGCGCGTACATCAAATCTTAGAAGGTACTAACGAGATCATGCGGGTCATTATTGCTCGTCGGTTGTTAGCAGATATGGACCGAGCCATCCTATAAGGATGGCTTTGTTGCATTTAAAGGAGACGATAGTGGATTCAGTTATTCTGTTTGATGAGTTAGAAGCCAATCATGGCAAACGGATTGGGGTGGTGACGCTGAACTCAGAGAAGTCACTGAATGCGTTAAGTTTGCCGATGATTCAGGAACTGTTGCCGCGGTTGCAACACTGGGCTGATGCTGATGATATTGCCTGTGTGGTGCTCCAAGGTGCTGGTGATAAAGCATTTTGTGCTGGTGGTGACATAGTGGCGATGTACCACGCTATGAAAGCTCAACCAGGTGTATTAGTTGATGAAGTAGCAGATTTCTTTAGCCAAGAATATCGCTTGGATTATGCTATCCATACGTTCCCTAAGCCATTGCTGGTATGGGGACACGGCATTGTTATGGGCGGCGGTATGGGGCTTATGAATGGCGCGAGTCATCGCATCGTGACTGAACGTTCATTGCTGGCGATGCCGGAAATTACCATCGGGTTATATCCTGATGTTGGCGCGACCTACTTCTTGAATCAAATGCCAACAGGTTGCGGGCTGTTTTTAGGGCTGACCGGCGCGCACATGAATGCTACTGATGCGTTGTTTTTAAAGTTAGCCGATCATTTTGTTGCCAGCAGTAGCTATGCGGAA
Organism: Pseudidiomarina indica; assembly: GCA_029279945.1. GTDB lineage: Bacteria > Pseudomonadota > Gammaproteobacteria > Enterobacterales > Alteromonadaceae > Pseudidiomarina > Pseudidiomarina indica_A. The sequence goes on along the minus strand of JAJUHK010000001.1, from coordinate 348,999 downwards.
ATTTTGAGTGGTTTGCAAGCGATCCAATGGGGCGATACTGCAGCTTTGAATCATCAGAAAGTGACGGATTTACTCAACCAGATTAGTGCACGCGATGGTTCACAACGCCCGGAGAGCCAGGTTGAAGCACACTTACCATTAATTCAAAAGTTAACTAGCGGTAGTGATATAGAGACTGTAGTCAGTGCTATTTTAAGCAATACCGATGAGCACCCATGGTTAGTACGAGCGCGAACAACGCTTGCCGGTGGTTGTCCAATAACCGCACATATCGTTTGGAACCAACTGCAGCACGGACCTGATCTGAATTTAGCGGATTGCTTCCGACTCGAGTTAACACTATCGGTCAATTGTGCAGTGCGTGGTGATTTCGCAGAAGGGATTCGAGCATTGCTGATTGACAAAGATAAACAACCCAAGTGGCAGCATGCATCGGTAAACGATGTGGATGCTGAAACTATTGATGAATTCTTTACCTCGCCTTGGGGCGCAGCGGAACACCCGCTGGCAAACTTGGGCCAATAATAACAAGCACGACAAAGCCGAGGTGAACTATGGCACAAATAGGATTTATTGGATTAGGTAATATGGGTGGCCCGATGGCCGCCAATCTGGTCAAAGGCGGTCATCACGTGCGAGTCTTTGACTTGGCAGAAGCAGCACTAGAAGCCGCAACAGCAGCGGGTTGTGAAGTCGCTGAATCGGCGGCAGCAGCAGCGCAAGGTGCGGAGTTTGTGATTACCATGCTGCCTGCTGATAAGCATGTACAAGCAGTTTATTTAGGTGATCAAGGGCTGGTTCAGCAACTTACCGCTGGTACACTCGCTATTGATTGTAGTACTGTCAGTGCGGCAACAGCGCGCCAAGTGCATGAGGCTTTTGCCGCACGTGGGATTGATTTTATTGATGCGCCGGTATCAGGTGGGGTAGGTGGCGCGCAAGCAGGGACCCTGACATTCATCTGTGGCGGTGACGCTGCTGCGGTTGAGCGTGCCCATGTAGTACTCGAACATATGGGTAAGAATATTTTCCATGCCGGTGCTGCTGGGGCAGGACAAATAGCCAAAATCTGTAACAATATGCTGTTGTCAGTGTTAATGGTGGGAACATCAGAAGCGTTGCAACTGGGTATTGCGCATGGTCTTGATGCCAAAGTGTTATCGGATATTATGGCAAAGAGCTCAGGTAGTAATTGGACCCTGGATGTTTATAATCCTTGCCCAGGTGTGATGACCAATGCGCCAGCGAGCCGTAACTATGAAGGCGGCTTCTTGGTTGATTTAATGAGTAAAGACCTTGGGTTAGCGCAACAGGCGGCGTTAGCTAGTGGTGCGGTCACTCCAATGGGAGCCTTGACGCATAATTTGTACCGTAGTTGGTCCGTGTTAGGTCATGGTCGTAAAGATTTCTCTAGTATTTTTAACTTACTTGAAGCGAAACAAAAATAACGGAATTCAGTATGAAAATTTCAGCTAGTACCATTGTCATTACCGGCGGTGCACAGGGCTTAGGTCGAGCTATGGCGGAACATTTCGCCGTTGATGGCGCACAATTAGCACTTATCGATATGAATGCGGATACGCTGCAAGAAGCAGAACAGCTTTGCTTAAATAAAGGTGCCAAGAAAGTGAAAGGTTATGTTGTAAACGTAACCGATGAAGCTGCTGTAGAAGAAGTCTTCAACCAAATTGTCGCAGACTTCGGTGGTATTCATGTGTTGATCAACAACGCTGGTATTCTTCGGGATGGCATGCTGATTAAATGCAAGGACGGAGAAATAACGCATAAGATGCCACTCCAGCAATTTCAGTCTGTACTGGATGTCAACTTGACCGGTAGTTTCTTGTGTGGCCGTGAAGCCGCAGCACATATGGCGAAAGCTAATCAAGGCGGCGTGATCATTAATATCTCCAGTGTGGCGCGCGCTGGTAATATTGGTCAAACCAACTATGCGGCCACTAAAGCAGGTGTGGTAGCAATGACAGTTACTTGGGCGCGGGAGCTGGGGCGCTTCGGTATTCGTTGTGGGGCTATCGCACCTGGGTTTATTGAAACCCCAATGACAGCACAAATGAAACCAGAAGCGATCGAGCGAGCATTGAGTATGGTGCCGTTGCGCCGTTGGGGCCAGCCCGATGAAATTGCACACAGTGCCCGTTACATTATTGAAAATGACTTCTTTAGCGGTCGAGTCATTGAAATTGATGGTGGCGTTCGCCTATAAACTAAATCATGCGTAGATTACCCCCACTGAATGCTCTTAAGGCTTTTGAAGCTGCAGCCCGTCATTTGAGTTTTACGCGGGCTGCAGATGAACTGTACGTCACCCAAGCCGCGGTAAGCCATCAGGTCAAAGCATTGGAGGACTTCTTGGGGGTACAGCTGTTCCTACGACGTAACCGCTCCTTATTACTCACCCCTGAAGGGCAGACCTATTATCTTGAGCTAAAAGAGATCTTTGATCATATTGTGCAAGCAACGGATAAAGTGAAGTATGCCAGTCAACGTGGTTCATTGACGATTTCCTTGCCGCCGAGCTTTGCGATTCTGTGGTTTGTACCGAGACTAAGTCGCTTCCGTGAGGCATACCCGGATATCGATGTTCGCATTCGAGCCGTTGATGAAGTTGACGGTTCACTGACAGAAGATGTGGATGTCGCTATTTATTATGGATCGGGCAAATGGCCAGGATTAAAAGCGTATAAGCTCCATAATGAATACTTAATCCCCGTCTGCTCGCCGAATCTATTAAAGAGTCATATTCCGTTGCGAGAACCGCGTGACCTACTCAATCACACCTTATTGCATGATGAAACTCGTAATGCGTGGAAAGACTGGTTCAAATTAGTTGGGATTGATAAAAACAAAGGCGACAATGGCCCGATTTTTAGCCACTCTAACTTGGCACTAAAAGCTGCTGTACATGGCCAAGGCGTTGCGTTAGCAAATAATGTGCTGGTTAAACCAGAAATTGATGCTGGCCATTTAATTCAAATTTTCCCAGACGCATTGCCGCGCGAGAAATCGTTCTATCTGGTGTGCCGTGAATCCCAGGCTGAGGTCGGAAAAATTGCCACGTTTCGACAATGGTTATTGCAAGTGGTCGAAGAGGAAGAAGATAGCTATGAAAGCTAGCCAGCGTGTGGCGGTTCAGCATGATAATCCACAAGGTGCTATTCGCGTGGTGTTTGCGCATGGTGCTGGTGCTGGGTTACAAAGTGATTTTATGCAATTTTTCGCACTGGCATTAGCACTCAATGATATAGAAGTTGTGCGCTTTAACTTCCCATATTGGCAGCAGTTCATGGATACCGGCATTCGTCGCCCACCACCGCGAATGGCTGCTTTATGCCATAGTATGGCTACTGTCGTGCGTGAATTTTCTGACGCTAAGCCCCTTTATCTCATAGGCAAATCAATGGGGGCTCGGGTTGCTTTCCAATGTGCTGATGAGCTTGGCGCAAAGGCGGCCATTGCGTTAGGATTTCCGTTTTACCCAAGCGGCAAACCAGAGCGTTTGCGGGTGACTGAACTGGCCAATCATTGTCAACAAAATTTAGTGATCCAGGGTACCCGCGACCCATTAGGGCGTCCCCAACAAGTTGCTGGATACAAATTACCTACTAACATCATGCTACATTGGTTAGAGGGTGGCGACCATAGTTTTGAACCGACCAAACGAAGTGGTATAAGCCGTGAGGTTTTATGGCAAGAAGCGGTCGATGTCATGGTACAATTCATTCAGCACGTTGAGCAAACGTCTTAAGGGGATAGCATGAATGGACTAGTGGCATATTGTCGGCCAGGGTTTGAAAATGATTGTGCGGCAGAATTGCAAGATAAAGCAGGCCGATTGGGTATCTATGGTTATTGTCAAACGCAGCCCTTGCAAGGGTACGTGGTGTACCGTTGCCAACCTGAAGAAAGTGAACATTTAGGGAAGAAGCTGATACTGAAAGACCTGATTTTTACGCGTCAGTTTTTTGTCATATTAGCGCATTTGAATGAGTTGCCGACGTCTGACCGGGTGAGTGCTATTCAAGTCGCATTAATTGACGAAGATGTCAGTGAACCATTTGCTGCCATTAAACCTGCCGGTGATATTCGTGTAGAAGTCCCTGATACCAATGCAGGTAAGGAACTGTCTAAATTCTGTCGCAAGTTTACGGTGCCATTGCGGCAGGGGTTACGAGCCATTGATTGGTTAACTGCAAATGAATCCGATCGACGGCCAACGTTGCATGCCTTTTTTGTAAATAATCAAGAACTCATCCTAGGCTTTTCCTATTCATTCAACCAATCGCCTTGGCTAATGGGGATCCCACGGTTACGTTTCCCGAGTGATGCGCCTAGCCGTTCAACGCTGAAACTGGATGAAGCATTTCAGGTATTTATTCCCGCTGAGGAACGCGAACAACGAATTCAATCAGGTATGAATGCGGTCGATTTGGGCGCAGCGCCTGGTGGTTGGACCTATCAGCTCGTACGCCGCGGTATGATGGTACAAGCGGTTGATAATGGTCCAATGGATCCTAGATTATTGGAAACTGGGCAAGTGAAACACGTTCAAGAGGATGGTTTTAAGTTTCGACCTAAGAAAAAAAACGTGACCTGGCTTGTCTGTGACATGGTAGAGCAGCCCAGTCGCGTGGCTGCGTTAATGTCCCAGTGGCTGATTGAAGGGGATTGTCGTGAAGCAATTTTCAACCTGAAATTACCGATGAAACGCCGTTATGCACTGGTAACTGAATACTTAGCCAATATCCAAGAGCAGTTGGTGGCAGAAGGGCGTGGTGTGTTTGAATTACAAGCGAAGCACTTGTACCACGATCGGGAAGAAATAACCGTACATTTACGGGCGTTGAAATAAAAAAGCCCGCTATATTGGCGGGCTTCACTAATCGTCGTTATAAACGCTCGATAATAGCTTGGGTGAAGTCCGTAGTGCCACCGGTACCACCCAAATCACGGGTAGTGCGATCGCCACTAGCAATCACATCAGTCACCGCAGCAAGGATGCGTTTTGCGTGCTCAGGCATACCCAAGTATTCCAGCATTTGAATCGCACCTAAGATCACTGAGGTCGGGTTAGCTAGGTTCTTCCCAGCGATGTCAGGTGCAGAGCCGTGAACCGCTTCAAAGATCGCTGAATCATCACCAATGTTCGCGCCTGGAGCCATCCCTAGGCCACCCACCAAACCAGCACAAAGATCTGACAAAATATCGCCAAACAGGTTCGTGGTTACAATGACGTCGAACTGCTCAGGGTTCATGACGAGCTTCATACACACAGCATCGACAATCATTTCTTCTGATTGAATATCTGGATATTCTGCCGCAATTTCACGAGCTACTTTCAGGAATAAGCCAGAGGTTGATTTTAAGATATTTGCTTTGTGCACAGCAGTCACTTTTTTACGGCCTTCCCTTCGCGCAAGCTCATAGGCAAAGCGTACGATACGCTCAGCGCCTTTACGGGTAACTTTGCTCACTGCTTGGGCTTCAGTGCCATCCTCAGAAACCACTTGGCCTAAGCCCGAGTACATCCCTTCGGTATTCTCACGAACGGTAATAATATCGATGTTCTCGTAGCGCGCCTGGGTGCCTTTGAATGATTTCACTGGACGCACGTTAGCGTACAGGTTGAATTGTTTACGCAGGCTGACGTTAATTGACGTGAAGCCTTCACCTACTGGCGTAGTTAATGGACCTTTCAAGGTCGCAGGGTTACGCGCAATGGCGTCCAATGTTGCTTGCGGGAGCAGTTCACCAGTTTTTTCTAACGCAGTTAAACCCGCGTCAGCATATTCATAGGTAAAATTACAACCCGCTTGGTCTAGAATTTTGATAGTGGCGTCAATGATATCAGGACCGATTCCATCACCAGGAATCACGGTAATTGTGGTGCTCATGAAGATACCTTCTTACTTCTAAAGGAGGGAATAATCGAACAAAATCAGGCCTATTATACCTGATTTTGCTCGATACAGAGTGGGAGAGCGTTATTAAAATGATTGATATTCACTATAAGCGTCAGCACCCCAAGCGATGAGGACGTCATCTTTAAAGAGCAGTGGAGTACACTCGTCACGTGTGGTAATGCCGTCTGATTTAACATGATGTGTGCGATAAAACAATACGAGGAGTTCGCCGCTATCGGTCACTTTCGCTTCGCTAATATCAGGTGAGCCCAATAGGCGAATCACATCATCGCGCGGAGTACCTAGGTTTAACCGGCCTATTTGCTTAAGGTTAAAGGTTTCTCGCTCTTGCCAGCTCATGTTTTCTGGGTCTGCTTGGTAAAACTGCAGCACAATGGCTGCGGCAGCAAAATAGACGGCAAAACCAATAATAACGATTTTGAGCATTTTTGACACGGACAAGTGCCTCCTTCATCACAGATCAATCGGTCACGACGCGGTAACACGGATGATACACTGAACCAGGGAGTTTCATTCGTCCTTGATCGACGAACGCCTGTAACAATACGTCCAATTTCTTCATCAAGGATGAATCGCCATGGATTTCGAAGACCCCATGCTGACGGATAGCGCGAATACCATCATCTTTTACGTTGCCCGCAACGATAGCCGAGAATGCGCGGCGCAGATTTGCCGCTAATGCTTGCGGTTCTTGATTATAGTGCAAGTTGAGGTTACGCACATTGTCATGGTTGGGCACAAATGGCCGCTGAAATGCTTCCTCAATAAACAAGGTCCAATTAAAGCAATAAGAATCACCTGTTTCGTGCCGATACTCCTTCACTGCGGCAGTCCCTTGTGTCATTTTCCGGGCGACGGAAACTGGATCAGCGATAATGATCTCATAGAGTTTACGGGCTTCTTCACCTAAGGTGGCAATAATGAAATCGTCAATTGCTTCAAAGTAACCACGACTACCTTCTGGACCAGTCAGCACAATTGGATATACTTGACGTGCGTTATTGGGGTGCATGAGGATGCCCAGAATGTACAGCAACTCTTCTGCAGTTCCTGCGCCACCTGGGAAAATAACAATACCATGAGCGCAACGTACGAATGCTTCCAAACGCTTTTCAATATCGGGCATGATCACCAATTCATTGACGATAGGGTTTGGTGGTTCTGCTGCGATAATACCGGGTTCGGTCAGACCTATATAGCGCACATCGGTGATCCGTTGCTTCGCATGACCAATGGTCGCTCCCTTCATTGGGCCTTTCATGGCGCCAGGACCACAACCGGTACAAATATTTAAGCCTCGTAATCCGAGTTGGTAACCTACTTCTTTCGTGTACTTGTATTCAACTTCGCTAATGGAGTGGCCGCCCCAACAGACAATCACGTTAGGGTCTAAGCTTGGCTGTACCACTTGGGCGTTGCGTAAAATATCAAATACCACATGGGTAAGGGTGTGCGTATCGGCAGAGTCTAATGTTTGTGCGTTATAACGTTCACCGGTGTATAAAATATCGCGGAGAACTGCTTCGACCAGTTCTTGCATACCAACAATAAGTTTGCCATCAACGAAAGCATCTGCCGGTGGGTTGATAAGTTCAAGCATAACCCCCCGTTCACAGCGCAATACGTTGACATCAAAATCGTGATACTTTTCGAAAATTTCTGCGCTGCTATCTGTGGTACTGCCAGCGTTTAATACCGCCAGACAGCAGTTACGGAATAGCCGATAGAGGACTTCATCGTTACTTTGTTTGAGACGATTAATTTCAAGCTGCGAGAGTAAACTCATGCTGCCACGTGGCGCGATTGTAAATTTCATAAACTTTCCTTTTATATCATTCACTACTGGCGACACAACCGGGCAGATTGTGGCGTTGGCTCGAAGTCAGAACGAAATGGATTGATATCGAGCCCCCCACGGCGTGTATAACGTGCGTATACCGTTAACTCGCTCGGTTTGAGTCGCGTTTTAATATCCATATAGATCCGCTCAACGCACTGCTCGTGAAATTCATTATGATGACGAAATGACACTATGTAGCGCAATAAAGCTGCGTGATCAATGGCCGGACCTTGATATCGTATTAGTACCGATCCCCAGTCCGGTTGATTGGTAATCAAGCAGTTTGATTTCAACAGGTGACTGTGTAAGGTCTCGCTCACCATGTTCGTGGATCTTAACTGCAATAAATCCGGGTTATAGTGATAACAATCTATGGCTAAGTCTTGCTGATCAAGGCATTGGCCGGGTAACTCACCAAAACTTTGGCGTTGAGCTTGTGCTAAGGTACTGAGTATTACGGTTACCGGTGCCCCTGCACAAGCCGATAGATCTTCGGTGAGTTGGTGCTGAACTTGTTCCCAGCTCGGCCAACGAGAGTCGTTGTAGCTATTAAGATATAGTTTAAACGACTTAGATTCAATGAGGTTTGGGCTCATACAAGGAACCCGAAATTCGGCGACAGCCACCTGCGGTAGCCCACAACTATTTAACCACGATAGTTCATAACCGTGCCAGATATCATCCCCTGTAAACGGGAGTGGTTGTCCCTCTGGTAGACCAATTGGAGTACGATTTAATTGCCGTGGAACGGCCTGCAATAATGAGGCATCGTACTGATGAGGATATACGGTGGGTTGTCCTAAGTTTAAATGATCAAGAGTTGGGTTCTTCAAATTTGATTACCTGTTACACTACTTTATTCAATGCAGCAGAGCATTGTAGCTGTGCTGCGCGAGAGTTACCAGAAAAACACATTTAAGGCAATGTTATGTTATTAGCAACCGAGCTTGATAATTTTATTGACCGCTATTTGGCTGCCTATGCTGCGGCTCAGGTTCCATTAGTCACGGAACACCAAGATGAATGGCAAGCTCCAATTTATCGAACTGTCCTACAGGATGACTGGGTTGAGTGGCAACCAGTACGGCAGTCTGCTGAACTACAGTTTCACGATCTTGCTCATGCATTAGAACAGCCTTTCCATGCTGATCTGGAAACCTATTATGGACGTTGGTACGCAGCTGATTTATATGCTTCGTACGCCGATCATCCACTGTTACTATTACAAAATTATTGCGCTGAGGATGGTCAGCGCTTACAAGCTAACTTGGCCGGCCATGTCTTAATGAAACGGCGGTTACGTCAGCCGTTAACCTGTTTTATTGGTTTAGCTGAGGAATCAGATGATTTGTTGATTAGCGTGGATAATGACACTGGCAACGTCGGCTTGGAGTTCGTCGGGCGACCACAACATGAAATTCTGGCTCCTTCGTTAGCCGAGTTTCTGCGCAACTTAACGCCGCGAGTTGTGAACCTGACCATCAACGAATAAACGCAATAGTAGCATATTTGTTTTGGATCAAGTAATTTGAAAGTGGTTGTAAATTATCCAGAGCATGGTTTCATGCACCGGAAACGGTCTATTCAAAGGAATAGTAAGGACATTCCATGACAACAATTAATCCCGCTCAATTACGTGAAGGACAGCTCACTTACTTGGTTGCCGAAGATTTAAAAATGGCTGCGTCGCTGCTCTATCAAGCGTATTACGACGATGCCTTGTTTATGTCGATCTTTCAAGCGGATAAAGCCGACTATGAGCAACGATTGCGAGCTGCTATTCGCGAAGAACTGATGGCTTTTTGGGAAGCACAGCAGCCCATGTTTGGCGTATTCGATGGCGATTCAGTCATTGGAGTCGCCTGCTTGACCCAACCCGGTAAAAGTTTTGGCCCCGGTAAATACTGGCAATGGCGGTTAAAAATGTTACTTACTGCTGGCTATGTCAGTACGAAACAATTATTGGAAAAAGAGCGTCTGATTCAAGCAGCGATAGGCGGCGATGATTTCCATATGCTGGCGTTTTTAGCGGTTAGCCCACGTTATCAACAACAAGGTTGGGGTGATTTGTTAGTACGAGCCGCACAAACCGCGATGGAAGAATCACCCAACTCACGTGGGCTGGCAGTATATGTTACCCATCCAGGATTTCTTAATTTGTTCAAGCAACATGGTTATCAAACCATCACTGAACTCGAAGTAGGGAATATCCGTGGTCAATTGTTATTTCAACCGAGAGAACAGGCGAATGAGGTGAAGCATGCAATTTAATAACTTTGCTGAATTCTACCCTTATTACTTGGCAGAACACTCGGATCGGCGCTGCCGAGCACTGCATTATATCGGCAGTACTTTGGTGCTTGCCGTGCTTGGTTATGCGTGCGTAACCCAGCAGTGGGCGTGGTTATGGTTAATACCGGTGCTCGGGTATGGGTTTGCGTGGTTCGGTCATTTTGTGTTTGAACAAAATAAACCAGCGACCTTCAAGTACCCGTTGTATTCATTGCTTGGTGACTGGGTCATGTATGGCCAGTTCCTGTTGAGCTTGGTGGGTATTAAAGTAGGGCCGAACCTACCTAAGGCAGGTCCGGCGGCAACGAAAGCAAAATAATTTATTGTTCCCCAACATCAGCGCCAGTTAACTGGCGCTGACTATCAAGCGCTATGGGTTTGGATAAACTGCTGCCAAGCTAAGTACAATACAGCAGGTAGATCATTACGTTGGAGCAGGCTGAGGGTATATGCTCGCGTACATGGTAACTGCAGCAAATCCCGTACCAATCCGGCAAAGAGTGCTGGATTATCCTGTTTTGCTACTTGCACGAGGTAACGCTCCAAGCGCTGACTCGATGCTGCTAGCGCAGGCCAATGACGTGCAGCAATGACGATTAACTCATCCACGCTCGCTTGGTCTAAACGCGCTTCCCAACTCGCCGCAATGGTAGGCTCACTAGCCCCCCCGGTTAACGCACGTAATGCATTCAAACGGCTGATACCTGTGCCATGCTGAATTAATGGTTGCAATTGTTCAACCACGCTCGGCGCTGGAATGCTGTGTTCAAATGCTTCCGCGACTGCATTCTGTAAAGGTTCAGGATAGTTAGCAAAGTTTGCTGCTATGGTCTTGGTTATTTCTTCTTGTGGAAGCAGCCGTGCGATTACATCGTGAATGCCTTGTACACCAAGGTATTGCCAACCATCGCTGGTAGGGTGTTCAAGTTCAGCGCGGGCACGGTCATAAAAAGGTGACGGTTCACGCTGCCAACGAAGAGTGAGTTTGGCATGCAACGCCGCTCGTTTTGCCTCCGCTGGGGTAAATAAATAAGGAGACTGTTGGAGTTGTTGTGTTTGCTCGTCAGTTAACGCATGAGTGAGTTGTTGGCCAAGCAGCGCCAAAATTTGAGCCATATATTCTTGCTGCGCGATGTGGCTGAGTAAGCCACGCTCGTCCACCGGCATTTTCAAAAACCATATAAAGGGATCGACGTCCTGCTGTTGTGCTGCCCAAAACACTACGGCAAACCACGCGTGGTGCTGTAATGGATATGGGTAGGGGCATTGTTGGGCGCAGATTTCAGTGAATTCTGATGCTGAAATGGGTTGGACAATACGGCCAAGATCGTAAATTAGATAATCACTATTACTACTGTGCAATAGTTCGGCGAGATTGGTTATAGTCATGAAACTTGCAACATGTGCCATTTTGCTTAATGATGGTATTATTATAACTAAAATAAGTCGTGGAGGTAGTCATGGACCAACGACAACGTGCTGCTCGTTTATTAGAGCGTATTGAAGCTGAACTGAACTGTTTGGGGTTATGGCAAACGCATTATCCACCTGCACAAGCGTTGGAGAGTGCCGAACCATTTGCGATGGACACACTTGATTTTCATCAGTGGCTGCAATTTATTATGATCCCACGGATGTGGGCCATATTAGATGGCGAACATCCACTCCCGCAAAATATTGCTGTAAGCCCGATGGCAACCCATGTATATCGTGATCAATTAGAGCAACATGATGGCTTAATCGCTAGTTTGCGCGAGTTCGACCTCTTGCTCAGTGGTACTGATCCTCTCGCCAATGACCTCTAGTTACGCTGAACCTTTACCGATCCTGTATCAGGACGATTATTTTGTTGCTGTCGATAAGCCCAGTGGGCTACTTGTACATCGCAGCTGGATTGCCCGCGACGCGCACGAATTTGCGCTGCAACGCGTGCGGGATCAAATTAAGCAACGAGTGTATCCCGTGCATCGACTTGATCGCCCCACCTCTGGCATCTTATTGTTTGCGAAAGATCCAGATAGCGCCCGACTAATGACGACTTTATTTAGTGAGCGCAAGGTGGAAAAAACCTACCATGCGGTGGTGCGTGGATATCTCGGTGATGGTGAGCTTGACTATCCATTGCAGGAAGAATTGGACAAGATTGCTGATGCTCAAGCCGACCAAAATAAAGCAGCACAAGACGCCGTAACACGTTATCGTTGTATTGACCAAGTAGAACTTCCCTTTGCGGTAGGTAAACGTTATTCCAGCGCACGTTATACACTGATGGAATTAACCCCACTGACTGGACGTAAACATCAACTACGGCGACATATGGCACATTTGCGTCACCCAATTATCGGTGATACGCGGCATGGTGATGGCCGACATAATCGGTTTTTTCGGGAGCAGTTTGGTTTGCAGCGATTGCTGCTCGCAGCGACTGGATTAAAGTTTATGCATCCTCACACGCAGGCGGCAGTTCATATTAAACTGCCGATCCCTGCTGATTTATTGTACGTATTTCAGAGGGTTATTCCGCCGCACGTAGAAGTTCGTTGATACCAACTTTAGCACGGGTTTGCGCGTCGACTTTTTTGACGATAATCGCTGCGTAGAGGCTATGACTACCGTCTTTAGCTGGTAGTGAACCAGGTACGACAACCGCGCCAGCAGGCACACGACCATAGTGAATCTCGCCTGTTTCACGATCATAAATCCGAGTGCTTTGACCAATGTAGACACCCATGGAGATCACCGCACCTTCTTCAACAACAACGCCTTCGACGATTTCTGAACGGGCGCCAATAAAGCAATTGTCTTCAATAATTGTTGGTGTTGCTTGCAGCGGTTCTAACACGCCACCGATACCAACTCCGCCGGATAGGTGCACGTTACGACCAATCTGTGCACAAGAGCCAACTGTCGCCCACGTATCGACCATAGTACCATCCCCCACGTAAGCGCCAATATTGACGTAAGAGGGCATCAGAACGACATTGCGTCCAATATAAGCACCTTGACGTACCATGGCAGGTGGCACCACACGCATACCTTCACTACGGAAGCGGGCTTCGTCATAGTCAGCAAATTTACTCGGCACTTTATCAAAAAAGCGGGTTTCGCCTCCGTCCATCAGGTGATTGTCTTGGGTGCGGAAAGTAAGCAGAACGGCTTTCTTCAGCCATTCATTGACTATCCAATGACCATTTTGTTGTTCGGCTACGCGGTATTCACCGGAGTCTAATTTTTGCATGACCTCAGCTAAATCACGTTGTAATTCAGCGGGCACTTGGCTTGGAGTAATGCTAGCACGAGCTTCGAAAGCTGCTTCAATACGTTGTTGGATAGTACTCATGATGTTTCCTATAACTACTTAGTGATCAAGTGCGGCAATAATGTTGGCACGTAATTGTTGTTTTTGCTCTGGTGTTAATGCTTCATGTTGACGTGTCGACACAATGAACAAGTCTTCTGCTTGTTCGCCTACGGTGGTGATTTTAGCGGCTAGAATGGTTAAGTCCAATGCTTGTAGTACTTTGGCAATTTGGGCAACGAGGCCAGGACGGTCTAGCGCTGTTAATTCGAAGGTGGTACGGCGCGGGTTACGCTCACTCAAGAACTCAACACGAGTAGGCACTTGGAAATTGCGTAATCGGCGGGGGAGGCGACGTTGTCCATATGGTGCTGTCACACGCTTGCGCAGCACGTCATAAAGTTGCTGTTTCAAGGCTTCAATACGGCGTGCATCTGTCAATGGTTGGCCATTTTCTTGTAACACCACGAAGGTATCCATGACATAACCATCTCGAGTAGCGAGAATTTGAGCATCGTGAATACTTAACGCATGACTGGTTAATACAGCAGCAATATCGGCAAACAGGTTATCGTGTTCTCGGTGATATACAAATAATTCTGTCGTGCCTTGGTTATTTTCATCACCGATTAAGATCAACGGTAACTGTTCATCTGACTCTAACTGGGCGATGTGTTGTGAATGCCAAGCAATTTGTTCGGGTTGATGACGTAAAAAGTAATCAGCAGTAAACCGACTCCATAATTCATTTACGGTTTGAGCTGTAAATCCTAAGCTAAGCAACAACCCCATAGCGTGTGCTTGGTGTTGTTGAATCCGGCGGCGTAGTTCGGTAGCAGCAGTGGGTTTATGTTCAGTGAGATAGCGTTTGGTGGCCAGATAAAGATTCTCCAGCAGCGTCGCTTTCCAATTATTCCACAAACTACTATTGGTGGCGCGGATATCAGCAACAGTTAGGCAGTACAAATAATCCAAGTACGTTTGGTTACCGACTTGCGTGGCAAATTCAGAAATTACGTTGGGATCGTGAATATCACGTTTTTGTGCGGTTACCGACATCAACAAGTGATGTTGCACAAGCCAAGCAACCAAGGCGGCATCACGTTCATCGAGCTGGTGTAATTGTGCGAAGTTTAGTGCGTCTTGTGCACCTAATTCAGAATGATCCCCACCGCGACCTTTAGCAATATCATGGAAGATACCAGCGAGATACAGTAACTCAGGCTTAGCCATTTGGCGGACGATCTGAGCACACAGCGGGAACTCAGATTGATAGTCAGGATGGTTGTATCGATACAGGTTACGAACCAGACGATAGGTATGCTCATCAACAGTATAAGCGTGGAATAGATCAAACTGCATTTGCCCGACAATTTGTTGCCATTGCGGCAAATAGTGCGCCAAGATTTGATGCTGATGTAGCAGCTTAAAAGCGGTGCCGCAGCCATGGGGGTGACGTAATAACTGCATAAATAAATCACGGCACTGTGGATCGTGGCTGAGAGGCGCAGCTAATTGTCGACGGGCATGTCGTAATTGTCGTAAGGTCTGTGCTTGTAGTTGTTGAATCTCGGGGTTATCTGCTACCACCAACATACAGCGTAAAAAGTTTATAGGTTGGTTAAACACCTGGTTATCACGAACAGCGAGTAAATGTCCTAGCTGCATAAACTCTGTCGTCAGCGGGCGTGGTGTCGCTGGCGTATTCGCTAAAATACTTTGGTCGAAGAACTGCAATAACATGTCATTGAGTTCAGTTACTCCCACCACGGCATTAAAGTAATCTTTCATCATGGCTTCAACGGCGCGTTTACCCGGCTCACCATAACCCAGGCGTGCAGCCACGGCTGGTTGATATTCGAACAGCAAGCGTTCTTCTTTGCGCTTAGTTTCCAGATGTAACGCGAAGCGGATGTGGCTTAGTAATTGCTCATACTCTTTTAATTCAAGGCGTTCCGCTGCGGTGATAAAGCCTTGCTGAACTAAGTGCTCGTCATGTTGAGTATGAAAGTGGCGCTGTGCAATCCAGCGAATGGTTTGAATATCGCGTAATCCACCCGGATTACTCTTAACATTGGGTTCAAGGTTGTAGGCAGTGCCATGGTAGCGCTGATGGCGCGCTTGTTGTTCTTCGTATTTGGCGCGATAAAACTCAGCACTTGACCACGGATATTGCTGTAACAGGAGCTCTTGAAAATGATCAGCGAGATACTGATCACCACATAAGAATCGCTGTTCTAACAGACTGGTCGCAACGGTTACATCTAGCGTTGCCTGCTCGATACATTGTGCGGGGGTACGGACGCTTTGGCCCACATCTAAGCGTAAATCCCATAATAACTGCACAAACTGGTGAATTTGTTGTTGTTGCTTTGGTGACAGAGGGTGGGCATGTAAAAAAAGCAGATCAATATCTGATTGTGGAAACAGGCTGCCGCGCCCATATCCACCCACAGCAATCAGACAAATATCGATATCAGATAATGCACATTGTTGCCAGAGCTGTTGTAGCAGTTGATCAATAAACTGGGCACGATGGCTCAGCAGGTGCTCGATAGCAATGGTGGGAAAAGCAGTATCAACCCAGTGTTCATAACGTTCAAGGCAATGCCGCCCCGTACTGAGTTGGATTGGCTTAGGCCATTCAGGTGGGGCGGTTAACGTCATAGCTTAGCTCGAATGACGAATAATTCGGGGTAAATCTTCATCGTTACGTAACGTTAATACTTCAACGCCGTCCTCGGTTACCAACAGCGTATGTTCCCATTGTGCACTCAAGCTACGGTCTTTAGTAAGTACGGTCCAACCATCACGCATTAACTTGGTGTGGCGTTTGCCAGCGTTAACCATCGGCTCAATGGTAAAACACATGCCCGGAACGATGAGATCACCCGTACCCGCAGTGCCATAGTGTAAAATCTGTGGCTCTTCGTGAAAACCGGCGCCAATACCATGACCGCAATATTCGCGTACGATGGAGTAGCCGTGAGCTTCAGCATGTTGTTGAATTGCTTGAGCGAAATCACCAGTACGGATACCGGGTTTAACCATTTTAATCGCCAGATAAAGGCACTCTTTGGTTACGCGAATGAGGCGTTCTGCTAAAATGCTAGGCTCGCCTATGACGAACATTTTTGATGTATCACCGTGGTAACCATCTAATTTCACGGTGACATCCAAATTCATTATGTCACCATTCTTCAATGGTTTTTCGTTTGGAATACCGTGACAGACAACATGGTTTAATGAGGTACAAACCGATTTAGGGAAGCCGTGATAATTTAATGGGGCAGGTACAGCACCACGGGCAACAATGTAGTCATGACAAATACGATCGATTTCGGCGGTCGTTACCCCAGCCTGAATATGCGGTTCAATCATTTCTAGAACCTCGGCTGCTAAACGGCCAGCAGCGCGCATTTTTTCAATTTCTTCAGGCGTTTTAATTGTAATACTCATAAGCTAATATCAACCTTTCAAACGGCGTGATCATGGCCATTAGTTTATCAGTAAAGCAAGACAGCGTGAAGTGCTGAAAAATCGTGTGATAACTTGCGCGAGCGTGGCTTTTTATGGTATAAAGCGCCGGCAATTTTTAATTGCAGTAAATGTTACTTTATTTATAACCACACACATACATCGACACATGGCTCGGGGTGCTGGTGGCAATAGTCACTGGTCGAACCATGGGATGTATGGAGGCATAACCCCTTTAAAAGGAAACTACTATGGCAAACGTGTCAATGCGTGACATGCTAAAAGCAGGTGTCCATTTCGGTCACCAAACTCGCTTCTGGAACCCAAAAATGAAACCGTACATTTTTGGTGCCCGTAACAAAATTCATATCATCAACCTTGAAAAAACCGTACCTATGTTCAACGATGCGTTGAACTTCTTGCAACACGTTGCGGCAAACAAAGGTAAAGTCCTGTTTGTTGGTACTAAGCGTGCAGCGTCAGATGCGGTACAAGAAGCTGCAGTAAGCTGTAAGCAGTTTTATGTAAACCATCGTTGGTTAGGTGGTATGTTGACTAACTGGAAGACAGTTCGTCAATCAATCAAGCGCTTAAAAGAGCTTGAAACCATGAGCCAAGACGGCACTTTCGAAAAGCTAACCAAGAAAGAAGCACTGGTAAATACCCGTGAAATGGAAAAGCTTGAAAAGAGCCTTGGTGGTATCAAGGATATGGCTGGCTTACCAGATGTATTGTTTGTGATTGATGCAGACCATGAACACATCGCTATCAAAGAAGCAAACAACTTAGGTATTCCTGTTATTGCAGTAGTTGATACTAACTCAAACCCTGATGGCGTTGACTACGTAATTCCTGGCAACGACGACGCAATTCGTGCAGTTCAACTGTATTTGAATGCGGCTGCGGCAGCCATCAATAACGCACGTGGTGCGGCTGTTGAAGGTTTAGCTGACGAATTCGTTGAAGCTGAAGAAACTGAATAAGTCATCTGATTAGAGGACAAATAAATGGCTATTACAGCAGCTCTGGTTAAAGAACTGCGCGAGCGCACTGGCGCTGGCATGATGGATTGCAAAAAAGCATTAGAAGAGACCGGCGGCGATATCGACGCGGCGATCGAAAATATGCGTAAAAGTGGTCAAGCGAAAGCAGCTAAAAAAGCTGGTCGTATTGCCGCTGAAGGTGTAATCCTCACTAAGACTGAAGGTAACGTAGGTACCTTGGTTGAATTGAACTGTGAAACTGACTTCGTTGCTCGCGATGATAACTTCTTATCATTTGGTGAGAAAGTTATTGCGGCCGCATTTGCCAATAAAGAAACTGATGTTGAAAAGCTAAAAGCAGTCAACATCGGTGACGGCACCATTGATGAAGTACGTGAATCATTGGTTGCTAAAATTGGTGAAAACATTACTGTACGCCGCGTATTTACCATCGAAGCTGGTGACATGGTTGAAGCCTATGTTCACGGCGGACGTATTGGTGTGTTAGTCGCTATCAGCGGTGGTGATGCTGAGTTGGCTAAAGACATCGCGATGCATGTTGCAGCAAGTGCTCCACAATTCGTGAAGCCTGAAGATGTTTCAGCTGAAGTGGTAGAAAAAGAGCGTACAATTCAACTTGATATCGCAATGCAAAGTGGTAAGCCACAAGATATCGCAGAAAAAATGGTTGAAGGCCGGATGCGTAAGTTTACCGGCGAGATCAGCTTGACTGGTCAACCATTTGTAAAAGATCCTGCGATTACTGTTGGTGACTTGTTGAAGCAAAAAGGTGCTGACGTTCATGCTTTCGTACGCTTTGAAGTGGGCGAAGGTATTGAGAAGAAAGCCGAAGACTTTGCTGCTGAAGTACAAGCACAAATGGCGGCCGCGCAGAAGGCGTAATGCCAATGTCTGTTCCCACGACGCATAACAGTCGATGATGAAACCGCATCTTGCTCGGCAGGATGCGGTTTTTTTATAGGGTGAAACCCTTAAAAACCTGAACATGGAGCGAACTGATGACACCAACGAGCAAAGCTGCATACCGCCGTATCTTGTTAAAATTAAGCGGCGAAGCATTAATGGGTGATGAACCGTTTGGAATTGATCCCAAAGTCTTAGACCGCATGGCTCAGGAAATCAAAGAACTGGTCGAACTCGGAGTTCAAGTTGGATTGGTGATTGGCGGCGGAAACTTATTTCGGGGTGAAGGCCTGGCCAAGGCGGGGATGAACCGAGTGGTCGGTGATCATATGGGTATGTTAGCGACGGTGATGAATGGCCTCGCCATGCGTGATGCACTGCACCGTGCGTTTGTTAACGCCCGTTTGATGTCAGCCATTGAATTGAACGGCGTCTGTGACGGTTATAATTGGGCTGATGCGATTAGCTTGCTGAAGTCCGGCCGCGTCGTTATATTTTCTGCAGGGACCGGCAATCCATTCTTTACCACAGATTCAGCAGCCTGTTTACGCGGAATTGAGATCGAAGCTGATTTAGTCCTAAAAGGTACCAAAGTGGACGGCGTTTATTCAGCTGATCCGTTCACCGATCCTAACGCGAAATTATTCCGTAAAATCAGTTATAATGATGTTCTGAAACAACAATTAAAAGTGATGGATTTAGCTGCATTCACCCTGGCACGTGACCATGGCTTGCCAATCCGGGTGTTCAACATGAATAAACCTGGCGCACTAAGAGCCGTGATTCTTGGTGAAGAAGAAGGTACACTGATTGCTGATGAAAGTGTAATTGCGCAAACCAGTTAAATTCTGTGCGGTTTAAAAGAATTGAAAGGATAACAACGTGATAAACGAAATTAAGCAAGACGCCAAGCAGCGAATGGAAAAAAGTGTTGAAGCGCTGCGTACTCAAGTTTCAAAAATAAGAACCGGCCGGGCGCATCCGAGCTTGCTCGACGGCATTATGGTGCCTTACTACGGCACTGACACCCCATTGCGTCAACTTGCTAATATTACAATTGAAGATGCGCGTACCTTAGCAATTACTGTATTTGATAAATCGGTGAGTGGCGCGGTTGAAAAAGCAATTTTAACCTCTGATTTAGGCTTAAATCCTGCTGGTGCTGGTAGTGTTATTCGGGTACCTTTACCACCATTGACGGAAGAGCGTCGTCGTGATTTAGTTAAGTTGGTCCGAGCTGAAGCAGAGCAGGGCCGTGTTGCTATACGTAATATTCGTCGTGATGCTAACAACGATTTGAAAGAATTGTTGAAAGAAAAAGAAATCACTGAAGACGAAGAACGTAAGGCGGCTGAGGATATTCAAAAGTTAACCGACGTTTATGTTGCTAAAGTTGATGAAGTGTTAGCAGAAAAAGAAAAAGAGTTGATGGAAATCTAACCGGTTAAAGGTATTCCCCGTTGGTCATGGGCGCCGTGTCAGGTATACTCGCACGGCGTTTTTTCTTATATGGCACCTATTATGACAACAAAGGAAGTCTCTACAATTAGAATGCCGCGGCATGTGGCGATTATCATGGATGGCAATGGGCGATGGGCGCAACTGCGCGGTAAACGCCGTACCGCCGGCCATAAGGCTGGAGCTGAGGCGGTGCGTCGCGCGGTAGAATTTGCGAGAAAAAAAGGCATTGAATCGTTGACGTTATTTGCGTTTAGTAGTGAAAATTGGAAGCGCCCAGAACAGGAAGTTTCGATCCTGATGGAGCTGTTCATGACGGTGCTTAAGCGCGAAGTTAAAAAGCTACATAAATACAATGTAAGACTGCGGATTATTGGCGATAAATCAGCCTTTAGCGAACGTTTGCAAGAACAAATGCGTACGGCTGAGGCGCTCACTGCCAATAACACCGCATTGAATTTAAATATTGCCGCAAATTATGGTGGGCATTGGGATATCACCCAAGCAACCCGTAAGGTTGTGGCACGGGTGGTTGCCGGCGAGCTTGCGTCAGAACAAATA
The DNA here is from genome assembly GCA_029279945.1 of Pseudidiomarina indica. Classification (GTDB taxonomy): domain Bacteria; phylum Pseudomonadota; class Gammaproteobacteria; order Enterobacterales; family Alteromonadaceae; genus Pseudidiomarina; species Pseudidiomarina indica_A. The sequence goes on along the minus strand of JAJUHK010000001.1, from coordinate 328,224 downwards.
ACTGAGCAAATTGTAGCGCAAGAGTTAGAACTGGCCGAACAAGCGGTACCCGATTTACTGATTCGTACGGGTGGTGAGTATCGAATTAGTAATTTTTTATTATGGCAACTCGCATACGCAGAGTTTTATTTTAGTAAGGTATTATGGCCTGATTTTGATGATCAGGAATTTGCTGCAGCAATTGCTGATTTTAGCTGTCGTGAGCGCCGTTTCGGGTTAACCAGTGAGCAAATTCAACAGGCCATATTAGATACCGATGTGACAGCCGAGGAATAATTTGCTAAAACAACGTTTAATAACAGCTCTGGTGCTCATACCGTTAGCACTTTATGCAGTGTTTATGTTGCCATTCGAATGGTTTGCCGGTGCAGTCGTGGTCTTAATGGCAGCGGGGGCTTGGGAATGGGCACCATTTATGGGTGCGACGAAAACGGTTCAACGGCTCGCATATGTCGTGCTAATCGTCGTGCTATTGAGTACTAGTATGGTACTTGTACCCCTCGATGTTATTTGGCAGCAAGGCGAGTTACACCCGCTTTTTTCCACCATTATTATGATTGGTTGTGGCTGGTGGGTTCTGGCCACATTATTAGTGATTAATTATCCACGTAGCCGCCGTATCTGGTCACGTGCCCGTGCTATTGTTGGATTATTTGGCATTCTGACACTTGTTCCCGCATATGCCGGTCTTCTTGCAATACGTTCGATTAACTATGCAGAGCAACCACTAAATGGTGGTTTTGTGGTGTTGTTCGTGTTGTTATTAGTTTGGGCGGCAGACGTTGGTGCCTATTTTGCGGGGGTACGCTATGGCCGTAATAAGCTCATGCCAGCGGTAAGCCCGGGTAAAACGCTGGAAGGGCTGGTTGGGGGATTGGCGTTAGCTGGGGTGGTCATGATGGTATTATTTCATTGGCTCAGGATTCCAGCAGAACAATTCCATGGTTACTATATCACCGGATTATTTACGGTAGTTGCCTCAGTGTTTGGTGACCTCAACGAAAGTATGTTTAAGCGTTGTGCAGGCATTAAGGACAGTGGCAATTTATTACCAGGTCACGGCGGTATTTTGGATCGAATTGATAGCTTAACGGCGGCATTACCAGTTTTTACACTGTGTTACTTATGGTTGTTGGTTTGATATGAAACAACGTATTACCATCCTCGGTGCAACGGGTTCGATCGGGCAAAGTACATTAGCTGTACTTGCGCAACATCCGGAGCAATACGAACTATTTGCGGTCACCGCTAATGGTAATGTAGATGATATGGCAACGATATGCCGTAACCACCGGCCGCGTTACGCGGTAATGGCTAATCCACAAGCGGCGCAACAATTACAACAGCAACTAGGTGCATGTGCTACGACCGTATTAGCAGGGGATGAACAAGTTGCAGCTGTTGCTGCGGCAGCTGACGTTGATATTGTCATGGCTGCTATTGTTGGTGCAGCTGGCTTGTTGCCGACCATGGCCGCAGTCCAGGCAGGCAAACGGATTCTGTTAGCTAATAAAGAGGCGTTGGTCATGTCGGGACAGCTGTTCATGGATGCCGTGAGCCGTTATCACGCTGAATTGCTACCGATAGATAGCGAACACAATGCCATTTTTCAATGCTTACCAGAATCGATTCAGCAGCCGTTGGGGCATTCAGATCTCGCCGCCGCAGGCGTTCATCAAATTTTGCTCACAGGTTCTGGAGGGCCATTTCGAGAATTGCCACTGGCAGAATTATCCGAACAAACACCAACGGCCGCTTGTAATCATCCGAATTGGTCGATGGGTCAGAAAATCTCCGTTGATTCAGCCACCATGCTTAATAAAGGCTTGGAATATATTGAGGCGCGTTGGCTGTTTAACTGCCAAAAAGAGCAGCTGCAGGTTGTGGTGCATCCACAAAGTGTGATTCACTCTATGGTGAGTTACCAAGATGGATCAGTAATCGCGCAGTTAGGGCAGCCTGATATGCGTACACCGATTGCATATGCCCTCGGTTATCCGAACCGAATTCCGAGTGGAGTTGAACCCTTAGATTTCCTCCAATTAGGAGCATTAACCTTTATGCCTGCTGATCCACAGCGGTATCCTTGCTTACATTTAGCGATAGAAGCGTGTTGGGCTGGGCAATGGGCTACAACCAGTTTAAATGCTGCGAATGAAGTGGCAGTGGCAGCATTTTTAGCGGGCCAGATAAGCTTTACTACAATTGCTGAAACTTGTGACGCAGTGCTACAAAAAATGCCTACAAAAAATTTAACATCGATAGAGGAATTGCTGGCGTACGATAACCATGCTCGTTTGTTAGCCCAGCAATACGTGGAGCGCGTCGCATCATGATGATTGTTTTATGGTCGTTGGGTGCATTTATTGTCACCTTAGGAATTTTAGTTACTTTCCACGAATTTGGTCATTTTTGGGTCGCACGTCGTTGTGGGGTAAAAGTACTAACATTTTCGGTCGGTTTCGGACGTCCCATTTGGCAACGCCGTGCTGCTGATGGCACCCTTTATCAAATTGGCATGATACCGCTAGGTGGTTATGTCAGGATGCTCGATGACCGCGTCGATGAGGTTCCTGCTGAGTTAGCGTCACAAAGTTTTAACGCTAAATCAGTGGCGCAGCGCGCTGCTATTGTAGCTGCCGGGCCAATAGCAAACTTTATCCTTGCCATCATAGTGTTATGGCTGATGTTTTTAATCGGTGTTCCGTCGGTTCGTCCTATTATTGGTAACGTCGCCCCTGATTCCATTGCAGCAAAAGCAGGAGTGCAATCACCGGCGGAAATCATTGCAGTGAACAACCGCCCAACACCCGATTGGCAGCAAGTTAATTTACATTTTGCCGCTGCGCTGGGACAGGATACGATAACCTTAACCACACGTGATGAGCAGCACCGTGAACAACTCTATCAATTAGACATCCGGCGTTGGCAGCTCGATAACAATCAACAGCCAACCTTTATCACCTTGGGGCTATATCCATTTCAGCCAGAAATATCACACATTATTAGTTATGTGGCGGAAAATTCACCAGCGGCACAGGCCGGGTTACAGATCAATGATAAAATTCTGGCTATTAATGGAACTCCTGCCACTGATTGGCCTCAAACCAGAGAACTGATCATGCAGTCACCTGAGCAAGAGGTCGTTGTGACCATACTGCGTGATCAACAACAGTTGGAATTACCAGTCATTATTGGTAGTCGTGTGGTGGGCGAACAACTGATCGGGTTTTTAGGTGTGGAGCCGACCATTGCACCTTATCCTGAAGCCTACCGCTTTACCCAGCAATATGGCATTGTTGATGGCTTGGTGAAAGGGGCTGAACGCACGTGGGAGCTTATGGTTCTTAGTGTGAAGATGTTAGGTAAGTTACTGACTGGCATCGTGTCTATTAGTAATCTGAGTGGTCCTGTCGCTATCGCTGAGGGCGCAGGAGCAACAGCCAGTTATGGTTTGGTATATTTTTTAGGGTTTCTGGCATTAATTAGTGTTAACTTAGGCATCATCAATTTAGTGCCTTTACCTATCCTCGATGGCGGCCATCTCGCCTTTTTAGCTGTCGAGGGGGTTCGTGGGAAGCCGGTTTCTGAACGAGTTCAGGAAATTTGCTACCGCATCGGTGGAGTACTAATTTTTGCACTAATGGCAATCGCAATCAGCAATGACGTATTGCGTTTGTCGCAATGAGACAACATGTACAACATAAAACAATTAAGTAGCACAGAATGACGTTGAAACAGCTGTTTTTAAGCGCCCTGGTCGCAGCGGCGTCACTGCCGCATCAAGTAGCGAGTAGTGCAGAAGGTAATATTCAAGTTAATCCTGAAAAGTTCGTTGTAGAAGATATTCGCGTTAGAGGGCTGCAGCGCGTAGCCTTAGGTGCAGCATTAACCTACATTCCGATTCGGGTCGGAGATGAAGTTGACGCCAACCGCATTCGCAATAGCATTCGCTCACTGAACTCAGCCGCGTATTTTGAAAATATTGTGGTATTACGTGAAGGTAATACGCTGATATTTGAAGTAACTGAGCGACCGACCATCACGTCTATTGAATTCGACGGTAACCAAGACATCAAAGATGAGCAGCTGGAAGAAAGCTTGAACGATAGTGGTGTCGTGGTTGGAGAACAGCTGGACCGTACCATGCTTTCGAGCATCGAAGCTGGATTGGAGGATTTCTTCCACGGTGTTGGTAAATACAATGCCAAAGTCGATATTCAAGTTATCGAGCTACCGCGCAACCGAGTACAACTGATCCTAAAATTTGATGAAGGTGAATCAGCAGAAATCCAGCAAATTAATATTGTTGGTAACCATACCTTCTCTGATGAAGAACTCATTCGCGAATTCGAACTGCGTGACAAACTCCCGTGGTGGAACTTCTTAGGTGAACGGCGCTATCAGAAACAGCAACTCACCGGTGATTTGGAAAAACTAGAGAGTTTTTATCGCGATCGTGGTTATTTGGCGTTTCGAGTTGAATCGGTGCAAGTGAGCATGACCCCTGATCGCGAGGGTGTTTATATCACCATAACGGTCGATGAAGGGGATATTTATAATGTCCGTAATGTGAATGTCATCGGCGATTTAAAAGGACACGAAGAATTCCTTGAGCGGGTCACTAAAATCGAGCCGGGTACGCAATATAATGCGGCGTACATTACACAACTTGAAGATATTATTTCGCGTTATTATGGCCAGTTTGGCTATGCATATACAGAAGTTCGTGCCATTCCTGATATGCAAGAAGGTAGTAACGAGGTAGATATTACCTTTGCGGTTAATCCAGGCCAACGGGTCTATGTTGACCGAATTAATTTCTATGGCAACAACGCAACTGCTGACAGTGTACTACGTCGCGAAATGCGTCAGCTTGAAGGTGCGCCATTAAACGAACAACTGATTGAGCAGAGTAAATTACGGTTAGAACGGTTAGGCTTTTTCGAAACAGTGGAGACCATGACCCGCAAATCAGAAACCGATCCAAACCGCGTAGAAGTTGATTTCACGGTAAAAGAGCAGCCGTCAGGTAGTTTTAACTTCAGCTTGGGTTACGGTGACTATACGGGATTACAACTTGGCCTAGGATTATCACAAGATAACTTCCTTGGTTCAGGTAACCGGGCCGCGATTAACATTCAAACGAACCGTTTTACTAAAAGCGCATCAGTATCCTACATGGATCGTTATTTAACCAAAGACGGTGTAAGCTTAGCCGGCCAAGTGTATGTGAGTGAGTTCGACGCGGGTAACCTCGAGAACTATATTCGCTATAACAAGAAGCAATTTGGTATAGGCGCTTCTATTGGCTTCCCAGTTAGTGAGATCACTAGCCTTAATTTTGGTTTAACTTATCGTAATGAACAAATTAGTGATGTTGACAGTTATGAACAAGTAAGCCAGTTCTATCGTCCGTATGTGGATAAGCAAGATCCAAATTCAGGGGTGCGATTTAATATTTTTGAAGCTTCTGCAGGAATTAGTCGGATGACATTGAACCGCGGAATGTTCCCAACAGCGGGGTCATTGAACAGCTTCAATTTTGAGATTTCTACACCCAATAGTGATGTTAATTACTTCCGCATGCTGTACGACTATCGTCAGTATTTCCCGATAACTGATAATCATAACTTTGTGTTTATGACACGGTTACGGTTAGGGTACGGAAATGGTTATGGTACTGACGATAACGGTAATGATCACTTATTCCCGTTCTATGAGAACTTCCGATTAGGCGGTAATGATAACCTGCGTGGTTTTGAAGGTAATACTATTGGCCCTCGGGCGATTTATCGTTATCCGCAATCAATTCCAGGAAAACCTGGTTATGACGGTGTACCGCCAGGGTTACCAAGCAACCCTGGTGCCGATCGATTATTCGTTAGCCGCTATTCAGTTGGTGGGAACGCGATGGCCGTCGGTGGTGTCGAATTAATTGTACCAACACCATTAATACCGGAAGAAAATAGAAATACCGTTCGAACTAGTTTTTATGTGGACGTAGGAACAGTTTGGGATACTGAGTTTGACTATGAAACTTATCGTCAACTGCAGTTAGCTGTGAACTCGTTTGCGCTGCAAGATTATAGTGAACCAAGTAACTATCGCGTGTCTGCAGGTGTTTCGCTACAATGGTTATCGCCTATGGGACCAATCACGTTCTCATTCGGTCGGGCATTGAAGTCGGATGAATCGGATAGAACACAGACATTTACGTTCAATATCGGCACTACATTCTAATAAATATCAAGGAGTTAAATGTGAAATCTTTTGTTAAAACAAGCATCGCTGTAGCATTACTTTCAACTGCATTATTTGCTAATGCAGCTGAAGCTCAGCAAAAAATCGGTTTCGTCAGTATTCAAGAAGTATTATCAAAGCTACCACAAGCACGTAACCTTGAAGCTCAAGTACAGGACGAGTTTAAAAAGCAAATTGATGAAGTAAGCAAAATTGAAGAACAAATGCGTGGTTTAAGTGAAAAAGCACAGCGCGACGCTTCTATTTTGTCAAACACTGAGCGTTTAGCGATGGAACGTGAAATGGAAATGCTAGAAACCACGCGGCAACTGAAACTGAAAGCATTGCGTGAAGATATGAACCGTCGTGGTAATGAGTTACGTGACCAGTTGATGACTGATGTTATGCGCCAAACGCAAGCTGTTGCGAATGAGCAAAAGTTCGATGTGGTATTGCAAAGCAGCGCATTACTTTACGCGGCTGATTCAGCAGATTTAACCGATGCAGTTGTCAAGAAAATGACGGGTGGAAATTAATTGAATGCATGAATTGACATTGCAGCAACTCGCCGACGCCATTGGCGCAGAAGTTGATGGTGATGGCTCGCTCATAATTACTGCGGTCGCAACATTAGCTTCTGCCATACCGGGACAAATCGCCTTTTTAGCGAATGCTAAGTATCGCAGTCAATTAGATACGACACGGGCGAGTGCGGTTATTGTTGCTCCAGATATTGAGGTGCCAGCGGGGATTGCTGCAGTACGCACGAAAAACCCTTATGCAGGCTTTGCAAAGGTTGCCCAACTGCTAGATACCACCCCGCAAGCAGCATCGGGAATTCATCCGAGTGCGCAAATTCATCCGACTGCTAAACTAGGTGATGGCGTATCCGTTGGAGCCAACGCCGTCATCGCAGAAAATGTGGTATTGGACGATGGGGTAACCATTGGTGTTGGTTGTTATGTTGGGCCGGGTACTCAGATTGGTGCTCATACGCAGTTGTGGCAGCATGTGGTGGTTTACCACGATTGTGTGATCGGTGCCCATTGCCTGATTCATTCGGGCAGCATTATTGGTGCCGACGGCTTCGGTTGGGCCAACGAAGGTGGTAAATGGATTAAAATCCCCCAGCTAGGCCGGGTCGTGATCGGCGATCGTGTCGATATCGGTGCTAGTACTACCATAGATCGTGGGGCTTTGGATGATACTGTTATTGCTAACGGTGTGATTATCGATAACCAATGCCAAATTGCCCATAACGTGTTTATAGATGAAGATACAGCGATTGCTGGTTGTACGGTGTTGGCTGGAAGCTGCCGCATCGGTAAACGCTGCCTCATCGGTGGTGCCACTGCAATTAACGGACATATTTCCATTTGTGATGATGTCCAAATTAGCGGCTTCTCGATGGTAATTAAGGAAATTACTGAGCCCGGGGCTTATGCATCAGGTATCCCCGCCGCGCCGCAGCGCGAGTGGCGACGTAATGGAGCACGATATCGTCAACTGGATGACTTATTCCAACGCGTAAAAACAATTGAGAAAAAGCTTAAGTTAGGTGAATAGTTTTTGGTCACGAGGATGATGTTTTGTCGACAGATGGCGCTTTTGATATTAAAGAAATTTTAAGTTTATTACCGCATCGCTACCCATTCTTGTTGGTGGATAAGGTCGTGGCCTGTGATAACCAGTCACGTATTCATGCGGTAAAAAATGTGACGATGAATGAACCGGTGTTTACCGGCCACTTTCCAGAAAACCCTATTTTTCCGGGCGTGCTGATTCTCGAAGCCTTGGCACAAGCCGCTGGTCTATTGGGTTTTAAAATTACAGCAAGCCGTCCAGGTGTAAACGATCTTTACCTATTTGCGGGAATTGATAACGCGCGCTTTAAGCGCCAAGTACTGCCTGGTGATACGCTTAATTTGCATGTCACCTTTGAGAAAGAACGACGTGGTATATGGGTGTTTAAAGGACACGCTGATGTTGACGGCGAACTGGCATGTAGCTGCGATATTATCTGTGCAAGAAGGGAAAGTTAAGTGATTCATCCAACCGCGATAATTGATGACTCAGCGTCCATTGGCAACAATGTCAGTATTGGTCCATATACTGTGGTTGGCCCGCATGTGGAAATCGGTGACCACTGTGTCATTGGACCTCATGTCGTCTTGCGCGGGCCTACAGTACTGGGGCAGCATAACCGAATTTATCAATTCGCGTCGGTGGGAGAAGATTGCCAAGATAAAAAATATCAAGGTGAACCCACTCGGTTAGTGATTGGTGATTATAACGTGATTCGAGAAGGCGTGACGATCCATCGGGGGACCGTTCAAGATCAAGGTGTCACCGAAATTGGTAGTCATAACCTCCTCATGGCCTATGTTCACGTGGCGCATGATTGCGTCGTGGGTAATCATGTTATTCTAGCGAACAATACCACGTTGGCTGGCCACGTTTATGTGGGTGACTGGGCCATTTTAGGTGGCTTTACCGGTGTACATCAATTTTGCAAAATTGGCGCGCATGCCTTTACCGCAGTGAATTCTGTGGTGGTTCAAGATATCCCGCCATACATTATGGCACAAGGACATAATGCAGTACCGCGTACGATCAATAGCGAAGGATTGAAACGCCGCGGCTTTACACCTCAGCAAATTACCGCTATTAAACGAGCGTATAAATTACTTTATCGGCAAGGTTTAACAGTGGCAGAGGCTGTTGAAAAAATGCGAGAACTCAATGCTGATGAAGAACTAACGCCGCTCATTGATTTTATCTTATCGAGTAAGCGCGGCATTATCCGCTAATTATGGATAGTTGACGTCATGACCACGGCTCCGTTAATCGCAGTTGTTGCTGGCGAACATTCTGGTGATCTGTTGGGTGCAGGAATGTTGCGTGAATTACGGCAACGATATCCGACTGCCGAGTTTATTGGCGTTGGTGGCCCACTGATGCAAGCGGAAGGCCTACAAAGCTTGGTACCGATGGATGATCTTGCGGTGATGGGGGTGGCCGAAGTGTTAGGAAGGTTGCCAACATTATTGCGCCATCGCCGTCTCCTGATTTCAACCTTGAAAGCTCGCCGTCCGCAGGTATTCATCGGTATTGATGCACCAGATTTTAATCTACCTATTGCCAAACGACTTAAAGCCGAAGGTATTGCCACCGTACACTATGTGAGCCCTTCGGTATGGGCATGGCGCCAAGGTCGTATTCAGGGCATTAAAAAGGCCGTGGATCATGTCTTGTGTCTACTGCCATTTGAAAAATCATTTTATGATCAACATCAACTGCCGGCTACTTTTGTTGGTCACCCACTGGCTGATGAAATTCCGATGACATGGTCACAACACGAAGCGCGAAATGCCTTACAGTTGGGTGAAGGACGCTTGATTGGGTTGTTGCCTGGGAGTCGCAAAGGTGAATTGGCACGAATGGCACCACTATTTTTGCAAGTTGCACAGCAACTTTATCGGCAACAACCAGAACTCAACTTTGTGGTACCAATGATCAGCGCAGCGCGAGCAGCGCAATTTAAAGCACTTCACCAACGGTACGCAGCAGACGTGCCTATTACTATTATTGAAGGGCAGTCGCGTACAACGATGGCTGCTTGTGACGCGTTATTGCTAACCTCGGGAACCGTGACCTTAGAAGCCATGTTGATTAAGCGCCCTATGGTGGTCGCTTATCGCTTTAATTGGTTAACTTTCCAATTGATTAAACGGCTCTTCAAAGCGCCATTTTTTAGTCTGCCAAATTTATTAGCGAACGAGCGATTGGTACCAGAATTTGCGCAAACTGATGCAACGGTCGACGCCTTAACTCAAGCACTCGAGTTACAGCTACAGCCACAAGTAGAAGTTACCTTGCAACGGTTCACCGAACTTCATCAACAACTCCAACGACACGCAAATATGCTCAGTGCTCAGGTTGTGAGTGAGTTCGTTGATAAAACACAATAATTCGATTTATTCGAACGTAAGCGCCCAATATTATCAATCACCATTCGATAATTTACCCGTTATACTCATTAGTATGCAACATATGCAATACGTAGGAGATAGTGATGGGTTTATTAGTCGATGGTCAATGGCACGACCAATGGTACGATACTGATAGTACCGGTGGAAAGTTTGAGCGCAGTGAAGCGCAATTTCGGCGTTGGGTTGAAGCCGATCCATTAGCGCAATTTCCAGCTACCAGTGGTCGTTACCATCTGTACGTGAGTTATGCCTGTCCGTGGGCACATCGGACATTGATTTTTCGTAAATTAAAGCAGCTCGAAGAGCATATTGGTGTATCTGTGGTGCATCCACTGATGCTTGAAAATGGTTGGGAGTTTGCACAACAGCCTCTTCATGACGCTCTATTCAGCAGTAACTTTCTCTATGAGTTGTATCTTAAAGCAGACGCAAAATACAGCGGCCGTGTAACGGTTCCAGTTCTGTGGGATCGGGAGACCAACACCATCGTCAGCAATGAATCAGCCGACATTATTCGCATGTTCAACAGCGTGTTTAACAGCATTACTGGAAATATGCGTGATTTTTGTCCAGCCTCATTACGGGCAGAAATCGATGCAATGAATGATTTTGTCTATCACGCGGTTAATAATGGCGTGTATCGGTGCGGCTTCGCAACAACACAGAAAGCTTATGAAGAAACATTCCATGAGCTGTTTGCGGCACTAGATAAGCTTGAGCTGCATCTGACAAAACATCGGTTTTTGGTGGGGGAGCAGCTTACTGAAGCAGATTGGCGCTTGTTTACTACGCTGGTTCGATTTGACGCTGTTTATGTTGGGCATTTTAAAGCCAACCTAAAACGCTTGGTCGATTACCCCAATCTATGGGCTTATGTACGAGCCTTGTATCAAGTGCCAGGGATTGCTGAAACAGTTAATATGGAACACATTAAGCACCATTACTACGGTAGTCACGACACCATTAACCCAACTGGTATAGTGCCCGTTGGACCTGAGCTTGATTTTATGAAACCACATCAGCGTGGAGAGGTATTATGAGTCAAATAATTGTGAGTCGGCACCGCGGGGTCGCTGCGCAAGATGGCGCTGGAGTGAAATTGACGAGAATTATTAATCAGCCGAAATTACGTTACCAAGATCCGTTTTTGATGTTGGATGAATTTCGTTCAGATGATCCGAATGATTATATTGCAGGGTTCCCACCACATCCACATCGAGGTTTTGTCACCCTAACATATATGTTGGCCGGGCGGATGGAACATCGTGATTCAAATGGCAATACCGGCGTCGTTGAAGCTGGTGGTGCACAATGGATGAAAGCGGCCCGAGGTATTATTCATGCAGAAATGCCGAAACAAGAGAATGGTCTGTTATGGGGCTTTCAATTGTGGCTCAACTTACCAGCTTGTCGCAAAATGGAAACGGCCGATTGGGCTGATTATCCAGAACAAATGCTGGGCAAAGTTACCTATGATAATGCTGAAATTCGTATCATTGCTGGTGAATATGACGGACAGGTAGGGCCAATTAGTCAGCCAGAACAACAATTTTTAATGATAGACGTGCGGCTACAAGCCGGAGCACAAATCAGCATTCCTAGCCAACAACAGCAAACTCGGTTAGCCTATGTGTATCAAGGACAAGTTTCATTGAATGGTGAAATTGTTACCCGTGGGGAGCTATTACGATTAACACCGGACGACACGCTCGTCGTGCAAGCAGACGAAGCCGCAGGCATGATTATACTGGCAGCAAACCCAATTGGTGAGCCTATTGCCCAGTATGGCCCATTTGTCATGAACACCTCCGCAGAAATTGAACGTGCCATTCGTGATTATCAAGCAGGACGCTTAACGGCTTAATATGTAACAGAGGTACACTATGTCTATACGTCGAATGCGCGCATGGGTAGCTGGCGATAACCAGCAGGCTATCCAGTTACAATGTGAGTTGCCGCAAGTTCGGCCCGATGAGGTAATCATTCAGGTTGCATACAGCGGGATGAATCGTGCTGATTTGATGCAACTTGCAGGGCAATACCCGCCACCGCCAGGAGCATCAAAGATACTGGGACTTGAAGTAAGTGGCGTGGTGCAAGCAGTTGGTGCCGATGTTGACGATATCCGAATCGGTGATAAGGTTTGTGCCTTATTAAGTGGTGGTGGCTATGCTGAGTACGTAGCTGTACCAGCAGTGCAAGTACTACCGGTACCAGCCGGAATGAGTTTACTCGCAGCCGCAGGCATTTGTGAGGTGTATGCGACTGCTTGGTTTAATATTTATGATATTGCCGCAGCGCAACCCAATGAGCGAATTTTGGTTCATGCCGCCGCAAGTGGCGTGGGCCAAGCGGTCCTACAATTAGCTCGAGTATTTGGTAACCCAACCTTTGCCACGGCGGGTAGTGACAGTAAACTAGCTCAAGCACAGCAGTTAGGTGCCAGTGGCCTTTGGAATCGCCGGCACGGCAGTTTTGTTGATGCGGTGAAAGCTTGGGGCGGCGCAGATATTATTTTGGACCCGGTCGCCGGTGAATATCTTAGCTGGGATCAGCAGGTCCTGAATGTTGATGGTCGACTGATCGTCATTGGTTTAATGGGTGGACGTATGGGGGAACTCGATGCTGGCCGCTTGTTAATGAAGCGACAGCGGCTTATCGGCAGCACGCTGCGCAGCCAACCGGTGTCAGTTAAAGGTCGAATTATGAAGGCCTTAGGCGAACATGTATGGCATTTATTTGAGCAAAACAAAATTGCTGCAATGATTGATGATGTCATACCCATTGCAGGGGTCAACGAGGCCTTTCAACGGCTTCGCGATAATGCAACACAGGGGAAATTGGTGTTAGATTGGCACGTTTAGTGGGATATGTGAGCCATGACTAAAACAACCGTTGTAACGATTCCTACTGCAGTTGAAGAAGATATAGCTGCATTTTTGGATCGCTTGTGGTTGAAGCAGGCAGTTAGCCAGCATACGAGTGCAGCGTATCGTACCGACCTGCGTAGTTTTCAACGGTTTTTAAGTCAATATCAAGACACCCAATTACGCCATGCAAGACAGCAAGATATCGAACGATATCTGCTTTGGCGTCGGCAGCAAGGATTATCCCCCCGCAGCACTGCGCGAGCCTTAAGCGCCCTAAAAAAGTTTTATCAACATGCGGTTTCAGAGCGCTGGTGTAGCCATGATCCAACCGCTCGCTTAACTCGACCAAAACAACCGCAAGCTATCCCCCATAGCCTGAGTGAAGCTGAAGTTGAAGCCTTGTTGGCTGCTCCCGATCTAAGTGACCCTGTGCAGTTACGCGATAAGGCCATGCTAGAAGTACTTTATGCAACCGGCGTACGGGTTACTGAATTGGTGCAATTGCAAGTCGACCAAGTGCATTGGCAACAGGAATTGATCCGTATTGTCGGTAAAGGGAACAAAGAACGTTTAGTGCCACTTGGTGAAGTCGCACTAGAATGGCTTGAAAATTACCTTACTGAAGCTCGGCACAAGCTCTGCCAACAGCCCGGTGACTGGTTGTTTGTAACGCGACGGGGAGGGCCGTTAACCCGACAAGCATTTTGGTATCGAATTCGTTATTATGCAGAACAAGCAGATATCCGTGCGCATTTATCGCCGCATACATTGCGCCATGCGTTTGCGACTCATTTACTCAATCATGGGGCGGATTTGCGGGTATTACAGATGCTCCTTGGTCATAGCGATTTATCGACGACGCAGATTTATACCCATGTGGCACGTGAACGACTACAACAGTTGCACGCGGTACACCACCCTCGGGCATAACAAAACAGTTCAACAGGCATAACAATAGGAACATTCATGAAACGATTGGCAGTCATCGGTGTTAGCATATTTTTAGCGGCGTGTGGGCAGCCTCCAGAAGCCAGCCAGCCAGCGCAGATCGAAGATTTTGATAGCAGTCATTTATCCCGCATGGGATTTGCGGTGAGTTCAGTCCAGCCGTCCCGTATTGATGGGCTAGCAGAAGTTATTACGGAACAAGGGTTGGTCTATGTGAGTATGGATGGTAAGCATTTAGTCAGTGGCCGAATCTACGATATTACCGGTGATGAACCTACCAACGTCAGTGATTTAGCACTCAATACCATGCGTATTGCAGGGCTTGCCGAAGTAGCCGATAGCGTGATTGAATTTAAAGCTCCGCGGGAAAAGCACGTCATCCATGTCTTTACTGACAATACTTGTGGCTATTGCCGGCAGCTCCATGAGCGTCTTGACGATTATCTTGCCTTAGGAATAACGGTACGTTATCTGGCGTGGCCTCGGACAGGGTTACAGGGGCAAGCAGCGCAGCAATTACGTAACGTGTGGTGTGCCGCTGATCAACAAGCGGCGCTAACTGCTGCTAAAACCGATCAACCGGTTCCTAATGCGCGCTGTGCTGATCCTGTGGATGAGCATTTTGCTTTGGGGCAAAAATTTGGGGTGCGTGGCACTCCAGCCATCGTCCTAGAGTCAGGACAAATGCTGCCAGGCTATGTTCAACCTGAACGTTTAATTTTAGAACTTGAACGGCAATAATGCAGAACATTCAGATCCAACGACGGGCAACCATCAGTGTCGGGGATTGGGCTGCAGGTATCCCCCCAATACTGGCACAAATATTGGCACGACGGGGCATCCAATCGGCTGAGCAATTACAATTAACGACCCAACAGTTACCACATTTTAGGTTGTTAAAAGGTGCTACAGAAGCGGCAGAGCTACTGGCTCATGCCATTGCCCAGCAGAAAATTATTTGTATCTGTGGTGACTTTGATGCCGATGGCGCTACCTCAACCGCATTAATGGTATCTGTGCTTCGTACCCTAGGTGCTGCTCATGTGCATTATTTGGTACCGAATCGGTTTGCCCAAGGGTATGGGGTGTCGCCAGCTTTGGTGGAGCAAGCGCAACAGCTGGGCACGCAAGTTTTAGTCACCGTCGATAGTGGTATTTCTTGTCATGCAGGGGTCGCCGCAGCAAAAGCTGCAGGCATGCAAGTGATTGTTACCGATCACCATTTGCCCGGCGCACAACTACCTCATGCCGATGTGATTGTTAATCCTAATCTTCCAGATTGTGAGTTTCCAAGCACTAATATTGCTGGCGTCGGGGTTGCATTTTATGTTCTTTTGGCGCTTCGCCATTATTTACGCTCGCAGGGGCAACCAGTGCCTAACTTAGCCCAGTGGCTCGATTTGGTTGCTGTGGGGACGGTTGCCGATGTGGTTAAGTTGGATAGCGTTAATCGAATTTTGGTGCGGCAAGGATTACAACGGATCCGTGCTGGTGTTTGTCGGCCGGGTATTACCGCGTTATTGCAGGTGGCCCAACGGGATCCCAAGCAATTGCAGGCGGCAGATTTAGGTTTCGCGATCGCACCGCGGATTAATGCTGCAGGTCGTTTGGATGACATGGCAACTGGGATCGAATGTTTGCTTGCCGCTGATTTAACAACCGCGCTACGCTATGCGGAACTATTGGAACAGTTCAACAAAACACGCCGAGATATTGAAGCGGGCATGCGCGAAGAAGCAGAACTCTATGTGAGTCAATTGAGCACTGAGCAGCACCAACTACCGTCCGCTTTGGTGTTGTATCAACATGGGTGGCATCAAGGTGTCGTAGGTATTGTGGCAGGGCGGTTGAAAGAGCACTGCCATCGCCCAGTCATCGCCTTTGCCGATGGTGATGATGGTGTTTTAAAAGGGTCTGCACGATCAATAGCAGGGCTGCATATTCGCGACGTGTTAGAACGGGTTCATAGTCGCTACCCGTATCTCATTCAGCGCTTCGGTGGCCATGCCATGGCGGCAGGATTATCCATCCTCCCAGAACACCTCGCCGAGTTTCGCCAGCGCTTTGTTGAGCAAGTTGAAGAATGGGTTGAGCCGGAGCAACTTACCCGAACGATTTGGTCTGATGGTGAGTTAGATGCCAGTTGCCTGCAAATTCCCTTTGTTCAGCAATTGGAGGCTTTGGGGCCTTGGGGACACGGGTTCGATGAACCAATTTTTGATGGGGAGTTTCGGGTAATTCAACAGCGGTTAGTTGGCCAACGGCATCTAAAGTTAACCTTAGCGACACCTCAGCGCGTAGTGATTGATGCGATTGCATTTAATGTGGATGTGGCGATTTGGCCTGATGCGACCGTACAGCGCATTCATGCGGCTTATCGACTACAACTTAATCATTTTCGTGGCCAGACTTCTGTGCAGCTAAATCTAGAGCATTTGCACGCTTTGCGGTAAAATACGCCCCCTTTGTTACGAATCCATGCAGTAGAGACAGGAAACCATGTTCGAAACTAATGCTACTTATACCGCGATAAAAGAAATGCGTAAGCGCAGTGAGCTCCTACGGGGGTATCTTTGACTACGACCAAAAGGTCGAACGCTTGGAAGAAGTTACCCGCGAATTGGAAGATCCCAATGTTTGGAATGATCCGGAACGGGCGCAATCGCTAGGTAAAGAACGGTCAAGTTTAGAACAGGTAGTCAATACCTTACAACGCCTTGCGCAAGGGCTCGATGATGTTGAAGGGTTGGTAGAGTTAGCCGTTGAAGCGGAAGATGAAGAAACCTTCCATGATGCCGTGGCCGAGTTAAATGCTCTCGATGAGCAATTGGCGACATTAGAGTTTCGACGGATGTTTTCGGGATCACACGATAACGCCAATTGTTATCTGGATATACAAGCTGGCTCCGGTGGTACGGAAGCGCAAGACTGGGCTAATATGCTGCTGCGTATGTATTTACGCTGGGCTGAATCGCATGACTTTAAAGTAGAAATCACCGAGCTTTCTGAAGGTGAAGTGGCTGGCATTAAATCAGCAACAATCCATGTGACCGGTGAATATGCCTACGGTTGGTTGCGAACCGAAACAGGTGTGCATCGGCTCGTACGGAAATCACCATTTGACTCGGGGAATCGTCGGCATACCTCGTTTTCATCGGTATTTGTGTATCCAGAGGTAGACGATTCGATTGAAATTGACATTAACCCCGCTGACCTTCGGATTGATACCTATCGTGCATCTGGTGCTGGTGGTCAGCACGTTAACCGAACCGATTCAGCGGTTCGGATCACCCATGAGCCGACCGGTATTGTGGTGCAATGTCAAAGTGACCGCTCGCAGCACAAAAACAGAGATTCTGCGATGAAGCAATTGCGGGCTAAGTTGTATGAGTTTGAATTACAAAAGCAGCACGCAGAAAAACAAAAGTTAGAGGATTCTAAATCGGATATTGGTTGGGGGAGCCAAATTCGCTCATATGTGTTAGATGACGCACGGATTAAAGACCTCCGGACCGGCATCGAAACCCGCAATACCCAAGCGGTGTTAGATGGCGATTTAGATCCATTTATTGAAGCAAGTTTAAAATCTGGTTTATAAGTTGATTGAGCAGCACGCAAGCTAGCGTGTGAAAAGAGGAACGAACAGCATGAACGATAAAACGCAAGCACCTGAGTTGGACGTAAACGAACAAATCGCCCAGCGCAAGGCTAAGCTTGCTGCGTTGCGTGAGCGGGGCGTAGCATTTCCCAACGATTTTCGTCGCGATAGTTTAGCGGCAGATCTCCATCACGACTATGATCACTGGGATAAAGAGGCCTTAGCAGAGAAAGGCGTTCGTGTGCGTGTTGCCGGTCGGATGATAACCCGACGGATTATGGGTAAAGCAAGCTTTGCCACTATCCAAGATATGTCTGGCCAAATTCAATTGTATGTAGCGCGTGATAATTTGCCTGAGGGTGTTTATAACGACGAGTTCAAAAAGTGGGACTTGGGGGATATCGTCGGTGCATCGGGTACGTTGTTTATTACAGGTACTGGTGAGTTAAGCGTACAGGTTGATGAAATTCGTTTGCTTACCAAAGCATTACGGCCATTACCAGACAAGTTTCATGGGTTGGCTGATCAAGAGTTACGTTATCGCCAACGCTACCTTGATTTAATCACCAACGCAGAATCGCGGCGGACGTTTATTATTCGTTCGAAAGTGATTGACTATATTCGTCGCTACTTAACCGAAAAGCAATTTTTAGAAGTTGAAACACCAATGATGCATACAATTCCAGGTGGTGCTACGGCACGGCCGTTTGTAACGCATCATAACGCATTGGATATGCAATTATATCTCCGTGTGGCCCCTGAGTTGTACTTGAAACGCTTAGTGGTGGGGGGCTTTGAGAAAGTCTTTGAGGTGAACCGCAATTTCCGCAATGAAGGTTTATCTACACGCCATAATCCGGAATTCACCATGCTTGAGTTCTATTGGGCTTATGCTGATTATGAGGATTTGATGGATCTCACCGAAGATATGTTGCGCGGCATGACCACTGAGTTGTTGGGGTCTCCGCAGTTTAAAAGCGGTGGTGTCCACTATGACTTCAGCCAGTCGTTTGCACGCATGACGGTAAAAGAAGCAATTTTAAAGTATTTACCTGAAGCAACCGCAGCTCAGTTAGACGATTTAGAACAAGCGAAAGCACTCGCCGAATCTCTCGGTATTAAAGTGTTACCACAGTGGGGCCTAGGCAAAATTCAAATTGAAATTTTTGAAGAAGTTGCCGAGCATCAGTTGATTCAACCTACGTTCATTACGGAGTATCCAGCAGAGGTGTCGCCATTAGCTCGCCGCAATGATGACAACCCATTTGTCACTGACCGATTTGAGTTCTTTGTCGGTGGCCGTGAGTTAGCGAACGGCTTCTCGGAATTAAACGATGCAGAAGATCAAGCCGAGCGATTCCGTGAACAAGTAGCACAGAAAGAAGCGGGCGATGATGAAGCGATGTTCTACGATGAGGATTATATTGTCGCGTTAGAGTATGGCTTACCACCTACTGCAGGTGAAGGGATTGGGATTGATCGGTTGGTGATGTTATTAACTGATTCGCCATCGATCCGTGACGTGTTGTTGTTCCCACATATGCGGCCACGCAAGTCATAAGCATGCGAGAAGCCAATGCCAGTTAGTTATGCTAACTGGCATTGGACCACAGGAATTACTCGTGGTGATGATGACCGTCTACGTGCACGTGACCGTGATCTAATTCACTTGGGTCAGCGTCACGAACTTCAACGACTTCAACATCAAAGTTTAGAGCAACACCAGCTAATGGGTGGTTGCCGTCAACAGTGACTTCGTTATCGTTCACGTCGATAATCATGACTGATTGCTCACCAGCACTTGTACTTGCCCGGAATTGCATGCCCACAGCAACTTCGTTGTCGCCAAACAGGTGACGTGGAACAGTTTGAATTAATCCGTCATGACGCTCACCGTACGCATCAGCTGGCGCAACATCGGTAACGAACTTATCACCAACAGCTTTACCTTCCAGCGCATTTTCTAAGCCTTTAATAAGCATGCCGCGACCAAAAATAAAGTGTAATGGTTGTCCTTCTTGAGATTGATCTAAAACTTGACCTTCAGCACTTTTCACCGTGTAGTGAATACCGACAACTTTGTCTTGGCTAATTGTTTGACTCATGTTTCATCCAGTGTATATGGCAGTGGGTAAATTTCCAAAAGACTCGCATCATCGTCTTTCACTCTTAACTTGGTACCTGCCTCGATATCACTTGGCAGCACTGCTAATAGATCAAGTTGATTATCAGCACGGCTCACTGCATTTATTACCGTACCGGCACGTCGCCAGTTGTCACCAAGTTGCTGTTCAATAGTCGTTCCTGCTTGAACTGGCTGCCCTTGGCCCACCAAACGAAATAATGCGCGCTTCTGCTTGCCCAAATACTTCATCCGGGCAATTGTCTCTTGGCCGATATAACACCCCTTCGTAAAACTAATACCGCCCAACGCTTGGACGTTTAGCATTTGAGGGACATATTCTAATAGTGTACCTGAAACTAGGGTCGGTCGACCACGTTCAATTTCAAGTGCGTTCCAAACTTCTTGCTTGGCTTGTGTTGCAATTCGGTCTACTGAACTGATCAAAATGAACTGATCAGGCGAGTGTCCGACTTGTAAGACTAGCTCAGTCGTGGTTTGCGTCACTGGTTGCAAACCCTCCTGCGTTAACGGTTGGCCGAGTAGGGCTGCCAACTTGCTCTGAGCTTGCGTACCAAAAACACCATAACGCCCCCATTGTGAGGTTGCATCGGTGATTTCGGTGTTACTAAAGACACCAAATTTTTGTAATTGTGCCAAACTGGCGGCAATCGCGTCTTTATGACTAATTAATAGAACCTTTTCATCCCAGCGAACAACGAACAACGTACTTAACGCTTTCCCCTTGTTATCGCAATGAGCTGCATATAACCAGCCGTGCGCTGATAACTGCCGCATGTCGCAGGTGAGTTGTCCTTGTAAAAACTCATCAGTTTGTGGGCCAGTTAAGCAGATGACACCGTAATCATCTAAGGAAACTGATACGTATTCAGGCTGGTCTTTGGTAAACTCTGTCGTCAACACACGAAACCTCACTTTGTCATCAATATTCGAATAGATGGGGATAGTTTTGTATTATACAAGCGTTGGTTTGAATTGAAGTCTACTTTTTAGTGGTAACACATTATTGTTTTAATAAGGGACATGCATGGAAAAGTTAAAACAAGATGCTGATTCATTGAGGAATAAAAATCGTCTGCGCTGGGCTTGTCGACGTGGCATGCTGGAGTTGGATGTATTATTTATGCCGTTTGTTGAAGAGGCTTACGATGATCTCACGGAAGCGCAGCAAGACGTATTTCGCCGTTTGTTAACCTGTGATGATCCCGATTTGTTTGCTTGGTTTATGGGCCACCAACCATGTGAAGATAAAGAGTTAGCTGAAATGGTGGCATATATTTTAGGCCGTGTGAAGGTATAAGCAATGTGGCAGCTGGTGGTATGTCCTTGGCCTTGGCTACGGCAGCCCAACCAGCTGTGGGGTATTCATTGGCAGCATGGTGAATGGGTACTTCTTACCGATTTCTCACAACAGCGTTGGCGCATGGCGCCATTATCTTGGGTGACTCCATGGGGCGCACTCGTTGTACTTGAAGGCTCGCCCCGGCAACGCCGCTGGCTGTGGTTGCCACGCGGCTGGTTGGGGGATAATCAATATCGCCGTTTAGCGCGATGGTTGTTGCGGTGGCGTCAGTATGGTCGGCTGCGCATCGGGGAGTAATTCAGGATAATCAAGATTATAGTGTAACCCGCGACTTTCTTTTCGGGCCATGGCACATTTCACAATTAATTCAGCAACTTGCACTAAGTTACGTAGTTCAAGCAAATTATTGCTGATTTTGAAATGGCTGTAATATTCATGGATTTCTTGCTGCAGCAGTTCAATACGTCGCAACGCACGTTGCAGGCGTTTGTTGGTTCTAACAATTCCTACGTAGTCCCACATAAATAACCGTAATTCATGCCAGTTGTGTTGAATAATAACTTCTTCGTCGGAATCATTGACTTGGCTATCGTCCCAGCGTGGCAGTTGGGGGTATAATTCAACCTGGTCGATGTGAGCAAGGATGTCCCTTGCGGCAGCACGCGCAAACACCAAACACTCTAGCAACGAGTTACTCGCCATCCGATTAGCACCATGCAGCCCTGTGTAGGCTACTTCACCGACAGCATATAAATGTTGGACTGCTGTACGAGCACGTAAATCAGTTTGCACGCCACCACAGGTGTAGTGTGCAGCTGGTACCACTGGCATCGGCTCACGACTAATATCAATACCTAAGCTGAGGCAACGTTCGTAAATATTAGGGAAGTGTTCGCGAATGAAACTTGCTGGCTTGTGTGAAATATCCAGATACATGCAGTCTGCACCTAACCGCTTCATTTCATAGTCAATTGCTCGCGCTACCACATCACGGGGAGCTAACTCTGCTGATGGATGAAAATCGGGCATAAAACGGGTACCGTCAGGGCGCCGTAATAGGGCACCTTCGCCCCGTAGAGCTTCTGTCAATAAAAATGATTGTGCATTGGGGTGGTACAAACAGGTTGGGTGGAATTGATTAAATTCCATGTTGACGACCGGACAGCCCGCGCGCCAGGCCATAGCAATACCATCGCCGCTGGCCACATCAGGGTTGCTGGTATACTGGTATACTTTACTCGCGCCGCCAGTGCATAAGGCGACGAAGCGCGCCGCAATTGTTTCGACCTGTTGGGTCCGCCGATTCAGGATGTAGGCACCATAGCAACGTGGCTGACCACCGACATGCTTATTGGTAATTAAGTCAACAGCGTTCACATGCTCTAAAATAATAATATTGGCATGGCGACGAGCCTGTTCAACCAAGGTTGTTTGCACGGCTCGACCAGTAGCATCAGCTGCATGTAGAATACGACGATGACTGTGCCCACCTTCACGGTTGAGGTGGAAATGTTCGTCGTCAATACGGTCGAAGCCAACGCCGATATCAATTAGCCATTGAAGGCTATCTTTCGCGTGTTGTGTTGTAAACTGCACGGCAGCAAGGTCACACAGACCGGCACCAGCAATGAGAGTATCTTCGATATGGCTTTCGATGCTATCATTTTTGTCGAATACGGCAGCAATACCGCCTTGGGCATAGTAAGTTGACCCTTCAGTAAGAGGGCCCTTCGAAAGCACCATTACTTGAGCATGGTCTGCTAACTGTAAAGCAAGGGTTAAACCTGCTGCACCGCTGCCGATGATGAGTACATCGCATTGATAATCTGAGTTTTGTTCCATAAAGTATGTGGATATATTGGCGTGGTAAGACGCTGAATTTCGGATGAATGACAGCGATTTTACTCTTTTGAATTTTTTTTTGCGAACTTTTTACGAATCCGTGGGTCTTATTTTGCAAGCGCGTAACGGGCCTTGAAATATGACGTAGCAAGGGGTTGAGGAGAGTGGGCTCGGATGAGCGAACAAGAGATTGATAAAGCCCTAGTCGAACGCGTACAACAGGGCGATCAGCGAGCCTTTGATTTGTTGGTTAAAAAATATCAACACAAAGTCATGAGTCTGATTTCACGCTACGTTAAACAACCAGCAGATGTGCCAGACGTAGCACAAGAAACATTTGTAAAAGCGTATCGCGCGTTGGCAAACTTTCGGGGCGATAGTGCATTTTATACATGGCTGTATCGAATTGCCGTGAATACCGCGAAAAATTATTTGGTTGCGCAAGGGCGTAAGCCACCAGCCAATGATGTTGATGCGGATGAAGCAGAATACTATGAGGGCAGCGAGGCGTTAAGAGATTCAGCCTCACCTGAGAGTATGTTACTGACCGATGAGATTCGTGACGTGGTAATGCGAACCATCGATGAATTACCCGAAGATTTACGTCGTGCAATTGTATTACGTGAAATCGAAGGGTTAGGCTATGAAGAAATAGCCATCGAAATGGATTGCCCGATTGGCACCGTACGGTCACGAATATTTCGTGCTCGTGAAGCCATCGACCAGCAACTACGACCCTTGTTAGAACGCTAACATCATTTGAGGAAGCTTTATGTCTGATCGTTTAAAACAAAATGCCTCAGCACTACTGGATAGTCATTTTGAAGACACAGATGCTGATGAGGTACATCCATTTAATGCTGATTTATCTGCATTATTGGATGATGAGCAGGCACGGGCTGTATGGTATCGCTATGCGTTAGTTGGGCAAGTCATGCGCCAAGAGGTCACCGGTACGCAACCGATAGATATTAGCGCACAAGTGGCAGCGCGGATTGCGCAGGAACCACAAGCAGCTAACTCAGTCGTCATGCCTTCGGTGCAAGCTGGTGGTGCATTGACGCGGGCCGCAGCACGTTGGTTAAAGCCAGCGGGCAGCATCGCGATTGCCGCGAGCGTTGCTGTGGTTGCGGTATTGTCTGTACAACAACCTGGATTAGAGACGCTGCCAGATAACCCTGCAGCTACGACGCCGACGATTGTGACCAATCCTTTTGGTGGTCGTAATCCAGTGAGTTATAATACGGTGGTGGAAACACCAGCTCCGACAGAAGCTGAAATTGCTCAACAACGGCAGTTACTACAATCCTATTTACTTGACCATCAACGGCAGTTGCAGCTATCGCTGCAAGCTGAAATGGAGCAACAGGATAACGCAGCCGAGGTAGATCCAATCGATCATCAGAATGATTAGAACATTTACTGCGCTAGTACTATGCTTGCTACTGCTTCCAGTTAGCGGCGCAGCACAGAATCAAACGCCCACGGACCATGCCACTAGTTTAGGAGAGGTATGGTTCGATAGGATGGCGTTAGCGTTGCGTCAACTCAACTTTAAAGCCACCTTAGTACAGTCTCAAGGGCAACGTATCCAGCCTTTGATTTGGTTCCATGGCCGTTATGATCACGACACCGATCTTGAATTATTAATTCAGTTAAACGGGGCCGATTCACGGGCATTGCGTATTGGCGACCAAACCTATTACTACTCGCCTGTGGGTGGTTCTTATTCTTTACAAACCAATGTCACCGCTGGATTTATCCCTCCAGCATTTTACGAACCGTTTGCGCATATTAGTCAGCATTATCAAGTGATTGCTAGTGGTGGCATGCGGGTTACTGGGCGTCCGGCACAGTACTTACGATTGGTGAGTCGGGACAAATTCCGGTATCATTATGATTTGTGGGTAGATCGCGAATCAGCGATGCTACTGAAGCTTCAAATGATGACTCCGCAAGGTGAAGTCCTTGAACAACTGCAGCTGACTTCGATTGAGTTTACCGATCACATTCCAGCGCAGTTGACGGAATTGGAAGCCATTCAACGTCCACCTCGGCTATACGAGGCTTCCCAATTGGAAGCGCCACATTTTAACTTGCGCCCCAATTGGTTGCCTGAAGGATTCGAGCTACGTCGTGCTCAGCATCGCCGTTTGTACGATACGCAATTACCTACCGATCATTACCTGTTTAGTGATGGTTTGACCGATGTATCTATTTACATTACTGAACGCCGTCAGCAGGGATTGCCAGAATTAGCATTTCAAGGGGCTGAATCGTTGATTAATACTTCGATTGATGGGTTTGCTGTGACTGTGGTGGGTAAACTGCCAGTGGCGACCTTACATCAAATCGCTGAACGTATGGTGCTCGATTCTCAAGGACCTATGCGATGATTCGTGAACGTGCTGAAGTTGTACAAGTGGAATCTGACTATTTACTGGTGACAACACAATTGAAAACTGGGTGCAGTGGCTGTGCCCAACAAACCGTTTGTGGTACTGGTATTATTTCAAAAGCGTTCGCTGATCGGCGCGCAGCATTTCGTGTGCTGAAGCCCGCAGGTCAATTCTACGTCGGGCAGCACATTGAATTATTGCTGCCAGAAGACGCTTTGTCGCGCTTCTCACTGTTGGTATATGTGGTACCGCTGTTCAGTTTATTTATGCTGGCATGGATAACTGGGCATCTGTTGCATTGGCCTGAAGGATGGGTCATCGTGAGTTCTTTTATTGGCTTTAGTATGAGCTTTTACTTACTCAAACACTGGTTACAGAAGCGCGATATCCAAGTCATGCAACTTCTGAGCGTACAACAAATCGACTGAATCACGCCGAAACTCTTTGTCCCAGACCGCTAAAATCAGTATGATCGGCGGTATCTGTATGATTATTATTTTTTGTTGTTGCGGGGGCATTAATGCCAAATCAGGCGTTTAAGCAAACAAATATTCGTAATTTCTCAGTTATCGCACATATCGACCATGGTAAGTCGACCCTTTCCGATCGCCTCATCCAACATTGCGGTGGGCTTACAGATCGGGAAATGGCGGAACAAGTGCTCGACTCGATGGATTTAGAACGTGAGCGTGGGATTACTATTAAAGCACAAAGTGTGACCTTGCATTACACTGCTCAGGATGGCGAAACCTATCAATTAAATTTTATCGATACGCCCGGACACGTTGACTTTTCGTACGAGGTATCACGTAGCTTAGCCGGTTGTGAGGGAGCATTGTTAGTGGTCGATGCCGCACAAGGGGTCGAAGCACAGACCTTAGCTAACTGCTATACCGCTATCGAAATGGATCTCGAGGTAGTTCCGGTGCTGAATAAAATCGATTTACCGCAAGCTGATCCACTGCGAGTAGCGGAAGAAATCGAAGATATTGTGGGGATCCAAGCTATCGACGCGGTGCAATGCTCGGCGAAAACCGGGATTGGCATTGGTGAAGTGCTCGAACGTATAGTGACGCAAATTCCAGCGCCACAAGGTGATCCCGACGCACCTTTACAAGCACTGATTATTGATTCATGGTTTGATAACTATCAAGGCGTGGTGAGTTTGGTACGTGTTAAAAATGGTGTCTTGCGTGCTGGCGACAAAATGAAAGTGATGTCGACCGGGCAGGTGCATCAAGTTGACAAAGTCGGGTTTTTCTCACCGAAACCAACCGAAACTGGGATTTTGCGTTGTGGGGAAGTGGGTTTTGTTATTGCTGGTATTAAAGACATTCATGGTGCACCAGTAGGAGATACCTTAACACTTGCCAAAGCCCCTGCGGCGGCGCCTCTGCCAGGCTTTAAAAAAGTGAAGCCACAGGTGTATGCGGGGATGTTCCCAATTTCGTCTGATGATTATGAAAGCTTCCGTGATGCACTCGCGAAACTGTCGTTAAACGATGCGTCACTTTTTTATGAGCCAGAAAACTCTGCTGCCCTTGGGTTCGGCTTTCGGGTAGGTTTCTTGGGTATGTTGCACATGGAAATTATCCAAGAGCGGCTCGAGCGGGAATACGATATTGATTTAATCACGACAGCGCCAACGGTGGTTTATAAGGTCATCACGAAAGCAGGCAAAGAACTCCTGGTAGATAATCCTGCTAATTTACCACCGGTAAACGATATAGAAGTGATTTATGAGCCAATTGTGGAAGCTAATATTTTAGTACCACAGGAATTCCTTGGTAATGTAATCACCTTATGTATTGAAAAGCGTGGTGTACAAACCAAAATGTCGTATCACGGCAAACAAGTTGCAGTGACTTATGAGCTACCTATGGCTGAAGTGGTGATGGATTTCTTTGATAGATTGAAATCAACGAGCCGTGGTTATGCATCATTGGACTACAATTTCAAACGTTTCCAAGAAGCGGATATGGTTCGTGTTGATGTGCTAATTAATGGCGACAAAGTTGATGCATTGGCGATGATTATCCACCGTGATCATGCCCAAAGCCGCGGCCGCGAATTGGTAGATAAAATGCGCGAATTGATTCCACGACAAATGTTTGATATTGCGATTCAAGCAGTGATTGGAACTCATGTCATTGCACGTTCGACCGTAAAACAATTACGGAAAAATGTTACTGCTAAATGTTACGGTGGAGACGTAAGCCGGAAGAAAAAACTGCTTCAAAAGCAAAAAGAAGGGAAGAAACGGATGAAGCAACTGGGTAACGTTGAAGTACCGCAAGAAGCGTTTTTAGCGGTGCTTAAAGTTGGTAAGTAGCAGGCATCTATTCTGAGCGTAGGAACCCGAATCCATGGCAAATTTTTATTCGATACTATTAACTTTGGTGACTTTAGCTGCAGGGTTAATTTGGCTCTATGATGCCAAACTGAAGCGGCCAGCGCGGATGGCCATCATTCAGCGTGCTGAACAGCAAGCCAATACCACGCTTTCTCCAGCTGAGCGTGAAAACATAGCACCACAAGGGAAAGTTGCTGAATTTGCCCAGAGCGTGTTTCCTATCTTATTCGCTATTTTGGTGTTGCGTTCGTTTTTTTACGAACCGTTTCGGATACCGTCTGCATCAATGATGCCAACCATGTTGGCGGGTGATTTTGTGCTGGTGGAAAAATTTAGCTATGGCGTTAGAGATCCGTTGTTTCGTAGTGAATTATTTGCCACAGGGTTGCCAGAACGAGGGGAGGTGGCGGTATTTAAGTTTCCGTTAAATCCACAAGTTGATTTTATTAAACGTATTGTTGGATTACCCGGTGATCGTATTATCTACCGCAATAAAACACTTTATATCCAGCCTGCTTGTGACGTTGAGCCTGATAACTGCCCGCCGTTACAGGTGATTGAGCAAAGTGTTCAACCACAAGACGAAGTTTATTTTAATCGCGCTACACCATTGCAACGTTTCGCAGAACAACTCGGTGACGTGGCGCATGAGATATTGATTGATCCAACTATTGCGTCGCGTTCAGCGTTCTATTTTCAACAACCTGGAACTGCTGTTGATGAATGGATTGTTCCTGCGGGCCATTATTTCGTAATGGGTGATAATCGCGATAACTCTGAAGACAGTCGGTATTGGGGCTTTGTTCCTTACGATCATTTGGTTGGTCGGGCTGTCGTCATCTGGATGAGTTTAGAGTTTGAGCGTGGTGCAGATAGTTGGGTACCGCGCTGGTTCCCGAGTTGGGTTCCATCTGGTGTGCGTTGGCAGCGATTAGGGGTGGTGGAGTAATCTGTGAGTTTACCTAAACCATCATTACAGCAGTTAGAGAAGCGATTTGGCTATACTTTCAAGAATCGTGACAATCTAGTGCGTGCGCTGACTCATCGGAGTGCCGCTGGGAAACATAATGAACGACTGGAGTTTCTTGGTGATTCGGTTCTAAGCGTTATCATTAGTGAGGCACTCTTTGAAAAATTCCCAAACAGCGATGAGGGTGATCTTAGCCGCATGCGAGCGACGCTAGTTTGTGGGCGCAACCTTGCAAAACTAGCGCAGCAGTTTGAACTTGGTGATTATCTAGTATTAGGCCCAGGAGAATTAAAAAGTGGTGGGCACCGCCGCGAATCCATCTTAGCCGACGCAGTCGAAGCCTTGCTTGGTGCGATGTATATGGAAAGTGGCTTAGACCTATGCCGTAATGTCGTGTTGCAATGGTATGCCAAACAGTTGGCGGAAATTAAGCCAGGTATTAGCCATAAAGATCCGAAAACACGGTTGCAAGAATATTTACAAGCCCGGCAGCGGGCGCTGCCAGTCTATGATGTAACCGCAACGCAGGGACAGGCGCACAATCAAAAGTTTACTGTTAGTTGTCAGGTGGAAGGATTAGCACAACCGATCTGTGGTACCGGCACAAGTCGGCGTAAAGCAGAACAACATGCAGCAAGCCAAGCACTGGAACAGCTGCAGCTACAGGATAATGCATGAACAATCAGGAACTACATTTAGAATCAGCATTTGTGGCGATAGTCGGACGTCCGAACGTCGGAAAATCAACGTTGTTGAACCGGATTTTAGGACAAAAAATTAGTATCACATCCCGCAAGCCACAAACAACACGTCATCGTATCTTGGGAATTGAGACCGAAGATTCACGACAAATTGTGTATGTCGATACACCTGGTCTTCACCAAGATGAAAAGCGAGCCATCAACCGTTTGATGAACCGTGCAGCAACCTCATCACTCAGTGGTGTAGATGCAGTGTTGTTTGTCGTTGAGGCGGGTAAATGGACCTCTGATGATGCCTTGGTGCTTAACAAACTAAAACAGCTATCGACCCCGATAGTGGTGGTTGTGAATAAAATTGATCAAGTGAAGGATAAAGCGACATTGTTGCCTTATCTTGAAGAATTTGCACAGCGTCATGCTTTTGCTGAGATAATTCCAGTGTCAGCTGCTACCGGTACGCAAGTAGAAACTTTGCGGGAACAGGTACACAAATACGCCCGCCCAGGGGTGCATCACTTCCCCGAGGATTATGTTACCGATCGTTCCATTCGCTTTATGGTTGCGGAAATCATCCGAGAAAAATTAATGCGGTTTACTGGGGATGAATTACCTTACAGCACAACTGTAGAAATTGAGCAATATGCTAAGTCACCAGCTGGTACTACCCATATTCACGGGTTGATTTTAGTCGAGCGTGAAGGGCAAAAGAAAATGGTTATTGGCGCGCGGGGGCAGAAGTTAAAAACCATAGGTACAGAGGCACGTCACGATATCGAGCAATTAATTGGTGGCAAAGTTCATCTACAGTTGTGGGTGAAAGTCAAATCAGGCTGGGCAGATGATGAACGGGCGCTGCGTAGCTTAGGGTACGGCGAGGATTAACTCCATGTCCCCGGCGTTTGTGTTGCAGCGTTGGCCTTATCAAGACACAAGCTTGTTACTTGAGTTATATAGCAAGGACAAAGGGCGATTTCGGGCGATTGCAAAAGGGGCAAAACGCCCTAAAAGTCCGTGGCGGAGTATCTTACAACCCTTTATCCCACTTCAGGTTGAAACCCGTGGTCTGAACGAACTGCAAACCCTTGTGCAAGCTGAAGCGCTCGCTGAAGCGCTACCGTTAAGCAGGGTAACGCTGTATAGTGCATTTTATGTGAATGAGTTAGTTCAGCGTTTAACCACACCATACCATGTTCATGATGAGCTGTTTGATGCTTACCATCAAACGCTGACATTGCTAAGCCAAACGGCGCACGTTGAGCCAGTACTCCGACGTTTCGAGTGGCAACTGCTATGGTATTTGGGCCATGGTTTTGATTGGTACCATGATACTGATGGACAGGCGATACAACCCGAGCAAAGCTACCTGTTTATGCCTGAAGCAGGTTTTACGTTATGCTTAGAGCAAACTGAGCTTGTTGCAACTGCCCTAGTGCGCGGTACCGATATTTTGCGGTTAAGTCAGTTTGATGTTGGTGAGCCGCGTTTATTAATATTGTTTAAGCGCATTATGCGAATGGCGTTGCAACCTTACTTGGGTTCACAACCCCTTCGGAGTCGTGAGTTTTTTCTGCAATACAAGGAAATGTCATGAGTTCAACGGTACGGAAAAATTCGATTTATTTGGGTGTCAATATTGATCATGTAGCGACGGTTCGTAACGCTCGTGGGGTAAATTATCCTGATCCGGTTGAAGCCGCTGCAATTGCAGAACGTGCTGGTGCTGATGGTATCACCGTACATTTACGGGAGGACCGTCGGCATATTACTGATCGTGATGTCGAAATTCTTGCACAAACAATACAAACGCGAATGAATCTTGAAATGGCCGTCACTGAAGAGATGTTAAGCATTGCGTGCCGTATTAAGCCGACATTTTGCTGTTTAGTGCCAGAGAAGCGTGAAGAGTTAACCACTGAAGGCGGGTTGGATATTGTTGGCCAGCAAGAGAAAATTACCGCTGCAGTGCAACGTTTATCTGAACATGGCATTGCTACAAGCTTGTTCATCGACGCCGATAAACAGCAAATCGACGCTGCTGTGGCAACTGGAGCGCCAATCATTGAGCTGCATACTGGGCATTATGCAGATGCCACTGACGACCGAACTCGTGCGCAGTTGTTAGCTCAATTACGGGACGCGGCAGAGTACGCTCAAGCAGCAGGGTTACAAGTGAACGCTGGTCACGGTCTGCATTACCATAATACGGCCGCAGTAGCTGCCATACCGCAGTTGGTTGAACTTAACATTGGTCATGCCATTATTGCCCGTGCAGTTATTGTTGGCTTAGAGC
Source organism: Pseudidiomarina indica (assembly GCA_029279945.1). Taxonomy (GTDB): domain Bacteria; phylum Pseudomonadota; class Gammaproteobacteria; order Enterobacterales; family Alteromonadaceae; genus Pseudidiomarina; species Pseudidiomarina indica_A. The sequence continues at coordinate 296,572 of JAJUHK010000001.1, read as the reverse complement.
AAGCTGTTCGCGATATGAAAATCATCATGCAGCAGGCTCGATTAAATGGCACAGTTTTATAAGCCAAAACCGCGGAGCAGCCGGCAACCAATTTGCCGCTTAACAGGGCAGCTTGTGGTTGATTTAGACCATCAAGGGCGCGGTATTATACGTACACCACAAGGTACAAAATTTGTTTGTGGCACGGTACCAGGTGACGTGATTAGCGTTACTGTTGATGGACGCTATGATGCCCAATTAGAACGCATTGAACAGCCCAGCTCTATGCGCGTGCCCCCGGCTTGCCGCTATTTTGAAGCCTGCGGTGGTTGTGATTTGCAGCATATTGCGATGACAGATCAACTGAAGTATAAGCAGCAATCAGTGCGCGCTATGTTACATAAGTTTGCCCAAGTCGAAGCGCAACAATGGTTGCCACCCATCACCGGGTCAGTATGGCATTACCGGCGACGGGCACGCTTAGCGATCTATTGGGATGGTAAACGGCGCCAACTGAAATTAGGTTTTCGCGCTGCCAAAAGTAAACAAATTATTGCGGTCGAGCACTGTGCCGTGCTCGCACAATCACTTGAACGTTTGATTCAACCGCTGCGCCAGCTAATACCGTCGTTAGCGTGCGTAGCTCAGCTTGGACATGTGGAGCTTATCGAGTTTACGCAACAAGTTGTGGTGCAATTGCGGTTGCCTGAAATACCAAGTGAGCAGGATCAAGCGAAGTTACAAACCTTTGCAGAACATCAGCGCGTTGCCATTTGGGTTGAAACAGATCACGGGCCGCAAGCGGTCTGTCCACGTGCTGAGCCGATGAGTTATAGTAGTTTCGGAATTGAAGTACCGAGTTGGCCGACAGACTTTATGCAAGGTCATCGCGAGTTAAGTGTGGCGTTGGTAGCACAAGCATTAAAGTGGTTGGAACCTAAAACTACCGACCATATTCTGGAATTGTATGCAGGCAGTGGTAATTTCACCTTACCCATGGCCACAATGGGTGCCACAGTTACCGCGGTGGAAGGTGTAGCGAGTATGGTTGAGCGCTTACAAGAAAGTGCCGCGCAATTACAACTCAAGGTGTCTGCACATTGCGCTAATTTGGAACAACCATGGCAACAGCAACCGTGGGCGCAGCAATCGTTTAACAAAGTATTGTTGGATCCAGCTCGCGCAGGTGCTGCTGGAGCAATTAGTGAAGTAGCGCAACTTCAACCGGAACGCATTGTCTATGTGAGTTGTGCTCCAGATACTTTGGCGCGAGATGCGCAAGTGCTCGCCGCACATGGATATCAATTGAAACAAGCACAGTTAGTTGACATGTTTCCTCAGACCCATCACATTGAGGTAATCACATTATTTGAACGGGGGTGAATCGTGGTTTGGGTGCGTAGTACACATGTTGATATGCCTCATCAACTTGGTGATTGGTTAGCTGATTTAGAATCAGAAACACGCCGAGCCCAGTTACGCGAACACGCTGAACGGGTAACCCAAATCAGTGAGCAAGCCAAACAGCCACAATTAGCTGTAAAAGGCAAAGAGATGGTGGAAATTCTCATTGCCTTGAATCTTGATCAGGAATCCCTGATTGCTGCCCTTTATAGCCCGCTCTATGAAGCTCAATTAATTACAGCTGAACAGGCCAGTACCTGGGGTGGCGCTGCTTTACCTGAATTACTCAATGCAATTCAGCAAATGCAGACGATTAGCGCTCTGCAACACTTCCAACGCGGTAAACCCAACCAGACTCAAATTGATAACGTGCGCCGCATGTTGCTGGCCATGGTCACCGATATCCGTGCAGTACTTATTAAATTAGCAGAACGTATTTGTTTCCTGCGGGAAGTTAAATTACTGGATGAAGAATCACGGGTATTGGCAGCCAAAGAATGCCATGAAATTTATGCGCCCCTAGCGAATCGGTTGGGTATCGGACAACTGAAGTGGGAACTAGAGGATCTTGCGTTTCGTTACTTACACCCGACCACCTATAAAACCATTGCGGCGCAACTCCTCGAACGACGGATAGATCGAGAACAATACATCGCCGAATTCGTTAAGTTATTACAGCAAAAACTGAATGACGAGGGGGTAGAAGCGACTGTTTATGGTCGTCCTAAACATATCTATTCCATCTGGCGTAAAATGCAGAAAAAAGGGCTGTCATTTGAGCAGGTCTACGATATTCGTGCGGTTCGCATTATTACTGCTTCATTAAAGGATTGTTATGCGGCACTGGGGGTTGTACATAGTTTATGGAAACACATTGGCTCTGAATTTGATGATTATATTGCCACCCCTAAAGCTAACGGCTATCAGTCGATTCATACAGTCGTGTATGGGCCTGAAGATAAGCATGTGGAAATTCAGATACGCACGCAAGCAATGCACGATGATGCAGAACTTGGTGTCGCTGCTCATTGGCGCTACAAGGAAGGTACCGGCGTCGGTAAAGGCTCTGGATTAGAAGATAAAATCGCGTGGTTACGAAAACTGTTGGCATGGCAAGATGATATGGCCGGCTATGATGGTTTAGTTGACGAGATTCGTAGCCAAGTTTTTGACGACCGCGTGTATGTATTTACCCCAAAAGGTGAAATCATCGATTTACCAGCTGGTGCAACACCTCTGGATTTTGCTTATTACATTCACTCGCAGGTTGGACATCGGTGCGTGGGCGCAAAGGTTAATGGACACATTGTGCCATTTACCTACCAGTTAAAAAATGGCGAGCGGGTTGAAATACTAACCCAGAAAAATACTCAGCCAAGTCGCGATTGGCTCAACCCTGCAAACGGTTACTTGAATACGGCACGGGCCCGCAGCAAGGTTGTGACCTACTTCAAAAAACTGGATAGAGAGAAAAACTTAAAAGCTGGTAAGGAGCTGCTGGAAGCTGAATTAGCGAGGTATCAGGTACCGCTGGCACAAGCTGAATCTGTGCTTGAAAGATTCAACATGCAACATTTGGATGACTTATTGGCGGCCATTGGTGCTGGCGATGTTCGTTTACACCAAGTGGTGAACCAATTACGCCCTGAAGCTGCGGTGGCAGCCGAGCGTATTGAACGGATAACCGCGAAAAAACCAAAGCACGGGGCTGCCAGCAGTCGACAACGTGACGTAACCGTCGAAGGTATCGGTAATCTGTTAGTACAATTCGCAAAATGTTGCCAACCGGTTCCAGGTGATAACATTCTCGGTTTTGTGACACAGGGGCGTGGTGTATCAGTGCACCGTGACGATTGTGAGCAACTTAAACACCTTTTGGAGCAGCATCCTGAACGGGCGCTAGAAGTGAGTTGGAGTCTTCATAACCGGGGCCGATATCAAGTCCATTTAAGGCTGATTGCTGATGATCGGCACGGTTTATTACATGATATTACCAGCGTATTGGCTAACGAAAAATTTCACGTCGTCCAGCTCGACTCGCGTTCAGATTCCAACACACAACAGGCCGTGATCACAGTAGGTGCCTTGATTGAACATCAAGATAGCGTGCAACGTATGATCAATCGGTTAAGCCAGTTAAAAGGCATTAGCACCATTGAGCGGATCAAACAATGACAAGGCAATTAACGGGTATAGCAGGCTTACTGCAAGTTATGGCTAAGTTACGCGACCCTGAGCATGGTTGCCCGTGGGACAAAGCGCAGACCATGTCGAGTTTAATCCCATACACGATTGAAGAAGCGTATGAAGTCGCAGCAGCAATTACTGCCGGAGATTGGGATGAGATTAAAGGTGAACTAGGTGATTTGCTGTTTCAAGTGGTGTTTTATGCACAACTTGCGAATGAACAGCAGCGCTTTGATTTTGATGCTATTGCACAACAGATGACAGATAAGTTGATACGCCGTCATCCACATGTGTTTGGTGATAAGCAAGCCGATGATGCAGCGGCTGTTAAAGCACAATGGGAGCAAATCAAAGCCGTTGAACGAGCCAACAATGGTGTTACTGAGAGTGTCTTTGATGGTGTTCCCAACAGTTTGCCGAGCCTGTTATTGGCGCTGAAATTGCAGCAACGCGCGGCCACGGTTGGTTTTGATTGGCCTAGCTTACACCCAGTGTTAGCCAAAGTACGTGAAGAAATCGACGAAGTTCAAGCTGAGTTAGAACGAGCGGAGCCCGATGCAGACGCCATTGCTGAAGAACTAGGTGACCTGTTGTTTGCCGTGGTGAATTTGGCTCGCCATGCACAAATCCATCCGGAAGATGCGCTGCGCCGTGCCAACCAAAAGTTTAAGCAACGGTTCCAAATGATTGAACAACGCTTGCGTGAACGACACCTAAGTGTTAATCAGTTAGCTTTGAATGAGCTTGAAGAGGAATGGTTAGCGGTAAAACAAGAAAGTAACTGATTCGGCGATTGACGATGATTTTAAATTGTCGATCACCGATCCATCAGGTATACTGTTTTCCCGTCTTGAAGCAATTCCCATTTTACCTGACGACTTAGGTTTCGCATGACAACTAATTATATTTTCGTCACCGGCGGTGTGGTATCCTCGCTGGGCAAAGGCATTGCTGCAGCTTCATTGGCGGCAATTCTTGAAGCACGTGGCCTGAAGGTCACAATCCTTAAGCTCGACCCTTATATTAATGTCGACCCGGGCACTATGAGCCCGACCCAGCATGGTGAAGTGTTTGTCACCGAAGATGGCGCTGAAACCGATCTTGATTTAGGTCATTACGAGCGTTTTATCCGCACCCGGATGACCAAGAAGAACAACTTCACAACAGGCCGTGTGTATGAAGATATTATTCGCCGCGAGCGTCGCGGTGAATTTCTTGGCGCTACTATTCAAGTGATCCCTCATATCACCAACGAAATTAAACGTCGCATCATTGAAGGTAGTGAAGGGTATGACATTGCGATTATTGAGATTGGTGGCACTGTTGGAGATATTGAATCACAACCATTCCTTGAAGCTATTCGTCAGTTAGCCACAGAAGTTGGCCGCGATCGAACCTTATTTATGCATCTGACCTTAGTTCCGTTTCTCGGTGCTGCTGGTGAGGTGAAAACCAAGCCAACACAACATTCAGTGAAAGAGTTACGTTCCATCGGGATTCAGCCTGATATTTTGGTCTGTCGCTCTGATCGTGCATTACCAGCAAATGAACGAAGCAAAATTGCACTGTTCACTAACGTGGAAGAAAAAGCAGTAATTGGGCTTAAAGATGTCGATAGCATCTACAAGATCCCAGCTATCTTAAAAGCCCAAGGCTTAGATGAAATTGTCGTGCATCGTTTCCGTTTGGATTGTCCTGAAGCTGACCTTTCAGAATGGGAACACGTTTTATATCAAGAATCCAATCCAAGTGGTGAAGTCACGGTAGGCTTTGTTGGTAAGTACATAGAACTGCCTGACGCTTATAAATCAGTGAATGAAGCCTTGGCACATGCAGGCTTGCAGAACCGTGTAACAGTCAATATTCGCTACATCGATGCGCAGGACGTTGAAACTAAAGGTGTTGCTAAATTAGCTGACGTTGATGCGATTATTGTGCCAGGTGGATTTGGCGAACGTGGTGTATTAGGTAAGATTCTAGCCGCACAATATGCCCGTGAAAATGGAATCCCGTATTTAGGTATTTGCCTCGGAATGCAAATTGCCGTCATTGAATATGCTCGAAATGTCGTTGGGTTAGAACATGCTAATAGCACCGAATTTGATCCAAACACGCCGCACCCAGTCATTGGTTTAATCAATGAATGGATGGACTCCAAAGGACAGAAAGAATGGCGGGATAATAACTCCGACATGGGCGGAACTATGCGTTTAGGGGCTCAACCCTGTCACTTAGTGCCAGGTAGTAAGGCGCATGCGTTGTATGGTATCGATATCATTAATGAACGCCATCGTCATCGTTACGAAGTTAATGGTTCCTATATTGAACAACTTGAACAAGCAGGTATGAAAGTATCTGGTTGGTCGCATGATAAGCGATTAGTTGAAATTGTAGAAATCCCAGATCATCCGTGGTTTGTAGCGGCGCAATTCCATCCGGAATTCACCTCAACCCCACGGGATGGACATCCATTATTCCGTGGCTTTATTGAAGCTGCAGCAAGTTATCAAAAATTGCGTCGCGCCTAAGCGCTGCGTGCTTTAAGGAAAAGGAGTAGAAACGACTCATGGCAACAATCAGTAAAATTGTAGCTCGTGAAATTATGGACTCACGCGGCAATCCGACTGTTGAAGCAGATGTATTTTTAGCTAGCGGTCATTGGGGACGTGCTGCAGCACCAAGTGGTGCATCGACGGGTTCACGGGAAGCGTTGGAATTGCGTGATGGTGATCCGACGCGCTATCTAGGTAAAGGTGTTGAGCGTGCGGTTGCCAACATCCACAATTTGATTGCACCCGCGTTACAAGGCGTTGATGCTACCGCACAAGCTGAAGTGGATCGCATCATGATTGATCTCGATGGCACTGAGAATAAAGAAAAGCTGGGTGCTAACGCAATCTTGGCCGTGTCATTAGCTACTGCTAAAGCAGCTGCAAGCTTCAAAAACATACCACTGTATGCGCATATAGCTGAGTTAAATGGTACTCCAGGTAAGTTCAGCATGCCGTTGCCGATGATGAATATTCTTAACGGCGGCGAGCATGCCGACAATAACGTAGATATCCAAGAGTTCATGATCCAGCCGGTGGGTGCTAAGAGCTTTAAAGAAGGTTTACGTATGGGAGCTGAAGTATTCCATGCGCTGAAAAAAGTTCTGCAAGATCGTGGCTTGAGTACATCTGTGGGTGATGAAGGTGGTTTTGCACCGAATTTAGCGAGTAACGAAGAAGCTTTAGCGGTGATTGTCGAAGCGGTTGAGCGCGCTGGTTATCGTATGGGTGACGATATTACGCTGGCCTTAGACTGTGCCGCGTCCGAATTCTATCGCGATGGTAAGTATCATTTATCGGGTGAAGGTAAATCGTTCGATGCAGCTGGCTTTGCCGCGTACCTTGATGGTTTATGCCAGAAGTATCCGATTATCTCAATTGAAGATGGCTTAGATGAAAGTGATTGGGATGGCTGGAAAATTTTGACTGAACGCTTAGGAAACCGCGTTCAACTCGTGGGTGATGACCTCTTTGTAACCAATACCAAAATTTTACAGCGTGGTATTGAGCAGGGTATCGGTAACTCAATTTTGATTAAATTTAATCAAATTGGTAGTTTATCAGAAACCTTAGCCGCTATTCGCATGGCGATGGAAGCAGGGTTCACCGCGGTCATCTCACACCGTTCAGGTGAAACTGAAGATGCGACCATTGCTGATTTAGCGGTGGGTACAGCAGCAGGGCAGATCAAGACTGGCTCATTATGTCGTTCTGATCGCGTTGCCAAATATAACCAGTTATTGCGAATTGAAGCAGAGCTAAATGGTCAAGCACCATATCGAGGCCGTGCTGAGGTAAACGCCCAATAACGTTAATTTGAGAGTAGGTCACAACAGTGACACAGCAAGGGGACATTTTTCAGCAGTTGAGTCTGGCATCGGTATCCGGTGTCAGCGCTGCTGCGTTCGCTGAAATTTGTACAGCGCTGTATGAACGTGAACTACTCCATTTATCACAGTTACAGCAAATTAATACGGCGTTTCTACAACGCCGTTTGCAAAGTCTACCCTACCATGTAAAAAATGCTGCCCGTGGGATGCTGGAAAGTGATGCGCCTTATACCTTGGATATTCAAAATGCCAGCTGGCAAGCAGCGCAGAAACGTCGACTCGCAGTCACTCCCAGTCAACCACAGAAGCTGGCGCGTTGGTTAAATCATGGGGCTCGCCTAGGGGATACCGTTCCTATCTATGATTTACGGTTACCAATTCAGCAAGCACGGCTTGATTCTATTGACCGAATTGATCATCAACAACAACGGTTGCATTGCAACATGCACGGTTGGTTTTCTTTTACTGGCGAGTGCTTAGAGCCCGATCATGATCAGGTCTATTTGCTTAAACCTGATGCAACCACATTGGCACCAGCCTTTTGTGGACACCAGTGGAATCACAAGGGCCGTATTGATCCACGTACGTTAGGGCTTAGGGAAGTGTTATTAGCGACCCGGGTCGAGTTTTAAGTGGCTTGCCAAGTACTGTATAGCGCCATTAATCCAGCAGCAAAGACTAAGCCTAAGGTTATTCGTCGGAACAACTGTTCAGAAAGATGATGACTCAGGCGATGGCCTAGCCAAGTCCCGAGTAAGGTACCCGTGACTAAAGCTAGGAGCAGTGGGACATGCTCTATGTTGTAACGTTGTTGGGCGGTGAATGACAGCACGTTGGTTAGCGCCAGCACCCAGAAAAATGCGGCTAGCGTGGCACGGAAGCTATCACGAGACATGCGTTGACTGGTTAAAAATAATACGACCGGGGGCCCGCCGAGGGTAAGTGCACCATTGCTAAAACCAGCTAAAACGCCCGTCATCAACTGCAAGCGTGGTGTGTTTGGAAAATACCACTGCACACCAAACCAGAAACACAAAGCTACGGCCATAACTAATAATGCCATGCCGACCTGTAAGCCAACTAAGTTCACCTGTGCTAATAGAAAATTACCGAGCAAGGTTCCCAGCACCCCCATGCACAACAGCCATTTCCATTGGGACCATAGTACATGGCGGCGCAGCATCCAACTGAGGTAAGTCGCCATCAGTAAATTAATAATAGATAATGTTGGGGTAATGGTCGTTAGTGGAAGGTATATCGCCAATAATGGCACTGCAATTAAGCCCGAACCAAAGCCAGTTAAACCCTGCAAAAATGCACCTAATAGCATAATGAGTGTAATAACTAGATAATCCATGGCTTTTCCATCTCGAATTATCGTTGGGCTTTAGCGGAAAGGTCGATATACTACAGGTAACGCTGTCACAACTTAAACGATAATTATAACAGCGAGCGGAGCCGATCATGCGCTTACTAAAATTAGTTTTTATCGTCGTGTTGATTGCATTGCAGTATCGACTTTGGTTTGGCAAGAACAGCCTACCAGATTATTGGCGCTTACAGTCAGATGTACTGCGGCAAGCTGAAACAAATGGGCGACTGATGCAACGAAATCAGGTGCTGGCTGCCGATATTGCCGATTTGCGTAACGGTCAAGAAGCGCTGGAAGAGCGCGCTCGTAACGAGCTAGGGTTGATTCAGCCCCATGAAACTTTTTTCCGAATCGTCCCAGTTAATCCACCGAAGAAATAGTACACACATATGGAACGTCATGTACGGGTCGCCGCAGTCATCCCAGCTGCAGGGATAGGGCAAAGGATGAATTTGACCCAACCGAAACAATATTTGCGGATCGCTAACACAACTGTTTTAGAACATAGTGTCGCGGCAATTGCCCAAGATCATCGTATTGAGGCCATTTATATCGCGGTAGCACCAAACGATCCATTCATTCAGCAATTACAATTTTCCCCGTCTGAGCGTGATCGTATTCAGCTTGTTGAAGGTGGTAATACACGTGCAGCATCGGTTTACGCTGGAGTAACAGCGGCGCACGCCGCAGGTTATCAATGGGTTGCTGTCCATGATGCAGCACGCCCCTGTTTGCACGTCGATGAGCTAGCTCGTGTGCTTGATGCCGGGACGACACATGCCGATGGTGCTTTGTTGGCGCTGCCAATTACAGATACGATCAAGCGCGCTGAACCAACAGCGCCAGAATATAGTTGCGGTACTGTTCCACGAGATCATTTATGGCGAGCATTAACGCCCCAAGTGTTTCGTACCGAACAGTTACTTGAAGCAATTCACGAATTTGGTGTTTTTCACCCTGAACTTACCGATGAAGCATCTGCCATTGAGCGTTTAGGTGGGCGACCAAAATTAGTGCCAGGATGCGTTACCAATATTAAGATCACTCATCCAGGTGACGAAGCACTGGCAGCTGTATTTTTAGCGATGATTAAGAAGGAGCAAGCATGCGTATAGGACATGGCTATGATGTTCACCGCTTCGGCGGAACCGGGCCAATAATGCTTGGTGGTGTGCCAATACCCCATGAATACGGACTTGAAGCACACTCCGATGGTGATGTGGTCCTACATGCACTTACTGATGCTGTGTTGGGCGCTATGGCGCTGGGCGATATAGGCCAACACTTTCCTGACACCGACCAACAATATGCCGGGGCCGATAGCGGTGTGCTATTACAGCGGGCTTATCAATTAATTCAGCAGCGTCACTATCAGTTAGGCAATGCCGATATTACTATAGCTGCTCAGGCGCCTAAGTTGGCCCCTTATATTCCAGCGATGCGGACACGTATCGCAGAGCTTTTGAACGTACCTGTTGATGCGATTAATGTGAAAGCTACAACCACCGAACGGCTCGGTTTTGTTGGGCGCCAAGAAGGCATTGCCTGTTACGCTGTGGCGTTATTGAAACCGGAGCCTACTCGTGAGTGATGCATATTTATATGGTGCACCGACATGGCAAGGTCAATTTAAGGCTAGTCCAGCAGATTTTAAGGTAACGGAGGAGTTGGCTTTATCCGTGACTGACCCACAGTTACAGCACGGTGAGCATCAATGGCTGTGGGTTAAGAAAGTTGGTGCGAATACGACATTTGTCGCGGCTCAATTAGCCAAGTTCGCTGGTGTAAGAGAGCGTGATGTCAGTTTTTCTGGGTTAAAAGATCGCCATGCAGAAACCTACCAATGGTTCTCTATCCAGTTGCCTGGGAAACCACTTTTACCTTGGCATGAACTGCAGCATCCCGAATTTGAAGTGCTCCGGGCCGTATTACAGCCCCGCAAATTGAAGCGAGGTACTCATAGCAGCAATCATTTTGTCCTTGTGCTACGTGATATCAGTCAACCAGAAGCGCTCCAATACCGTTGGGAGCAGATTGTAGCGGGTGGCGTACCGAATTATTTTGGTGAGCAGAGGTTTGGTCATCAGCAGCAAAATCTGGTGATGGCACAGCGCTGGTTCAACGGGGAGTTAAAGCGCCGTCTGCAACGTAATCAAATAGGCTTATATTTGTCAGCGGTGCGTTCGAAACTATTCAATATGATAGTGAGCGAACGCATTAAACAACAGCGATTAACTCCTGCTATCGGGGATGCCATGATGTTGCGCGGCAGCCAGTCGTTTTTTGTTATTGAACAATTAGACGATACGACCCTTGAGCGCTTTAAGCAGGGTGATATCATGGTGACTGCAGCATTGCCTGGGGAAGGGCAATGGCCAACGCAAGGCAACATTGCAGAATTTGAACAGACTGTTTGTGCGCGTGAACCTGAACTATACCAAGGGTTATTAAAACAACGTATCGAACATATGCGCCGACCTATATTATTAACGTTAACGCAACCCCAGTTACGATGGTTAGCGCACGACACAGTTGAACTTACTTTTTCATTACCACGTGGAAGTTTTGCAACCAGTGTTCTACGTGAGTTAATCGGTGAACCTAGACAAGGTAATTAAGCCCATGATGAAGTTGTTAGTTAGTAACGATGATGGCGTGCATGCGCCAGGTATCGAAGCGCTTTACCTGCGCCTTAAAGATATTGCTCAGGTCCGTGTTATTGCACCTGATCGTAACTGTAGTGGTGCCAGTAACTCGTTAACCCTGCACAATCCGTTACGCTTACAAAAATTAGTGAATGGATTTTATTCGCTCAATGGAACACCGACGGACTGTGTTCATTTAGGCACAAATTCTCCGTTAGCGGACGATGTTGATTTAGTGGTATCTGGTATCAACGATGGCCCTAACATGGGTGACGACGTGCTGTACTCAGGTACGGTAGCGGCGGCGATGGAAGGGCGCTTTATGGGGTTACCAGCTATTGCGGTATCCATGGGTACACGTTCTGATGAGTTTTATGATACAGCTGCCCGCGTGGTTGCGAACATTGTTATGCGTATGGCAGAACAACCACTTCGCTTGGACACTATCTTAAATATCAATGTGCCAGCAGTGCCTTATGAAGCCTTGAAGGGCTATAAAGTTACTCGGTTAGGCCGCCGCCATCGTGCTGAAACAATGATTAAAGGCGAAGACCCGTTTGGTCGTGATATTTTTTGGTATGGACCTGTCGGTCGTCAGCTCGATGATGCTGAAGGCACTGATTTTCATGCTGTGCGCGATGGCTATGTCTCAATCACGCCGATCAGTATAGATATGACGGCACAGCGCCATCAAACAACGTTAACAGATTGGTTATCAGATACATCGACATGATACACAATTTTCAAGGAATGGCTCGCCGTCTCGTCGAACGCTTACGAGCTGAAGGGATCACTCATGCGGGAGTATTAGAAGTCATCCAAGCCACCCCGCGCCATTTATTCATGCCTGAGTCATTGGCTCATAAAGCTTATGAAAATACTGCCCTACCCATAGGGAAGGGCCAAACGATTTCACAACCCCTGATGGTTGCATCAATGACCCAATTGCTGATTCAACATCAGTGTCAGCAGGTGTTGGAGATTGGTACTGGCAGTGGTTATCAAACGGCTATATTGGCACAGTTGGTTGCTCATGTGTATTCAGTTGAGCGAATTGCCGAACTGCAATATCAAGCAAAGCGACGTTTGAATAAGCTGGATTTACATAATGTGTCAATGCGGCATGGGGACGGCTGGGAAGGGTGGGCAAGCAAAGCACCATTTGATGGCATTATCGTCACCGCGGCCGCTAGCACGATCCCAATAGCATTGTTACAGCAACTAGCTGACGGTGGGGTAATGGTCATCCCGGTAGGGGAGCAAACCCAACGATTGATGGTTGTGCGGCGTTTTGGTGATAGTTTCGAGTACAAGGAATTAGCCGAGGTGAAATTCGTACCATTAGTGCCAGGGGCTCCCATATGAAAATCTTTGGTTGGTTGTATGACAAAGTATTAAGTTGGTCTAAACATAGGCGTGCGCCCGTTATTTTGGCTGGTATAAGTTTTTCAGAGTCGGTTATTTTTCCAATCCCACCGGACGTTATGCTGGCTCCGATGGCTATGACACAACCCCAACGAGCATGGTATTTTGCTGGGTTAACAACAGCGTGTTCCGTGCTAGGTGGATTAGTTGGTTATTGGCTCGGCTATTTTCTATTTGAACCTTTGGTGTTGCCTATCGTTGAATGGGCAGGTTATCAAAGTAAGTTGACGCAGGTAATGAATTGGTTTCAAGAATATGGATTTTGGATCATTTTCATTGCTGGTTTTTCACCGTTACCGTATAAATTATTTACTGTAACAGGGGGGATGCTGAACATTGCATTGATTCCATTTTTGCTTGGTTCAGCGTTTAGTCGTGGAATTCGGTTTTTTTTAGTTGCTTGGTTAATGAAAACCGGAGGTCCAGCGATGGCTGATCGATTGCGTGTGTACGTTGATAGAATCGGTTGGGGGATGGTACTAGTTGCCGTTATTGCATATGTGTGGATCCGTTAGGAGCATTGCAGGGGTTATTACGTTAGCATCGGTGGTGGTGCTAAGTGGTTGCGCGCAGCGTAGCGAACCTGCTCCAGTTACACGTCTCTACCAAGGCAAAACTATTCATGATTTTGAACCAGCTAGCCTTAGCGGCGATGCTTATGTCGTCGAAGCCGGTGATACGCTTTACTCGATAGCATTTCGCGCTAATGAAGATGTGCGTACCTTAGCGCAGTGGAATGCTATCGCGCCTCCGTATACGATTCACCCGGGGCAACGGCTACGGATCACAGCGCCACCACAGCGGCAGCAGGCAGTAGCAAGCTCCACTCAACCGCGCTCCACCACTTCGACAACGGCATCGTCGACTCCACCAACAACCACAAAACCGTCATCTAACACACAAAACGTTGCTTCTGTCGCAACGAAAGGGTATGGTGAACAAAAGGTTACAACGAATAAGAACCAACAAGGAAGTGCTAGAACAGCAGCAACAAGTAGCCGTACAACATCACCACCGATACGAATTGAGCCTTCCATGCCAGCGAGTAAGGATATCGTTTGGCAATGGCCAGCGACCGGGCAGGTGTTACGAGAGTTCTCTAGCGCTGAAACTGGTAGCAAGGGATTGGATATAGCAGGTTCACGTGGGGCTCCTGTTTATGCGGCAGCAGCAGGAAAAGTCGTCTACGCAGGGAATGCATTAAAAGGGTATGGGCAATTAATCATTTTAAAGCACAACGATGATTATATTACTGCATACGCGCATAATCAGCAGCTACTTGTAAAAGAGCAGCAGTGGGTTAATAAAGGCGACCAGATCGCGGCTATGGGGGATACTGACGCAGAGCGAGTGAAGCTACACTTTCAAGTTCGGTTTCGCGGCAAGTCAGTAAATCCACGGCATTATTTGCCTCGGGGGAAACAATGAGTCGTAATCAGGATGACATTGACGACGTTGATGCGGAAGAGTTACTCGCGGTTGAGCAAGAGCTAGCTCAAGACGATGATGCCGTTTTTGACGATATCATCGCCAATCGCAGTAGCTATCAAAAGAAAATGGATGCAACCCAACTTTATTTAAGTGAAATTGGGTACTCCCCACTATTAACTGCAGAAGAAGAAATTTACTTTTCGCGCTTGGCTCGTAAAGGTGATGCAGCTGCCCGTTCACGGATGATTGAAAGTAATCTGCGCTTGGTGGTTAAAATCGCACGCCGCTACACCAACCGTGGGTTGGCGCTACTGGATTTAGTAGAAGAGGGTAACCTTGGCTTGATCCGCGCAGTCGAAAAATTCGATCCAGAACGAGGTTTTCGTTTTTCAACCTACGCAACGTGGTGGATACGCCAAACCATTGAGCGTGCCATCATGAATCAAACCCGCACCATTCGCTTACCTATTCATGTGGTAAAAGAACTGAACACTTACCTGCGCGCTGCACGTGAACTGGCGCAAACGTTAGATCATGAACCAACAGCTGAAGACATAGCCGAAAAACTTGATGTTTCGGTTGATGATGTTAGCCGTATGCTGCGCTTGAATGAGCGTATTTCTTCGGTGGATTCACCTATTGGTGGCGGAGACAATGATAAATCATTGATTGATATGCTTACCGATGAAAATGATTATGGCCCCGAAGGAGAAATGCAAGAACAGAAGGTACGTGATCACATTATGTCATGGTTAGAGAGTCTGAATGAAAAGCAACGCGAAGTACTGGCGCGGCGATTTGGACTGCTAGGCTACGAGCCCGCGACCTTAGAAGATGTAGGTCGTGAAATCGGCTTAACGCGGGAACGGGTAAGGCAAATTCAAGTGGAAGCCTTACGCCGCTTACGTGATATGTTGAAACAGCAAGGTTTAAGTCTGGACGCTTTATTCCATCGCGACTAATCATCGGTGAGTCGTTGCTGCCAATGAGCTATCCATTGTAGGGCTGCCACGGGGGTTAGCTGGTTAATATCGAGTGCAGCGAGTGCTTGCTCAAACTCACTTGGTGGCACTGTGGGCGGCTTAATCGGGCTGCTGGGTACGGCTGCTACGGCTGTTTGGTTGGACTGCTCGAGTTGTTGCAAGTAAACACGTGCCTGTTTTAATACTGGTGCTGGTAAGCCTGCTAATTGGGCGACTTGTACGCCAAAACTCCGACTCGCTGCGCCATGTTTTACTTTATGTTGAAAAGCAATGTTATCACCGTCTTCAATAGCCTCAACATGTACGTTGAGCGCTCCTGTAACCTGTCCTATGGTCTGGGTAAGTTCAAAGTAATGAGTGGCGAATAACGTCATCGCGCGATTCTGATTTAACAATGCATCAGCACAAGCCCACGCTAAGGCAAGGCCGTCATAAGTAGAGGTGCCACGGCCAATTTCATCCATTAATACTAAACTTTTCTCGGTAGCATTATGCAAAATGTTCGCAGCTTCAGTCATTTCAACCATGAAAGTTGAACGCCCTGAGGCGAGATCATCAGATGCCCCAATACGAGTGAAAATACGGTCAACTGGGCCAAACAGTGCACGTTCTGCGGGAACAAAGCTGCCACAATGAGCAAGTATTGTTAACAGCGCTGTTTGCCGCATATACGTCGATTTACCCCCCATGTTGGGGCCAGTGATCAGGATCAGACGTTGCTCGGTCGACAAGGCCACATCATTTGGAATGAACGGGTTTTGTTGCAGCCGCTCAATGACTGGATGGCGGGCTCCGGTTAGCTCAATCGTGACTGTATTGGTTAATTCAGGTCGCGTATATTGATATTGGTCTGCTTGTTCAGCAAAACAGCGAAGCACATCGATTTCAGCAATGAACCGTGCGGTCTGCTGGAGTTCGACTAAGTGTTCCGCAACGTGCTCCAAGAGTTGATCATAGAGCCATTTTTCCCGGGCTAACGCGCGGCTTTGGCTTTGTAGTACCTTATCCTCATAGGTTTTCAATTCTGGAATAATATAGCGTTCAGTATTTTTAAGTGTTTGTCGCCGTTGATAATCGGCGGGGATTTGCGCATGTGCGGCACGACTTGCTTCTAAGTAATAGCCGTGTACTTTGTTGAAACCAATTTTTAACGTCGCAATACCGGTTCGCTGCCGTTCACGCGTTTCAATACGTTGGAGAAAATCGGTCGCTCCTGCAGCTAATTGCCGTTGCTCATCAAGTTCTTTGTCAAAACCATCGCGAATGACACCACCATCGCGGATCAACAGCGGCGGTTGTTCAACTAAGGCTTGAGTTAGTAAGTCAGCAAGCTCAGGAAAAAGTTGAATACCTTGCTGCCATGCTGTCAATGCCGTTGCTGTCAACGTCTCCTTTACTTGCGGTAAAACTGATAGAGCCACACGCAAACGGGCTAAATCACGTGGACGAGCCGTATGCAATCCAATGCGGGTTAAAATCCGCTCAATATCACCCAATTGGCGCAGCTGCTGGTGCAGTTGCTGATAATCAAGCTGCTGAATTGCAGCCACTGCGTCGTAGCGTTGGTTGAGCACTTGCTGATCGCGTAACGGGCGCTGTAACCAGCGTTGTAATAGGCGACTACCCATGGCAGTGCTGGTGCTATTAATGATGTCAAATAACGATGTCTTTTGGCCACTTAACGAGCGCACTAATTCTAGGTTTCGTCGCGTTGCGGCGTCGAGTAAGATAGCGTCGTCATGGCGTTCTGCCACGATGCTGGTAATGTGAGGTAGCGCCGCACGTTGTGTCATCCGGACATAGTTGATGATGGCACCAGCTGCACCAATTGCTTGGTGCATATGGCTAATGCCAAAACCATCTAAATGCGCGACTTGGAATTGTCGCTGGAGCACAGCGGCAGCACTGACTGGCTCAAACTCCCATTCTGGGCGACGCCGGCAGCAGGGGCAGCGCAGTTGTTGCTCATTCCAATCCCAGGTTTCTGGATAGAGTAGTTCTGCTGGTTGGAGCCGCTCCAACTCTGCATTGAGCTGTTCAAATGTGGCCACTTCAAGTACAGTAAAGCGACCGCTGGCCATATCTAAGCTGGCAATACCTATGGTTGAACCTGGTAAAATGGCTACTAGTAAGTTTTCCTGAACGGCAGGTAGCAGTGCTTCATCAGTGAGCGTTCCGGGTGTTAACACCCGCACCACTTGGCGTTCGACTGGACCTTTGCTGGTCGCTGGATCACCAATTTGTTCACAAATAGCCACCGATTCACCAAGTTCAAGTAAGCGTGCTAAATAACCTTCAGCAGCATGGTATGGAACACCTGCCATAGGAATAGGTTGGCCGGCACTTTGGCCGCGGTTGGTTAAGGTAATGTCGAGTAATTGGGCTGCACGTTTAGCATCGTCGAAGAACAATTCATAAAAATCACCCATACGATAAAATAATAACGTGTCAGCATATTCGGCTTTAATCCGAAGATATTGCTGCATCATAGGGGTATGTGCTGAATTATTTTGAATCTTAGTTGTAGCGTTCGACATGCCTGTTATTATCCGTATTTAGCCGAGTTATCACTAGATAAGGGTTACTGAGATGGTACCACAATCAATTCAAGATTTAGCAGTAGATTTAGGTCGATGGCTGCAACAGCGTAATTGGCAGGTCGTTACGGTCGAGTCATGCACCGGTGGTGGAATCGGATATGCTATAAGTTCGGTCTCAGGTAGTTCTGCTTGGTTAGCCGGTGGTTTCATTACCTATTCCAATGCGTTAAAACAGCGCTTAGTGAATGTCCCTGAAGAGACCTTGATGAAGCATGGTGCAGTCTCTGCAGAAACGGCAGCGGCAATGGCCCAGGGTGCATTACAAGCAAGTGGTGCCGATATGGCTATCGCAGTGACTGGCGTAGCGGGACCTGCAGGTGGTACAGCTGAAAAACCCGTTGGTTTAGTGTGGTTTGGCTTGGCGTGGCAAGCTCATTGTATCACCTGGCAGCAACGCTTTAGTGGGGATCGTGCAGCGGTGCGCGAAGCGACTATTATCGAAGCATTGCAGAGTTTTAAAAAAATAACTTGATACTGTATAAGTTTACAGTACACTAATGAATAACTCCTATTTGTAACAGAACGGACATTATCATGAGCAACGATAAACAAAAAGCACTTGAAGCGGCGTTAAGTCAGATTGAGCGTCAATTTGGTAAAGGCTCCATTATGCGTCTTGGTGATAACCAGGCAATGGATATTGAGTCGGTCTCGACCGGTTCGTTAACTCTTGATATTGCATTAGGGATTGGCGGGTTGCCATTTGGCCGTGTGATCGAAATCTATGGGCCAGAATCAAGCGGTAAAACAACCCTAACGTTGCAAGTGATTGCTGAAGCTCAAAAACTCGGTAAAACCTGTGCATTCGTTGATGCTGAACATGCCCTTGACCCTGTTTATGCAGAAAAGCTTGGCGTAAACGTTGATGAGTTGCTGGTATCTCAGCCAGATACCGGTGAGCAAGCATTAGAAATTTGTGACATGCTCGTGCGCTCAGGTGCCGTTGATGTGGTGGTGGTGGACTCAGTTGCTGCGTTAACACCGAAAGCTGAAATTGAAGGGGAAATGGGTGACAGCCACGTTGGATTGCAAGCGCGCTTAATGTCGCAAGCGCTGCGTAAGTTAACCGCCAACATTAAAAAGTCGAATAGCATGTGTATCTTCATTAACCAAATTCGGATGAAGATTGGCGTTATGTTCGGTAACCCTGAAACCACGACTGGTGGTAACGCATTAAAATTCTATTCTTCAGTGCGGCTAGATATCCGTCGGATTGGTGCTGTGAAAGAAGGTGAAGAAGTGGTGGGTAACGAGACTCGCGTGAAAGTAGTTAAGAACAAAGTAGCTCCGCCATTTAAACAGGCTGAGTTTCAGATTATGTACGGCACTGGAATTTCCAAAGAAGGAGAGCTCATAGATCTTGGTGTAAAACAGAAGATCATTGACAAAGCCGGTGCTTGGTATAGCTATAAAGGCAATAAAATTGGGCAAGGGAAGGCTAATGCTATGCGTTTCATGCAGGAAAACCCTGAAATTGCCAATGAAATTGAGCAACAAATTCGCGAGCAATTATTGGCGAAGCCTGTGAAGGGTGGCCAAGCAGTAAGTGAAGTTGTCCTTGATGGTGATCTAAGCTTGGCCGATGACGATTTAGTGTAACAGCCAGTGTAAGGAAGAATATGATAAGCCCCGAAATTCAAGTTGCATTAGCACTAGGTTCAGGCGCTGCGCGTGGTTGGTCGCATATAGGCGTTATTCAAGCACTGCGCGAAATGGGAGTTCATATTAATTTGGTAGCAGGGACCTCGATCGGCTCCTTAGTCGGTGCCGCATTTGCGGCAGAGCGGTTAACCGATCTGGAAGATTGGGTACGGGGCATGGATCGTTGGGAAGTGTTTAATCTGCTTGACTTTGGGTTCAGCCATGGCGGCCTGATCCATGGCGAAAAAGTGTTTAGCCGTGCGCGCGAAATTATTGGTGCAATTAAGATAGAAGATATGCCATTAATTTATGGGGCAGTCGCTACGGATTTATACAGTGGCCGAGAGATCTGGCTCCGCAAAGGTGATGTTTATGATGCTGCCCGCGCTTCTTGTTCAATGCCCGGATTACTTGCGCCAACAGCTTTAAATGGCCGTTGGTTAGTTGATGGTGCATTAGTGAATCCAGTTCCGGTGTCACTTTGTCGAGCATTAGGGGCCGATTTCGTTATAGCTGTTAACCTGAATTCACAATTGACGACCACAGCGATTGAGGCACGCAGTAAGTATATTGCTCCAAGTGAGCGCAAGAGCACGCAAGTGGCCAAGAGTCAGCCACAAGCTGATGTGTATGGTCATAAAACTCCACCAGCGGAATCGGTCACTGAATCGAATGCTAGCCCACAAGAGTCTGAACACGGGTTTTTCCGAAATTTTTTATCGCATAGCCAACAGTACTGGGAGAGCATGAAAGACAAGTTTAATGGTCATTCATATAAGGCACCTGGAATGTTAGGAGTGATGGCAGGCTCAATTGATATTATGCAAGAAAGGATCACCAAAGCGCGATTAGCTGGCGACCCGCCGGATGTGTTGATCCAACCTAAATTAGGTCATATTAGCCTAATGGAATTTGAGCGTGGTAATGAGGCAATTGAAGTGGGGTATGAAACCACGTTACGGATGAAAGATTTTATTTTATCGGAACTAGAGCTCTATCTAGAACGTCGTGGGATCTGACGTAGCATGGTATCTTATGGGTAACAATAAAGGCGCCTAACAGGCGCCTTTATTGTTTTACTTTGTTTGCTTTAGTTTTGCAAAAGCTTTTGTTCCATAGCATCGAAGGTAGCTTGCAGTTCAGTCGATGGCGCTTTAGTCAATAAGCTCACGGCAATAACTGCAATAAATGACATGATGAATCCAGGGATGATTTCATACATAACATTGCTTAGTGTTGCACCATTTTCTAATACAGGTGCATAGATCCAGAACAGCACGGTGGCTGCTCCAGCGAGCATTCCAGCTAACGCTCCATGACGGTTCATGCGTTTCCAAAACAGGCTAAGGATAATCACAGGACCAAATGCTGCGCCGAACCCAGCCCATGCGTTCGCGACTAAACCAAGAATGGTGTTGTTAGGATTCCAAGCTAGCACAATGGCAACAAGCGAAACCAACAAAACTGAAATACGACCAATAGTTACTAACTCGCTATCACTGGCATTTCGACGTAGAAAAGCTTTATATAAATCCTCGGTTAACGAACTTGAAGTTACAAGAAGCTGTGATGAGATAGTACTCATAATTGCGGCGAGAATGGCGGCTAATAAAATCCCAGTGATTAATGGATGAAATAGAAACTGTGAGAAGATAATAAAGATTGTTTCAGCATCCGCAAGTTCCATTTGTGTCTTTGCGACATAAGCAATCCCAACAAAACCGGTCGCCATTGCCCCAACGATCGAGATAAACATCCAACCGATGCCGATGCGGCGTGCTTTAGGGATATCCTTGAGTGAGCGAATAGCCATAAAGCGTACAATAATATGTGGTTGACCAAAATACCCTAATCCCCACGCTAACAATGAAATGATCCCAATAATACTGAGCTGATTAACTAAGGGATCAGAAATGGCTGCATCGCGGAATAAAGCTAAGTAATTCGGGTTCATCGCTTTGATAGTGCTGGCTGTTTCCATAATGCCGCCCAATTCATAAAAAGCAACGGTCGGCACGAGTACTAAGGCGACGAACATAATAATGCCCTGCACAAAATCTGTCAGTGACACAGCCAAAAATCCACCAAATAGGGTATAAGCACAAACCACCCCAGCAGTGACCCATAAACCAAGATGATAGTTCATGCCGAAGACTTCGCTCGCAAAGAGTTTCCCACCGGCAACCAAGCTAGCCGAGGTATATAAGGTGAAAAAGATGATGATAACTACGGATGAGAAAACTCGTAATACGCGTGCTTTGTCGTCAAAGCGATTAGCAAAATAATCAGGAATAGTAATGGAGTCATTAGCGACGACGGTATAGGTTCGTAACCGTGGGGCTACAATGATGTAGTTCAAATAGGCGCCGATTAATAAACCCACTGCAATCCATAGTTGTGAAATCCCGGAAACATAAATAGCACCGGGTAAGCCCATGAGCATCCAGCCACTCATATCAGAGGCTCCGGCAGAGAGAGCGGTAACACTAGGACTTAATGACCGGCCACCGAGCATGTAACCTGATACATCAGCAGTAGATTTTTTATAGGCATAATAACCAATGGCGAGCATTGCAATGAAATAAATTGCGAGTGAAATTAAAGTGCCGGTTTCCAAGTTGAAACTCCTTAGTTGTTTTGTATTAAAACGCTATATTGTTAGATTTCCTGTATGCAGCAACGAGCGCGTGAGCGACTGCTGTGGGTTTGTTATTAGCGTTGTGGTTGTATCAAACTCAATCATTTTACCATGGTGTAGCACTAATATCTTGTCTGCGAGGTGGCGGACAATCTCAGGCGAATGTGAGGCAAATACTAACGTAACCCCCATTTCTTCTTTTAAATCAATAAGTAAGTTTATTATCTGAGCTCGAATTGAGGGGTCTAATGCGCCGAGTGCCTCATCCGCTACGATAACTTGCGGGTTTAACAGGATAGCCCGCGCAATAGAGACTCGAGCGAGTTGGCCGCTCGCGAGCATATGTGGGTAAAAGTCAAAATGCTCGGGTAATAAGCCTACTTTTTGCAGCGTGTTTAACACATATTCACGTTGCTCTGTAACGGTCCAACGTGTGTTAAACCACAATGGTTCAAGTAGTTGTTGACCAATGGTCCGTTGTGGATCAAGTGAAGCTAGTCCATCTTGAAATATCATTCGAATATGACAACAACGCGATGCATAGTCATATGGTTTTAGCTGGAGACCATTGAGTGTAATAGTTCCTGCATGCGGCGTCTCAATGCCGGCAATCAGTTTAATGAGTGTTGATTTCCCTGAGCCGGTTTCACCGATAACCGCTATGGTTTCCCCTTGCTTAACCGTAAAACTAATCGCATCAAGTGCACAAATCCGTTGTTGCTTGAGCCAGCCAAGCTGTTTCACGTAGTATTTTGTGAGATTGTGAATGTGCAGGTGATTATTCATGCGGGCTGATCTCAATTAACGGAAAATGGCAGGCGAATTGGCGTTGCTGTACCGTAGTCAATTCTGGCCGCTGAACGCAAATGCGTTGTGCTTTGGGGCAGCGCGGCCCTAACCGACAACCAATAGGTAAGCTCTGGCTCGTTGGTATGGAACCGGGCAGCGTTGGCAACTTGGTTTTAGGTGGATGGGTGCTATCTAGAAAGCTCATTTTCAACATGGCGTCAGTATAGGGATGGGCAGGCTCGGTTAACACTTGTTTGAGGGGGCCAACTTCCATTAACTGACCGCTATAAATAAGGCTCAGGCGTTGTGTTTGCTGCATCATGGTCGTTAGATCTTGAGTGATCATGAGCATGGTCATGCCATATTCAGTGTTTAAGCGGAACAGCTGTTCGTAGATTTGACTACGGGTATATTGTCCCATTGCCGATGCTGGTTCGTCTGCTACAAGTAGTTTAGGACGATGAGCTAATGCCATGGCAACACTAATTTTCTGCGCCACTCCATCGGAAAGTTGCAACGGATAACTGTTGCACACGGCATCGATATCGTCGATACCTACCCGCTGGAGAAGCTCAACAATAAGTTGTCGATGTTGCCGACGTCGCTGTGCTCCCCTCCAGCGGTGAGGATGGCGTGCAATGACTTCACTCAGTTGGCGACCGATTCGTAAATAGGGGTCGAGATAACTGGCTGGATTTTGGAAGATCATGGCCATATCTTGACCCGTTATGAGGCGGCGCTGCGCGGTATCCATGGCTAGTAAATCTTGTTGCCGCCACCAGAGGCGGTCTGCAGTGATGCGCCATTTGGGCTGAATAAACCCTAAGATAGCTTTTGCAAGTAATGTTTTGCCCGAGCCTGATTCTCCAACGAGAGTGTGAATTTCGCCTTCTTCCAGCTGTAAATTAAATCCATCGAGTACCTTTGTTAACCCACTGGGTGTTTCCAAGGCGATTGTTAGGTTACGAATATCAAGGATGATGCTCATGACTAACGGTCCTGCTGTTGGATAGCACGATGCAAACTATCACCTAAAATATTGATGGTCAGCACGGTCATGAACAACGCCACACCGGGCAGCAACATCGACCAAGGGCTTAAATACATGTGTTCCATACTGCGTGCTAACATGGTACCCCATTCTGGGGCTGGTGCTTGTACACCCAAACCTAGGAAGCCGAGTGCCGCAATATCGAGAATGGCGGTCGAAAGAGCGTAGGTAAATTGAATCACAACCACTGAGGTGATATTGGGGAAAATAACTCGCCGCAGCAAATAGTTACGGGAACAGCCATTTAACTTTGAAGCGATGACATATTCTTTTGAACGTTCAGTGTAAAAGGCATTGTGAACACTATGTATAAATTGCGGAATAAGTACCAAGGTGATGGCAATCATCACCGTATGTAAAGTCGGCCCAAGGATAGCGACGATAACGAGAGCAAGTAATAGTGAAGGGATGGACAAGACCACATCTAAAAAATGGGTCAGTGTGCTGGATTGCACGCCCCGACTCATGCCAGCCCAAGCACCTATAGTTATCCCAATGACTGCAGCTATGATGGTAGCCAGTAACGGGTAACCAAGACTGTACCTGGCGCCATACAATACACGTGACAAAATATCGCGCCCCAAATCATCAGTTCCAAAGACAAAACGCATTTCACCCTCCGGATGCCACGCGGGTGGCAGTGAAATAGCATCATTAAATTGCTGCTCGGGGGAATAAGGCGCTAAAATTGGCGCAAATAGCATTGCTAACATGATGATGGCTAATACGTAGTAGGCCGTCACGACAATGGGATTGTCGTTGAATTGCCGCCAAATTAACTGCCGCGGAGATGGGGCACGAAACTGATAAAAAATATTACTTTTAGTCTGCATCAATGACATCCCTTGTTTGTGGATAGCGCCAGGCGTGCAGCAAATCTATCGTAAAGTTCGCCACCAGAATCAGCATGGCTAAGCATAATAATCCACCCTGTAACACTGGGTAGTCGCGCTCAAAGATACTTTTTACGAGCCACCCCCCCAATCCAGGCCAATTAAATACAACTTCTACAATAATGATGTTGGTCACTAACACGCTAAATTGTAATCCAGCCTCACGTAGTACCGGCTGAATAGCAGTGGGGAGGACGTGCTTGAACAAAATCGTGGTATCACTAAGCCCACGAACCCGTGCAGCTTTGATATGATTGAGTTGTAACGTATCAAGTACGGCGCTGCGGATCATGCGGATCAACATCGTCAATGGGATAAGCGCCACTACTAACGTTGGTAACCAGAGGTGTTGCAGTGCATTTATAAATGCGGCGCCGCGGTACTCCACGTCGCTGAGAATAATATCAAGCAGGATAGAACCAGTTTGAGTTTCGATAGCGTAGAGAGGGTGGATTTGTCCGGCAATAGGGCTCCAACCAAGCTGTATTGCGAATAACAATATTGCTAATTGAGCAAACCAAAATACTGGAATCGAATAGGTGGATAAACTGAGCGTCATGATGAGTTTATCCTGCCATTGCCGTTGTCGTAACGCTGCATAGGTACCCAGTGGTAACCCAAGCACTATGGCAACGGCGGAGCCCAGAATGATTAATTCTAACGAAGCACCTAAATGATGACGCATGGCAGTAAACACGGGTTCTTGGGTGCTCAGCGAAATCCCCCAATTACCCTCAACGAGATGTGCAATATACTGACCATACTGACGAAAAATGGTGCTATCCATGGCGCGGTTAATAGATTCTTGTTGGTAAGCAGTAGTCATTTCACCCACCACGCCACTCATATTAGTTAGCGGGTCACCGGGATACCAGTAGTTCAATGCAAAGGTGAATATGGATAGTAGCCACAAGGTGATACTGAATAAAAGGATTCGACTTAAGCTATAGCGGAACATGCTCAGCCCTCCGTGCATTGACAAAGCGTATACCACCATATGGTGGCAGCTCAACGCCGAAGATATTATGCTGATGGGCTTGGAAGCGTAATGAGCTGGCAATTGGAACCAGCGGAACTTGCTGCATCACATAGGTTTCAATCGCTTGATAACGCCGTTGCCGATCCTGTGGATCGGTGCTTTGGATGGCACTCAATAATTGCTGATCAAAATCGGCATCACACCACAAGGCTCGGTTGGTACCTGAACGTGCCGCAGAGCAACTTAATGTCGGGCGTAGAAAGTTGTCAGGGTCAGCGTTATCAGCAACCCAGCCAACCAACGCCGTATCATGCTCACCGCGAGCTAAACGTTGGCGAAAGGTGTTCCATTCATAACTGACAATACTGGCCGTTACCCCGATTTGCGCTAAATCTGCCTGAATAAGTTCTGCCATGCGAAGTGCGTTGGGATTATAGACCCGTTGTATGGGAGCGGCCCAAATCGTCATTGCAAAACCATTTGGATAACCGGCTTGGCGTAGCAGTTCACGAGCGCGTTTGGGGTCGTAAGGGTAATCTGTAGCACTCGGCTGGTACGCCCAAGACGTGCTCGGTAACATGCCGGTCGCTAGCTGTGCTTGGCCGTTATAAATTGTTTGGACGATAGCAGGGCGATTAATGGCGTGAGCTAGCGCTTGCCGAACGAGCGCCTGATCAAAGGGGGGACGTTCGGTATTAAAGGCCCAAAATGCGATATTGGGGCTGGAGGTTTGTGTCACTTTAACAGGTGGTTTGTAATCACGCTGTTCGAGTTGCGTGACTAACGGGTACGCAATAACATCACATTCACCGGTAATCAATTTCAACATCCGTTTATTGGCATTCGGAGTAATGGAATAGACCAAATGTTTAATGGCCGGAGCTCCTTGCCAATAGTTAGCGTTTGCGCCATAACGGATCAATAAATCTTTACGGAACTCGATAAACTGGAACGGGCCTGTACCAATCGGGTGACGATCAAGTAGTTCTGGTGTTCCTTGTTGGGTAAGTTGCTGAGCATATTCAGCAGAAAGTATCACGGCAAAGTCAGTTGCTAGATTCGCCAGAAATGAACTATCAACGCGGGTTAAAACGAAATCTACCGTGGTTGAGTTGACACTCTCAACCCGTTCAATTAAACGCATAAGTCCGCTGGCGCGGAAAAATGGATATTGACCGCCATTAACTTTGTGATAGTCATGGTGGGGATCTAACCAGCGAGTAAAACTAAACACCACATCACTGGCTTGCAATGGGCGTGTGGGTGTAAACCAATCGGTTTGATGGAACTGCACATTGGGGCGAAGGTGAAAACGATAGCGGCGGCCACCATCAAACGTCTCCCATTTATGCGCGAGACTTGGAACAAAAGTTTGCTGCTCGGCATCGTATTCAATTAAACGATCATAGAGTTGTGCTGAGGTGGCATCAACAGTTGTCCCTGAGGTATCCAGCTGCGGATTAAAACTCTCTGGGTTGCCTTCCGAACAAAAAACAAGACCGTCACGATTGATATCTTGATGTAGTTCGAGTGGGCCGCAGCCTGCCAATAAGCTGAGTGCGGCAAGCAATAATGGTGTTTTCATTTACCCTTGGCCTTCCAGCAACTGATATTTTTTTAGATAGCCACGTAGTTGATGATAGGTTAACCCAAGTATTTCAGCAGTTTTCTTTTGATTAAATAGTGCATGTTGCAATGCCTGTTGAAGCACATCTATTTCAAAATTTGCAGTTAGAGTTTTGAAATCGACAGGGTTATTGTCAAAATCCAACTGGAATGAACTCGCAGATGTAACAGGCCCGTTAGCTACCTCAGCTGAGGTCGAAGTAGCCACGCTCTGAGTTGTAGCGGTGTGTTTATCTACTTGCTGATGAGGAGCTGGTTTTGGTCGATAAGGGCTCTCAAATGGATCGAGAATAATATCGTGTAAAGGCAGGTTACCATTGCCAAGTCGGTAGACCGAGCGCTCGATAACGTTTTTTAGTTCTCGAACATTACCAGGCCAGTGGTAATCTAGCAGTACCCGTTTAGCTTGATCGGTAAAGCCACTAAATAACTCATACCCAAGCTCGCGTGCCATTTGAATCGCAAAATGCTCAGCAAGTAGCAGAATATCTTCACGTCGTTCTCGCAACGGCGGCAGTGTAATGACATCGAAGGCGAGCCGATCAAGTAAGTCAGCACGGAATTTCCCAGCTTCAGCTAAGCTAGGTAAATCTTCGTTCGTTGCAGCAACTAGACGGGTATCCACACGGACAGTTTTGGAACCGCCGACGCGCTCAAACTCACCGTACTCAATGACACGAAGAATTTTCTCTTGAACTAATGCAGAGGTATTGGCTAACTCATCAAGAAACAATGTGCCACCATCTGCGCGTTCAAAACGTCCTTCATGCCGCTTCTGTGCACCGGTAAAGGCGCCAACCTCATGGCCAAAAAGCTCACTCTCTAAAAGGCTTTCACTAAGTGCAGCGCAGTTGAGGGTGATGTAGCTTTGTTCCCACCGCTTTGATAAGTAATGTAACCGAGCAGCGATTAACTCCTTACCCGTACCGCGTTCACCAATAATGAGTACTGGTTTATTGAGAGGGGCAATTTGCGAGACCTGCTCTAAGACTGATAAAAAACTATTGGCTTGTCCAATTAAATTATCGGCAACACCAAAGCGGCTCATGTTAAGTACCACACTATAGTTATGTTTGTTAGTGAATTTCGCTAATTATTAGTGTATTTCATAAGAGAATTGCGTCAACTAATATTTTATGGATAGTTGGAAACGCTTGAAATTATGTGAATTTATACGATTTTAAAAAGTTGGCACGGTATCTGCATTAGTTTTAACCGAAAGTCATTTTATGTTCACAAATTTAAAGAGGAACGAACCATGGGTATCTTTACACGTTTTACAGATATCGTAAATTCAAACATCAATGCATTGTTGGATAAGGCGGAAGATCCAGAGAAAATGGTCCGTCTTATTATCCAAGAAATGGAAGATACATTAGTAGAAGTCCGCTCAACCTCAGCTCGTTTAATCGCGGAGAAAAAGGATACCGAACGTCAACTCGGCCGTTATGAAAAAGAAGCTGCAGAGTGGGAAGCGAAAGCAGAGTTAGCATTAAGCAAAGACCGAGAAGATTTAGCTCGCTTAGCTTTGCTAGAAAAACAAAAAGCTATGACTGATGCTGAGACGTTAAAAACCGAGTTGGATCGGATTGAAGAGCACCTGAATCGTCTCAGTGAAGAAGTCGGTCAGTTACAAGAAAAATTGGCAGATGCCAAAGCACGTCAAAAAACCATTATTATGCGTCAACGAGCAGCCGCGAGCCGCTTAGAAGTTAAGAAACGCATTGATAGCGGTAAAATTGATGATGCAATGTTGCGATTCGAACGGTTTGAGTCAAAAATTGATGATCTTGAATCACAAGTTGAAGCAT
The DNA here is from genome assembly GCA_029279945.1 of Pseudidiomarina indica. Taxonomy (GTDB): domain Bacteria; phylum Pseudomonadota; class Gammaproteobacteria; order Enterobacterales; family Alteromonadaceae; genus Pseudidiomarina; species Pseudidiomarina indica_A. Next base: position 267,238 of record JAJUHK010000001.1, on the reverse strand, counting down.
ACGACCTTGGTAAGAAAACCTTGCGTGATGAATTTGCTCAACTTGAGAACGATGAAAAAATCGATGATGAGTTAGCCGCATTAAAAGCGCGACTAAAGCAAGAAAAAGCTGACGACAAAGCTTAATAGCCTATATTGCCCGGTACGGGTGCGGCTCTTGCACCCGACTAATTTGAACGACGAGAGACGACACGAATATGGAACTTGTAGCTTCGCTAATTGGTGCACCTATTATCTTATTTATGATATTTGTAGCACCGCTTTGGATCATTATGCACTACCGCAGCCAGCGCAAAATTAACCAAGGGTTAAGCCAAGAAGAATTGATGCAGTTGCAAGAATTAGCGCATCAGGCTGAACGGATGCGGGAGCGTATCACCACCTTAGAATCGATTCTCGATGTAGAATCTCCAAAATGGAGGGATCGAGTATGAGCCAAACTAACGAAACACGCCGCACATTAATGCGTGATAAGGCCAAGGGCAAAATTGCTGGGGTTTGTGCAGGTATCGCTGACTACTACAATATAGAAGTGTGGTTGGTACGCATTATTGCAGTGACTGCGTTAATTTTTAGTTCGAGTTTTGTAACCGTCATTTATATTGCCTTATGGTTTATTCTTGACGAAAAACCGGCTGAGCCCGCAGCGCTGCAGACCTCACATATTGGAGTAAAAACTAAAGTTTGGGAAGCTGGGGAAGCACCAACGCGAGCGTTTCTTGAAATTCAGCAAGAGTTTAAAGAACTCGAGCATGCGTTACAACAAATGGAACGTTATGTCACTTCAAATTCTTTCAAACTCGACCGTGAATTGAAGCAGTTATAGTTTTTGTAAACCACAGCGCATTAATGAACTCGTGAATAGCCCCGTTGTTTAGCATCGTCAGCAACGGGTTTTTGTCGTAGTGGCAAATTTACGTTACAGGTTACTGACTCAGATCTGATTCGTTGGAGTTGCCTAAATGTTGGGAGCTATGCAAGCTGACAGCTGACAACAAGGAGATATTCTGTCCATGCGCAATAATGATAAAGATAAATCGCAACAGTGGCAGCCGGCAACGCTAACCATTCATGGCGGACGTCGCCGTGATGAGTTTGGCGCATTGGTTGCTCCGCTATACCAGACGGCGACGTTTTCCTTTGCGAATACGGCCCAAGGGTCCGCTCGTTTTGCCGGCGAAGAATCTGGTTATATCTACACTCGCTTAGGTAACCCAACGATCACTGAATTAGAAGGTCGCGTTGCGGCATTGGAGGGGTTCCCCGCTGCAGCAGCTGCTGCAACGGGCATGGGAGCCGTATCAGCAACAATGTTGGCGTTCGTGCAACAAGGTGATCATATATTGGTATCGGATGCCATTTATGGTTGTAGTTTCGCGTTATTTTCGCACCTGTTTTCCCGGTTTGGGATCGACGTTGATTTTGTTGATATGGCAGATCATGTGAAAACTCGCGCGGCTATGCGTCCTAATACCAAACTTGTATTCCTTGAATCTCCTGTAAATCCACATTTAAAAGTTATAAATATTCAAGCAATTGCCGATATTGCCCATGAGTTTGGTGCACGCGTGGTAGTGGACAATACATTCATGACACCATTACTACAACAACCCAAGCAGCAAGGCGCCGATTTAGTACTACACAGCGCGACAAAATATCTGAACGGCCATGGTGATGTGGTTGCAGGTATTGTGTGTGGTAGCGAAGAAGATATCGAGCTGATTAAATTAACGACACTAAAAGATATGGGGGCGACTATGAGCCCACATGATGCTTGGCTCATTTTACGTGGGCTGAAAACGCTTGATGTCAGAATGGAGCGACACTGTGCTAATGCGGTCAAAGTAGCAGAGTACTTGCGTCAACACCCACAGGTGAAACAGGTGTATTTCCCAGGCTTTACTGATCATCCAGCACAGTCATTAATGGGAACTCAGATGCACGGGCCTGGTGCAGTCATTGCCTTTGAATTGCATGGTAATTTAGACACCGCACGAACATTATTGGATAACTTGCAACTGATCACGCTTGCTGTCAGTTTGGGTGATGCCGAAACGCTTATCCAACATCCTGCATCGATGACCCATTCACCTTATACCCCAGAAGCACGTGCTATCGCCGGCATTAGCGATACTTTGATTCGGATGTCAGTAGGGCTTGAAGCGATTGATGACATTCTTGCAGACTTAGAACAAGGATTAGCCAAGTGTCAGTTACTTTCGGTTGAGTTTGCAAAGGAGCAGGTTAGCTATGGGTAAGCAAAGTAAATACGTATCACGTCAACCTGACGCTCACGGCATCATCGCATGGAGCGATGAAGAGAACGCGGTTTGGCACGATTTGATCACGCGGCAGCTCGGCATTATTCCGGGGAAAGCTTGTGACGAGTATTTGCATGGTCTTGAACTGCTCAATTTACCCCATGAGCGAATTCCGCAGCTGCATGAAGTGAACGCTGTACTGCAAGAAACCACCGGTTGGCAGGTCGCGCAAGTGCCAGCATTGATTCCGTTTGATGAGTTTTTCCGGTTATTAGCGAATAAACAATTTCCGGTAGCAACCTTTATTCGGACTCGAGAGGAGTTCGACTATTTACAAGAGCCTGATATTTTTCATGAGATTTTTGGCCACTGTCCGTTGCTAACAAATCCGGCATTTGCTCATTTTACCCATCAATACGGCAAATTAGGCTTACATGCTAGTCCTAAGGAACGGGTGTATTTGGCGCGGTTGTACTGGTTCACCGTTGAATTCGGGTTACTCCAAACAGCAGATGGGTTACGAATTTATGGTGGTGGTATTTTATCGTCCCCTGGTGAAACTGAGTATGCGATGTTTAGTGATAAGCCAGAACGGAAGCCGTTAGTGCCCTTAGATGCGTTGCGTACCCCGTATCGGATCGATATCATGCAGCCCATCTATTATACCATTAGTAGCACTGAGCAGCTGTTTGACATTGCTGACATGGATATCATGGCTTTGGTACATGAGGCCATGGTGTTGGGGTTATTTGCCCCCAAGTTTCCACCTAAGCAAAAAACAACGGCAGCTTAATAAACGACAATAATAACGAGGAAGTTCATGTCTGATTTACTAAACCAACGCTGCGAAGCCTGTCGCGCAGATGCGCCACAAGTTTCCGCCGAAGAGTTAGGCGAATTATTGCGTCAGATTCCTGACTGGACGCCCGTAGTTCGGGATGGCGTGATGCAATTAGAGCGAGAATTTAAGTTTAAAAACTTTAAACAAGCATTGGCATTCACCAACCAAGTTGCAGAGTTGGCAGAGGCAGAGTTTCATCACCCGACGTTAATTACCGAATGGGGTAAAGTGACAGTTGTGTGGTGGACTCATGCAATCAATGGGTTGCATAAAAATGATTTCATTATGGCTGCTCGTACGGATGCCATCTTAGCGAATTAAAACGCACTGCTCCGACGACTTGAAAAAGCTCTTGGGAATAACTTATCCCACGAGCTTTTTTTGTGTATACTTTGCTTTACACTTAATAAACGTTGATGGCGGTGTATGCGGTTAGAGATTACTTGTGATGACCGACTGGGCATAGCTCAAGATGTCTTGCAGATTCTGCGTGATCACGAGATCGATCTGCGTGGTATTGAAGTGGATCCGAAAGGGAAAATCTACCTCAATTTTCCCGAGTTGGAATTTGAAGATTTTCAACATCTCATGCCAGAAATACGCCGCATTCCTAACGTTAAAGATGTAAAGACCATTTCTATCATGCCCTCTGAACGAGAGCATTTTGAATTTAAGTTACTGCTCAATAAACTTCCTGATCCTATTCTGACTGTTGATACACGAGGTGTGATTGATATTGCCAACGAAGCTGCACAGATGGTTTTCGGTGATCAATGTACGCAGCTATCAGGTACCTCAATTAGCCAATGGTTGACGGGTTTCTCAGTGATCCGTTGGTTGGAAAAACAACCGCAGGAGCCGACGACGCAACAAATCAGTGCTGGCGGCTCAAAGTACTTCGCTGATTTATTACCAACGTGGGTAAGTGATGCGGATGGCAGCCGGCAATTTGCCGGTGCAGTCATTACCTGTAAGCCACAACCATTAGTGCAACAGTGGCAGCGGGGCGGTCACCATGACGCGTTTAAACAGATTCTGGGTGAACATAGCAGTATGAAAAAACTGCTAAAAGAAGCGGCACGTATGGCTGAACTCAATGTGCCATTGTTAATTCAAGGGGAAACCGGAGTTGGTAAAGAATTGTTGGCCCGCGCCTGCCATCAAGCCAGTCAGCGAGCAGCAAAACCCTTTTTAGCCATTAATTGTGCGGCGTTGCCTGATAATGTGGCGGAAAGTGAGTTATTTGGTCACGGCAAAGGTAGCTTAGGGCCATATACCGAAGCAAAAAAAGGCATTTTCGAGCAGGCCAATGGAGGCACTGTGCTGTTGGATGCAGTAGGGGAGATGTCCAACGGTTTGCAAGCAAAATTATTGCGGTTTATTCAGGATGGTCGTTTTCGTCGAATCGGTGAAGAAGATGAAGTTACCGTGGACGTTCGTATCATTTGTTCAACGCAAGATGACTTGTATGAAAGGGTTGAAGCAGGCGCATTTCGTGAAGATCTGTATTATCGATTGAACGTACTTACATTGCAGATCCCGCCATTACGTGAACGTAAATCGGATATTAATCTATTAGCTGATCACTTTATGGTGCAATCGTGCCAGCGCCTTAGCCGTAGCATGATGTTTATGACCCGTGCCGCTCGTGAAGCATTGCAACGTTATCAATGGCCGGGTAACGTGCGGCAATTAGAAAATGTCTTGTTCCGATCAATTTCTATGGCAGAAGGCGATACCTTGAACGTCGGTGATATTCATTTACCCGATACCGAGCGTTTGCATGAAAATGTCGCAGTGGACTTAGAAGAGGAAAGCCTTGAAGAAGCGGTGAAAAAATTTGAGGCAACGATTCTAAGACGTCTCTATCCTAGCTACCCTAGTACCCGTCAATTAGCGAAAAAGCTTGGTCTTTCCCATACCGCAGTCGCCAACAAATTACGTGAATATGGAATTGGTAAATCGCGTCGCAAGTGATTGGTTTACCGGATAATCTCTTAAAATACAGCAATTCTGTAAAGAAATGATTACAGTGGTATGGTGGTTTGTAAAGCAACCCTGACAATATGCCTTGTCGCGCTTGTGCAGAGGCTCGCTGTAAGGAATCATTTACAAACGACTTGCCAGCCTGTTAAGCCTCGATTCAAGCAAAGATACTAGCTTACTGGTCAATCTATGCGCATAGTAATACGGATCTTTTATAGCAACGCCCTCAATCAATAATAACCAAGGGGCAATAGTAACTGAACAACGAGGTATAATCATGTCTGATATTCATTACAACCCACTACAAACGATTGGTTTTGAATTTGTTGAGTACACAGCGCCTGATGCACAAGGCATTGCTGCGCTAAAAGATTTGTTCGTAAAGCTAGGCTTCACCGAAGTCGCAAAACATAAAACCAAAGACGTTTGGCTTTACAAACAAAACGACATCAACTTTATTATTAATGCAGAGACCGGTGGGCAGGCAGAAGCATTCGCTAAAGCGCACGGGGCCAGCGTCTGTGGGATGGCGTGGCGAGTGGCTGATGCTGACCATGCATTTAAACACGCTGTTGCCAATGGTGCTAAACCATTCCAACGCCAAGTTGCATCAGGTGAAGCTGAATTCCCGGCAGTTTATGGGATTGGCGAGAGCGTATTATCGTTTGTTGATAGCGATATCTACGCAGTTGACTTTGACTTCCATGACGACTGGGAAGCGAAGATGAAATCGCACGGTGCCGGCTTAATCGAAATCGATCACCTTACTCATAACGTCTATCGCGGCAATATGGATACTTGGGCTGGTTTCTACGAGCGTATCGCTAATTTCCGCGAAATTCGCTATTTCGATATTGAAGGTAAGTTGACGGGTTTATTGAGCCGAGCAATGACTGGTCCGTGTGGCAAAATCCGTATTCCAATCAACGAGTCACTCGATGACAAATCACAAATTGAAGAGTACTTGCGTGAGTACAATGGCGAGGGTATTCAACATATAGCCTTAACCAGCGATAATATTTATGAAACAGTTCGCTACTTGCGCTCAATCGGTATGGATTTCATGCCTACGCCAGATACTTATTATGATCGTGTAGATGAACGTGTCGAAGGCCATGAAGAAGATGTTGAGGCGCTGCGTGAGTTGCAAATTCTTATCGATGGTGCCCCAATGAAAGATGGCATTTTATTGCAAATATTTACGCAAACAGTGATTGGCCCGGTATTCTTCGAGATTATTCAACGTAAAGGTAATGAAGGCTTCGGTGAAGGTAACTTTAAAGCCTTGTTTGAATCTATCGAAGAAGACCAAATTCGCCGTGGGGTATTAAGCGATGCGTAAATGGATCAGCTTTCCGAAACAGGTCGGAGTGGCTTCAAAACAAGCTCACGCTGACTTTCCGGAGCAAGCGATCTATGAACGTGAAGTAGGGCGGAGTGGCTTTTTCGGGCCAGCAACGCACTTTCATCATCGTCATGCTCCAACTGACTGGAGTTCGTGGGAAGGGGAATTACGGCCACGTAATTTCGACCTTAATAAACTCAAGAATCTTGCCACGGAGTCTCCGTGGCAAGTGCCCTTGTTACTTTACAACGCACAATGCAAGTTCCGCATGTGGCACTGTCATGAATCTATGCCGTTCTTAGTTCGTAATGCGGATGGTGATGATTTGCTTTTCATTCACGAAGGGCGCGGTGAATTGTTTTGCGATTATGGTCATATTACCTTAGAAAAAGGTGATTATTTTGTCATTCCCCGGTCTACGTCATGGCGCTTGGAACCATTAGAGGCCATGCAAATACTCATGATCGAGGCCACCAATAGCGCGTATCAACTACCAGATAAGGGGATTGTGGGTAACCATGCAATTTTTGACCCTGCATGTTTAGAAACACCCCTGATCGATGATGCATTCAAGGCGCAATACAGTGAAGAACCATGGCAGATCATGGTGAAACGCCATGATCAGATTTCCTGTATCACTTATCCTTTTAATCCATTGGATGCGATTGGTTGGCATGGGGACTTAGCCCCAGTGCGTATCAATTGGCGAGATATCCGCCCGTTAATGAGTCATCGTTATCACTTACCACCATCAGCGCATACCACCTTTGTTGCGGATGGGTTTGTCGTGTGTACCTTTGTGCCGCGACCGATCGAGTCTGATCCAGGGGCTTTAAAAGTGCCGTTCTATCATAATAATGACGATTATGATGAAGTGTTGTTTTACCACGAAGGGGACTTTTTCAGTCGTGATAATATTGACCGCGGCATGGTCACCTTTCACCCAGCTGGGTTTACCCATGGACCACACCCTAAGGCATTCCAAGCTGGTTTGGAATATCGGAAGAAATTTACCGATGAAGTTGCGGTGATGTTAGATACCCGCAATGCGCTAACCATGGGTGAGGCCTGTAGCACGGTGGAAAATCCTGACTACGTCAATAGCTGGAAAGCGAAACCTTAACCACAAGGCATAATAAGAAGATGAAGTTTGCAACTTATCGAAATGGAACTCGCGACGGGCAACTTATGGTTGTTAGTCGCGATTTACGCCGCGCGATCGCAGTACCAGCGATTGCCACAACTTTGCAAGAAGTGTTAGATAACTGGAAGGCATTAGCACCGCAACTTGAAGAGGTTTACCAAGCGCTTAATGAAGGTGCATTAGAAGGTGCCGAGGCGTTCAACGAAAACCGCTGTGAATCACCATTGCCACGAGCCTACCAGTGGGCTGATGGGAGTGCTTATGTGAACCACGTGGAACTGGTTCGCAAAGCACGTAACGCAGAAATGCCAGCCAGTTTTTGGACTGACCCATTGATGTATCAAGGCGGCTCCGATGATTTTCTAGGCCCAAAGGATAATATCGCCATGGCTGATACTGCTTGGGGTATCGACTTTGAAGGTGAAGTGGCAGTGATTACAGATGACGTACCAATGGGCGTATCAGCAGCTGATGCTGGTCAGTATATCCGCCTACTAATGTTAGTAAATGATGTGTCATTGCGTGGCTTAATTCCCGGTGAGTTAGGGAAAGGGTTTGGATTTTTTCAGTCGAAACCGTCGTCAGCTTTTTCACCAGTAGCGGTCACCCCTGATGAATTGGGGGATAATTGGCGTGATTTTAAGGTGCATTTACCATTATTGAGCTACTATAACCATAAGCCTTTTGGTAAACCCAATGCGGGCCAAGATATGACGTTTAACTTCGCCCAGTTAATTGCCCATGCGGCGAAAACGCGTAATCTTGGGGCTGGCGCAATTATTGGATCGGGCACTGTATCGAACAAGCAAGGCACCGATTATGGCAGCGCGATTGATGAAGGTGGTGTGGGCTATAGCTGTATTGCTGAAGTTCGCATGATTGAAACCATTCGTGACGGGCAACCGCGTACGGCGTTTATGCAATTTGGTGACACCATTAAAATTGAGATGAACGACACCGCAGGACAGAGTATTTTTGGCAGTATTGAACAGCAAGTTGTGCCATACAGCGGTGCGTAATGAATTCAAGCGGAGTTGAATATGGAACTCTACGGCTACTGGCGCTCAAGCGCCAGTTACCGAGCGCGTATTGCGCTCAATTATAAGCAACTCGAATATAACTATATTCCGGTTCACCTCATTAAAGATGGCGGTGAGCAACACAAACAATCCTATCGGCAATTAAATCCCAATGGTCTGGTACCAACCTTTGTTGATGGCACAGTGATTTTGCACCAATCGCTAGCGATTATGGAGTATTTAGAAGAAAAGTACCCTGAGCCATCAATATTACCGGGTTCGGCGCGGCTACGCGGCTGTATACGAGCGCTCGCACTGGATATTGCCAGTGAATTACAACCCTTGATAAACCTGCGCGTACAACAGTATCTTACCCGCGAATTGAAGTTCGATGATGCGCAAAAGAATGCTTGGTTACAGCACTGGTTTCGGCAAAGTTTTACAGCCTTTGAGCGCAACTTAGAGGAAGTGGCGGGGGACTATTGTGTGGGGAACGAATTCTCCATGGCGGATATCTGTTTGGTACCTCAAGTATACAGTGCCGAGCGCTTTGGGATTGATATAACGCCGTATCCTATATTACGTGCGGTTTATGCAAGGTTATGTGAATTGCCCTGGGTCGCAGATGCGCACCCAAGTAAGCAACCCGATGCAGAAAACTAACCGCAATTACCTTGAATTTCATCGCACAAATAGAATGCCTAGCTCGTATCTTGCTAGGCATTTTGCTTTAATAAGCTAAAGCATAGTAAACAAGGAACATAAGAATGAAAAGCAAACTAGCTATAGCCATTGCTGCGGCGTTATTAACCGCATCCTGTGCAGCGACCCAAGACGTCACACAAACGCAGCAAATAACTCCGCCAACCGTATTAACCACCGCTAGTAATCTGCAAGCCATTGCTGGGCAACAAATAACCTTAAAGCAAATTATGGCAGATCAAGATTGGGTAGCACGGTCACCGATGAACGCTTTTTGGACGCTCGATGGAAGTGGCGTGCTATATCAGCAAAAACGCCTTGGTTCACAAGTATCTGATTGGTACCACCAACCACTCGATAAGTCAGCACATCTGGTGCCCTTAGATAAACTCCATCACCATGCGTATCAAGGTGGTGTTTACAATAGCGATCGCAGCATGTTTGCCTACACCTTTGAAGGCAACATTTTTGTACGTGATTTAGCGAATAAGAAAACACTGCAATTAACTCGTGATGAGGCACGGCAATCACATTTACAATTTTTATCGAATGGATTACTAGCCTATCGGCAAGGTAATGAGTTTTATACGGTCAACCCTACAACTGGATTAACACAGCAAATTGCTTCGTTAGCGTTACGTGATAAACCTACAGCAAATACCGAGCCAAAAGATTTTATTGCCCGTGAGCAACAGGAATTAATCCAGTTCGTTCAAGTTGAACGCAAAAACAAAGCAGAACGTTTCGAGTATCGCCAGCAGCTCCAACGTAACAACCTATCAATGGCGCCAGAGCCGTTTTATTTAGGCAACGGTAAGCAGATTGTTGCGACCAGCTTATCTCCTGCTGGGGATAAACTTATTGTTGCAATTAGCGCACCACAGAAATGGCGTGACGATGGCGATATTATGCCGAACTATGTTACTGAAGATGGCCGTATTGCGGCTGAATCAGTACGTGCACGAGTCGCTGATGCGAAACCTGTCGATCATGAGGTTTATTTGCTTGATCTCAATAGTGGTGAACAGGTAAAGCTTACGTACAATACGTTGCCAGGTTGGGATGAAGACGTTTTGGCTGAAGTGCGTCGTGAGAACTACGCTGCTCAAGGTAAGACGTATCGTTCTGAGAAAAAGCCACGGGCCATTACATTGATGCAAGACTGGGGTTGGCAAGCAGGTGCAATTCGCTGGTCAGACGATGGCGCTCAGGTTGCACTTATGCTCGAAGCCTGGGATAACAAAGACCGGTGGATTGCGACGGTAGATTTTGCTGGGAAGCAATTGATCAACCAAGATCGTTTACATGATCCCGCATGGATTAATTACACGCATAATGAATTTGGGTTTTTACCAAACAGTGACACGTTATGGTTTCAATCTGAGGCAGATGGTTATGCCCATTTATATGTGAAACCGTTGCAAGGCAAAGCCAAGCAGTTAACCCAAGGTAAGTTTGTCACTGAAGACCCAACGGTGAGTGCTGATGGCCGCTATATTTACTTCAGTGCTAACGTGATTCACCCAGGTCAATATGAAATTTATCGCGTTCGCACCGATAATGGCGAACTGGAGCAGTTAACTGAGCTTGGCGGCATCAATAACTATGTTTTAAGTCCACAAGAAGACAAGTTATTGATTAAGCATTCCACTGCACTGCAACCTGAAGAGTTATATGTGCAGAGTATTGGCAATAAAGATGCCAAACGGCTAACGTACACGGTTACGGATGAGTTTTTAAGTTATGATTGGGTGGCGCCAGAAATTGTTCCAATTCCGTCAAGTCACGTCGCTGACCCTATCTACACCCGGGTCTATTACCCGAAAGATTTCGATCCAAATCGTGCTGAAAAATATCCAGCAGTGGTATTTATTCACGGGGCTGGTTACTTACAAAATGCTCATGCTGGCTGGTCGAACTATCAGCGCGAGTTTATGTTCCATACGTTTTTAACCGAACAAGGTTATGTTGTCCTTGATCTCGACTACCGAGGTTCAAAAGGTTATGGACGTGATTGGCGTACTGCAATTTATCGTCAAATGGGAACCCCAGAAGTTGAAGACTTAGTTGATGTCGTGAAGTGGGCTGGTGAACACGCCAATGTTGATACCGAACGTATGGGTACCTATGGTGGTTCATACGGTGGTTTCTTAACCTTTATGGCATTATTCAAAGAGCCAGGCTTGTTCAAAGCGGGCTCAGCCTTACGGCCAGTGAGTGATTGGGCGCATTATAATACAGGCTATACCTCAAACATTCTAAACCTACCTGAGGATGATCCGATTGCCTACCGTCGTAGTTCACCGATTTACTTTACGGAAGGCTTACAAGATGCGTTATTAATCAACTCACCCATGGTGGATGACAACGTATTCTTCCAAGATAGTGTTCGTCTAGTACAACGCTTGATTGAGCAAGAAAAGGAAAACTTTGAAACTGCGATCTTCCCAGTCGAGCCTCATGGTTTCCGTCAACCATCAAGTTGGTTAGACGAGTATCGTCGGATCTTTAAACTGTTTGAGACACACTTAAAGTAACGATTACTACGATAAAAAAATCCCGGCAAATGCCGGGATTTTTGTTTACGGTTACGAACAACCCTTATTGAGTTTTACTCATTGCTGCTGATGCAGTTGTTCGAGCTTCTAACAAACTAGCGGCGCGCGCATCTTTACTAAATGGTAAACGCTGAGCATTGGTTGCCGCAGGAAGAGGCGAGTAATCACCAGAGCGTATCTCCGCGGTTGCCTTGGTCATTGGTGCATAACTATGGCCGCTCGTTGTTGTGCCATTCGTTGCCGTACCTATAGTTTCTATAGTTACAACTGGTGCGGCGGTAACTTCTTCAGGTGCAGCTTCCTCAGGTGCAGCTTCCTCAGGTACAGCTTCCTTGGTTGCAGCTTCCTCAGGCACAGTTTCATCGGCCGCAGTTTCCTCCGTGGCTGTTTCTTCGGTGACAACTTCTTCAGCGACAACGCTCTCGGTGACAGTTTCTTCAGAAATTTCTGCCGTTGTTACCGTGGAAGCCGCTGTACTTGGAGCGCCAGTTGCCGGTGTTACATCAACTGCTTCAGTGCCGTCGTTTTCTTCTAATTCGCGTTGTTGTGCTGCTAGTTCAGCTTTACGACGTTGACCTGCGACACGCTGATGGCGCGGTGAACGGCGACTACGATTGCGGCTACGTGGTTCCTGCTCGGCAGTTGTTCCATCAGTTTCTACGGTTTCATCATCGGATGGTGTTGCAGCAACTGACGGTGCTTCCGTGGTATGGGTTGCAATCGCTGTCGTGGTTGTTTCCACCACGGTAGTCGCTTCAACCACAGGCTCTACTGGCGCTGGTGTGTCCACTGCTGCTACCACAGGTGCGATTTCTGTACTATCTGAAGCTACCGGAGCGGTCTCATGAATACGAACAGATTGTTCGAGCTGACGGCGTTGACGACGTGGCTTCGGTTGTGGCTTCGCTTTTTCGGCCTTGATATTATTCGGCTGTGACTCGGCCGCTACCGTAGTTTGGTTTACGGCTTCTTGCGTACCACCATTTGCTCTAGCTTTACCGCGCGGGCTACGGCGACGACCGTTACGTTCTTGCCGCGTTGAGTTTTTATCGCCAGCTTTCTCACCACGCGCAGCGCTTGTTTGGCTATCGACTTCATCGGTATCCCTGTCACACTGACGGTTGTTGCGGCCACGATAGCGATTGTTACGGCTATTACGGCGTTGTTGCCCATGCTGACGTGGTTTCTCACTAGGCTTCTTCTGGGCTGGGGTTTCAGAAGCTGCGTTGGCGCTGCTAAAGAGACGCATTAGCCATGCTCCTAAACGGGTTAGTAAGCCAGGCTCAGACGATTTTTTGGTTTCTGCTTTCGGAGCAGGGGCTGGTGCCGGTGTTACAGGTGCCGGGATCCCTTTAAGAGCGGGTTCTTCAAGGCTAGGTTTGTCTTTGTTTACTACGATTTCAAATGTCTCTGGTTCAGGTTGGGTAACCAATTGGAAACTATTTCCTTCCCCAGTTTCGTCAACCCGTAACCGACGAACATCGAAATGAGGAGTTTCCAGATGCTGATTGGGGATCACCAATACTGATACCTTGTAACGTTTTTCGATATCAAAAATGAACTGCCGTTTTTCGTTGAGCAAATAGGTAGCTACCGCAATGGGAACCTGTGCCTGCACTTGCGTGGTGTTATCTTTCAGCGCTTCTTCTTCAATTAAACGTAAAATTGATAACGCCAACGACTCAACTGAACGAATAGAACCTTGACCATTACAGCGAGGGCAGACGTGGTTTGCAGCTTCGCCCAAGGATGGACGCAGCCGCTGCCGCGACATCTCTAATAAGCCAAAACGTGAGATGCGTGTTACTTGAATGCGAGCACGATCTTGCTTTAAACATTCCCGTAAACGATTTTCCACTTCCCGTTGATGGCGTGGTGGGGTCATATCGATAAAGTCGATAACTACTAAGCCGCCAACGTCACGCAAACGTAGTTGGCGCGCAATTTCTTCAGCTGCTTCTAGGTTTGTTTGGAATGCGGTTTCTTCAATATCGCCACCTTTAGTCGCACGGGACGAGTTGATGTCGATCGAGGTTAATGCTTCCGTTGGGTCGATGACAATCGAACCACCAGAAGGCAATCGAACTTCTCGCTGAAACGCTGATTCGATTTGGCTCTCGATTTGAAAATGATTAAACAGCGGCACATCACCCTGATACATTTTGACACGATTTACAAAATCAGGGCGGATTAGTTTTACATGCTCGCGAACTTGTTCATAGACCTGTTCGTTATCAATCAATACTTCACCAATGTCGCGGCGCAAATAATCACGAATGGCTCTGAAGACAACGTTACTTTCTTGGTGGATCAAAAATGGAGCAGGGCGTGACTGAGCTGCTTTCTCGATAGCATCCCAATGGTGTAGTAACACATTTAAATCCCATTCTAATTCTTCTTGGGATTTACCAACCCCCGCCGTGCGGACAATTAATCCCATATTCTGGGGAAGATTAAGGGCATCTAAGGTTGCTTTAAGCTCACTTCGCTCTTCGCCTTCAATCCGCCGTGAAATCCCGCCAGCACGTGGATTGTTCGGCATTAAGACGAGGTAACTACCGGCTAAGGAAATGAAGGTGGTTAGCGCTGCACCTTTTTGGCCACGTTCTTCTTTATCGATTTGAACGATGACTTCCTGGCCTTCTGAAATCACCTCTTTGATATTTGGGCGACCGGAAAACGAATAACCTTCTGGGAAATATATTTTGGCAATTTCTTTTAGAGGTAGGAAGCCATGGCGCTCAGCACCATAGTCAACAAAAGCAGCTTCTAGGCTAGGCTCAATACGAGTGATTTTGCCCTTATAGATATTTGCTTTTTTCTGCTCATGCCCAGGGCTTTCAATATCGAGGTCATACAGACGCTGACCATCGACTAGCGCAACGCGCAGCTCTTCTTGCTGGGTTGCATTAATTAACATTCTTTTCATGGTTGTGACTCATATCATCTGGCCACAACACAGTACGACTGGCATTCGCCATCGCTATTTCGAGATTGAATTGTTTTCGGTTAGGAGGTACAAGCTAAGCCCAACCTAACATCCCCCGTCAAACGACTTCGTTAAAACGTGAGACATGAAATTTGTTACCAAGCCGAAATGCGCTTGTTAAAGGCCATACTGCGTTGCAGCATTGGTTCTTCAAACTTGGTTTGAGTTAAATATGGTTGCGCATTCTATCAATCTTCAGTAGTAATTAAACGGTGAAGATGAGCCAATATAAAAATTCCGTGCCGTTAACTTCTCGATGCCTGCCAGAGAATGCATTAGGCTGTCGTAAGCTGACGTGGATGAATTGGCATAACTGCGTACTACTCAAACCTCAGGGTATTTATTTGGTTCGTTGCTTGCATCATAATCGGTCAGTTGGCCAATTATAATGTTACCGCTCTCTATTCTACCGGTGCGGATTTTCCGGCAACTTATTATCCCATGAAGTTTGATCTAAATACAAGATGTATATTGGCGTGCGCCCGTGGTAAAATTCTCGATCTATGAGCGAATCAACAACAACTACAGGCGTACGTTTTCAAACAGTCGAAGCCGACTATCAGGAACAACGCATCGATAATTACCTCTTAGCCCAGCTAAAAGGGGTACCTAAGTCATTGGTATACCGTATATTGCGAAAGGGTGAAGTGCGGGTAAATAAAAAACGGGTTAAACCTGAGTACAAGTTAAAAGCGGGGGATGTTATTCGCATTCCGCCGGTCCGGGTAGCTGAGGATAACCCATTGCCATCAGCGAATCTTGATCAAGTCCAAGCCCTAAAACATCATATTTTGTATGAAGACAGTATCCTGTTAGTGATCAACAAGCCGGCAGGCTTAGCAGTTCACGGCGGCTCAGGCTTACAGTTCGGTTTGATTGAAAGCCTACGCGCATTACGACCTGAGGCAAAACATTTAGAATTGGTACATCGCTTAGACCGTGATACCAGTGGCTGCTTGCTAATCGCTAAACGGCGTTCTGCCTTACGTAGTTTGCACGAACAATTACGTGATAAAACGATGGATAAATTTTATCTAGCATTAGTTCGTGGGCAGTGGCAGTCACATGTAAGAAAAATCACTGCACCATTATTAAAAAACACGCTGAAGTCTGGCGAACGAATCGTACGTGTAGATAGCGCAGGTAAGCCCTCAGAAACTAAATTTCGGATTGTGCAAAAATACGCTCAAGCTACTTTAGTTGAAGCATCGCCAGTGACGGGGCGCACTCATCAAATTCGTGTGCATACATTACATGCGGGGCATCCTATTGCAGGAGATCCAAAATATGGTGATGGAGAATTTGATCAAAGCATGCGTGAGCTTGGGTTAGAACGATTGTTCCTACATGCCCACCGAGTGTCGTTTAAACACCCACAAACGGGCTTGCCTGTTACAGTCGAAGCACCTATGGATGAAGACTTGCAACAAGTGCTCAAGCGTTTGCAGCGAGTTTAAGCCGTGCAATATCCACTCGTCATTTTCGATTGGGACGGGACCTTAATGGACTCTGTTGGCCGGATCGTGTCATCCATGCAGGTGACAGCGCAACAGTTGCAATGGCAAATTCCAACCGTTGCTGCAGTGAAAGATATTATTGGGATAAGCCTAGATCAAGCTGCGGCACGGTTGTTTGGACCATTGACTGACCCTCAGTATGAGCAGTTTATGACGGTGTATCGGCAACAGTATGTCACTGATGATCCAACGCCATCACCGTTGTTTGACGGTGTGCGAGAGCTTCTTCAACAATTACATCAACAAGGCTATACCTTAGCGGTAGCCACAGGAAAAGCGCGCCATGGGCTAGAGCGGGTCTGGTCTGAAGTGCAATTACAGGATTTATTTCATGCGTCGCGTTGTGCTGATGAGACTGATTCGAAGCCCAATCCACAAATGTTATTGGAATTACTAGATGAAACGGGCTTTCATGTTACCGAAGCGGTGATGGTCGGTGATTCCATTCACGATATGCAGATGGCTCAGAGTATTCAGATGGCACGCATTGGTGTTAGCTTTGGTGCGCACGAGCCACAACGTTTGCAACAGTTCGCACCGCTCACTGTGGTGGACCATATTGCACAATTAACAGATTATATATAAATGTATTACGTGGGTTTGTTTATGATAGCCCCTTAGGTCAACGCTTATGAAAATGTCCAATATTGTATTAGCATCAACGTCACCTTATCGCCGGGAACTGTTGCAAAAAGTGATTCCTGAGTTTGCGGTGGTGGCTCCGGCGGTTGATGAAACTCAGCAAGCAGGTGAATCACCGCAGCAGTTGGTAGAACGATTAGCACAAGCGAAAGCACGGGCCGTAGCGGGACAGTTTCCTCAGCATATCATTATTGGTAGTGATCAAGTGGCAGTGGTTGATCAGAGCGTATTAGGCAAACCAGGTTCCGTTGAACGTGCCATTGCGCAGCTGCAGCAGATGCGCGGGAAAACCGTTACCTTTCTAACCGGACTCGCGTT
Source organism: Pseudidiomarina indica (assembly GCA_029279945.1). Taxonomy (GTDB): domain Bacteria; phylum Pseudomonadota; class Gammaproteobacteria; order Enterobacterales; family Alteromonadaceae; genus Pseudidiomarina; species Pseudidiomarina indica_A. The sequence goes on along the minus strand of JAJUHK010000001.1, from coordinate 249,917 downwards.
ATACGATAGTGCATTGAATCGTAGCCAAAGCTTAGTGGAACCGTTTCAGGTAACGTTACGTGAGTTAACTGATAACGAAATTAGAGCCTATGTGGAACGTGAACAGCCACTAAATTGTGCTGGTAGTTTCAAAAGTGAAGGTTTGGGTATTTGTCTATTTGAACATTTACGGGGTGATGATCCTAATAGCTTAATTGGGTTGCCTCTTATCCAACTGGTACGAATGTTGGCGCGGTGGGACTATAACCCGTTGCTGATGGATCCTAAGACTTATTAATTTCACCGCTGAACACTGACAAAGCACTTGTGTTCAGTGGCTTAATCCATTAAGATTCGCGCCCTATGCAGAAGGTTCGAGTACCGATTACGGTAGATCCGGTTAAAAGTGCCGGCAAACAGTTGACTTATCTTGGAACAGTTCCGGGGAAGTCGCTTGTCCGTTTACAAGAGATGCTCATTGAGCCCTGTGCTGATGTTGATGTATCATTATCATTTGATACCGACGAGCAAGGGATTAAACGCATCAGCGGCAATGCCCAAGTAACGGTACAAGCGTGTTGTGAGCGTTGTGGTGAGAGTATGGGACTAACGTTAGCGAGTACTTTTATCTATGCACCGGTCACACGTCGACAAGCGGCCACCGATATGCCAGACGAGTATGAACCCTTTGAACTTGATGAAATGGGTGAAGTGAATCTGCATACCTTAGTAGAAGATGAGCTGATATTGGCGATGCCGGTAGTGGTCAAACACGACGAGCGCGAATGTCGGGTAGATACTCATGCGATGCAATGGGGTAACGTTGATGACACACCTGATGTTAGCGATAACCCATTTGCTGTGTTGCAAGAATTAAAGCGTAAATAAACTTAGGAGATAGCGTAAATGGCTGTACAACAGAATCGGAAAAGTCGTTCTAAACGCGACATGCGTCGTGCACACGATGCGCTGAGCGGCCCTACACTGTCGGTTGACTCTACCTCTGGTGAAACACATCGTCGTCACCATGTAACAGCTGACGGTTACTACAAAGGTCGTAAAGTAATTAACAAGTAACCGACGTTGGGAAAGTGAGGCAATGGCCACACTGACAACTTTGGCTCTTGATGCAATGGGGGGCGATAATGGCCCCTCTATTGTTATTGACGCCTTAACACAAGCGTTGACCACATTTACTGAAATTCATTTCATTGTCGTTGGTGATGAGATTGAACTTCAGCCCCTTCTGCGCCAAGCGCAATTACTTGGGCACCCCCGCGTTACTTTAAAACATGCCAGTCAAACTGTCACAATGACAGACAAACCCGGCTATTCGCTGCGCGCGAAGCCAGATTCATCGATGCGAGTGGCATTGGAGTTGGTCGCGACAGGAGAGGCCAAAGCATGTATTAGCGCCGGTAATACGGGTGCTTTGATGACCAATGCTTACTTTACTTTGAAAACATTGCCTGGTGTCTTACGTCCTGCGTTAGTTTCTGCAATTCCACAACAACACGAAAAGTTTTCATTGATGTTGGATCTCGGGGCAAATCCGGTTTGTGATTCAGAAACTTTATTTCAATTTGGCGTTATGGGGGCAGTAGCTGCGCAGGAAGTATTGGGTATCCAACAACCCCGCGTGGCCTTGCTGAACGTCGGTGAAGAGGAAACCAAAGGCAACGATGTGGTGAAAGCAACGGCGGTATTGTTCCAACAATCTCCCATCATCAACTATGTCGGGTTTATTGAAGGGGACGATATCTTTGCGAATCAAGCGGACGTTATTGTTTGTGATGGTTTTGTCGGTAATATCACATTAAAAAGTTGTGAAGGATTAGCCGATCTCCTTCTGAATAATATTAAAGATAATATTCACGAACATTTGTTGACCCGTTGGTTTGTGAAACTTTTCTATCGTCGTCTACAACGTTCATGGAATTGGTTGAAGCCCGACCACTATAATGGGGCAAGTCTGATAGGATTGCGTGGAGTGGTTATTAAAAGCCACGGAGACGCAAATGCACGCGCATTTTTCAGTGCGATTGAGCAGGCCGTGGCAGAAACTCAACGCGATCTACCAGCACGCATCCGTGATTGTGTAGAACAGGTTCTGTTAGAGCAGGAATAGAAGCAGTTATGCCATCCGTCATAGCAGGTACTGGGCATTATTTACCAGCCCAACGCCTGACCAATACCATGCTTGAACAGCGTGTCGAAACCAGCCATGAATGGATTGTTGAACGTACAGGAATTCATGAGCGCCGCATTGCTAAAGATTCAGAAAACACCGTCACCATGGGCGTTGCGGCAGCTCGCCAGGCATTGCAGGCTGCGCATTTGCATGCTGATGACATTGATTTAATCATCGTTGCAACAACGTCCGGCGATTATGCCTTCCCAAGTGTTGCTTGTGAAATACAAGCACAGTTAACGACTAACTCTACTCCAGCATTTGATGTAGGGGCGGCCTGTGCGGGATTTATTTTCGCATTAAGTGTGGCCGATCAATACATTTGTGCAGGCACATACCGTCACATATTGGTGATTGGTACAGATGTCCTGTCGCGTTTTTGCAATCCAGAAGATCGTAATACCATTGTATTGTTTGGTGACGGAGCAGGGGCTGTCGTACTGAGCGCTGGTGACGAAGGAGGGATCCTATCCACGCATTTATATAGTGCCGGTGAGTTTGCCAATCTTTTGGGCGTAAAACATGCTTCCCGTACTAGTGCAGACCCGTTGGCTGAGGCGTGGATGTTTATGCAAGGGCGCGAAGTATTCAAAGTTGCTGTGACTAAACTTAGCGAGTTGGTGATTGAAACGTTAGCTGCACACCAACTAACGCCTGCAGCGATTGACTGGCTGGTACCGCATCAAGCTAATATGCGCATAATTAGCGCTACCGCAAAAAAGCTTGAGTTGCCACTCACCCAAGTAGTGACTACCTTAGCGTACACTGGTAATACTTCGGCAGCATCGGTACCCATTGCCCTAGATACTGCAATTCGCGATGGCCGGATCCAACGTGGACATAAATTATTGTTAGAAGCCTTTGGCGGTGGATTCGCTTGGGGCTCAGCATTGATCGATTATTAACGAAAGGATATTTTCATGCGAGCTTATGTATTTCCTGGACAAGGATCGCAAACCGTGGGTATGTTGGCTGATGTAGCTGGAGCCTATCCACTTGTCGGTGAAACCTTCGCTGAAGCAAGTGCTGTGTTAGGCTACGATTTATGGCAATTGGTGCAACATGGCCCAGCTGAGTTACTCAATGAGACCCAACGTACTCAACCGGCGTTGTTAACTGCGAGCGTTGCCTTGTATCGTGTTCTTGCACAGCGAGGTGTACCAGCCCCTAAGGTCATGGCTGGGCACAGTCTAGGTGAGTATTCTGCGTTAGTTTGTGCCGATGCAATTGCATTTGCCGATGCGGTTCATTTAGTAGCGAAGCGGGGCGAGTACATGCAAGAAGCGGTCCCTGCTGGTGTAGGTTCGATGGCGGCAATCATTGGCTTAGAAGACGCCGTTGTGGTACAGGCGTGTGCTGAAGTTGCCGGTGACGAAGTGGTCGCTGCGGTAAACTTTAACTCTCCTGGGCAGGTGGTTATCGCTGGTCATAAAGCAGCGGTGGAACGAGCGAGCAACGCTTGCCTAAAAGCCGGTGCAAAACGTGCACTACCATTATCGGTTAGCGTGCCTTCGCATTGCGCGCTCATGCAACCGGCAGCGGAAAAATTGGCGGTAGAGTTGCAACGTATTACCATTACCGCACCGAAGATCCCGGTGATTAACAATGTCGATGTGACCATGCTAACGGCAGCAGATGATATTCGTGATGCCTTAGTTCGGCAGTTATATTCACCAGTGCGGTGGACAGAAACTGTTCAGCTGTTGGCATCACAAGGCGTAGTCACACTTGACGAAATAGGTCCTGGTAAGGTGCTAACCGGATTAACAAAACGTATTGATAAGAATTTGAATGGTGAGGCAGTAAATACCGTCGATGCCATAGTCGCAAGGAGTTAATATGACAGACCTGATGAACATAAGCGGTCAAGTAGCATTAGTGACTGGTGCTAGCCGCGGTATTGGCAAAGCAATCGCACAGCAATTGGTGGCGCGTGGTGTGACTGTTATTGGCACTGCAACTACCGCAAGCGGTGCTGATGCAATTACCACTTATCTAGGCTCTAATGGTGAAGGCTACGCATTGAATGTAACTGACGCTGATAGTATTACGGCGGTGCTCAAATACATTGATGAAAAGTACGGTCAGCTAGACATCTTAGTGAATAACGCTGGGATTACTCGCGACAATTTATTGATGCGGATGAAAGATGACGAATGGGAGAGTGTCATGGACACGAACTTGACGTCAGTATACCGCCTTTGTAAAGGAGTGATGCGCGGGATGATGAAGCGTCGCTATGGACGAATCATCAATATATCCTCGGTCGTTGGCACTACAGGTAACCCAGGACAAACTAATTACTGCGCAGCCAAGGCTGGTTTAGTTGGTTTTACTAAGGCGTTGGCGAAAGAAATTGCCGCACGCGGCATTACAGTAAACTGCGTTGCCCCAGGATTTATTGACACAGATATGACGAAAGCCTTGACGGAAGAGCAGAAACAGGCGATTTTTACTAATATTCCAGCTGCTCGGTTAGGTCAACCGGAAGAAATTGCTGCGGCAGTGGTATTTTTAGCAACACCGGGGGCTGCTTATATTACTGGTGAAACCATTCATGTGAATGGTGGAATGGCGATGATTTAGTTAGCAATTACTGTGGTAACATAGCTAAAATTGCGCTGAAGGGGTACGACCTCTTACCGAAGATACAATTATTACTTTATTATTGGCTTATGTTTCACTACACTAAGCCCAATTTTTGACATTAAGACCGATCGATTGAAAGGATATTAATAAAATGAGTACTATTGAAGAACGCGTAAAGAAAATCATTGTTGAACAATTAGGTGTTAAAGAGGAAGAGGTAAAACCTGAAGCTTCTTTTGAAAACGACCTAGGTGCAGATTCGTTGGATATCGTTGAGTTAGTAATGGCTCTTGAAGAAGAGTTCGACACTGAAATTCCAGACGAAGAAGCTGAAAAAATCCGTACTGTTGAAGCTGCAATTGAGTACGTTAAGAGCCACTCTGGCGAATAAGTTGTATCGATGAGAAGGGCGGAATATTTATTCCGCCTTTTTTATATGTGGTTTAACGGCCAGCGACTTCCACAAACTCACTTGGACCGTGGCCTACAATTTGGCGACGGGCACTTCACTACACTTGTTATTCGAGCTGGACAGCCAGAATTTTGGCAGCGTCATTGGCAACGTTTGGTTGATGCCAGTCTGCGCTTGCACCTTGAGCTTCCCTCTGTGTCAGATGTATTAGCAGTGGTGGCAGAAATTGCTCAACAAACCCCTAATTGTGTAGCAAAAATTATCATTACGCGCGGATTTAGTGAGCGCGGTTATGCACCACAGCTGCATAGTGATTGCAATTGGTATGTTACCACGGCGCCATTAGCGCAATGGAAACAAAAACCATTGCAGGCTGAATTAGCCTATCACCAACTCGCACGACAACCAGCATGGGCAGGATTAAAGACACTTAACCGATTGGATCAGGTGATGTTGGCTTATGAGCGCCAGCAACGAGGGGTTGATGAATTAATCGTCACTGATACGGAACAACAACTGGTAGAGGCGACGAGCAGTAATTTATTTTGGTATGATGGTGAGCATTGGCGGATGCCACGACTCGATCATGCCGGTGTTGCAGGTATCATGCAGGCCGAGATTTGTGCTCAGGTCTTGCCGAAGACTGTAGCAACCACCGCCACCTGGCAGGATTTACTCGATGCCGAACAGATTTTTATATGTAATACAGTGATGGGCCCCCGTCCCATTGGACAACTTGGACACAAAAAACTGCGTCAACAAGGATTACCAGAGGCCGTTAAACAGTGGTATTTAAGCGTGTTATCCAGTTCATCTCCAGTGTAATTTTTTTGCTAATCCTGATTGGCTTTAGCCTATTTTGGGTGAGTTCCAATCAATTGCAACAACCGCTTGGCTTATCAGCGCCTATTCAAATAGAAGTGCAACGCGGCATGCATGCCCGTACTATCTTGCAGTATTTACACCAGCAAGGAGCGGATATTGCCGTGACACCAACGTATCTGGCTAGTCGCTTGATTGATAATCCACAACTTATTCAAGCGGGTGTATACGAATTAACACCGGCTGATTCAGTCGCTGATTTGTGGCGCAAACTACGTAATGGGGAACAACATGTGTTTCGGGTCGCACTGATCGAAGGGCGAACATTAGCCGACTGGCTTGCAGTTCTTGCAGATGCGCCATACCTTAGCTGGTTCGGTGACACAGTGCCCACACCCGAGCAGCTAACCAAGGTGTTAAATAAACGCCTTGGTACCGAGTATGCTTCATTCGAAGGGTTATTTTTCCCTGACACTTATAGCTACACCTCAGGTACCCAAGCACTTGAGTTACTGGTGCAAGCCTATCGTCGGATGGAACGTGAGCTTGAACAGGTGTGGCAACAGCGTGCTCCCGATTTACCGTACCGCACATCCTATGAATTACTGGTGATGGCGTCCATTATTGAAAAAGAGACAGGCTTTGATGGTGAACGGGGTAAGATTAGCTCAGTTTTTGTAAACCGATTACGAGTGGGAATGCGCTTGCAATCAGACCCAACAACTATCTATGGCATTACTAATTTCGATGGCAACTTAACCCGCGCACATTTACGCGAAATGACTGCGTTTAATACGTATCGTATTAATGGGTTACCACCGACGCCGATTGCCATGGTCAGTCGTCAGAGTTTAGTTGCTGCTGCGCACCCTGAGCAAACTGAGTATTTTTATTTTGTCGCGGATGGTACCGGGAAGCATGTGTTTTCACGTACATTGGCGGAGCATAATCGCGCCGTGAACCTCTATCAAAGGAAACAACGCTAATGGCACGAGGCAAATTTATCGTTATTGAAGGGCTCGAAGGTGCTGGTAAAAGCTCAGCTATGGCCTGTGTGGTTAATTATTTACAAGAACATCAGATTCCCTACATACAAGTGCGTGAACCCGGTGGTACTCCCATGGCTGAAGCAATTCGTGCATTGGTAAAGCAGCCGTGGGCGGAAACTGTCACTGCGGAAACGGAGTTACTGCTGATGTATGCCAGTCGAGCGCAACTCGTGGCAAATGTCATTGAACCTGCTTTAACGCGAGGCGAATGGGTGATTAGCGATCGTCATGATTTGTCATCACGAGCCTATCAAGGTGGTGGTCGTGGTATTGATGATGCTAAGTTGGCTACCTTGCGACAGTTGGTATTAGGTGACTTTACCCCAGATTTAACCTTGTTATTAGACATAGAGCCAGCTCGTGGTCTGGCACGAGCACAGGCCCGGGGCGAGTTGGATCGTATTGAACAAGAAGAATTAGCTTTTTTTGAGCGGGTACGGCAACGTTATTTGAACATTGCTGCCATGGATCCTAGTATTCTTGTGATCGATGCAAATCAAGATATGGCTGCGGTACACCATGACTTATTACAGCAATTGCAGGTACGTTTTATGCAGGAGTTGGACTAAGTTATGAATTTACCTTGGCTCCGAGAAAGTTGGCGACAACTGCTCCGTGATTTTCAACAACAGCGATTAAGCCATGCTCATTGTATCCCAGCTCGAGAAGAGCTAGGTGCAAGTATCTTTACCGAGAATTTTGTGCGATTGCTACTTTGCCATCAGCCAGTACAGCAAGCCTGTGGTGCGTGCAAAAGTTGTGCGTTATGGGAAGCTGGAACCCATCCAGATTATTACGAGCTACGCAGTGAAGAAGGGCGTGCAATAGGAATCGATAAGATCCGAGAATTGACGCACCAGTTGCAGCAAACGGCGAACCAGCAAGGTGCTAAAGTAGCGTGGATTAAAGAGGCACATCGATTAACTACCGAAGCTGCTAACGCCTTATTAAAAACCTTGGAAGAGCCGAGCGCGGATACCTACCTTATTTTAAGTCCTGAACAAACGGTCGATCTGTTACCGACGCTGCGTAGTCGCATGCAGCTTCATCGGTTTAACCAGCCTGATCAGTTAGTCATTAAGCAGTGGCTTGCACAGCAATTACAACGCGAATTAAGTCCGACCGAGCTGCAAATTATCGCCGCTTACCCAGGGGCGCCACTAAAGGCACTCGCAGCGTTAGGTGGTGAGCACGATAATATACAGCGAGTAGAGCAGATTGCGCAGGCATTGGCTGGTGTGACAACGTGGCCACAAGTAACAAAAGATGACGCCGACGCGTGGTTACAGGCGACCATTACTTGGTTACAGGAGGTGATGCGAGTGCATCAGCAGGTTACACCGGAACGCTGCCATTACCCGCAATTGCGCGCATTAGCCAAGCAGTGGTTGCAGAAACACTCACAGCAGCCAATAACTCAACTCAGTCAACAGCTCGCAATGTGTTATAATCTGCGGCAAATTATGCGTGAGCAAAGCGGTTTAAATATGCCACTATTGTTACTAAAGCAATGGCTTCAGTGGCAATAATCGTTGGGCTAATGTTGTTGGTTAATTGGAGTTGTCGTGTTTGTTGATTCGCATTGTCACCTTGATCGCATAGATCTCACCCCTTTTGATGGTAAATTAGAGAACGTCATTGCTGCTGCCCGAGCGGCAGGAGTCCAACACATGCTCTGTGTCGGCGTGACCTTAGAAAGCTTTCCGCACATGCGCGATCTGGTTGCAGAGTTTCCTGAGGTGAGTCTCAGTTGTGGGATGCATCCTTTGTATGTCGCTAAAAACCCTTACGATCCTGATACGCTAAAACAGTGTGCTGTAGCAGCAGAGGTTGTGGCGATTGGGGAGACCGGCTTAGATTACTATTATGACCCTGAGAGTCGGCCGGTTCAGCAAGAAAGTTTTGCTTACCATATTGAATTGGGCAATGAACTTAATAAGCCGCTAATTATCCACACTCGCGATGCGCGAGATGATACTTTAGCCATGTTGCGCGAAGGGCATGCCGAGCGGTGTGGCGGTGTATTGCATTGTTTCACCGAATCCTATGAGATGGCCAAGTGTGCTATTGATGAACTGGATTTCTATATTTCAATTTCCGGGATCGTCTCATTCCGTAATACCTCAGAATTACGTGACGTGGTTCGCGCACTACCGCTCGATAAACTACTCATTGAAACTGATAGCCCTTGGTTAGCACCAGTGCCACATCGCGGTAAAGAAAACCAACCAGCATTTGTTGCAGATGTTGCTCGTTGCGTTGCTGAGGTAAAAGGAATAAGTGTAGAAGAAGTGGCGAGAGTTACGACTGAAAATTTTTATAGATTATTTCGCTGTGTGTAGTAGTCGAATTTAACGATTCTTTACACGGTAAAATTAGCAATTTTTGAATTGCAAGCTAGACTCATAATTAGTTATTTGTGTTATGTTAATTTTTACTGAGTTAGCGCACGGCTCAATCCCTTGAGCCATTCCCCTAAGCTCGGGACACCCTCCAGATTTGTCCCGAGCATTTTTTTATCTTAAATTAATTACTGGCTCTGCCAAATAACTAATAAAATCAACACTGGGCAAACAAACTTCACGTACCAAGGCCAGATTTTCCAAAACCACGTGTTTTCAATGTCTGGTGCGCCATCCTTTAACGCATTGAGTAGTTTATTTTGTCGTAATACCCAGGTTAACATGATGGCAAAGGTAATACCTATCAGCGGTTGCATATAGACGGTGGTTACGGTAATTACAGCTCCAAATAGAGTGTCTAAGTTATAAATAATAATGGCAGACACGAGTGCAACGGAAAGTCCCACCACCCAACTCATTTGTGACCGCGACTGTCCTACCTCTTCGACTAAGGTATTGACTGGCGGTTCCAGCATTGAAATGGAGGAGGTTATAGCGGCAATCATCATTAGCGCAAAGAATGCAATACTGACCCAAGTACCAGCTGCTCCCATCGAATCGAACATGGCCGGTAGTACTTGGAAAACCAGAGTGTCACTGGATAATAATTGGCCCGCATCATTATAAATAGCGACACCAAGCTCTTGGGCTACGAACATTGCTGGGAGTATCAGTAGGCCAGCTAGGAAAGCTACAAAAGTATCAAGTAGGGCTACCCAACCTGCTGTTTTGGGAAGGTGCTCATCTTTGGAGAGATAGGCGCCGTAAGTCATCATACAGCAGACTCCAATCGATAAAGAAAAGAACGATTGTCCCATTGCCCGAATCAATAAATATGGATCGGTCAATTGTGAGAAATCAGGTGACAAATACATTTTCAATCCAGTCATGGCTCCTGGAAGTGTCAAAATGTAGGCAGCCATCCCAACGAGCAGGAACAAAAGTAATGGCATTAAGCGGCTTGACCAGCGCTCGATACCTTTATTAACACCAGCACGAACCACATGGATGGTTAACAAAATGAAAATAGCCATCATCAGCAAATCACGTTCAGTGCTAAATTCGGTCAGCCAACGTGTTATATCAGACCACCCCAATAATTCGGCGATCGGCGCTAGCATAAATGCTAATAACCACCCGGAAACAATGGCATAAAAGCTTAAAATTAACGAAAGTACAACAAGACTGGTGATACCTGACAGAGTACCAAAGCGTCGCCAGAATGGTCTGTCACTGATAGAACGCAATGACTCAATGGGGTTGCGCTGGCGCATACGACCAATAGTTAATTCAGCTACGAGCATTGGGTAGGCGAGGAGGGCAACCATAAACAAATAAACTAATAAAAAAGCACCACCACCATTTTGTGCAGCTTGGGTAGGAAATCCCCAAATATTACCTACCCCAACAGCTGAACCAGCAGCAGCGAGAATGAAACCGATACGAGACGAGAAAGCTGGAGATTTAAGTGCCATAGAAAGTTATCTTATTATTTTAGTCTTAAAGAATCATGGGGTGAGTTCACCCCGTAAGTTAGTTTGTAAACGTTGTTGAATATCATGCTGCGGCAGATTTTGAGAAAGCAGATAATGCAGTTTGGTTAATGCAGCTTCTGTCGTCATATCATGACCGCTCACGACACCGACTTCTGCTAAGGCATTACCTGTGGCATAGCCGTCCATATTGACTTTGCCTTTGAAGCACTGCGTACAATTGAGCACCACCGTACCTTGCTCTATAGCGCGTTGCAAACTTGCTAGTAACTGCGGATTCTGTGGTGCATTGCCAACCCCATAGCTCAACATAATCAGGGCTTTAACCGGTTGCTGCAGCATGTTATCTAAAATCGCTGCAGAAATCCCCGGATAAAGGGTCACCACGCCAATAGCTTGTGGCGTTACTGGTGTTAATTGTAGCGGTTCGTGGCCTATTTCCTTAATTTGACCAGCGTCTATCGTGATCTGAATGCCAGCCTTTAGAAGAGGGCTAAAATTCGGTGATGCGAATGCATTGAAGCCGTTAGCATCTGCTTTAGTCGCTCGGTTGCCTCGAAATAGGGTGTCATTAAAAAATAGGCTCACTTCATGGATCGGGTAATTTGCTGCTAAGTAGAGCGCATTTAACAAGTTCGTTCGGCCATCTGAACGTAATGCTGCGAGCGGAATTTGCGATCCAGTAATAATGACTGGTTTGGCTAGGTTTTCAAACATAAATGACAACGCTGACGCAGTATACGCCATGGTGTCTGTGCCATGTAAAACAACAAAGCCATCATAATCACTATAATTACGTTGAATGTCCTCGGCAATCAGCTGCCAATCCGCGGGCGCCATATTTGATGAATCCATCAATGGCGAATATTCATGGATGGTGAACTCGGGCATTTCTTCGCGATAAAACTCGGGCATCCGTTGAATGCATTCGGTTAAAAAACCCGACACAGGGATATAACCCTGTGCCGACTTTTGCATCCCAATGGTGCCGCCTGTATAGGCAATATAGATACGTTTTTTGATCATGAGTTTACTGCATCGGACAAATTTCACACAGTGCATACACACCATTTGGATCATTAAATTGATTCAACAAGTTTACTTCCTTAAGGATGCGCTGTACTTGGATATCAAGAGGTGAATAATTTCGCGCTGTCCACGAGCTTGGAAGCACTGCGAGTGCTTGGCCAAATAAATCTTGAATGATTTTTTCTTTTGCTGAGAGCTCGGGTTTGATGAGTTTAACGTCGTAAGCGTCGAGTTCTGCACGTGCTGCGGCAGCAGCAACGGCGTCATCCAACCCTCCAAGCGCATCGACTAACCCTAGGTCAAGCGCTTGCTTACCAGTCCACACGCGACCTTGAGCAATCGCATGAACCTCGTCGTAGGTCATGTTACGGCTAGCGGCCACCATTCCAACGAAATCACGATAGAACTTTTCAATCGTCATTTGAACGATGTGTTTACCAGAATCATCGAGGCCACGGGTTACATCCAATACCGGCATATTAGTGGTATGGTAACCATCGTTGTAAACCCCTATTTCAGCCAACGAATTCTCAAATGTAAACAACATGCCAAAGACACCAATTGAACCAGTGATTGTTTCAGGCGCGGCCCAAATTTCATCAGCACTGGCAGAAATCCAATAGCCACCTGATGCGGCAACGCTACTCATAGATGCAATCACTGGCTTACCAGCTTTTTTAAGTTCAAGCACTTCTTGGCGAATAATCTCTGATGCGAAACCGCTCCCACCTGGGCTATCAACGCGTAGCACAACAGCTTTCACGGAATCGTCTAAACGCGCTTTGCGAAGTAGGGCTGCAGTACTATCACCGCCAATGTTGCCTGGCTTCTGTGAACCGTCGACGATGACACCACGAGCCATGACTACGGCTACTTTATCAGCGACGTGGTCTGCGTTTTTAGAATCTTTGTGCCCATTGAGGGCAGCTAAGTAATCTGCAAAATTTATCCGGCGCCAACTTTTACCATCGTCATCAAGCCCGGTGAGGTCAACCATTTCTTGGCGGAACTGCTCCCGCGAGTATAAGTCAGTTACTAAGCCAGTACCCACAGCCATTTCTGCTAAATTGTCATTATGTTCAGCAACGGCGGCTAAGAAGTCGTTCATGTCACCTGACAGTATACGCGCGTCGATATCACGTAATTGTTTCAGATCAGCGATATAGGTTTCCCATAACTCGTCGTAGAGAAACTTATTCGCATCACGCGCTTCTGGCGACATATCATTACGGGTATAAGGTTCCACTGCCGATTTATAAGCACCGACTTTAAATACGTGCGAGCTGATTTTGAGTTTTTCGAGTAACTCTTTGAAATAAAGACGGTAGGTACCAAAGCCTTCAAACATCATCATCCCAAGCGGATTTAGATACACATGGTCGGCATGGGCCGCTAAGTAATACTGAGATTGAGTGTAGTTATCCGAATACGTCATAACTGGTTTACCAGTCGAACGGAAACGCTCAATCGCAGCACCGACTTGTTTCATTTTGTTTAGGCCGCCCCCCATGAATTGTGAGAGTTCAAGATGTAGGCCGGCAATACGATCGTCAGTTGCTGCACTATCAATGGCAGTAATGACATCGCTGAGCAACACCTCAGGAATGCGACTATTACTACCTGCTAATTCCTCAACGAATGCATCAAATGGGTTAACCCAGGTTTTTTCTTCAACTAAAATACCTGTTAAGTTAAGCGCTAATACACTGTTTTTAGGAACTAAAATAGGTGATTCTTCGGCTGAAAATAGGCCGATAACCACGATTAACAGAAAGAAAAACACCACGTTGATGATGATTTTTCGGATAATATTTAGTAATCCAAACAGTTTCTTAAATACGTTTGCAATATCTCTCATAGTCGTAGTCTCAAGTGGAATCCCTACCTTGTCCCAAGGTTACCGCAGAAATTGCAGATAAACCAGTCAGACAATGTAACAGACGGTGATCATTTGCTAAACTAGACCAATCTTTGGTTGTCACTGATGAGGCAGCCAGTTGGTTCATTGTAAGAGGATTATATGGACGCTTTTGAATTGTTAACCACTCGTTCATCAATGCCGCGGTTGGTCGCTCCGGGGCCGACACCAGCACAGCTTGACTTTATGTTTGCGGCGGCATCACGGGCACCTGACCATATGATGTTGCAGCCATATCGTATGATCGTCTTTGCGAATGAGCAATTGGCACAGTTGGGCGAGATTTTTGCCCAAGCAGCACAGCAGCGTGGTGATGCTGAGACACAGGTACAACGGGCAAAAGAACTTCCAGCACGAGCTCCTCTGGTGATTGCAGTTGCGATGAAATATCAAGCGCATGAGAAGGTTCCGCGGGATGAGCAGTTTGCCTGTGCAGCATGTGCCACACTATTACTTCAGCAAGCAGCGTTTGCGCAAGGATTGGGGGCAATCTGGCGGACGGGTTGGTTTGCAAACGATGAGGGTGTTAAGCAAGCTCTTGGGCTTACCGCACAGGATGCGATTTTGGGGTTCCTGTATGTCGGAACACCGGTGGTGGATACCCCGATTAAACCAAACAAGGATATGGCCAATATCATACATTATTGGGGCTTATAATGAGCCTTAGAAAGAACAAAACCAGCCGTAGCTGGTTTTGTTCTAGTAAAATCTGAAATTAGAATTCTGCTGACTTGGGTGCTCGGGGGAACGGAATGACGTCACGAATATTCGACATCCCGGTCACATAAGTCACCAACCGCTCAAACCCTAAGCCAAAGCCTGCGTGTGGTACAGTGCCATAACGGCGAAGATCGCGATACCAGCTATAATGGTCAAGTTCCATGCCGAGCTCTTGCATCCGCGCATCGAGACGTTCAAGGCGTTCTTCACGTGCACTACCTCCAATGATCTCGCCAATACCTGGTGCTAACACATCCATGGCCGCAACGGTCTTACCGTCATCGTTCTGACGCATATAGAACGCTTTAATATCTTTTGGATAGTTTTTCAGGACAATAGGTGCCCCGACGTGAACTTCAGCGAGATAGCGTTCGTGTTCTGATTGTAAATCCATACCCCACTCAACAGGGTACTGGAATGTCTTCCCACACTCTTGCAAAATTTTGACTGCTTCGGTGTAGTCCATATGCACGAACTTGTGTTCCAAGAGATGGTTGAGACGATTGATCACCTCCGCATCCACACGTTGCTGGAAAAATGCCATATCATCTGGACGCTCTGCAAGTACTGCACGGATACAGTACTTCAGCATGTCTTCGGCGAGATGAGCAATATCATCGAGATCGGCAAAAGCAACTTCTGGCTCGACCATCCAAAATTCTGCAAGATGTCGGCTGGTGTTGGAGTTTTCTGCACGAAAGGTTGGCCCAAACGTATAAATCTTAGATAACGCACAAGCATAAGCTTCACCGTTTAGCTGGCCAGATACAGTTAGGAATGCCTCCTTACCAAAAAAGTCTTTACTAAAATCGACTTCCCCCGATGGGGTATAAGGTAAATTCATCAGATCCAGCGTTGAAACTCGGAACATTTCGCCAGCACCTTCAGCATCTGATGCTGTAATTATCGGGGTGGCTACCCACAAGTAACCACGCTCATGGAAAAAGCGATGAATTGCCTGTGATAAACAGTTCCGAACCCGCATTACCGCGCCAGTGATATTTGTTCGCGGCCGTAAGTGTGCGTACTCACGTAGATATTCCATGGAGTGAGGCTTAGGTGACATAGGGTAAGTGTCCGGATCATCAACAAATCCGTATACTGTCACTGCGGTCGCTTGAATTTCGCAGTTTTGATCTTTACCAACTGATTCAGTGACGGTACCGGTAATGGCGACGCTACAACCTGTGGTCAGTTTGAGTACTTCATTGTCATAATTATCGAGGTGATTGGGGACGACTGCCTGAATAGCGTCAAAACACGAACCATCATGCACATTGATAAATGAAATACCTGCTTTAGAATCCCGCCGGGTGCGAACCCAACCGCGAACAGTAACTTCATCACCAACGGCAATTTTTCCCGATAACACATCGACAATTGTTGTGAAGGACATAGCCTACAAACTCCGTTAGTTAGGTTAAAAGTAAAATAGGATGATATGTTACCTTGCTTTGCGTCAGACTCAAGTGAAAATCACAGTGTTTTGGCAAGATAACACATGGTTTGCGTTAAACGCGTCAACTGGCTTGGGGTAATGATATAAGGTGGCATTACATAAATCAGGCGCCCGAATGGCCGAATCCAAACTCCTTGCTCAACACAGATACGCTGAGCTACGGCAACATCAACAGGGTGATTTAATTCGATAACACCAATTGCACCTAATACGCGTACGTCAGCGACATTTGGTAAATCTTTAGCTGCGGCGAGTTCTAGCTGCAGCTGCTGAGCGATTGCATCCACTCGTTGCTGCCACGGACTTTGCTGTAAAAGTGTTAGACTGGCATTGGCAATGGCGCAGGCGAGGGGGTTGCCCATGAACGTAGGGCCGTGCATTAACGCACCACCAGCGGGGCCGGCACTAATGGTTTCGGCGACAGCGCTGGTACAAAGCACAGCCGCCAGTGTGATATAGCCGCCCGTAATTGCTTTACCAAGGCACATGATATCAGGTGTTATTGCCGCTTGCTCGCAGGCAAATAATGTTCCGGTACGGCCGAATCCAGTGGCAATTTCATCGGCAATAAAGAGTACTTGGTACTGCTCACATAAGCGTTTAGCCTCAGTTACATAACGTGGATGATAGAACCGCATTCCGCCAGCACCTTGCACGACCGGCTCGAGAATAAAGGCCGCTAGTTGATGATGGTGTTGTTCGAGCAATTGTGCTAACGGTGCCATGATTGTCGGCTGCCAAGGGTCGGTGGGGCGAAGCTGAGGCGTTGGCGCAAAGTGCTGTTGCGCTAAGCTGCCTTGAAATAGGTGGTGCATGCCAGTAACAGGGTCACAAACCGACATGGCGGCAAAGGTGTCGCCATGGTAACCACCACGGATGGTTGCGATTTGTTTCTTCTGCGGTTGCTCGCGACTGACCCAATATTGCATCGCCATTTTGATGGCTACTTCAACTGCTACTGAACCAGAATCTGCTAGAAAAACATGTTGTAGTGGCGTCGGTGTCATGGCAATGAGTTGCTGACATAGCTCAATGGCCGGCTGGTGCGTAAAACCACCAAACATCACATGGCTCAGTTGTTCAATTTGGTTCATTGCGGCGTGGTTTAACTGCGGATGATTGTAGCCATGAATCGCAGCCCACCAGGAAGCCATTCCATCAATGAGCTTACGGCCGTCGCTTAAGGTAATCTCGCAGCCATGGGCGCTAGCAACTGGATAAACCGGTAAAGGATTATGTAACGAGGTGTAAGGGTGCCAAATATGTTGTTGGTCAAACGCAAGATCTGATGGTGATATCATGATTATAAACTAACCAGTTGTTATTTAATTCGAGCGATAAAAGTTGACAGTCTAAGAAAACGACGTACTCTGTGCAATCTCATTTATTCGCTTTGAAATTTTATTAACTAGGCTGTGTTATGTGTGATCTTATCCGTCATGATTGGCAACTTCATGAAATAGAAGAGTTATTTTCATTACCTTTCAACGATCTATTGTTTCAAGCGCAACAAATACATCGTCAACACTTTGATCCAAATGCTGTACAGATCAGTACTTTGTTGTCGATCAAAACGGGTGCCTGCCCTGAAGATTGCAAATATTGCCCACAAAGTGCGCATTATCGTACCGATGTAGAGCGTGAAAAACTGCTGGCGGTAGAGCAAGTGGTCGCATCAGCACGCGCTGCTAAATCGCAGGGAGCATCACGATTCTGTATGGGGGCAGCTTGGCGTAACCCCAAGGATCGGGATCTGCCCTATGTGATAGATATGGTAAAGCAGGTTAAGGAGCTTGGCCTCGAGACCTGTATGACATTGGGGATGCTCAATGCGAAACAAGCACAAGCGTTAAAGCAAGCGGGGCTTGATTATTACAACCATAATTTAGACACCTCGCCAGAATTTTATGGCGAAATTATTAGCACTAGAACGTACGCGGATCGATTGCAGACTTTAAAGCACGTGCGTGATGCAGGCCTGAAAGTCTGTGCCGGTGGTATTGTTGGAATGGGTGAAAAACGCCGTGATAGGGCTGGGTTATTAATGCAACTTGCGAATTTACCGCAGCATCCAGAAAGTGTCCCTATCAATATGTTGGTAAAAGTTCAGGGCACGCCGATGGCTGATTTGGACGATTTAGATCCCTTCGAATTTGTCCGTACCATTGCCGTAGCACGAATCCTTATGCCGAAATCTTTTGTGCGCCTATCTGCTGGACGAGAAGCTATGAACGAACAGATGCAAGCATTGTGTTTCTTCGCTGGTGCTAATTCAATTTTTTATGGTGAGCGCTTGTTGACGACAGCGAACCCCGATATCGATCAGGATCGTAAGCTATTCGAACGGTTAAATATTCGTGCCTTGCAACATCAAGATTATGATGATGAGGTGCACGAAGCGGTCATTCAAGAAGCCATTACTGAGCAACGACAACCGGCATTGTACTACGAAGTCCGTTGATCCCATGCGTTACCTTACCTACCAATTCCATGAGTACCGTCAGCGGCGACAAGCCGCACATCGGTGGCGACAGTTACAGCTTACCGATTGGGCAAACTGTTCATTTCATCGCAATGATTACCTTGGTTTATCCCAACATCCGCAGGTAATAGCAGCCTTTGCGCAAGGGTTATCTGACTACGGCTGTGGTAGTGGCGGATCACCATTGGTCTGTGGTTATCAACAGCCTCACCACAACTTGGTACGGCAGTTAGCTGAGTGGTTGGAACGTGATACCGCTGTGCTATTCAGTAGTGGCTTTGCGGCAAATCAAAGTGCGCTTAAGGCATTAGGCGCGTTATACGATCAATTGTTATTGGATCGATTGTGCCATGCATCTTTATTGGAAGGGTTAGGTCGCCGCAACTGGCGTCGATTTCCTCACAATGACGTCAAAGCGGTGCGACGGTTACTAAAACCTGGGGCCAATTTGGTGATTACCGAAAGCGTTTTCAGTATGGATGGAGATTATGCACCATTAGCTGAATTGGCATTATTGCCCACCGATTTGTGGGTTGATGATGCCCATGGAATAGGTTTGCTTGGCCCTGATGGGCGTGGCGCTGCCGCCTTATTGCCAGATCCTCAGGCAATGCTCACTATACCTTTTGGTAAAGCCATTGGCGTTATGGGAGCTGCGTTGGTGGGAGGCAGGGCTGAACTCGAGCATATTGTAAATAGCGGACGAGAGTTTATTTATTCAACGGCAATGCCCGCCGCACAAGCGGCTGCAGTTAGTGCTGCCATTACCATTCTACAAACTACCGAAGGTGAACGGTTACGGCAGCAGCTGCAACAACGTATTGCGCTCTTTCAACAACTTTGCCAACAGTATGGAATTCCGTTACAAGCCAGCGAACACCCGATTCAAACCATTGTGTTGGGTGCCGACGAACAAGCGCTGGACTGGGGGAAAAACCTAGCAGAACAAGGAATTGCTTGTGGTGTTATACGTCCACCAACGGTTCCAGTGGGAACTGCGCGATTACGCATAACTATTAGTGCATTACATCACGAAGACGAACTGAAGCAGTTAGTAGAGGGAATGGCTCGATGTCTCATAAATTAATGATTGCCGAGCGTTTTAGCCGTGCTGCAACCAGTTATGCTCAGCATAATGAATTGCAGCGACACTGTGCAGTAGCATTATTGGCACGATTACCTCATCGGGATCTTGGCACCACCTTAGATATCGGCTGCGGTCCAGCAGTTAATAGTGACGTGTTACATGCTCGTGCCAGCCAGTATCTTGGCATCGATATAGCACCTGGAATGTTGCATTACGCCCAGCAACAGTGGCCGCATTTGCAGTGGATCTGCGGTGATCTCGAGCAATTGCCCATAGCTGCTAATACAGTTGATACGATTTATGCCAATTTAGCGCTGCAATGGGCTGAGGATATTACTACCACTTTAGCGCAGTGGCTTGACTGTTTGCGCCCCGCAGGAGTGATTGTCGCAACAACAGTGTTGCAGGGGTCATTACAGCCCTTGAGTCAATATCTCCTGAAATTTACTGGGCATCGGCGCCATAACCAGTTTCTAGGTCGGCAAGACTTAGTGCAACGGTTAAATACCCTAAAAGGGGTGGAGATAAGCATCGATTATCACAGTATTACCATTCATTATCCCAGTGTCCGAACTATGTTGCACGATCTAAAGGGGATAGGGGCCAGTTATCAGTATCAGCAGCGGCCACCTTTGGCAAAACAACAATTGTTACGTGTTGAAAGTGCGATGGAGTGGCATCGAGACGCCTTAGGAAGGCTACCATTAGACTGGCAAATAGCCGTATTTAAATTAACTAAAGTGCAATCATGATTAACTTTAGATCAACAGATTTTGATCTGCGGCATGTGTTCGTAACTGGCACGGATACAGGGGGTGGCAAGACGACCATCAGTGCCGGCTTATGCCGTGCATTACTGGCAAATAAAATTAAGGTTGGGGTTCGCAAACCTATCGCATCCGGAGCTAACCTAGATGCTGGTCAACTGCGTAATGATGATGCGCTGAAGTTACTAGAAGCAGCGCAAGTCCCGTTAACGTCAGCAAGTTATCAGCAGGTTAACCCATTTTGTTTCGCGCCTGCTATTGCACCTCACATTGCTGCCGCTGAACAAGGTCAGCAGCTGACGGCTGAAGCAATTGCACAGCGTATCTGCGCAGTGCCCACACAAGAAGAGTTGGTGGTGATTGAAGGAGCGGGAGGTTGGCTGGTACCGTTATCGGCAACTGAAACTATGGCTGATGTTGCGGAGCAGCTAAACGCTGGGGTGATTTTGGTGGTCGGCATGCAGCTCGGTTGTATTAACCATGCCTTGCTTACGGTCGCAGATATTCAGCGCCGTGGATTAACGCTGTTGGGGTGGATCGCGAATCAACTAACGCCAGCGCCAATGCCGTACTGGCAAGAAAATTTTGCCAGCCTTCAACAGCTGATTGCAGCACCGTGTTGGGCCAATATTCCATATCAACCCAATCCAGCGAAATTGCTTGAGGCGCTTACACCGTTGGCGCGGCACCTAGCCATTGAGAACAATCTTGTTGCGGATGTAGTGGCTGCTTATCACCGTTAAGAAAAACATAACCAGGCTGGTTACCGTGGTAATGCATGTGTCCATCGTTGACTATTAAATAGGTACCTTCTGGGATCGCTAATACTGGAGTCGTCGGTGCTATCACCATAAATTCCTGTAAACGTTGATCACGAGTCTCTCCGTGGAATCCAGCTGGTTGATAGTCGGTGTAATGAGGATTGAGTTGAAAAGGTACTAACGCCAATGCGGCAAAGGAAGGCGGTTCTACAATCGGCATATCATTGGTGGTGCGAATGCTTAAGCCTGCAATGTTAGAGCCAGCACTCCAGCCGAGATAAGGCGTGCCACTGGCAACCGCTTGCCGAATAGGATCAAGAAGTTGTTGTTGGTATAAGGTATAGAGTAGGTTGAAGGTATTGCCACCACCGACCAAAATGGCTTCAGCTGATTTGATCGCTGCAATAGGATCTGCGCTGGTCTCAATCCCTTCCACTGTTAACCCAGCTGGCGCCAGTGCCGCTTGCACGCGAGCCGTATAGTCAGCGTTACTCATCCCCACACCTGCATAAGGAATAAACAGGATTTTACGTTGTTGACAGAGTGCTGTAATCGACTCAATATAAGGTTCTAGATATGCGCTATTACCAGCCCGCGAGCTACTCATGAGCAGCAAAGTTGGGGATGCCATGATAGGGTGCTCCTTACTTAAGTTGGCAATGAAAACCTAATGTGTAATGTTGTAGTCAACAGGGTAGCAAATTAGTAATTAAAAAACATGTTGGCATCTTGTATTTAAGGGCTAACACCCTTATAAATCAGGGTGTCTAGTTCATTTAGTACGAGGTTATCATTTATGTTGCGAATTGTGCTGTTCCTAGCAACAAACTTAGCTATTTTATTGGTTCTTAGCGTGGTCATGAATTTGATCTTGCCTGCATTTGGAGTGGAACCGAATCAGTATCAAAGCTTGTTTATTTTCGCCGCTTTATTTGGGTTTGGTGGCGCGTTTATTTCCTTATTAATGTCAAAATGGTTGGCAAAACGTGCAGTAGGTGCGGAAGTTATCCATCAACCACGCAATCACACTGAACAGTGGTTATTAAATACCGTGGCACGACAAGCTAAGGCTGCTGGCATTCCCATGCCAGAAGTAGCTATTTATCATTCACCGGAACCTAATGCTTTTGCGACCGGTGCCAGCAAAAATGATTCGTTGGTAGCTGTGAGTACGGGGTTATTGCGTGGCATGACCCAAGACGAAGTTGAGGCTGTATTAGCCCATGAGGTGAGTCACATTGCAAATGGTGATATGGTGACCTTGACCTTAATTCAGGGGGTAGTTAACACCTTTGTTATTTTCTTTGCTCGTGTGATTGCCAGTTTGATCGATAATGTCACTCGTAGCAATTCGCAAAATGGCCAAGGACTTGGTGGATTAGCGTATTTTGGAATTGTAATAGTGTTAGAAATGGTGTTCGGTATCTTAGCGAGTATGATCGTGATGTGGTTCTCTCGGCAGCGGGAATTTCGTGCCGATGCAGGTTCAGCACGACTCGTCGGTAAGCATAAGATGATCGCAGCACTAAAGCGCCTCCAAAATGCCCACGAATCAACATTAGATAGTTCCATGATGGCATTTGGTATTCAAAGCAAGCGAAGTATTAGCGAGTTATTTATGAGCCACCCACCGTTAAGTAAGCGAATTCGAGCACTAGAAAATCTGTAATTAAATGATTAAGGATCATCATGACGAATTGGAGTACCCGAAGCTGGCGGGAGAAACCTATCCAGCAACAACCCCAGTATTCTTCGCAAGAACAGTTGGAGCAGGTGGAACGGCAACTCAAGTCATTTCCACCGTTAGTGTTTGCTGAAGAAATTCGTGCGCTAAAAACACAGCTGGGCCGGGTTAGTCATGGTAATGGTTTTTTATTGCAAGGGGGTGACTGCGCTGAGACCTTTGCAGATTTTACTGCTCCTAAAATTCGGGATACCTTCAAAGTTATCTTACAAATGGCTGTAGTATTGACCTTTGCTGGTTCTTGCCCAGTCACTAAAGTGGCGCGCATGGCGGGGCAGTTCGCAAAGCCTCGCTCGAGTGATACGGAAACCATCGATGGTGTCACGCTGCCTAGCTATCGCGGTGACATTATCAATGGTGCAGAATTTACGGCAGCAGCCCGCGAGCCTAATCCGCAGCGGATGATACATGCTTACCACCATTCGGCCGCAACGTTGAATCTATTACGCGCGTTTGCACAAGGTGGTTTGGCCGATTTACACAAGGTGCATAAATGGAATATGAGCTTTGTGCAAGCAAATCCGCTGAAGGAAAAGTATTTACAAGTTGCTGAGCAAATCCAATCAGCACTGAAGTTTATGGAAGTGTTGGGTATCAACGGTGAAAGCAATGCAAAAATTTCCGAAACCCAGTTGTTTACGTCACATGAAGCACTGTTATTGCCGTATGAAGAAGCGTTAACTCGAACTGATACCTTGACAGGATTACCCTATAACTGTTCAGCGCATATGGTATGGATTGGGGAACGGACGCGGCAATTAGATCACGCTCATGTCGAGTTTATGCGTGGCATTCATAATCCACTGGGGGTTAAAGTTGGTCCTAATACCACCCCTGATGAAGTGATACAGTTATTGGATGTGTTGAATCCACACAACGAACCCGGACGCATTACACTTATCACCCGGATGGGGGCGAATGTATTAGCCGAAAAGTTGCCTACTGTAGTACGTCGGGTGAAAGCCGAAGGGCGGCATGTGGTATGGTCCAGCGATCCTATGCATGGCAATACCGTTAAAGCCGAAAATGGGCTTAAGACACGTTATTTCGACGATATACATGCAGAATTACGGCAATTTTTTGCAGTTCATCAAGCCGAAGGCACTTACCCAGGTGGCGTGCATTTAGAAATGACTGGCGAAGATGTTACCGAGTGCACTGGCGGTGCTTACAAGATTAGCGAGCATGACCTAACCCAACGTTATCTGACACAATGTGATCCTCGCTTGAACGCTGATCAAGTGTTAGAATTGGCGTTCTTGGTTGCCGATTCACTCAAGGAAGCACGGCAAGGGCGAGGTTAATCAGACATTTTCGAGGTTGTAGTAGTATATGTCGCACAGTGTTGAGCAGTTTTTTGAAGAATTATGGAAAGATTACATACAGCTTGCACCTTCTGCAGCTAAAGTGCATCAAGTTTTAGGTAAAGGCCTCCCGATCATCAATGATCACGTTGCTCTTCGAACTTATAACTTAGCCCCTGTGCGGCTCGCCACCTTAGCTCAGAACTTTGAGGCTATGGGGTATAAAGCCTGTGGTGATTATGTGTTTGAAGCTAAGAAACTGGTAGCGAAACACTATGAACATTCTGACCCCAATTTGCCCAAGATTTTTATCTCAGAATTATTGGTAAACGAATTCTCACCAGAGTTACAGCAAATTGTCCACGCGTTGATGGAGCAAGTTGATCCAGCCGCCGTAACACAACCACAATTCTTATATTCTGGTGTTCATTGGCAAATAAGCAGTACTGATTACGAAAAACTGCTCGCTGAAAGTGAATATGCAGCTTGGCTTGCAGCCTTTGGTTTCCGCGCGAATCATTTTACTGTTAACGTCAATGAATTGCAGGATTTTGAATCACTTGAAGCTGTGAATGAAACCTTGAAGAACGCAGGCTTTCACCTCAATAATGCTGGTGGTGAAATCAAAGGCTCGCCCGAGGTTTTCCTCGAGCAGTCCTCGACTATGGCAGATCATATTGTGGTGCGTTTTAGTGATATGGATAAGGTGATTCCAAGCTGTTTTTATGAGTTTGCCAAGCGCTACGAAATTCGTCCCAATCAACTCTATACAGGATTTGTTGCTGCTTCGGCCGATAAAATATTTGAAAGCACTAACGTCAATCCTGACACCTCTGCAATCATTGCCTAATGACCGTCGGCAGCGATTAAAATCGGTGCCGTTCTAAGTTGGTTTCTGCCAGAATTTTGGCGGCAATTTCCTCAACGGAAAAATGGGTCGAGTCGAGAAATGGAATGCCTTCGCGGCGGTACATATTCTCGACTTGTTGTATTTCAAAGCGGCATTGCGCTAACGACGCATAACGACTTCCTTCACGGCGCTTGCTACGGATTTCATGCAAGCGCTTAGGCTCTAACGTTAAACCATAAATTTTATGCACATGAGGGCGCAGTACCTTGGGGAGCTGCAAGTTTTCAATATTGTCGTCTTCAGTTAGTGGGTAATTTGCGGCCTTGATGCCATATTGTAGTGCCAGATAAAGGCTGGTGGGAGTTTTACCGGTACGCGATACGCCCAAGAGAATAATATCGGCGTCAGCATAATTGGAAATATTGCTGCCATCATCATTTGCTAAGGCATAGTTGACGGCTTCGATACGGAAATCGTATTTCTCACGTTCCATCAGGTTTTCTTGAATACCATGAGTACGATGGGTTTTGGGCTGTGCCGGGATTCCTAATTCACGGCTAAGTGGCGCAACAAAGTAATCTAAAAAGTCATAACAAGCACCTTCTGATGATGTAATCACCCGTTTTATCTCATTGCTCACGAATGTATGAAAGATAATTGGGCGTTCTCCAGACGTCTGGTGCGCTAGGTTAATTTTCTCTACCGCGACCTGCGCTTTTTCTGGAGTATCGATAAATGCTAAGGTTTTATGCACGACTTGGATGGGGAACATCGATAGCATCGCTTTGCCGAAAGCCTCGGCAGTTAAGGCGGTACCGTCTGAAATATAAAAGATTGTACGCATTGTGGTACGATTCCTTGATAATAAAAGTAGATAAGATGTTAACTTGTGAGTGACCTATGTGTAAAATGTTCTACAATTCGGGCAGCTGAACGGGCTCAGCTGTATGAACTAAAACTCCACGAGGAAACTAACGTGCAAAATAACATACACGATTATGTGCTTTGGTATGATCAATTAGGGATGAGTGACGTCGGCCAAGTAGGAGGTAAAAACGCCTCTTTAGGTGAAATGATTAGTCATTTGGCAGGCGTTGGAGTTGAAGTTCCCAATGGCTTCGCAACCACAGCAGATGCATTTAATGAATTTCTAGAGCAAAGTGGTTTAAATGAGCGTATTCATAGTATTTTAGATACGTTGGATACCAACAACATTCAAGCGTTGACCCACGCTGGTCAACAAATTCGACAGTGGGTCATTGAAACACCGTTTCAGCCAACATTAGAACATGCGATTCGTGACGCTTACGAGAAATTAAGCGGGGGCAACAGCGAAGTTAGCTTTGCGGTACGTAGCTCAGCAACTGCAGAAGATATGCCAGATGCATCCTTTGCAGGGCAGCAAGAAACCTTCTTAAACGTGCGTGGCATTGATGCCATCATGGAAGCAATCAAACACGTGTTTGCCTCATTATTTAATGACCGCGCTATTTCTTATCGTGTTCACCAAGGTTATGACCATCGTGGTGTCGCTTTGTCAGCAGGGATCCAACGCATGGTGCGCAGTGATATTGCAGCATCAGGTGTGATGTTCTCAATCGATACCGAATCTGGCTTTGACCAAGTTGTCTTTATTACTTCGTCTTATGGTTTAGGGGAGATGGTAGTACAAGGTGCTGTGAATCCAGATGAATTCTATGTTCATAAGCCCACCTTGGCGGCTGGCAGGCCCGCGGTATTGCGGCGTAATTTAGGCAGCAAAAAAGTACAAATGATATACTCTGATGCCACAGAACACGGCAAACAGACCGCTATTGTTGATACGCCAGTTGAACTGACGCAGCGCTTCTCATTGACCGATGAAGAAGTTGAGGCATTAGCCCGCCAAGCGGTCATTATTGAACAACATTATGGCCGACCCATGGATATTGAATGGGCAAAAGATGGCATTGATGGCAAGCTATACATTGTTCAAGCGCGCCCGGAAACTGTGCAATCAAACCGTACTGATCAAGCATTAGAACGCTATGCCTTAAAAGGTAAAAGCCAAGTATTAGTCGAAGGACGTGCCATTGGCCAGAAAATTGGTACTGGTGTTGCACGTGTGTTGAATAGCATTGCTGAAATGGATCAGGTGCAACCAGGTGACGTGCTCGTAACTGATATGACGGATCCGGATTGGGAACCAATCATGAAACGGGCTTCGGCGATTGTAACTAATCGTGGTGGCCGTACTTGTCATGCTGCAATTATTGCCCGTGAACTTGGCATTCCCGCCGTTGTTGGTTGCGGTGATGCCACTGATAAAATTTCTGCAGGGCGCACGATCACGGTCTCATGCGCAGAAGGGGACACAGGTTATATCTATGACGGTGAGCTTGAATTTGAAGTGACTACTTCAGATGTTGGCGCGATGCCGTCATTACCACTAAAAATTATGATGAATGTGGGTAACCCAGATCGCGCTTTTGATTTCGCACAACTGCCTCATGCTGGTGTTGGATTAGCACGGATTGAGTTTGTGATAAACCGGATGATCGGCGTGCATCCGAAAGCGTTATTAAATTTTGACCAGCAACCAGCTGATTTACAGCAGCAAATTCGTACGTTGATGGCCGGTTATGAGAGTCCGCGCGAGTTTTACGTGACGAAACTGACGGAAGGGATTGCAACCCTAGCCGCAGCATTTTCGCCAGAGCGAGTGATTGTGCGGATGTCGGACTTTAAATCAAATGAATATGCAAACCTAGTTGGTGGCCGCCAATACGAGCCATTTGAAGAAAACCCAATGCTTGGTTTCCGCGGTGCGTCACGTTACGTTTCAGAAGAGTTCCGTGAGTGTTTCGCGATGGAATGTGAAGCAATTAAGCGTGTTCGTGATGCGATGGGGTTAACCAACGTGGAAGTGATGATTCCATTCGTACGGACACTCGAAGAAGGCCGCAAGGTTATTGAACTATTAGCAGAACGCGGGTTAGTGCAAGGAGAGAATGGGCTACGCATTATTATGATGTGTGAATTACCATCGAATGCCTTATTAGCTGATCAATTTCTTGATATATTTGATGGCTTTTCCATTGGTTCTAACGATTTAACCCAGTTAACATTAGGATTAGACCGAGATTCCGGTGTCATTGCCCACCTGTTTGATGAGCGTAACGAAGCAGTGAAAGCCATGTTGTCGATGGCAATTCAAGCGGCAAAACGGCGGGGTAAATATGTCGGTATTTGTGGTCAAGGACCATCGGATCACGCTGATTTTGCAGCGTGGTTAGTGGAACAAGGTATCGATTCAGTATCATTGAACCCTGATACTGTTGTTGAAACTTGGCTCTATCTTGCAAAACAATACCAATAAAGGATGAGGATACGACGCTCTATGGCGCTAAAAAATTTTGAATTACCTGTTTTTTCAGCCCATGAGCGTCGTGAATTCCACCTTGATCCAGTTACCAAGGACTATCTGCACCACCTTGCAGAGAATCAATTCGATGGCGATATTGATGATTCTTATAGCGGTCGCTTGGTGGCAGCTACTGACAATAGCGTTTATCAACAACTACCGCAGGCGGTGTTGTACCCACGCACCCTACAAGCATTACAGCAAGCGTTACGGTTAGCCCAGTCAGACAAGTTTCGTAATATTACATTTAGTGCACGCGGTGGTGGTACCGGCAGCAATGGTCAGTCCTTGACTGCTGGCGTGGTGATCGATCTAAGTCGCTATTTCAATGAAATCATTACAGTTGACGCAGCTAATCGAACCGTAAGCTGTCAGGCAGGGGTGGTGAAAGATGCGTTAAACGATGTTGTGCGCCCATATGGCTTGTTTTTCTCGCCCGATCTATCGACCAGTAATCGTGCCACCATTGGCGGTATGATTAATACCGACGCCTCCGGGCAGGGATCATTGGTATACGGTAAAACCAGCGATCATGTACTCGAGCTCACTGCTGTTTTATACAACGGTGAACTGCTACAGACCAAACCAATACCCCGTACTGAAGCTGAGCGTATTGCCCGAGGCAAAGGCCTGATTGCGGCTATTTATCGTCAAGTTTTAGCAACTTGCGTGGGTTACCGCGATGCTATTGTGGCAAAATTCCCACCGCTGAATCGGTTTTTAACTGGTTACGACCTTAAACATTGTTACAACCCGAGTACAGATACGATTGATTTATCGAGATTGTTGGCGGGATCTGAGGGAACTTTAGCGTTTATTTGTGAGGCTAAACTCAACTTAACGGTAATCCCAACCCATAAAGTCTTGGTAAATGTGAAGTATGATGATTTTTTTGCCGCATTGCGGCACGCTCCAGACTTAGTTAAAGCGCAAGCAACGTCGGTGGAAACTATCGATAGTCATGTTCTTAATCTGGCCCGCCAAGACATTATTTGGCATCAAGTATCGGCGCATCTTCACGATATTCCTGAGCGACCAATGAAAGGGATCAATATGGTCGAATTTACTGCTCAGGATCTTGAACAGATCGAACAAAAGGTGCACAACCTTTGTGCACATTTAGATCAGATGATTGCTAAAACGCCGCAACAAGGGGTTATCGGGTATCAAATCTGTGCCGATGAAGCTAGTATTCGCACTATTTATGCAATGCGTAAAAAGTCGGTCGGGCTGTTAGGAGCAACGAAAGGACGGCGCAAGCCAATTGCCTTTACTGAGGATACTGCGGTGCCTCCTGAACATTTGGCTGCATTTATTGCTGAATTTAGAGCATTGCTCGACCAGCATGAATTGCATTACGGTATGTTTGGACATGTCGATGCGGGTGTCTTACACGTACGCCCAGCACTTGACATGACCGATCCTGACGATGAGGCGTTACTTCGCACGATTAGCGATCAAGTGGCCCAATTAACTGCCAAGTACGGTGGTTTAATGTGGGGTGAGCATGGCAAAGGCTATCGGTCAGAGTATGCCCCGCAATTTTTCGGTGAACAGCTTTATGCTGAACTACAAAAAATTAAAGCAGCATTTGACCCTGATAACCGGATGAATCCTGGTAAAATTTGCACCCCATGGCAAAGCCAGGCGCAGCTGGTGTCAGTCGATGCTCGTAAGCGTGGCTATTATGATCGGCAGATCCCCATTGACGTTCGTGAAAGCTATCAATCGGCCATGGACTGTAACGGCAACGGATTATGTTTTAACTACGAACATGATTCGGCTATGTGCCCATCGTTCAAGATCAGTGGTGATCGCCGTCAATCACCGAAAGGGCGCGCTACCCTGATTCGTGAATGGCTGCGTTTGACACAACAGCCCGATACCACTATTAGCGAAGCGTTTAATCATGAAATCAAGGCCGCAATGGATACTTGCTTAGCCTGTAAGGCCTGTGCCAGTCAATGCCCGGTAAAAGTCGATGTGCCACGTTTTCGTTCACGTTTCCTTGCGTGGTATCACGCACGTTATCGGCGACCACTGAAAGATTATTTACTAAAACATTTAGAACAATTAACACCAGTGCTCGCGACTGTACCACGAGTCAGTAATTGGTTGACTCACAATGGTTTTAGTCGTTGGTTGTTGCAACGCGGTATCGGCTACTACGATGCTCCGCAGTTATCCGTTCCATCGCTGCGTAAACGTTGGCGTCGCCACAATTGGTTGCAATTATCAGCACAGCAGATGGCGCAGTTAAGTGTTGAGCAACGCCAGACGATGGTCGTGATAGTGCAAGATCCATTCACGAGTTTTTATCACGCTGAATTAGTTGAAGCGTTCGGATTGTTAGCAAAACGGTTAGGTTTCGAACCCGTGTTATTACCATATGTCGGCAACGGTAAAGGCTTGCATGTCAAAGGTTTTCTCGATGAATTTAAAACTGTTGCAGAACGCGTAGCGAACGAACTGAACCAAGTGGCACAACTAGGACTGCCCATGGTGGGATTGGATGCGTCCACGACCTTATGTTTACAGGATGAGTATCGTGATTACGTGGCTACCCCTTTAAATTATCAGGTACAGTTAAGTCATGATTGGCTCTGTAACGTGTTACCAGAACGGGCAAATCGTATTGTATTACCTTCACCGGAGCAACCATTACAGCTCTTGAGCCATTGTACCGAACAGACGCAACAACCTGCTTCAGCACAGCGCTGGCGTGACATTTTTGCATTTTGGGAGATCCCCTTGCAACTAGAGCGGACGGGGTGTTGTGGTATGGCGGGGACATACGGTCATGAAAGTGCGCATCAACAGCACAGTCGTCGGCTCTATGCAATGAGTTGGGCGGAAAAGGTAGAGCGGGATGCTATTACATTAGCGACTGGGTTCTCATGTCGTTCACAAGTCCAGCGATTAAGTCCAACAAAGCGGGCATTACACCCGCTGCAGTGGTTAGCAGAAAACTGCACTTAACGTGCAGCTTTTGCTTTCTCGATAATTTCACGAGCCAATTCGTCAGCAATTTCACCGGTAGGGCGTTGTTCTGCTGCAGAACGCGTGAAGATTTGATCTAAGGTGTTGTAGATACTACGCACACGTTGTTCGGTTTCTGCCAAGCTCATATTGGTTGCTTCACTACATACGTGAATGACACCACCAGCGTTGATCACATAGTCAGGAGCATACAAAATACCTTTGTCCATAACCAGTTTATCGTGGGCTGGAGTAGCTAATTGGTTGTTCGCGCTACCAGCAATAACCTGAGCCTTTAATTGTGCGATGGTGCCATCATTAATCGTAGCACCGAGCGCGCATGGAGAGTACACATCGACATCTAAGCCGTAAATTTCATCTAAGCCAACAACAGTTGCATTAAGCTCTGTGGCCGCTCGTTGGCATGCTTCTTCATTGATGTCGGTTACAAACAGCTGCGCACCTTCCGCGTGGCAGTGTTTGGCAAAGTCATAACCGACAGCGCCTAGACCTTGAACAGCAATTTTTAAACCGTTTAAGTTGTCAGTGCCAAACTTATGTTTAGCTGCAGCTTTCAAACCTAAGTATGTGCCTAGCGCAGTATGTGGTGATGGGTCACCAGCTTTTTCCGCAGTGCCAGCCACATAGCTGGTTTCTTCAGCAATGTGAGCGATATCGCTGGTGCGGATATTGACGTCTTCGGCAGTGATATAACGGCCACTCAGTGAATTGACAAAACGGCCGTAAGCACGAAGTAATTCTGGGGTTTTGTCGGTTTTCGCATCGCCGATAATTACAGCTTTACCACCGCCTAGTGGTAATCCTGCAAGCGCACTTTTATAAGTCATTCCTCGTGATAAACGGAGTACATCGGTTAATGCTTCTGCAGATGAGGAGTAGTTCCACATGCGAGTACCACCAAGGGATGGCCCTAAGGTTGTATCGTGGATGGCGATTATTGCTTTTAAACCAGTTTCTTTGTCGTGACAAAACACGATTTGTTCATGCTGGTCGAACTCGTTGTGTTCGAATAAAGACATTCAGGTATTCCTCGTTCATCCTAAAATTGCGCGCACATTATCATTTCAGCGGCTTTTTCGCTAGTCATACAGGCAAATAAACTGTTAACGTTTACGTTAACTGTTGCAAGCTAAGTTTACAGTAAGTAAAAGCGTTGCGTTTGCATTATAAAGCAGTACTATTAACCAAAATTAATTAATCGTCATAAGCGAGAAGTAACCATGGCAGAACAACCAGTAGAATTTACTGAAGAACAAGCATCGGCTTGGGTACGTGAAAATTTTGAACTAGCTAACAAATACTTAGCTCAACTTGGCATTATTTCAGACAAGATCATCATGCGGGAAAGCCGTTATTTGATTCCTTATGTTGCGGTATGGAAATTTACTACACAAGGAAAGAAAGGGCCGGTATGGGTGATCAATGGTGATCTGCCGATGGACATGGTAGAACAGAGCGCCGCGAAAGATGCACGTGATGCGATGCGGTACTTTGCCTTACGTTGGCAAATGAAAGCAGAGACTATGTTACAAGCAGAACAAGCGACTGAACAACATCGGCAACAAGCCCTCTACCTGATTGGTCGAGCAGAGGGGTTGTATGAGCTTGCTGAACAAAAAGAATTTTGGGAACAACCCGCTTAATCGTGTTGTTGATACAGGTCTAACACACCGCAATTAATTAAGTCACAACAGAGCTGTTGGGCTGCTGCTGATTGCAATAAGGGGGCCTGCTGTACTAGCTGAGCAGGCTCCCACATTGCGCCAAGCCACTGGGCAACAGGCCATAACTCTGCTGTCACTTCCCAATCTTCACCGTTAGCATAGAGGCGGTCTTGTTGTGGGTTTAATAGCATCCGTGCACCAGGTACCCGAGCGATGAATACGGTTGGATCAGTGAATTGCTGCATGAATTCATCGCAGTGAATGGGGGCAGCAGGTGTTGGTAATGGCCGTTTGCTTTGGGATAGAACGAGCATCAAGGCGTGATCGATATCATGTTGTTGCCAAGCATTGAGTAGGAAGTTACGTAGCTGGGTAAGCTGCTGGGCGCTGACTTGATGTGCTGGCCCGTAGTTACTCTGATGGGCATCGCGAAATCGCGGGAGTGGGCGCGTTTCAATATGATTTATCATATCGGCAACAGCTGCACCTAATTCAGCCATATTAGGAGCGCGAAAACCAACGGAGTAATTTAAGCTGGGTTCTAAACCAACGCCGTTATGCGGGCAGCCTGCAGGAATATAAAGCATATCACCTGGCTCAAGAATAGCGTCAATTATTGGCTCAAATGGCGTTGATAACTGCTTTAAATCTGGGTGGGGGCAGAATTCTTTTGGGTTTTTAAGGCGTTCACCAACTTGCCAATGACGGCGTCCTAAACCTTGAATGATAAACACATCATACTGATCCAGATGTGGTCCGACACCGCCGTTTTCAGTAGCGAAGCTAATCATCACATCATCAAGGCGCCAGTCAGGTAAAAAGCGAAAGGGTGCGAGTAGTTGTTGAACTTCAGGCAACCACTCATTGACCGATTGCACAAGTAAGGTCCAACCGCTTTGTCCAAACTCATCATAGGATTCGAATGGCCCGTGCTGTACATCCCAGCCTTCTGCATGGCGAATAATCACGCGCGAATCGACGTCTTCTTCTAATGCGAGACCTGCTAATATTTCTGGTTCAATCAAATCAGCAAAATTAGGAAATGCTTGTCGTATTAAGCGTGGCTGTTGTTGCCACGCTTGGTCGAGGAATTCAGCCGGATCGAGGTTTAATGTCAGACTCATGTGTCAATCTCATCAACAAATGCGATAGCGCGACCAATATAGGACGCAGGGGTTAATTCAAGTAATCGCTGTTTCGCTTCAACTGGAAGTTCTAAGCTGTTGATAAAATTCGCCATAGCAGCTTGATCGACACGTTTACCGCGGGTTAATTCCTTTAATTTTTCGTACGGTTGCTCAATGCCATAACGACGCATAACGGTTTGTACCGGCTCTGCGAGCAATTCCCAGTTACTATCTAATTCACGCAACAAGTTTTCTTCATTGACTTCGAGTTTGCTAATGCCTTTTAGCGTAGCTTGATAGGCGATCAAGGCATAAGCAAAACCAACGCCTAGATTACGTAATACAGTCGAATCAGTTAAGTCACGCTGCCAACGGCTAATCGGTAATTTCTGGGCTAAATGAGCCATAATGGCATTGGCTAAGCCTAGGTTACCTTCTGAGTTTTCAAAATCGATCGGATTCACTTTATGTGGCATGGTTGAAGAACCAACTTCACCGGCGACAGTCCGTTGCTTAAAGTGATTCAAGGCAATATAACCCCAGATATCTCGGTTAAAATCGATGACAATAGTATTAAAACGAGCAACGGCATCGAATAATTCCGCAATATAGTCATGTGGTTCAATTTGCGTGGTGTATGCGTTCCACGTTAGTCCCAAAGAAGTAACAAACTGTTCTGCCAGCTGATGCCAATCGACCTCTGGATAGGCTGCTAAATGTGCATTGTAGTTACCCACCGCACCGTTGATTTTACCCAACAAAGGCACCGCTTGTAATTGTTCTAATTGGCGTCGTAAACGTACATAAACGTTTGCCATTTCCTTACCCAAGGTTGTCGGGGTGGCCGGCTGGCCGTGAGTGCGGGCCATCATCGGCACTGTTTTGTGAGCGATAGCCAACCCTTTAATTGCTTGAGCTAACTCGGTCATGGTCGGTAACATGACCGTCTCTAACGCATCCCGTAACATCAGAGCATGCGACAAGTTGTTGATGTCTTCTGAGGTACACGCAAAGTGAATAAATTCACTGATGCTTTGTAATTCTGGGTGTTCGGCTACCCGCTCCTTGAGAAAGTATTCAACCGCTTTAACATCATGGTTGGTCGTTTGCTCAATGGCTTTAACACGGAGCGCATCTTGCTCAGAAAAATTGTCGATAATTGCTTCAAGAAATTCTGTTGCTGCGCTGGATAATACTGGAACCTCTGTGATTTCCGGCACTTGCGCTAAAAGTTGTAACCACCGAATCTCAACAATCACGCGATTCCGAATTAAGCCATATTCACTAAACATAGGGCGCAAAGCAGCGGCTTTACTCCCATAGCGTCCATCTACGGGTGACAGGGCGGTTAATGCAGAAAGATTCATCATGATAAAGGCTCCGAAGGCAGAGGTAATTCGCGTAAAAGTTGTTGCACACAACGCACCATGCGCTGTTTGTGCCATAAAAATTGTCGGCGGCGCCCTCCGAGTTGACGCCATAAGACAGCATTGCGTACACCACTTAGAAGTAGGGCACGGATTAGGTTTTGTTGGCTTGGCTGTTGTAAAATCCCCGGCTGCCCATTGATCCTGAGCGGCTTTGCCAATGGAGAAATGAGATCACTATAGATGCCTGCCATAGTGGCAATAATAGTTTCATTCGCAAAATTAAATTCGTACTTTTGGCGGTGCAACTGCTGCAAACGTTGACCGAGCTGTTGCACGTGCGATTGCGAGCGACTTAAACGGCGCTCCAACATCAACATACCAACCACATAGCTGGTGATTTCAACATCTTTGTTGCGCGATGAACCAATTTGCTGGAGCAAGCTTTCCAACCCAAGGCGTAAATCTTCGCGATTGGGATACATGGCGTCAACACTAGCGGGGTTGAGCTCCAACACACTTGCTAATAACACCTCACCTGCGTTGGGCTCCCGAATACGGCCTAAGCGCGCGACTTGTTTTACTGCAGCAGCTGCTTGTACAGTAGCAGCAAGAGCGATCATGCGATCTGGCCAGGGGGCAGTCGCGTGAACTGCGGTCATAGCAATACCTCGTGATCTGCTAGGCGTTGTTCAATAATACCGCCACCTAAACATACGTCAGCTTGATAAAACACCGCTGACTGACCTGGGGTCACCGCTGCCACTGAATGGGCAAACTTAACTTGCACGCGGCCATCGGGTAGGGGAGTTACCGTGCAGGGGATATCCTCTTGCCGATAACGGGTTTTTACAGTGCATTGGAAAGGCTCGGTGACGTTGTTGCGATCGACCCAGTGCAGTTGGCTGGCAATGAGCCCTTTGGAGTATAACCGTGGGTGATTTTTGCCCTGCGCAACAATTAAAATGTTGTTGGCAACGTCTTTATCGACCACATACCATGGCTCGTCACCGGCATCGGCTAAACCTCCAATATGCAACCCTTTACGTTGGCCTAAGGTATGGTACATCAAGCCTTCATGTTGCCCCAGTTTAACCCCGTCCACTGAGTGGATGGGGCCCGGTTGTGCAGGAAGGTATTGTTGCAAGAAATCTTTAAACTTACGCTCACCAATAAAACATATCCCCGTGGAATCCTTTTTATCCGCAGTGACTAAACCTTGCTGTTCCGCTATTCGACGGACTTCTGGTTTTTCTAAATCACCAACTGGGAATAAGGTTTGTGCAACGTGGGTATGGGCTAAGGTATACAAGAAATAACTTTGATCCTTATTGCTATCACGGCCACGCAATAATTGATATTTGCCATCGTGTTCCCGGCGTCTAACATAATGTCCAGTGGCAATATAATCGGCACCGAGTGCCTGTGCTGCGAACTCGAGAAATGCTTTAAACTTAATTTCTTTATTACACATAATATCGGGGTTTGGTGTCCGCCCAGCTCGATATTCTGCAAGAAAATATTCGAATACATTATCCCAATATTCAGCTGCAAAATTCACGGTATGGAGCGGAATACCGAGTTTTTCACAAACTGCTTCAGCGTCAGCTAGGTCGCTCGCAGCTGCGCAGTATTCGTCGGTATCATCTTCTTCCCAGTTCTTCATGAACAACCCTTCAACCTGATACCCTTGTTGCAGTAGAAGGTAGGCTGATACGGATGAGTCAACTCCGCCAGACATGCCGACAATGACTTTTTTTTGTGCTGGGTTGCAATCTTTTAGTGTCATCAACTTCACTTAAATAACGATAAGAAACATGGCCGCAAATTTTATCACAATGGAGCTATCTCGCGCCACTCGCCCGGTTGCAAGTCAGCGATATCCCACGGGCCAATAGTTGCTCGAATCAATCGTAGCGTTGGTAACCCCACCGCAGCAGTCATTCGGCGCACTTGGCGGTTACGACCTTCGGTAATGACTAGACATAACCAACTGTCTGGAACTGTTTTACGCTCCCGAATAGGCGGAACACGGGGCCACAACCCTGGTGGTTCTGATATGATAAAAGCTTGGGCGGGTTGCGTCATGCCATCATTTAACTGTACGCCTTGACGCAGTTTGACTAATGCTTCTGTAGAGGGGATACCTTCCACTTGAACCCAATAGGTTTTTGGCAGCTTATGATGAGGGTGGCTGATTTTGTGCTGAAGTTTGCCATCATTGGTGAGCAGTAACAGCCCTTCGCTGTCTTTATCTAAACGTCCAGCAGGGTATAAGTCAGGTTCCTTGATGTAATCTTTTAACGTCTGCTCATTGGGTGCGCCAGTAAATTGGCAAAGAACGCCATAAGGTTTATTGAAAGCAATGAGCTTTATGTGATCTGGTCGCGGCCGAGATTGTGAACGACGCGGTCGATTAGGGCGCTTATTAGGCATTCGTGCGGTCACGGTTACTCCAAATGATCAGTGAGTTAATTGCCTATTATCGCACATAGTGATCATATTCACATTGGTAGTCGTGCTGGGTGTGATTTATAATGCGTTAAATAACAACATACAAGGGAGACCGTCACTGTGTCGAACACGATTAATCATAAGCCACCTGTTTTGCCGCCTGGAAGTTTTTCCGGTGCATTGAAAGGGGAAGTGAAAATTGAAGTAGGGGCGTTACTGAAACACGCTTGGGATATTACCCCTCGTATCCTCATTTGGATGATTGGCGTGTTTATTGGCGTCGCGGCAATCGGCTTCGTTGTGACGAAGATTATGGAAGTATTTATGCCTATTAATCCAGCCTTTTGGGTTGAAGGTAACGAAGCCACCATCCAAATTGAAGATCTCTTCATCTTTATAATCTCGAGCATTATCCAAGAATTCATCATGGCGCCATTTAACGCTTTATTTATTATGGTGGCATTAGTTAACGTGATTGGCCGTAAACCCAATATGGCTTTATTGCGCTATACATTAACGCGCTGGCGTCCTATTGTGCTGTGCTCAGTTGTTAAAATGACAACAACAGCAGCTGGAGTACTCTTGTTAGCATTGTTTTTATATATCAATACCCAGCTTGCAATTGTTCTTATGGTGTTGTTTGCGATCTATGTGCAGCTGTCTTTTATGCTCGCAGTTCCACTTATTATCGATCGTGGTTTAACAACGTCAAAAGCCATTTTTGCTTCCGTCATCATCATTAACAAAGCGATGTTCCCAGTACTTATGTTAATGATTTTGATGTTTATTATTTTGATGATTAGTGCTATTCCATTAGGACTAGGGTTAATCTTCACCGTACCGATGCTAGCAAACTTGGTAGCGACGATTTATCACAGCCTAGTGGGGTGTGAGGTCGAAGAACTTCCTTATTGGCCTGCTGAGGTTCGTCATTGATGCGTTGGTTAGGGTGGTTACTCGCACTAATACTCGTGGTGGTAGCTGCATGGCTACCGACCACGATGCATCGGTCTGAGCTTGAATTAATGGATACTACAACGCTGGTGTCATTGGAGTTACCGAAAATTCCAATGGTTACTGAAGTACCTGACTTTTCTGTTTACATGGATGTAAACGAGAAGAAGAAAGCATTTTTTGGTTTTTTGGCACCCTTGGTGCAATTGGAAAATAGCATCATCGAGCGCGAACGAAATTTCGTATTAGCGGTGCAGGAAAAGCTGCGGAGAGGCCAATCGGTACCCAGCAAACAGATGAAACAGTTGCACGCCTTAGCTAAGCGCTATCAAGTAGATCTAGATAGCGATAATATGGAAGAATCGTTCAAAGTATTACTACGCCGAGTGGATGTCGTTCCAGAAACCCTGGTGTTAGTGCAAGCAGCTAATGAATCTGGGTGGGGGACCTCACGATTTGCACGCGAAGGATTAAACTTATTTGGGCAGTGGTGTTTTAGCAATGGCTGTGGTTTAGTGCCTGACGCACGCCGTGACGGGATGAATCACGAAGTTCGCAAGTTCCCATCAGTTAATGCCTCCGTGCGTAGTTATCTGCGTAATATCAATACGCATCCGGCGTATTTTGAATTACGACGGTTGCGCGAAGCGAAACGAGCTAGTGGAGCTGATTTACGTGCGATTGACTTAACGCCAGGGTTGTTAAGTTACTCTGAGCGGGGCGAAGACTATGTTCATGAGTTAAATGCCATGATTCGCGTCAATCGCCCCATCATTGTAGATATGTTGCAAGCTAACTCAGATTCAGCACCCGAATAACTCCATGATTGCCGATGGTAGCACCATCGGCATCATCATCATCCTCATCCCGGTAATTTAGAAAAGCAGTGGGAGTACTATGATCAAATGCCTGATCGCCGTTCTCATTTGCCTCGCCAGTGGCTTTAATTGATTTAAAATTAAATAGTTTGGCATCTGCTAAGTGTGAAGGAACGATGTCTTTCAAAGCGCTAAACATACTTTCAATACGGCCGGGATATTGTCTATCCCACTGTTTTAGCATCTCTTTGATGGTTTGTCGCTGTAGGTTTTCCTGTGAGCCACATAAATTGCATGGAATAATCGGAAATTGCATGTGCTCGGCATACTTAGCAATATCTTTTTCCCGTGCATAAGCTAACGGACGAATCACAACATGTTTGCCGTTATCACTGACCAGTTTTGGCGGCATCGATTTCATTTTTCCACCGTAAAACATGTTCAATAACAAGGTTTCAAGTAGATCGTCGCGATGATGTCCCAAGGCAATCTTTGTTGCGCCCAATTCACTAGCAACACGGTATAAAATTCCTCGCCGTAAACGTGAACAAAGCGAGCACGTGGTTTTCCCTGCAGGAATTTTCTCTTTAACGATACTGTAGGTATCTTCTTCGATAATACGAAAATCAACGCCCTCAGCAGTTAAATATTCTGGTAGGACATGTTCAGGAAAGCCCGGCTGCTTCTGGTCAAGGTTAACCGCTACTATATCAAACCGAATCGGCGCCACGCGT
The DNA here is from genome assembly GCA_029279945.1 of Pseudidiomarina indica. Lineage (GTDB taxonomy): Bacteria > Pseudomonadota > Gammaproteobacteria > Enterobacterales > Alteromonadaceae > Pseudidiomarina > Pseudidiomarina indica_A. The sequence goes on along the minus strand of JAJUHK010000001.1, from coordinate 209,338 downwards.
TGTAAATAACGGAGCACATCGAGCAGTGTATAACTATCTTTACCACCCGACAGACACACCATTACTTTGTCGCCATCTTCGATCATGTTGTAGTCTTGAATGGCTTCGCCGACGGTACGCCGAATGCGTTTTTGTAACTTGTTAAAGCTGTATTGTTGCTTTTTGGCTTGTGTCGCATTGTTGTCGATACCCATGAACCCTCTGTTATATCGCTCAGTGACCCAGAAAATGGGGGCGATTATACCTTAATTGGCGACACAAATCCCTCAGGTTTTACAGCTAGAACGTCACAGTTAATAGCATCTAAAACATGTTCTGCAGTGTTTCCCAGTAGCGCTGCAGAAAAGCCAGTACGGCCGATCGTGCCTAATACGACCATGCCTGCATTTAACTCTTTGGCAAGGCTTGGAATCACTTGCTCTGGCAAGCCTTCTAAAACATGTTGCTGTGCTGGCGGTATTTGATACTGTTGAGCATGTTCGGCGAGTGCTGCGCTGTGGTGTTCAGCAATGCTGCCGCGGTAATTGGTCGTATCAAATTCAGGAATTTCTGCGGCAATAGTCACTGGCGCACCTGGAAAGGCATTAACCAAGTGCACTGTGGTATCAAGGTAGTTCGCAAATAGTAATGCGGCTGCAGTGACCCGGTGGTTTAGGGAACGGTGATGTTCATGCTCACCGGTAGTATGGATACCTGCTAATACTTTGCCATGTTCAGGCCAATGATTTTCTTTTACTAATAAAACGTAGCAGGGAGCTTTGCGTAGTAAATGCCAATCGGTTGGGGTAAATAGCAGTGCAGCTAAGCCTTCGCGTTCGTGAGCTGCTTTGATGATCAGGTCATATTCACCACTAATCGCTGTTTCGATGATGGCTTCAAAAGGGCGGTTATGCCAGCGTACTTCAATATCATAATTGATATCCCGCATGTTGTGCCCTTCAAGTAGATCTTCGATCCAAATGCGCCGATCGTTGATTAGACTATCGCGCATTGTATTACGCTCATCGGCAGCAAGCATGGTGGTCATTTCATAGGAAAAATCATAAATTGAGAGCATGAAAGTAACATGTGCGTGGCTAATTCGCGCCAATTGTAACGCACGATCGAGTGCCTTTTGTTGTTGCCGGTCAGCATCAAGTACAGCTAAGATACGGGTTAGTTTTGTCATTCGCCACCTCGCATTTTTTCGTTGATGCTCTGAAGTTTAGCCAATATTTTGCGAAACAGCTATGTGGCGAAGTAGAGTTAAATTACATGAAGTTGTTTGAGCGCAATGATTAAGGTCCACAAACCGTATAGGATCATCAATCCTCCCATAAGTTTACGAAACCCGTGCGATTGTAGCAGCTGTTGAACACTGCGGCTTAACCAGCCGAAACCAACCATGGCGGGCAAAGTGCCAATTCCGAACAGTGCCATATACAGCGCCCCAGAGCTTGCTGAACCAGACACTGCTGCCCAGCTCAGTGCGCTATACACTAGTCCGCAAGGCAGCCAGCCCCACAACATCCCGGCGAGGAATAAACTGGGTGTGGTAACAGTTCCTTGTCGTAGGCGGGTGGCTAATGGTTGCAACTTGCGCCACAAGGGAAGCCCTAAACGCTCGATATGGCGTAAGCCAAACCACCATTGCCCTAAATATAAGCCGAATGCCACTAATACGAACGCCGCAAAAATCCGTAATGCTATCAGCCCATACTGCGATAAATCAGCAAGGCTCCCGAACGCCGTGGCAATCAACGCACCAGCAATCGCATAAGACGTGACACGGCCGATGTTGTAGATAATGACTTGCCAGCGGTTTGCGGTACCTGCAGCTGCAGCTGCAATGCCGCCACACATCATCAGGCAATGCCCAGCACCTGCTAAGCCCATAAGCAGGGCGGGGAGCCAATCATTTATCATCATGTTGCGTGGGTGAGTCTGGTGTTGCGGTTGATTGATTGGCAGGTGGTTGCAGCTGATCGTCTAACAGGATATTCATACCTTGGCGTTCAAGATCTTCAAATTGATCACTTTTGACGGCAAAGAAAAAGACGCCGATAGCTATAGCAACAAAAAGTAATGCGATAGGAATGAGAATATATAAACTGTCCATTACCGATACAGCCTCAATGAGTTCATTAGGACAATCAGAGAGCTCAATGACATCCCGATTGCTGCAATATATGGGGTGACAAACCCAGCCATTGCCACTGGAATAATACCAATATTATAGATCAGCGCCCAACGAATGTTTTGTTTTAAGATCGCATGCGCCATTAAGGTAATGTCACGACATTGTGACAGCGCACTAAATTCATTACGTAGCAAGATAACGTCTGCTGCGGTGCGGGCTAGGTCTGCGGCATGACCAAAGGTGATAGACACGTCCGCTTGCGCTAACACCGGGCCATCATTTAAGCCATCGCCAATCATAGCTACCGGACCGTATTCCTGTGCTGTGGTAACCTTAGCGAGTTTATCCGCCGGTAGTAAATTACCGTAAACTTGTTTGATATTTAGTACCTGCGCAATCTGTTCAGCAAGATCTTGTCGATCACCGGTTAGCATAACAACTTCGAGACCTTGCGCCTGTAGTTCTGCGATGGTCGCTGGAGTATCTGGGCGGATTCGATCGCCAACATGCAACTCTGCTAATACCACGGTGGGTGTTGCCACGAACACTTGTGCAGCCTTAAGTTGGGCTTGAAAATTGGGGTGCCATTCCTGGATAAAGCGTAGACTACCAACTCGAACTGGCTCCACTGTAGCTGCGGCTGGTGGTACCCAGTTAGCTTGCAAACCATAACCAACCACACTTTGCACCTCAGTGACTGTGGTTTGGGTTGAGGTTAACTGTGTGAGCGCAGCAGCTAAAGGGTGTTCCGAATATCGCTCAATAGCTTGCACGAGGGCGCGAACATCATCCTCAGTCACCTGCTCAGAGTTATATACATGGAAATGTTGCAGCTTAAATTCACCCGTAGTAAGTGTGCCTGTCTTATCGACAAAAACTGTTTTAAGATCGGGTAATATCTGTAAAACATCAGCATTCCGTAGCAAAATGCCAGCTTTGTTCAATTTATGAATAGCCCCAGTGACTGCTGTTGGTGCAGCGAGCGATAAGGCGCAAGGGCAGGTGGCAACGAGCACCGATAAAGCCACCCAGAATGCTTCACTAGGCTCAATGAACGTCCAGATGAGAAAAGTAAGACCAGCCAACAGCAAAATGCGCGACACAAATTTATCGGCCATGGTCTCGGCAATTAATGCAAGTTTTGGTTTCCGTGAGAGCGCCAAATCTTGTAGTTCAATAATACTGGCAAGGACGGTTTCTTGTTGGGTTGCCGTCACCTCTATACGAATTGGTTGCTGCTGGTTGACACTGCCTGCAAGGACAATGTCATCCTGTTGCTTTTGAATGAGGCGACTTTCTCCGGTCAAAATACTTTCGTTAACGTGAGCGAATTCACTGAGTAATTTCCCATCAGCGGGAACGGTTGTACCGGGCACAACATGGACGATATCGCCACGTTGCAACTGGCTGACGGGCACTGATTCGATTTCACCTGACACAGTAACACGTTGCGCTACTGCTGGCAGCAACTTGATTGAGTTCGAGGCCGCCGCAACAGCTTTTTGTCGAGCCAGCAATTCAAAATAACGGCCAATCAATAAGAAAAAGGTGAACATGGTGACAGATTCAAAATAAACTTCACCATGATTAATAATAGTTGCATAAGCACTTGCGCCATAGGTGGAGACTAAGGCGAAGGTGACGGGTACATCCATATTGGGACGACCCGCCTGCAAACTGCGTATCGCGCTGGCAAAGAATGGCTGGGCACTATAAAACAGTATCGGGGTTGTCATGATTAAACTGATCCACCACATGAACTGCCGCAAGTCAGGAGTCAGATCACTGACGACCCCGAAATAGAGGCCGACAGCAATCATCATAACCTGCATCATGCCAATTCCAGCGACTCCGAGGCGTTTAATGAAGTAGCGGCGACGGCGCTTAAACTCTTGTTCTTGATTCGCAGCTTGGAAGGGTAACGCGCGATAACCAATTTCTGCCAACCCATGGAGTAATTCACTAAGTTTGGTTGTGGTCGGCTGCCATTGAATGTTAACTCGTTCTGTTGTGGCATTCACTTGCACACGCTGAACCCCGGGTAACTTTCGTAAATGCTGTTCGATCAACCAAGCACAGGCTGAACAGGTCATCCCCTCCACTGAAAGGTTGATGCTGCGTAAACCTTGCTCATCATTACGGGTAAATTGCTGTTGTAATTGTTCGTCATCATAGGCAGTGAGCTCCTGCAACTCTTCTGGCAGTAACGGTACTTGCAGCGGGTTGCTGGTGTCGCGATAGCGGTAAAAATGCAATAGGTTTTGTTGGGCAATGGTTTCCGCAACCGCCTGGCAGCCGAAACAACAGACGGACACTTTTTGTTGTGCTAAATCAACGATATAACCACCATCTTCCGGTAACGGCTGCAGGCAGTGGTAACACAAATCTGCAGGGACAACAGGCAACGGATTATTCGTCATCGATTACACGCCATAAGTGAGCGGCTTAATGGCCAAAATGCGATACGCCGGTAATTGAATTTGTTGACTAACACGCCAGCTATGATCAAATGGGGTAATGGTGATGGTCCATTTACCTTTGTCTTGATCTGGTAATTCACCGCGATAGATCCCTTGTGCATCAGCTGTCAGCACCACGCTAAAATCCTTTTCACTCAGAGTGCTGTGGTAAAACTGCACGGTCAACGCCGTGAATTGCTCTGGGGCACCGCTGCTATAAGACAACTCAAAGCGTTGATCGACTTGCTTAAACGCAAACTCAATATTCAATGCTTGCGCTGCTTGCACTTTTTCTACTTCAGCATTAATTCCACGGCCCTTCTTATAGTAGTCATCTACTACCATTGGGTTGTCGCCGTACCGACTAGCAATAGTAAGGGTAATGATCATGGCGATAATCACTGAGAAGGGAATAAGCATTAAAAACCACGGCCAAAACTGCTTATACCAAGGCTTTTCCATGGGCTAGGAACCTCAATTTGATTCGTGTAAAAAGAAAAACCCCGCAGGAGCGGGGTTTTTTTATTAGTCCTGCGATAGTCCGTAGACGTACGAACTAATAACGTGAATTTTATCCTCTCCGAGGATATCTTTCCAGGCAGGCATGACACCGTTACGGCCATTACGAATGGTTTCTTCAATAGCGTCTTGAGAACCACCGTATAACCAGATGTTATCGGTCAAGTTAGGGGCACCAAGCGCATAATTACCTTTGCCGTCCATACCGTGACAAGCAGCACAAACGATAAAGTTTGCTTCGCCAGCTTTAGCCAGTTCAGGATCAACCTTGCGACCACTTAAGCTCATTACATAGTGGGCCAATTCAGTCACTTGACGATCGTTAAACTGACTTTGTGGTGGCATTAAGCCGACACGACCTTCCATAATGGAGTGTTTAATTTGCTCAGGGCTACCACCGTATAACCAATCGTTATCGGTCAAGTTGGGGAAGCCTTTGCCGCCCATGGCATTTGAACCATGACACTGGGCACAGTTTTGAATAAACAACCGTTGACCGATTTTTACTGCTTCTTCATCTTTTGCCAATTCTTCAATTGGGCGTTGTGATAGGGCAGTAAAGATTGGGCCGAATTTTTCTTCGGCTTGATCGACTTGGCGGTCGTATTCAACAATCAAACCAGCGGCACGAGCTTCTTCTGTAGCCTGCCGTGATTCGTCAAGTGAACGTACGTGCTGGTTTGAACTACTCCAGCCTAATAGGCCTTTGAAGTTTCCTAAACCAGGGTATAACGCCAGATAAATAAAACCCCACACAATGGTGATCCAAAATAGAATGGTCCACCACTTCGGCATTGGGTTGTTAATTTCCACGATACCATCGTACTCGTGGTCCATTAATTCGCCTTCCTTAATGCCGGTGTAGTTGGACATGTTCCAACGTAACAACCAAATGATAAACACCAAGAAGGCTAGGGTTAGGACAATAATCCATGCACTCCAGAAGCTACTCATTATTCTTCGACTCCTGTTCAGTACTGTCGCTGGTCATTGACGATGGTTGTTCGTCGTCAAAAATGGAGTTAGCGGCCTCATCAAAGTTCTTTTTTTGACTTTTACTGTATGCCCACCAAACCACACCGATAAACAGTACGAAAACTAATACGGTGTAAAAACTACGCCAAGTGATGTAATCCATCTTACTTAGCCTGCGTTAAACCAGTTCCAAGAACTTGCAAATAGGCAATCAAAGCTTCCATTTCAGTTTTACCTGCAACAGCAGCTTGGGCGCCAGCGATGTCTTCATCGGTGTACGGCACACCAAATGACCGGAATACTTCAAGTTTTTTAGCGGTCAATTTGCCATCTAATACATTATCTGCAAGCCATGGAAACGCTGGCATGTTTGATTCTGGAACAACATCACGAGGGTTCATTAAGTGAACATAGTGCCATTCGTCACTATAACGTCCACCAACACGCGCAAGGTCAGGGCCTGTACGCTTTGAACCCCAAAGGAAAGGGCGCTCCCAAACGTGCTCACCAGCAAGTGAGTAGTGACCATAACGCTCAGTTTCAGAACGGAATGGACGAATCATTTGGCTGTGGCAGTTGTTACATCCTTCACGGATATAAATGTCACGACCTTCCATTTCGAGTGCAGTGTATGGTTTTAAACCAATCACAGGTTCATTGGTCTGTTTTTGGAACAGTAGCGGAGTGATTTCAACGAGACCACCGATTGAGATAGCCAACGTCATAAATACCGCTAACCACCCCACACGCTTTTCAACAAATGAATGCTTAATGTTCTTGCTCATTACATCGACTCCTTAAGCAGACTGAGTTGCTGCGCTTGGCGCAGGGCTGTTAGTTGCTACTGGCGCGTTTACATATTCAACGGTTGGTTTGCCAGCACGAATTGTCCGATAAACGTTAACTGCCATTAACACCATACCTGCGACAATAAACAAGCCACCCACAAACCGGATGAACCAGAATGGATATGACGCGACAACACTTTCAACGAAGCTGTAGGTTAAGGTTCCATCAGTAGCGTTCACTGCACGCCACATCAGACCTTGCATAACACCAGAAATCCACAATGCAACGATGTACAGAACGACACCTATGGTGTGCAGCCAGAAGTGGATGTTGATCCAACGGACGTTATGCATTTGAGTTTGGTTCCACAGCCGTGGAATCAAGTAATACATAGAGCCGATGGTAATCATCGCAACCCAACCTAAGGCCCCTGAGTGAACGTGACCAACGGTCCAGTCAGTGTAGTGTGAGAGGGCGTTTACTGATTTGATTGACATCATTGGGCCTTCGAACGTTGACATACCGTAGAAAGACAATGAAACAATCAAGAATCGTAAGATTGGATCAGTTTTCAGCTTATGCCACGCACCTGATAAGGTCATGATACCGTTAATCATTCCCCCCCAAGATGGCACAAATAGAATCACTGACATCACCATACCTAAAGACTGAGTCCAGTCAGGTAATGCGGTGTAGTGAAGGTGGTGAGGACCAGCCCAGATATAGAGCGAAATCAATGCCCAGAAGTGAACTACCGATAAGCGATAAGAATAAACTGGCCGTTCAGCTTGCTTAGGTACGAAGTAATACATCATCCCTAAGAAGCCAGCGGTGAGCAGGAAACCTACCGCGTTATGGCCATACCACCATTGTACCATGGCGTCCGTAGCACCAGCATAGAGGCTGTAGGACTTAGTAAAGGATACTGGAACAGCCATGCTATTTACAATGTGCAAAACTGCAATCGTAACGATAAAGCCGCCGTAGAACCAGTTCGCAACATAAATGTGTGAGGTGGTTCGCTTCACTAAGGTACCGAAGAACACGATGATATACGCAACCCAAACCAGCGCAATCAAGATATCGATAGGCCATTCTAGTTCAGCATATTCTTTTGAACTTGTTAAGCCTAGTGGCAGGGTAATCACAGCCGCTAAAATAACGGCTTGCCATCCCCAAAACACAAAGCTAGCAAGTTTGTTGGAGAACAGAGCCGTTTTACAGGTTTTTTGAACCACATAAAACGATGTTCCCATTAGAGCTGAGGTACCAAACGCAAAAATCACCGCGTTGGTGTGCAATGGACGTAACCGAGAGTAGGTTAGCCACGGCGTCTCAAAGTTTAACTCTGGCCAGATCAGCTGGGCTGCAATAAGAACCCCAACTGCCATGCCAATAATTCCCCAAATAACAGTCGCAATGGCAAATTGCCGTACGACTTTCAGGTTGTATTCTATTTGTAGTGGATTCGTTTGGCTCATTTTTGTTTTCCGCGTTGATGCTCTGAAAGTTATTGACAGAGTAACGTGACAAATTATTGGTTGCCTGTCCGTTCCCTTATCGGTAGTTTGACAAACATTCGTATTTTACGAGTTTTGAACCAAGAAAAACAGGTTGAAAACTAGAAAAATAGCGCCCTACAAGGTTTCGCTGGTTTTTTAACCGATTCATTCATAGCAATTTTAACGGTGTAAAATTATCCGCATGAACGTTAAGGTCTTTATTTTCGTGCTATTGAGCAGCACTATGTTGATTTCATGTAAACCAGCGCCACTTGTTTACGAGAATAGTTCAAACGAAAAAATCCGCCATATTTTTGATCCGGATCAACCTCGTGTTGAGGCGCCGTTCACCGTAATCTTTACTGTGGCTCCGGAAATCGAGTTAAAACGGGGAATCATTGCGGGGGTATCCATGTATATGGGCACTATACCAGTGGTGGTGGAACAGGTGACGGCAACTGAGTGGCGCGCAGAATTATGGCTGGGTGCCTGCAGTGATCCACAGATGCGTTGGCAAATGACGATTCCATGGAATGATGAAAGCACGGGCACTCAAGGTCATTATCAGTTTGAGTTTGTCACGGAAACTAATTGAAACAACTTTGCCAAAGTGTTTTTGCCGCGGTAGTGCTATGCTTGGCTATTAATACTGATCACGAGAGGAGCGTTATGTCGGTTGCACTTATATGGATCATAATCGGTATTTTACTGATTATTTCGGAGTTGCTACTCACCAGTATAGTTGCTGTATTTATCGGGCTTGGCGCATTACTTACTGGCTTATTGTTACACTGGGGCGTAATTGAGGATTACTCAACTCAATTTGCAATTTTCGGAATTAGTAGTTTAGTGCTACTACTCGTTGCTCGGGGACGATTAAAGGCGTGGTTCATCGGTTACACTGCTGATACCGATCCAGCAAAGCCTAATTTCCAACGCGATATTGGAGCACGTGTCAAAGTCGTTAAAACGTTTCAACATGGTGCTGGCCGTGTATTGCTTAACGGCGTTCAATGGGATGCATTTTCTGAAGATGAATTGAAAGAAGGTGACACTGCGTGGGTCGTCGCCAACAAAGGGATACAACTGACGGTTCAAAAAGAACGTCATGTGGCTGCAAATAATGAGGAATAAGAATGAATACGATCTCCCTTGAAACAGTTTTAGCGCTTGGGTTTGCTGTTGCTGTAGTTATAGTCATTCTCAAATCAGCGCGTATTGTGCCGCAACGCTCTAACTATGTCGTTGAACGACTAGGTAAATATAATCGTACTTTAGATTCTGGCTTCCACTTTCTTATTCCATTCGTTGATAAGGTTGCCTACCAACACACCTTAAAAGAAGAAGTCATTGACGTAGAGCGTCAAGCCTGCGTAACTCGTGACAATATCCAAGTTGGGATTAACGGTGTACTTTATATTCAGGTGGTTGATGCGCATAAGGCCAGTTACGGTATTAATAACTATCGTTACGCTGCATCACAGCTTGCGCAAACTACGATGCGTTCCATCATTGGCCAAACAGATTTGGATAAAACCTTTGAAGAGCGGGCACGAATTAATGAAGTCGTGGTGCAAGCTCTTGATGAAGCAGCAACGCCATGGGGTATTAAGGTTCTTCGCTATGAAATTTCTGATATCGAATTACCGTTGAGCATTAAGGATGCCTTAGAACAGCAAATGCGTGCTGAGCGAGAACGGCGCGCGGCTATTGCAAAGTCTGAGGGTGAACGGCAGGCGATGATTAACGTGTCCGAAGGCCAAAAACAGGAAATCATTAACTTGTCAGAAGCTGAAAAGCAAAAACAAATAAATGAAGCTGAAGGGCGCGCGCGTGAAATTGAGCTTATTGCAGCGGCAACGGCAGAAGGTTTGACAAAAATTGCACAAGCAATTCAACAACCTGGTGGTCAAGATGCAGTAAGTTTACGTGTTGCTGAACAATATGTTAAGGAATTCGGTAATCTCGCTAAAGAAGCCAATACACTTATCCTGCCTGCACAGTTGGCAGATATCGGTAGCGCAGTCGCCGGTTTAACTGAAATCATTAAGAAAAAGTCCTAACTGTCGATCATAATCTAACTGGCGTAAAATGAAGGTCGTTCATCGAAGATGATCGACCTTTTTTGATCTGATTTGCGACAATAACAATACAGATACTTAATTTCTAACTCTTCCTCTTCCGTAATAGGGACAATACATGCAGTGGTTAAATCGGATTGTTGTTATAGGGACGCTTGTCGTTAGCACCGGACTGTTGCTACCCAACGCTGTGGCACAACAATGGGGTGGTGCAGATCGGGCGGCGGTAGTCATTACGCAACCTATTGGTTTTGAAAGAATTCAACGGCATGTGGAAGCGGTTGGCTATGCCGAAGCAAAACGTTCAGTAGCGTTATATCCGGCAGTCAATGACTTAGTGCTTGAAGTCAATTTCAAGCCAGGGCAACGTGTCAAAAAAGGCGACGTGTTAGTGCGTCTAGACGATCGGCAACAGCAGGTTAATTTAGAACGTGCGCGCATTCAGTTAGAAGATGCTGAACGTACCGTTAAACGCCTAACAACAAGTCGGCAACAAGGAGCTATCGCGCAGAGTGAGTTAGATCAGGCCATCACCGCACGTGATTTAATGAAAGTTGCTTTACGGGAAGCAGAAGTTGCTTACGAAGATCGCCAGGTCAAAGCACCTTTTGATGGTATTGTAGGTATTACTGATGTAGAACCGGGCGATCGGATTACCACTCAAACATTGATTACCACAATTGATCAGCGTGACCAACTGCATATTGATTTTAATGCACCAGAAGCAGCTCTAGAGTTGCTGTTGTTGGGTGCTGAATTGCAAGTACGGCCATGGGCGAATCGGAACACGACAATTCCAGCTGAAATTGTTGAGGTGGACTCACGCATCAACATGACGGATCGTACGATTCGGGTACGAGCGGCAGTTGATAATGGTCAAGATCTATACCGACCTGGTATGAGCTTCCGTATTGGCCTGACATATTATGGTGACAATTTTGCGGTGGTACCGGAGTCTGCGCTTATGTGGAGCACCGATGGTGCTTATATCTGGCTGGAGAAAGAGGGTAAAGCACATCGCGTAAATGTTAACATCCAACAGCGGCTCGCTGGACGTATCCTAGTTGAAGGAGCTATACAGCTCGGTGATACGCTCATTGTGGAAGGTATTCAAAGCTTACGGCATGGTCAAGCCGTACGTGATATCGGCGCGGAGGCACCCTAATGAAATTGTCACCGCATCTGAATGATTTGCCATCACTGGCCATTCGTCGTCCGATTTTAATCGTCGTATTAAACCTTCTGATTATTATCGCCGGTTACGCCGCCCTAAAAGGAGTGGAAGTACGGGAGTTACCAGATGTTGATCGTCCCATCGTCACGGTGACTGCAACCTTCCCCGGAGCTGCACCAGAAACCGTTGATACCGAGGTAACTAGTATCTTAGAAGGCGCGGCAGCTCGAGTTAGCGGTGTGAAGCAAATTCGAGCCTCAAGTGAAGAGGGCAGTTCGCGTATTATGGTTGAATTTCGCCCAGGTATTGATTTAGATAATGCGGCGAACGAAATGCGTGAGGCCGTTAGCCAGGTGCAACGCCGCTTACCTGATGATGTTGAAAACGTCGCCATTATCAAAGCCGATAATAATGCGCAAGCGGTTGTTTCCCTAGCAATTTCAAGTGATACATTGGATCTTGAAACGTTAACCGAACGAGTGCGAACTGACTTATCTCCGCAGTTTCTCAGTATCCCTGGGGTAGCCGATGTACGTTTAAACGGTGAGCGCCGTCGGGTGATGCGGGTTATTTTGGATCCGCTAATGTTAGCCAGTTATCAGATTACTGTCTCGGAAGTGGCTAATGTATTGCGGCAAGCACCATTTGACGTTCCAGCTGGGAGTTTAAAATCACTCGACCAGCAGCTCATTGTGCGTGCAGACGCCAGCTCAGTTACTGTTGACGACGTTGAAAATATTGTTATTCGTGGAACCACTCGTGTTGGTGACGTGGCAACCGTGTTTTTCTCGCCAGCCGATGCTTCGGGAATTACTCGACTTGACGGTAAATCTGTTATTGGCTTAGGTATTATTCGCCAAGCACGTTCGAATAGTATCGAGATTTCGGACAACACAATAGCGTTAGTTGAACGTTTAAGAGTGCAATACCCTGAATTGGATATCGTTATCACCTCAGATGATGCGAAGTTTATTCGCAGCTCGGTGGAAGAGGTATTCACATCGCTAGCCTTAACGATTCTATTGGTTGTTGGAACATTATGGGTATTTATTGGCTCATGGCGCGCCACCATTGTTCCTTCGGTAGCAATTCCAATATCACTCATTGGCGCGTTAGCTGTTATTTGGCTGTTTGGCTTCTCGATTAACATTCTGACCTTGTTGGCCTTGGTCTTAGCTACAGGGCTGATTGTCGACGATGCTATAGTGGTATCAGAGAACATTCAACGTCGTCGTGGTTTAGGGCTAGGCGCACGAGCATCGGCAGTAGTCGGTACGCGTGAAGTATTCTTCGCCGTTGTCGCAACCACAGCAGTATTGGCGGCAGTGTTCGTGCCGATTGCATTTTTGCCATCAACGGCAGGGCGGCTATTCCGTGAATTTGGGGTGGTACTTGCGTCTGCGGTGGTCATTTCATCATTTGTTGCATTGTCATTAGTGCCAGCATTAACTGCGCGTCTACCCGTGAAGGAAAACACCCGTGAAACTTGGTTACAACGGGTCGGTATCAAGCTTCGTAATTGGTATGTTCACACCTTGAAAGTGGCAATCGATAAGGGTGTTTGGGTGGTGCTCGTGAGTGTTATCATTGCTGGCTATTCTACCTATTTATATTTTGCTGTTGATAGCGAGTTGATGCCTACCGAAGACCGTGGAACGGTCAACATCTTTGCGCGGGGACCAGATGGCGTAGGTATCGATTTTATGGACCGGCAAGCGCGGCAAATGGAAGAAATTCTCATGCCTTATGTTCACGATGGTTCTGTGGACAGTATTAACACAATGGTCGGGCAGTGGGATCCAAACTTAGTCTTTATTACTGTACGGCTAACTGATTGGGATAAACGTACCAAAAGCCAACAGCAAATTATTGAAGAGATTAATGGTCCGTTAAGCCAAATTCCCGGGGCACCCGGACGGGCGTTTGGTTCAAATAGCCTTAATTTACGCGGTCAAAGTGGTGGTTTATCGTTAGCGTTAACGGGGGAGAATTACGAAGAGATTTTCCGCGCAGCGCAAAAGTATGCCGCGCGGTTGCAAGCAGAAATCCCTGATGTGGGTTTCCCGCGAATTGGCTATCAACCAACACAACCACAGCTACGTGTGCAAATTGATCGTAAACGAGCAGAAGAACTAGGTGTGCCGCTAAACGATATTTCAACGACACTCCGCGCTTCGATTAACGGATTAGATGTTGTTGATTTAAATATTGGTGACCAAGCCGTTCCGATCATGCTACAGGCACAGCGCGATTTGGTACGCGATCCGACTGATATTTTAAATCTGTACGTCGGTTCAAATACAGGCTTGGTGCCATTGTCGAGCTTAACGTCGATCACGGAAGAAGGGGTGCCAGCTGAGTTGACTCGCCGTGCTCAGCGTCGCGCGATCCAAATTGACTTTCAAATGCCAACCTCTATGCCATTAGAGGAAGTGGTTATGAAGATGCGTCAATTTGCTGCTGAAGAGTTGCCATCTGGTATTGGTTTAATATTACTCGGTGAAGCAGAAGCCTTTGAGGAGGCATCACGTGAGGTGACCCTGACGTACGTTTTAGCATTAATCATCGTATTTCTGGTATTAGCAGCGCAGTTTGAAAGTGTTAACTCTGCCATTGTAGTTATGACGACAGTGCCGTTCGGCGTTGCTGCGGCGTTCTTTGCGCTGTACATTTCTGGTACATCTATCAATATATACTCACAAATCGGGTTAGTGATGTTGATTGGATTGGTCGCTAAGAACTCGATCTTACTCGTTGAGTTTGCAGACCAATTACGTGATCGGGGATTAGCAATTCGCGATGCTGTTGAAAACGCAGCCGAGATTCGTTTGCGACCCATCATGATGACCTTAGTTTCGACGTTACTTGGTGCGCTACCGCTAATCTTATCAATGGGAGCGGGGGCTGAATCACGTAATGCTATTGGTTGGGTTGTCTTCGGTGGTTTGTTATTTGCAGTGTTATTCACCTTATATCTAACCCCGGTACTTTACCTAGCCATTGCACGTTTCACGAAACCGCGTGCGGATGAATCGTTGCGGCTTGAACGAGAAATGCGCGAGGCAGGTGAAATCTAATTCTTTAGCTTGATTGATTATCATGATGATGGGCGTTGCGGTGATAAACACCGCAACGCCCATTTTTTTGCCTTACAAGCAGCAATAGTTTGATGTTTACCACATTATTTACACGCTAATTTTCACTAAAAATGTAAGTCATCACATTCGATAACATACTTAACTAATAGCCTATTTAACATAATATACATTATGCGCAATTTATAATATAAAGAATCCAAGCGCAATCTAGGCGCTTTTCCTATGGGTTTTAGATATTCTTTAATCTAACAAGCATTTAATGAGGAGATCGCGATGCGATATTTGATTGGTTTGGCACTGCTGCTCATATCGGTTAGCAGCTCTGCTCACGTCTTCTTTAAGCTAGAACATCCGCAGCAGCCAACATCGTACCTGTTCGGTACAATGCATCTCATTTGCCAAGCGGACGTTGACATTCCACCAGTAGTACAACAAGCATTCGTTGAGACGGCGCAGTTAGTGGTTGAAATAAACCTAACTGATGAGGCGCAAATTGCCGAAATGCGAGCCAATCTTACCCAACAGCCCACTGATTATTTAACTCAACATTTATCCAGTGCAGACGAACAGAAGTTAGCTGAATTGATTGAGCGTGTTCTGCAAATTCCTTATGTCGTGGCTAAAGAAATGCGACCGTTTCTAATCCAATCGATGTTTCTGCAACATTATCTGGATTGTGACGGTAACTCGTTATTAGTGGATCAAGCGTTAATTGAACGTGCTAATCACACTAATAAGCCGGTTATTGGCCTCGAAACCGCCCTTCAACAATTACAGCTATTTGACTCCATTCCCTTAGCTGACCAAGTAGCTAGTTTGGTTGATGTCGCTTTTAATCCAAACACAACCAAACAAGACATGATTGAACTTGAACAACGCTATCTGGATGATGATAGTACAAAATTGTACGAGTACATTACGACACAAGATGAGTTCACGGCTGAATTTGAGCAAATCATGCTGGCTGAGCGAAACCAACGCTGGATTGAACAATTTAAAGAAATACTACCGCAACAACCTACATTTATCGCTGTTGGCGCTGGTCACTTAGGTGGTTCCCATGGGTTAATTCAACTGCTGCAGCAACATGGCTACCAGTTAACCCCTATTACTGTAAATTTTAGCGGATCGGTCGCGCATTGAATCATGCCAAATTAGACGAGACAGTGATAAAATCGGCGCAATTACGGGAGAGTTATCTTATGCGCATTGCTGCAGCTGAATTACAACCAGCGATTAATGAATGGGCCATGCAACGCCCCAAAACTGTTTCACCAAGTGCCCTCGTGGGCCAACAACGAGCATTATCGGCATTACATCAATCTTTTAATATAGCTGGGCGTTATGCCCATAGCTATGTTGTTACCCCTGCAGGTATGAGGGTTTACGATGTATTGAAAGAAGTTGAAGCTCACCATCGATGGATTCATGCGAAAAAGTATGACTGGGTTTACGTAGCCAATCCTGATTCAGCTTTTGAACCATTGTGGGTGAATTTACCGAGTGGCCGAGCGCGTGATTTTGTTATCCAATTATTTGAGTTTTTTCAGACCGATGTTGCGGTACGTGGCCCCTTGCGTGATTATATGGTTGATACCTTTGCCACTGAACGGGTCGAACAATATCTTGATTTAGTCATTGATCACACCTTTGAACAACTGCCGGGCTCAGAGCTAGCGAATATTATCGTGACACATGATGATGACGAGCCTTTTATTTTATGTGATCGCGTTACCGAGTCGAGTTTATTTGGCAGCATTCGTCTACAAAGTGTGGAAGGTACTATTTCATCGGGCTTACATCTGATTGAAGCTGGCGCAATTTTAAAAGCAAATGGTGGTATCCTTGCCATTGATGCTGAGGAACTTCTGCTCCAACCAGGGTTATGGCGCAAACTTAAATATATTTTGCGTACCAGCCAGTTCCATTGGCCGCAGCCAGGTGATGCGAAAATTGCCGCTTATTATCAACCTGAAGCAATTCCTGTTCATATTAAGATCCTTCTTTTAGGTGAGCGGGAGATCTACGCACAATTGCGGGAACGTGACCGGGATTTTGATAATTTATTTCCCTTTTTAGCCGATTTTTCATCGCATTATTCTCTGCAAAATAAGCCATTAGCACCCTACTTCGATTACTTAAAGTATGTTGAAGAGCAAGCGGCAATTTTGCCATTAGCTGATGATGCGTTCCCGGCTCTATTGAAATTCGTCAGTCGGATTACAGATTTTCAAACAGAACTATCACTCGATACCATTGCCATTATGCAACTGTTACGTGAAGCATGTGCAATTGCCCAAGCTGAGGGGCGGCCACAAGTTCACCGAGAGCACTTAAAACAAGCGTTGCAGCAGCGTTACCACCGCGACGGATATATCGCCGAGCTTAGCCGTCGCAGCATATTAGAAGGTCAAGTGTACATCGATACCGAAGGCTCGGTGATTGGTCAGATTAACGGGTTAACTGTCGTCACTGCAGGTGGCCATGAGTTCGGTGAAGCGACACGAATTACTGCGACAGTGCATTATGGCGACGGTGATATCATTGATATCGACCGTAAATCAGAGTTGAGCGGTAATATACATACCAAAGGGGTGATGATCTTAAGTGCCTACATCGCCAATGTGTTTGCGCGCAATGAGGCAATGGCGCTGTCGGCGACCATTGTGTTTGAACAGTCTTATCATGAAGTTGATGGCGATAGCGCCTCTTTGGCTGAGTTGTGTTGCTTATTATCTGCTCTTGCAGACGCTCCTATCCAACAAGGAATTGCTATCACTGGTGCCGTTGATCAATTTGGTCGGGTACAGGCTATAGGTGCAGTTAATGAAAAAATCGAGGGTTATTTTGAACTTTGTCGTGCGCGCGGGTTGAATGGTCGACATGGAGTAATTATTCCACAAGCAAACTTGAGTCAGCTCAATTTAAATGATGATGTGATTACAGCGGTAGCTGATGGATCCTTTCATATTTATGCGATCAATGACGTAAGTGAAGCGCTGGAATTGCTTACACAAATTCAGCAAAAACAATTATATGAGCGTATTGAACAGCGGCTTAATGAACTGCAGCAAGGTGAACGAGAAAGTTCTTGGTGGCGACGTTGGTTTGATTAAAGTGACTTGTCGGACTTGTTAAGCGTACAGGTGTTCGCTAATCTAGCGCCTATTCGTCTGCTTTGTAGGCGTTTAGCTGTATAAAACGCAATCAACAACAAGGTTATTATGAAACAATCTAGCTTTACTCGCGAAGAGTTACTAGCCTGTGCCCGCGGAGAAATGTTTGGTCCAGGCAACAGTCAACTGCCCGCCCCTAACATGCTGATGATGGACCGTGTCGTCGAAATCACCGAACAAGGTGGCGCTTATGACAAAGGGTTTATTCATGCAGAATTGGATATCACCCCTGACCTATGGTTTTTTGATTGCCACTTTATTGGCGACCCGGTTATGCCTGGTTGCCTTGGCTTAGATGCTATGTGGCAATTAACAGGTTTCTTCCTAGCTTGTTTAGGTGGGCCTGGCCGGGGTCGTGCGTTAGGTGTGGGTGAAGTAAAATTCACTGGACAAATTTTGCCGACGGCGAAAAAAGTCAGTTATTTTATCGATATGAAGCGTGTACTTAAGCGTTCATTATTTATGGGGATTGCTGACGGACGCGTGGAAGTAGATGGGAAGACTATTTATACCGCTAAGGATTTAAAAGTTGGGCTATTCACCGATACTTCGGGATTTTAACTCCTTTTAAATACCGCAAAGCCCGCTATTATGAGCGGGCTTTTTCTTTATGTTGTAACGATTAAATATTACTATCAGCGGAACAACCCTTCTCCGCGCGCTTCCATGGCATCGCGCCAACCGCCTAACCACTGTGATCGTACATCGTGCGTCTGGTAAGGGCATAACTCTTTAGAACGACCGGCAATTCCAGCTTTATAACCCTGCGCATGGGCACGTTCTAGGCGATCGCGTTTTTGTCGCTTCATAATACACTTCCTCGTCCAGTTGTTATGTATTCAACTTATACTTGCAAAGAGCGAGAAAAATAACACTGACAAACCATATTCAGCGTCGCTCTTTAATAATAGATAGCAACTTTTAAGAGGAGTTCAACGCAAAAAAAAGACGCTATTCCAGCCAACCATTTAAGTCGATGAAATAGCGTCACTAATTCCGGTACTATTAACTTAGAATAAGTTGTTTGGTTAGCGGCCTAATTTGCGTCTTATTGTAATAAGTCCACCAATCAAGAACATACCAATAAGCGCTGGCCAGTGCATAGCTGCACCTTGACGAACTACTTTATCGTCGTTGCCACCGCCACTAGGGCCGCCATCGTCATCGTCACAGCCTTCGAAATCACCATTAAATGGATTCAATAACAAGGTTTCTGCAACTTGTTCACCAATGATTAAGCCGTCAGAATCAGTGGTTCGCTTTTCTACCACAGAAGTGACCAGAATCTGATTTTGTTCGTTAATGGCATCTGCTGAGACAATAAAGTGAGTGGTTTCACAGCCAATGACATCGTTAAGGTTAATTAAGCCCTGCTCTGGATTATTCAGGTCTAAATAGAAGCCAGCTTGGCGGCGAATCGTATCTAAACTGTAATCAGTTTCTGCAGTCCCTACCACAATCCCTTGATTATTAATAGCTTTAGGATATGTTGACGAGCCTTTAAAAAACACTGGCAACAAGGTAAACGTCTCGGAATCTACATCGTAACTAAATGGTATTGCCCGACGCTGACCTTGAATGTTCTGCAAAACATAGCCAACGGCAATGTTGTCATCGTTGATATCGTTTGCTGTACCCCACAGATATTCAGGGTCAGTGGTCATGGCACGAGTTTCACCATCAATAAAGACCACAGGCATCCGAATTCGAGCATTGGCGGTGATCTCTTCGTCTTCATTTTCACCAATGTGATACGTCCAGCTTTGCCCCACGGCGATGCCGTTATTATTCACAGCAAACGCATAGGTAGAAAAATGTTGCGGATCGTCTTCAATGCGTTCCATGAGCGGTGCATAACGGGTTTCGCTAATCACATTACCTTGTGCATCTAATTGCCAAACGGTCGCTTCTACGTCATAAATTGAACCATTACTTGCAATCGGTTGCCCCATATAGGCTGGCAAGTTAGACACGTTGGCACGTTGTTCTGAATGCCAAATGTTCCACATACACGTATATGGAGTAATCGTCGATTTTGGATCATCACCGAGATCTTTACAGTCTTTTTCCCAGATTTCAGCAGAGCGTGGTGTTAACCCGACACTTTGGAAGCCCACTGCAATATTATTATCGCTGATGTCAAAAATTGCTGATTCACCACCCAATATTTGCTGCTCTAATGGCTCAACCATTTTAAGTTGAGTTCCGTCATACCAAATGCCACGACTCGTGAAATCACGTTTGGCGAAGCTAATGGTGACAGGTTCTGGTTCTTCATCGCCAGACGTTGCTGGTATATAGGTATGATCAAAGCGTGTATAAGGAGCGCTCGCAATACCTACCCGAATATTATTTTGGTTCAGGCCTAAAAACTGATGATCAGCTGAGTTTTCATTGCTCGACGCACCATTACCTTGTGGGTTCAATAGCGCGGGCATAGACACCGTTTGCCCATCATAATCACCAGCAAAATTGAACGCGATTCGTTGTGTGTTTAACACGCTATTAACACGATCTTCTAAACGCATCACCAATGCGATGTATTGACGGTAGGTTAATTCGTCAGTTTCTGGATCGAAATCTTCAGTGAGGCCAATTTCTGCCAGCATAAATTGGCTGATATGGTCGAAATCAATTTCAGCGTTATAAGGTAAGCGCATGTGTAACGTGGCTAACCCTTGATCGTTTAACGCTACGCCATACATGTGCTGTACTGATTCAGGCGTTGGAATTGGCTCAACGGTAAAGTTCTGTGCTATAGCCACACCATTAAGTGCTGCCATAACTGCAGCGGCTAAGACTGGAGTTTTAAAGTTTTTCATAAATGATTTAACTACTCTCTTGTTGCAGATTTTCTAACTCATCCCAACGCTCAAGCGCTGCCATAAGTTCATTTTCTAGCTCTGCTAACCGTTCTAATATCGGTGCCGTTTCTGTATGTGGCTGCAGATAAAATTCAGGCGCAAGCGTTTGTTGTTCTAAAATCTTTTGTTCCTCTTCTAGCGTTGCAATATATTCTGGCAACTGCTCGAGTTCACGTTGTAATTTGTAGGATAACTTTTTCTTCCGTTCAGCAGAATCCCGCGGCTTACTCGTCCGCTTTTCTGACACGACAACCACCTCTTTAGTTCCCTGTTGCTGTGCAAGATAATGGTTAATTTCGTTAAACCCACCGACGATTTCCGTAACGATACCCTCACCTTCAAATAACAACACACTTGTTGCTGTATTATCAACAAATTCACGATCGTGACTGACTAAAATTACCGTTCCTTGGTAATCTGCGATAATTTGTTCCAGCAACTCAAGCGTTTCTATATCGAGGTCGTTTGTTGGTTCGTCAAGTATCAACAAATTACTCGGCTGTAAAAATAACCGAGCCAGTAAGGCACGATTACGTTCCCCACCAGATAAAGCGGAGACAGGCGTGCGTGCTTGCTTAGGGGTAAATAAAAAATCCTGCAAATAGCTTAAAATGTGGCGAGTTTTGCCATTGTAGACCACATCTTGCTTGCCATCGCCAATATTCTCTGCCACCGATAACTCGGGATCTAACTGAGCACGATGTTGGTCAAAATAAGCAACGGCCAAGTTAGTCCCTAATTTTATCTGCCCTGAATCGACAGGTTGTTCCCCTAAAATTACTTTAATTAACGTGCTCTTACCACATCCATTTGGTCCTACAAGCGCAATTTTATCGCCCCGCTGTAAGGTTAGGTTGAGATCTTTTAAGATAGGCTTACCAGCAAAACTCAAGTTCAACTTTTGGCCTTCAAACACCAGTTTACCCGAGCGCTGCGCCTCTTGTACTGCCATTTTGACCGTACCTTGTTGTTCTCGTCGTGCTTGCCGTTCTCGACGTAACGCTTCCAACGCTCGAACTCGGCCTTCGTTACGCGTGCGCCGCGCCTTGATACCTTGCCGAATCCAGACTTCCTCTTGGGCTAATTTTTTATCAAATTCGGCGTTGTGGGCTGCTTCAATTTCCAACAACTCTTGTTTGGCCTGTAAATACTGCTCGTAATTGCCAGGGAAGCTCGCTAACTTGCCCCGATCTAAATCAACGATACGTGTGGCCAAGTTGCGAATAAAGGCACGGTCGTGGCTAATAAATAATACTGCCCCCCGGAAATCTTTGAGCAAGTTTTCTAACCATGTCACCATATCCACGTCTAAGTGGTTGGTAGGCTCATCAAGCAATAACAGGTCAGGATTAGTCACCAACACTCGCGCTAATGCGACACGGCGTAACCAACCACCAGATAATGACGCGAGTGGCTCATCTTCAGGTAATTCCAATTGCGTTAAGACGGTTTCAATTTGTGACTGCACTTGCCAGCCATCGGCCGCTTCAATAGCGCCTTGCAACTCAGCCATGCGTTGTAGTAACGAGGATTGATCGGGAGCATCATTTAATTGGAGCACGACCTGATGATACTGTTGCAACAGTTCACCAATATGCGCTAAACCCTCAGCGACATAATCATATACTGATTGTGTTGATTGCGCTGGCGGATCTTGTGGTAACCGTGCCACTACGGCGTCGCCAATCACCTGTACCTCGCCATCATCCAGTAAAACTTCACCTGCGATCACTTTAAGTAGGGTTGATTTACCTGCACCATTGCGACCAACAATACAAACCCGCTCGCCCGATTCAATGACTAGATCGGCTCGATCCAGGATTGGCGCGTTACCAAATGCCAATTGTGCTTGCTGTAAACGAACAAGGTTCATGAATTCAAAAATTCCTCTAATGATTCAGGAAATGGCCATCGTAATTCGGCATCATCATGCGCTCGAATCAGGACCGGAATCAGCCATCCATACTCTTCCGCTAGTTCGGGCTGTTGACTGATATCCACTAAGTGCAATTGAATTGCCGTGGTCGGCTGTGCTTGCTGCAGACGCTGCAATGCGATATCACACAACGAACAATTCGGCTTTGTCAGCAGGTAAAATTCACTCACGAAGCGTTACCTTAAACAAGTGATGAATTCCCTTGTGTCGAGCAAAATCCATTGGTATCGAACGCGCAGTCAAATCTTCGGCAACCAATTCAGCTGCAGCCAACTGCTCATGGTTGAGCTTAAATCGGCGTTTGTTGTTCGAAAACAAAATGATACCGTCATCAGTTAACAGTCGTGCAGCCAATGTCAATAACATGACGTGGTCACGTTGGATATCAAGAACATCTTGCATACGCTTCGAGTTAGAAAACGTGGGCGGGTCAAGAAAAATAACATCAAATCGTTGTTGTGGGCGTTGTTGCCGCAACCACTGCATGCAATCAGCTTGAATAAACTGATACTGGCGTCCATGCAACTTATTTAGCTGAAAGTTTCGCTGCCCCCATGCTAAATATGTTTTTGATAAATCTACAGAAACCACTTCTTTAGCACCACCTAGGGCGGCATGAACTGATGCTGAACACGTGTATGCAAACAGGTTTAATACAGATTTACCTTCACTGAGTCGTCCTAGTTCACGACGTGCCCAACGATGATCTAGAAATAAGCCTGTATCTAAATAATCACTTAGGTTAGTTTCAAATAAGGCACCGTATTCATGCACAATTCGTATTAATCCGCGTGGCTGTTGTCGCTCATATTGTTGCTTACCGGATTGTCGTTGCCGTACTTTAAGCGTCATATTCTCAGCAGCGAATGGCAATTCTTGGGCTAAGCAGTCCACCAACGTCCAGAGTCGCTCCTTAGCAACTGCGTCAGGTATCTCTTGCGGTGCAGCATATTCTTGAATAACGAGGCAATCGTCATAAACATCAACAGCAGCATTGTATTCAGGCAAGTCAGCATCGTAGATCCGCCAAGCGTTAAACCCTTCTTTTGCGGCCCATTTTTCAAATTTCTGATAGTTTTTACGAAGCCTATTCGCCAAATCACTGGATTGCTCTTTGGTAAATTCTAATTGTGTTTTTGTTAAGTCATAAAGTGCCAATTGAGTCTCAATAGGCCCGTTATAGAACTTATATTTACGCTCGCTGCGTAATTTTAAGCGCTTCAATAAACTTTCATCACCGGCCAGTACGCTCACTTGCCAACCAAAAAAATGCTCACGTAATTGTGCACCGAAGCGACGATAAAGGAGTAGTGTTTCCACCTCCTCTCCTAAACGTTCACCGTAGGGTGGATTACAAATTAAATGGGGTTGTTGCGTGGGTTGCTCTAACTCAAGTGTCGTTAGTGATTCTGCATTACGCCGTTGCCACGTGCAGCGTTCGTGAATCCCTAAGCGCATGGCATTTTGTTCCGCAATAGCCAATACCCGTGCATCCATATCGTAACCGACCAGTTGCAGTGGATGACTGGCATTTGCTGCAGCAAATCGTTGGTGTGCTTCATTAAGTAATGCTTGCCATGCCTCTTCTTGGTGACCTAACCAGTGTTGAAAGCCCCATGCCGTTCGGGTAAGCCCTGGCGCGCGATCCAAACAAATCATCGCAGCTTCCAATAACAATGTGCCAGAGCCACAAAATGGATCAAAAACCACATCGGTTGCTGGTGTAATGCCACTGCGAATAGCTATAGCTGCTGCGAGGGTTTCTTTTAAGGGGGCACTACCCTGTTGCTGGCGATAGCCACGTTTGTGCAGACTATCTCCAGCAAAATCCAAATACCAAGCAAGCTTGTCTTTATGGATATGGGCATGAATTCGAATGTCAGCGCCCTCTTTAGCCACGGAAGGCCGTTGTAAGCCTACATCACGAAAACGATCCACAATCCCATCTTTTATGAGCTGTGCACCAAATTGTGTATGACGTATCTCATTGCTGCGGCCATTAAAATCTACGACAAAGGTATTGCTAGTGTCGAACACGTGTTCCCACGGGGTGGTCGCAACGGCCTGTGGAATATCTTGTACGCGTCGCACTAAAGTTTCCCCTAGGCTCAGCAACAATCGATTCGCTAAGCGTGTCCATAGACAGACCCGATACGCTAATTGTACATCCCCTTCAAACCAACACCCACCCATTGTTTGCCGCACGCTCTGTGCGTGTAGCTGTTGTAACTCTTCAAATAGCAATGGCTCTAAGCCTTTTGCACAGGTTGCAAAATAACGATTATGATTTGGTGGATAATTCATGTAGGTGTCTTCATCAGTAAATATAAGGCTATTATAACGGAGTGGCGCGCTTCTGTATCGTCAGAACTGCTGCTTTATTGCGCAGTCAAACGCGAATCGCTTAAATAGTAACCGAACGGACCATGGTCCCCTTGCGTTTTAACGAATGACCCTTTAACATGCGCAGCATCGGACGCGGGGTGGAGCAGTCTGGTAGCTCGTCGGGCTCATAACCCGAAGGTCGTAGGTTCAAATCCTGCCCCCGCAACCAATTATCTTTAGCCTTCCCTAACGCTTGATTTCCCAATTGTTTCGTAACGAATTTTGATAACCTTCCGCACCTAACGTTTTGATATATTCTAGTAATATATGCTGAATTTGATCTGGACTACTAAATACAATCTGTTGTCCGTTTAAGCCCCCTAACTTACCTCCTCCATGTGAGCGATAATTATTCGTGATCACCGCGTAGTGCTGCGTTGGATTTAATCGCGGTCGTGTGCTAACCCGTGCACCTACCGGTTTACGTGGATCAATGACATAGTCTAAGCCACTAAAAGTATCAAATTGATAGGCAGGATGATCTTGATTCACCCAGCTCCATGGGTGTTCAGGTTGCCCAGCTTGGACGCCAATGGCTGCATCTTCTAACCATTGTTGCAACATTTCGCCAGTGACGACGACCACATCTAAGTTATTAGCGTAACGATATAAATCGCCAATATCCCCCATCGTCAACGCTCCCGCAGGAATAACGGTAAAGCTGTCATCAGTATGATTCGCGGCATGAAACGGAGCAACTGCGCTGAGTCTCGGTAACTGCCCCCAGTCAGGTTGCTGCTGTGCCACGTAACGTTCGATATACCACAACTGTGCATCATGGATAAGCTGAGTGGCCAACGTTGGTTGTAAACGTGACCATTGGTGACTTAACTCTGCCTGCGTGTAGCCAATGGTTTGCTCCATATAAGCTAGAGTACGCTTGTGTGTTGGCTGCAATAGCTCCACCAGCTGTTGATCGCGCTCTGCACTGATTGATACCACAGCCGAATTACTCCGTTGCACCTGCCATTGTTGTATTTCATCAGAATAGACGAGCTCAAAATCAATTACACCAAGGTGTTCGCCATGCACACCAGGCTGTACTGCTGGAATTCCAAATAAAGTCCCTTGCTTGGCATCAACACCAGGCAACTGTTCATAAACGGAAGTGCCCGGGAACAGTTCATGCTGGTGACCAAAAATAATCGCATCGATTCCCGCCACTTGTGCTAGTTCCCATACTGCTTGCTCAGCGTCATTACCATTAGAATTGTGTTTAGGCATGCCAGCATGCGCAACAAGCACCGTTAGATCGGGCTGGTGGATTTGCAGTTCAGCGATGGTTTGTTGAACTGCATCGAGCATAGGAATAACGACGATGTGATCACGTAAGTGGTGGCCGTTCCATTGCATGATTTGCGGGGGCAGTACGCCAATAAAAGCAATTTTTAAATGGCTACGCCCTGCTTGCTGAGCATGCTGTGGAAGTTCACGTTCTAATATCACGTAAGGATGATGGGTGAGCCATTGTTGAGCTTCGGCCGAAACTGGTTTCACGTTGGCAGCAAGGATCGGTGCGGTTACACCAGCATAAGCCGTTGCGAGATAATCCAAGCCGTAATCAAATTCATGATTACCAAGATTAATGACGTCATAATTTAGCGTATTGAGTAATGCCGCTAAAGGGAGTGGCTGCTGTTGTTCTGCCGCAGCGACCATCGCGTCAGCTACGGGGGATCCTTGAATTAAATCCCCATTTTCAATAAGTATGCTTATATCCGCACCGCGCCGTGATTTTGCAATAATAGCGGCGGTATGCACCAATCCTTTTTGCTCAGGTTGCTGGGTAAAGTAATTAAAGCCAGTGAAATGTCCGTGTACGTCGCTGGTAGCAAGTAGTCTGACAGTAACTGGTTCGGCTACGGCAATATAACTGGACATGGCTAACCACCCCATTATCAACGTCCTGATGTGCACAATATACGCCCTATGCGTGACGCAGGTATGATGTGCTAGGTTTTTGCTGGGCGTTCAGCGGTTGAATACGGTTGAACATCACCTTAATCACATCATACTGCGGCAAAGTTTTGATATCAGAAAGCGGAAACGACTCTGCTAGCACCATACACTCGGCGAATTCACCATCGCTGCTTACCACAGCACAAACAGATTCAGCCAAACCTGAGTTTAAACGCACAAGAGTTCCTACTGTAAGCGTTGTTGCATCAGAAACATAGTGCTCTTCTGCTGTTTGAAAATACCAGCTTTGTGGCATTTGTGGACGCCCAAATCGTTGATAGATGGTATGGTTTAACGCAGCAGTAAAAGCAATTTGCGGGTTCACTAAGTCGCTAGCTTCTAATTGATCGAAGAGTGTTTGGAAATTCGTAGCATCTTCGAGTGAAAAAGGCTCATCCATTGGCTTTAATGGAACCAATCGCGATGCCTTAAAAGGCGCAGGATGCACTAAGCCTTCTGCAAGCTTAATCAACAGCTGTTCGTCATCAGCGTGATATAACCAACGCCATTGCGATGTCATGTGCACCCGTGTTGTCCTTATTTGTGTGGTCATTTTGCGGCGTATAAAATAGCCGAATTTATAAACGATTACAAGGATTTCACAATCCGGCTAATCAGTTTGGGACCGTGATAAATGAAAGCTGTATAAATCTGAACTAAGCTCGCCCCGGCGGCTAGCTTGGCTTGTGCAGCTGCGGGGCTATCAATTCCACCGACAGCGATAATAGGTAAGCGCCCTTGTGCATGTTCTGCAATGACTCGCACCACATGGGTGCTCTGCTCAAACAAAATAGCACCACTGAGACCGCCGGATTCATCAGCGTGAGGAAGTCCTTGCACAGCATCCCGGCTCAATGTGGTGTTGGTGGCGATAACAGCATCAATACCATGCTCTATTAGAGCATCAGTGATGGCTCGAACCCCCTCATCCGTTAAATCAGGGGCTATTTTTACTGCTAATGGCACGTACTTGCTATGCTGTTGCGAGAGTTGTTCCTGCTCAATTTTCAACGCTTTAAGTAACTCATGCAATGCGCTGCCATATTGAAACTCGCGTAAACCAGGTGTATTTGGGGAAGAAATATTGACCGTAATATAGCTGGCATAAGGGTACACTTTGCGCATACAGTGTTGATAATCCTGAATCGCTTCGGCGTCAGGAGTATTCTTGTTCTTACCGATATTGATACCGAGAACACCTCGGTAGCGCGCCGCTTTGACTTGTTCTACCAAGTAATCAACGCCGTGGTTATTAAAGCCCATGCGGTTGATAATGGCGTCTTTCTCAAGAATACGGAATAAGCGAGGTTTTGGGTTCCCTTCTTGAGCCACTGGGGTGACAGTACCAATTTCAATGAACCCAAATCCCATTTGTGCAAATGCATCGATACATTCGCCGTTTTTATCCAGCCCTGCGGCCAATCCAACAGGGTTCGGGAACTCGATACCCATCACCTTCACGGGTTTTGCAGGCACGCGCTGCCGCCATAACAAGGCGGCAGGAGTATTTGCAAACCGACGTAGTAAGTTAAGAGTCAATTCATGGGACTGTTCCGCATCTTTGCGGAACAGCCATTGGCGTATCAAGCCGTACATTTACACCTCAACTGTCGTGCAGTTGTGGTTTAGTAACGTCAGTTCTCGCAACGCCACCGAGAACTTAGCGAACTCATGAGTTTTTGATGTTTTAAAGTCAGAGAGCATATCTAACCAACGATTCACATAAACCTCATTTGCAGCTAACCATGACTCAACAATTTCTGTTGCCCCTTGGTTAGCGTCCGCAGCTTTCAACATACTGGTCGTGAGTGAACGCTGTTGCCAGTCAAGTTCTTCACGGAATGCTGCACGAGCTAGAGCTTGCCAGTGGTTATCTACCGGTTGATTATTAATTTGCTCTAAGAACCAATGTAATGATGCACGTGACCCCAAGTTGAAATACGCTGCAGCGACAGTACCCACCTTCAACTTAGTTTCATGGCTAATGTCAGCGATGTCTAAAGCCGAGAATAAGGTGCTAAGAATACCGATGTTATGCGCTAAATCAGCTGGCACGCCTTGCTCTATTAAGGCATTGATTTCAGCTTCAATTTCTTGACGCTCTTCAGCAACTAAGTAATCCAATACATTCTTGCGAAGGTCATCAAAGCTTTCTTGATAGAAATCTAAATGATCCTGAATAGTCACTAAACCTGGCGTACGGTGACGCAAGAACCAACGTGTCGCGCGGCGAACAACACGACGTAACTGGAACAACATATTGTTCTGCACTTCTGCTGGGAATTTATTATTTCCTGCTTCAACTTGCTCCATTAAGCCACGCAGGTTAAAGCATTCGCGTGCGATCACGTAGGCAGATGCAACTTCAGCTTCAGTTGCACCAGTCGTCTCTGCCTTACGATAGACGAAGTTTGGCCCCATATCGTTCACAATGTTATTCGCTAAGCGAGTCGCGATAATTTGTGCTCGTAATGGATGGTTCTCCATCGCCTCTGCATATTTTTCTTGCAGTGGTTTCGGGAACGCACTAACCAGTGAGCGTGCATGGAAAGGATCAGCCATGATCGCTTCATCCAGCAATTGCTCCTTCAATACCATCTTACCGTATGCTGTTAGTACGGCTAACTCTGGACGCGTTAAGCCTTTGCCATTGGCTTGACGTTCTGCTAATTCGTCATCATCAGGTAAAAACTCTAACGCACGGTTAAGCTGTCCTTCACGCTCTAGGTGATGAATAAAACGTTGGAACTCTTTAATTTGATCAGCACCACGGATGGCCGTCACTGAAATCGATTGTGATTGACGGAAGCAGTCACGAATGACAATTTGTGCTACCTCATCGGTCATGTCATAGAGCAATTTGTCGCGCTGTTCGCGTGTCAGCTGCCCTTTTGCAACCAGGCCATTCAAAAGAATCTTGATATTAACTTCGTTATCTGAACAGTTAACACCACCAACGTTATCAATAGCATCAGTATTAATGCGGCCGCCAGTTAATGCATACTCAATTCGACCTAGTTGTGTGAAGCCTAAGTTACCGCCCTCACCGACGATGCGTGCCCGTAAATCCTTACCATTAACACGGACTGAATCGTTTGCACGATCACCTACATCACTGTCGCTTTCTTTCGACGATTTAACATAGGTTCCAATGCCACCATTCCACAGTAGATCAACATCAAGTGTTAATAGCGCCTTAATTAGTTCAGTAGGCGTCATCGACTTCTTCTGGGTATTGAAGAGTTTCTTCATTTCAGGGCTAAGCTCAATGGCTTTGGCGCTCCGTAAGAAAACACCACCCCCATTTGAAATCAAGGATTTATCGAAGTCATCCCAGGTTGAACGTGGCAAGTAAAACAGACGCTTACGCTCTTCATAGGTTTTTGCGGCATCTGGATTCGGGTCAACGAAAATATGCATGTGGTTAAACGCACCGACTAAGCGTGTATGCTTGGATAACAGCATACCGTTTCCGAACACGTCACCTGCCATATCACCAATACCGACTACAGTGAAATCAGTTGTTTGGCAATCAACACCAATCTCGCGGAAGTGACGTTTAACAGACTCCCATGCGCCCCGTGCAGTGATACCCATTTTCTTATGGTCATAGCCTACAGAACCACCAGAGGCAAAGGCATCGCCCAACCAGAAGTTGTATTCAGCTGAAATACCATTAGCGATATCCGAGAATGTAGCCGTTCCTTTATCGGCGGCAACAACCAAGTAGGTATCGTCATCGTCATGACGAACCACGTTAGCTGGTGGCACTACTTCACCGTTGACAATGTTGTCGGTGATGTCGAGTAACGCACGGATGAAAATGCGGTAGCATTCTTTGCCTTCCTCAAAGAATGCATCACGGTCTTCAGGTAGATTCTTACACACGAATCCACCTTTTGCGCCTACAGGTACAATAACTGTATTTTTAACTTGCTGTGCTTTAACTAAGCCTAACACCTCAGTACGGAAATCTTCGCGGCGATCAGACCATCGCAGACCACCCCGCGCAACTTTACCACCACGTAGGTGGATACCTTCAACCCGTGGAGAGTACACGTAAATTTCATATTTCGGCAGTGGTAATGGCATCTCAGGGATCAGTTCTGGCATAAACTTCACTGAAATGTACGGTTTGTCACGGCCTTTAGCATCGTTCTGGAAGAAGTTGGTGCGTAAGCTTGCTGAAATCAGCTCAACATAGCGCCGAATGATGCGGTCATCGTCAAGGTTTGCTACGTTTTCCAATTCAGAGCTAATACGATTTTCAATCGCCTCGATTTTCTTATCACGGCTCGTTTCGCTTGGATCAAACTTGGTATAGAACAACTTAACGACCAACTTTGCCAACAGTGGATACTTGGCGAAAGTGCTTTCGATGTATGCTTGGCTGAAAGTTGTGCCAGTTTGCCGCATGTATTTAGCAAACATCCGTAAAATGGTGACTTGACGTCCAGTTAATCCAGCGCCTAACACCAAGCGGTTAAAACCGTCGTCTTCGTAATGACCATCCCAAACTTGTGCGAACGCTTGCTGGAACAACTCCCGACCTGTTTCTAAGTCAAGATTGTCATTACTATGTAGCATGTAGAATTCTAGAATCCAGAATACATTGCCATCGGTTGTTCTGATTTCATAGGGGCGCTCGCCCACAATACGTAAACCAAAGTTTTCCAGCATTGGCAATACATCAGACAAATGGATTGGCTCATCTTTGTGGAATAGCTTCAACCGAACACGTTTACTCTGCTCATTTTCTTCCCGTGAGCGATAGAACAGCATACCCAACTTGTGTTCGTCGTCTAACTTTTCAAGCTGTGCGATATCAGCAATAGCCACTGATGGTAGAACTTCTTCTTTATAAGCTCGAGGGAATGCATTTGCATACTTCTTGTTCAGTTCGTTTGCTTTTGCCTCACCGAAAGTGCTGCTTAAAATACGTTCAAAGTTATCTTCCCAGCTACGAGCTGCTTCAATGAGATTAGATTCGAGTTCTTTCACGTCAATATCCTGTACAGCGGCGGTTAAACGAACTGTGTAATGCGTTCTCGCCAATGGTGATTCCGAGAAATAAGTAGTGAAGTCAACGTCGCTATCACTGCCAAACGTTTGCTTAAGAATTTGTTGCGTTTTCTGACGGAGCAAAGTGTGGTAGCGCTCTTTTGGCACATAGACCATACACGACGCAAATCGCCCGAAGATATCGCGCCGGACAAACACGCGAGTAATGTCGCGCTCACGCATTTGTAATACACCTAGGCCGACCTCAAGCAAATCGCTTTCAGACGCTTGGGCAATTTCATCACGTGGATAGGTTTCGAGAATATTTAAGAGCGCTTTCGCAGCGTGTGAATTAGGTGCGAATTCAGATGCCTCTATGACACGTCGCACTTTATCACCCACTAACGGAATTTCACGGACGCTATCATTATAGAAACTGCTCGAGTACAACCCGATAAAGCGATCTTCGCCGATCACATTGCCTTGCTTATCGAATCGTTTGATGCCGATGTAATCGCAATAGGCTGGGCGGTGCACGCGTGAACGTGTGTTGGTTTTGGTTAACAGCAGCAGAGTATCGTCAAACGTCATCGTCTGTGCTACTTCCGGTAACGATGATACCAAACGCCCCTCTTTGTTGATGCTCCGACGCATCAAGCCTAGGCTGGAGTCGGTATCCTGCAAAATAATGTGATCGCCATCAACGGTTTCGAGGTTATAGCGACGATATCCCATCAGGGTAAAATTGTCCTTCGCTAGCCAAGATAAGAATTTTTGCGCTTCTGCGAGTTGTTGTGGGTTGCCGCTGTACTTTATATCATTCAATTCAGCTGCAATCTCTTCCATACGAGTACGCATGGGCAACCAGTCCCGAACCGTTAAACTCACCTCTTCCATGACCGAAGCTAATTCATTTTTTAATGCTTTAATTGCTTTAGCCGTGGTTTGGCGGTCGACTTCAATTAAAAATACCGTATCAACTTCGTTATCAGCATTGCGGGTACCGGCTTTGAGCAATTCAATAATATTATTATCGGCATCACGTTTGTGACTAATCGGTAGATGTAACAATAGATGTGAGTTGATACCCAACCGTGATAAAGCCATCCGTACTGAATCAACCATAAATGGGCTATCTGACTGGATGATTTCAATAATGGTGTGAGCTGACTGCCAACCGTGCTGCTCTACATCTGGGTTATATACTTTAATGAGAGCTTTTTCGCCCGGTACGTAACTGTTAAATGAATGCCAAAGGCCCATTACTGCACCATATAAGTCACTATCGATTCGTAGTGACAGATCAGCAGGTGAGATGTTGCGAAACAACCTCATGGCAAAATCAGTAATTAATTCCGCTCGCTCGGAGTTTCGATGCTGAATAATGTCAGCCACCTTTTGTAATACAACGGGAATCTGGCCTTCGCCAAACGCATTCATGATGGTGTCCTTAACGTGATAGATATAACGAAGTTATGATGCTGGCTTAGATGCCCCATCACCCTACGAAATAATTACCATTATTGTCGGACATTTAGGTTGGTTATTCAACGCTTATTATTAGGATTTAATGAGTGTTCAGACCAGGTATTTCAAGGTTTCGAATGATTATGGGATAGCGCTGCATGATTATATTCACCGCTGTTTCCAATTCAATCAGTTACGGCTAAACTTTGACCAATCTTTTCAACCAAATCGACAGCCAAATTAGGGAGTTGCTGAAGCTGCTCAAGCTCTCGTTTCATCAGTTCTTGCCGTTTAGCATCGAATCGACGCCACTGTGTTAAGGGCGTAATCAGACGCGCCGCCACTTGCGGATTCTTATCATTTAGATAGCGAATCATCGCTCCTAACAGAGCATAACCGCCCCCACCTTCCTGATGAAATTGCAGCACATTACGGCTGAAGCTGCCCATCAACGCGTATTGACGATTGGGATTATCCCAATCAAAACAAGCATGCTGCTGCAGTTTTTGTACTCGTTCAACCCCATTACCTAATGGGCTACTCGCCTGAATTGCAAACCACTTATCAAGTACTAAAGGATAGTGTTGCCACTGCTGCTCAAATGCCTCTATAAGCTCTTGTTGACATGGCAAACCGCGGTGTACTGCAAGCTGCAAGGCGTGCTGCTGTGCCGTCATGTTATCTGCTTGCTTATAGTGTTTAGCAACATCTTGGCTATAGTTGGTTGGTTCTAGCAACACGAGATAATCAAGCGCTGTGTGTTGCCAGCAGCGCTGCGCTATCGCAGCGGCGTTAAGTTGATACGGTTGCTGTAGCCGTTGCTCCCATACTTCCATAAATATATCTGCTAATCCTACCGCCAGCTGCTGTTGTAGTTGCTCTATCGCGTCATGCAACGCGATAATAGGAGCCTCACTCGGGTAAAACTCTGTCATCTCGGCTAAGGTAGGTACGGTGAGAACAAGTGATTTCAATGCTGGATCAATGTCAGCTCGAGCAAAGTGGCGAAATGCTTGGAGCACGTCAGTTGGCAATTCCAGCGGTTTTTGCCCGGCTACTGCTTGCTGAATGAGCGTTTGATAGATCGATTGTACCGCTTCCCAACGGGTAACTTCTTGGTGGGCATGGGCTAATAAGGTTAATTTGTCGGCGAAAATTGCGTTTTCAATCAGACGCACTGGCGCAGTGAAGTTTTCTAACGCTGCCACAACAGGTTTTACCCTTATTCCTTGTAACACAACCTCTTGTTGTACATCTGTAAGTTCAAACAATAAGCTACCTGATTCATGTGGCTGCAAGCGTGGATGAGTCACGGTCAATAACTCCCCCGTAGGCGTATAAAAGCTCAATAGCAGTGGAATATGTAGCGGTCCATGATGGGGAGGTGTTGACATGCTAGGTAGCTGTTGAGTAAAGCGCAGCCGTAACTGTTGTTGCTCTGCATCATAATCACAATCGAGTCTTACCTCTGGCGTACCTACTTGGCTATACCAGCGTTGAAATTGAGACAGATCGCGTTGGTTGGCGGCAGCCATAGCGGCGATGAAATCATCACAAGTGACCGCTTGACCGTCATGCCGTTCAAGATACAGTGCCAAACCGGCTTGGAATCCGCGTTCACCAAGTAAGGTGTGTAACATACGGATCACTTCAGCGCCCTTTTCATAAACGGTCACTGTATAAAAGTTATTCATTTCAATAACTTTTTCAGGTCGAATGGGATGCGCCATAGGGCTGGCATCTTCATTGAACTGTTGGGTTCGCATGGTTTTAATCGCAGCAATGCGGTGCACAGCACGTGACCCCATATCTGCACTAAACTCTTGGTCACGGAAAACCGTTAAGCCTTCTTTTAGGCTGAGTTGGAACCAATCACGGCAAGTGACACGATTACCTGTCCAGTTATGGAAATATTCGTGGCCAATCACCGATTGAATATTTATAAAATCCTGATCCGTTGCTGTAGCTTGATCGGCAAGTACATAACGGGAATTGAAGATATTGAGCCCCTTGTTTTCCATTGCTCCCATGTTGAAAAAATCAACGGCGACAATCATATAAACATCAAGGTCATACTCAAGACCAAAGCGTTGTTCATCCCACCGCATGGCATCTTGCAATGATTCTAATGCGTATTTCGCACGCAATAACTGGCCATGTTCAACGTAACACTGCAATCTCACAGTACGTTTACTGGCTGTAATAAATACGTCTTCTAAACAGTCAAAATTACCAGCTACAAGGGCAAACAAATAGGCAGGTTTTGGAAATGGATCGTGCCAGGTTACCCAATGACGACCATCATTATTATTACCGCTAGCAACACGATTACCATTACTAAGTAGTTGCGGGAAGCGCTGTTTATCGGCCACTATGGTGGTTTTAAACTCAGCTAAAACATCGGGTCTATCTAAATAATATGTAATTCGACGAAAACCTTCTGCTTCGCATTGAGTACAAAATGCTCCTGCGGATTGATACAACCCTTCTAATGCTTTATTGGCTGATGGATTGAACTGTGTTTGCACGAGCAGTTCAAACGGCTCAGCAGGAACATGCGGCAGAATTAGCTGATGTTCAGTTATACAATAGTCTGTGGCTGCCAGGATAACCCCATTCAGCTCGATGTGTAGAAGTTTGACGCCGACACCGTCTAACACTAATGCAACTCCTGGATGTTGCGGCAGTATTCGCATCCAATTGGTGACTATGGTCGCTGTATCATCTAGAGCAAATGTTAATTCAGTTCGCTCAATCAAGAATTCAGGCGCCCGATAATCACTGCGGAATTTCGGTTGCGGTACTGCCATAACCCCAGGTTCCTTTTTATTTATACAGCATTAGGTTGCGTTGTTGCCGGTAGTCGTAAAATACGAATACCAGTATAGGCATAGAACATTGCAACGAGCGGAGTTAACCAATTAAATATTGCAAAAGGTAAATAAATAAATGGACTCACGCCTAAGGTGGCCATCATAAAGGCGCCACAGGTATTCCACGGAATTAATGCCGACGTTAAGGTTGCACTATCTTCTAACGTCCGTGATAACAAACGTGGATCGAGACCTCGGCGCTCATATTCTTCACGGAACATACGGCCAGGTAAGACAATCGCCATGTATTGATCTGCTGTTAATACGTTCGCGCCAAAACAAGTAAATAACGTGGCAGTGACCAGTCCACCAAGGGATTTGATATAGCCTAATAGCCCTTCGATTAAGCGTTGGAGAAGCCCAAGCTTTTCCATAATGGCACCGAACGTCATGGCACTGAGAATCAACCAAACGGTATTAAGCATACTCGACATACCACCGCCACTGAGCAAGCTATCCAGCTCCGCCGAACCGGATTCAATAACAACGCCATCGGTTAACGCATTCCAAACGACCTTTAAACTAGCCAGCGCCCCACTCCCCCCGTCCTCATCAATGAGAGAGTTGATGATCTCAGGTTGGAATATAACAGCCCAAATACCGCCTAGTAATGCGCCGAAAAATACTGTTGGCAGTGCAGGACGTCGGGATGCTGCTAAGTACAGCAAGATCACCAGGGGGATTAGCATTTCCCAGCCAATATTGAATGTATTACGGAGTTCTAACTGCATCCGTTCAAGTTCGGCAAAACTCACCGTTGTGTCAGTATTAAAACCGAGTAACAGAAACACAATTAAAGCAATAATAAACGCCGGGCCTGCTGTGTACGCCATGTATCGAATATGTGCAAACAACTCTGTTCCGGCAACGGCTGGAGCTAAATTCGTTGTATCTGAAAGGGGTGACATCTTATCGCCAAAATAGGCTCCTGAAACTATGGCTCCGGCGGTTATTGCAGGAGATAGCCCCATCCCCACAGCGACCCCCATTAAGGCAACCCCTACTGTTGCGGCAGTTGTCCAAGAACTTCCAATAGCTAACGAAATAATACCGCATATCAATGCTGATGCGGCATAAAACCAACTCGAATCAAGGAGTTCCAAACCATAGTAAATCATGCTCGGAACCGTACCAGCTAACAGCCACGTACCAATGAGTGAACCGACTGCAAGGATAATCAGCATTGCCCCTAAGGCGACAGAAATGCCTTCCCGAATGCCCTGTTCAATCTCCTCCCAAGTGAACTTATTACGAAAACCAATAGCTATAGCGACCCCTGCAGCCAACCAAAGGGCAATTTGGTTCGGCCCATACGATGCATCCTCACCGTATAAATATACGGACACTACCAACATAAGAATAAGAGCTAGCAGCGGAATTGCTGCTTGGAGCATCGATGGAGTCCTGTTCTCGACCGAGTTGTTATTTTGCATAGTTATTCTCTAACTCAAAAAATTTAGAACTGAATGATACCGATCAGTTGTAAGAAAATCAGAATAATTGCTATAGGCGCCAGATAACGTACGACAAAATGCCACAGGTTAAACCGGCGTGGGTTAGTATTCAGTTCCTCTTTTGTGTACTGGGTTTTCATTACCCATCCGACAAAGATTGCTAGTAATAGGCCGCCGATTGGTAACAATATATTGGACGTCAAATAATCAATCACATCAAAAATAGACGCCAATGATTTCCCTGCTACCTGCCAATTGAGTTGGGTCCAACCTGCGCCACTAAAACTAAAAATAGTCAGTTGCCCTAATCCCCACAATACGCCAGCTGCTAAAAATGTCGCTCGCCAACGGCTTAACCCGAAGCGTTCTTCACAAAATGCAACACTCGATTCAATCATGGCAATGGCGGAGGTGAAGGCCGCAATCACTAGCATCACAAAGAACAAGGTACCGATAAATGCCCCGGCCGGCATGGTACTAAATGCGATAGGTAAGGTTTGGAAGATTAATCCAGGCCCTGCTCCAGGGGCTAATTGGCTGCCAAACACGATTGGAAAAATAGCCATACCAGCCAGTAAAGCGACAAAGGTATCGGCAATTGCAACCCAAATGGATGTGCCAATAATTGAGGTCGACTTAGAGACATAAGCACCATACATAATCACCACACCCGATGCTAAACCGAGTGAGAAAAACGCATGTCCTAAGGCAACTAGTACACTATCTATGGTGAGCTTGGAGAAGTCAGGAGCGAACATGAATTGAACTGCACCGGCAAAATCCCCCATGTAACCTGCATAGATTGCAAGCACAATGAGTAGCATTACCATCAATGGTAGCATCAATGAAACCGCTCGTTCTAACCCATTCCTAAGGCCGTTACCTACCACCCACACGACACCCAAAATAATGATACCGTGCCACAACAGCAGTCGTGGTGCAGAACTTATTAAGCTTGTGAATGTATCATCGATCTGAACAACGCTAGCTCCGGTAAAAGTGCCGTTCGCAGCTTCAAACACATAAGCTAACGCCCAACCAGCAATAACAGCATAAAAACTAAGGGCCAAAAATCCCGTAATCATTCCTAACCAGCCAGTAATTTGCCATGCAGAATGTCGTCCTGATTCACGGGCTAATTTTAGCGTTGAGTATCCTGGAGTATGACGGCCGCGACGACCAATCAATACTTCAGCAATCATGATAGGGACACCAATGAGCGCTATACAGATCAGATAAACGAAAACGAAGGCACCTCCTCCGTTTTCGCCGGTAATATATGGAAATTTCCAAATATTACCTAAGCCAACAGCTGCTGCGGTAGAAGCTAACACGAATAGCAAGCGACTCGACCAGCGCTTCGCAATGGATGGGGTGTGTTCCATGGTGTTGTCCGTATTTAATTATTGTTATTAAAATAATGGTAGAAGAGCCGCAAATTGCGGCTCTTCGTATAACGATATAAGTTAACGCTGATTCGCTGCTAACTGCTGCTCATCAATCAATGCGAAACTAATGTTAACTAGTTCTTCGAGATATGGATCATCCACGTCAAGATCAGCTGGGATATCGTCAATTTTTTCAACTGGCTCCATCCCCATCAGTTTCAGCCTTGCATTCGCTCGCTGAAGCTTTTTAGCTTCTTCGGCGGCCTGTTCTGCTTGGCGCTCCGCGAGAACTAAGCTAACCCATGTATCATCTTTCTTAGCTAAATATTCTTCAAAGTCAGCAAGAATAAACTGGAACTCCAAGTTATTGCTAATTTGTTCATCCAAGCGCTCTTGCCATTGCGATAACTGACTTGTCGGAATCTTGTTAAGCGGCTTGTAATCCAACGCTGGTATCTGATCCCATGGTAATGCATTCTCTAAACTACTCTCCCCAAACGCCTCAGCATCAATCGCTGATGGGAATGTTAAATCCGGAACTACGCCGCGCATTTGCGTACTGCCGCCGTTAATTCGATAGAACTTCGCGACGGTAAATTGCACGCTCCCCAATGGATTTTCGTAGTTATCAAACGGGTACATCTGTAATGAACGATGGTGCTGTACCGTACCTTTACCATAGGTGTTTTCACCGACGATGATGGCTCTGCCATAATCTTGCATAGCGGCTGCAAAAATTTCAGACGCAGAGGCGCTATAGCGGTTCACCATGACAAATAATGGACCATCGTATGCTATGTAACCATCTTGGTCACTGCCAATGTCACGACGCTTACGACTATCTAAAATCTGTACCACCGGACCTTTATCAATAAACAGCCCAGTTAAGGAGATAGCTTCTGGCAGTGACCCTCCACCGTTACTGCGAAGATCAATAACAATCCCTTCCACGTCCTGCTGTTGAGCTTCCGCTATGATTTTTTCAACATCACGCGTTACCCCATTGTAAAAACTAGGAATGCTAATCACGCCCAACTTACGTTTGACGTAAGGCCCTGTTTCCGGCGACATGACTTCGAGCTTGGCTGCACGATCTTCCAACTTAACTTTGTCGCGGACAATTGACACCACCTGCGGAGGACTGCCTGCACTTTGGTTGTTTTTTATTACTTGTAATTGAACCGTTGAACCTTTGGGCCCTTTAATAAGTTCAACAACTTCATCAAGACGCCAGCCGACCACATCAACAAACTCTGGGTTGTCAACGTCGCCTTGTGCTACGCCAATAATCTTATCGTCGACAGCTAGTTGCCCACTTTTATCCGCCGGACCACCTGGGACCAGACTACGGATCACCGTATAGTCATATTCCGCTTGTAGTACGGCACCAATCCCTTCCAGAGAAAGGTTCATATCCTGTTGAAAGCGTTCTGCGGTACTTGGCGATAAATAGCTGGTATGTGCTTCGACAGTTCGCGCAAAGGCATTCATCACCGTTTGAAATACATCTTCGCTATTGGTCATTGTCAAACGCTTAAGTGCGTTGTTATAGCGCTTGCCCAAGGTTTCCACGATTTCTGGCCATTCTTTTGCAGTTAACTTGAGGCTTAACGCATCAAATTTAACGCGTTGCCGCCATAATTCGTGTAACTCTTCTATTGACGTCGCCCACGGTGCATCTTTGCGTTGGTAATGGAATTTATCGCCAGGCACAGTGAAATCAAATGGTTGCTCTTCGTCAAGTAATGACAACGCATAGCTATACATTTCAAAACGCCGCTGTAATGACTTGTGGTACAACGCATAAGCTCCACTGAGCTTACCCGTTAAAATCATGTCATCAAAAAGGTGCTTGTACTCATTAGCTTGCTTAATATCTTCGGCTAAAAAGAACATTTTATTGTAGTCGAGCATATCGAGATAGCGCACTAAGATCTGCTCTGATAATGCGTTATCTAGTTCCATTTGTTTAAAATGGTCGCGGGTGAAAAAACGAGCAACTCGATGGCTAGCAACAGTGTGCTGCTTTTCAGGTTTAAGAATCGGTAGTTCATCCACCGAATGTGCTGGTGGTAAGGCAATAGCGGTAGCAGAAAACAACATTGCTGCCGATAACGCTAAAGTTCCACTCCATTTCACACGCTTTGTCATACTCTACTACTCCTGTGTTGTGACAAACACTGTGGCGCTACCGACTTTGACCGTTAAGCCATTTTGAAGTTGCACATAGATATCACCGCGATCAATTTCTGTCACCACGCCAGTGACTGGGGTTTTCCCTGCGTTAACGCGAACCTGTTGACCAATCTTCAATTGCTGTGCAGGTACAACCTGCATATCTGCACGTGCCGATTGAGGCCGTTTAACTTTATTGGGATTACTAACGCGCGCTTTTGCGGCACGTTTTTGGGGGAGATTCCCGGCACGTGGTGATGGCCGCCGCTTGCGTGGTACTGGTTGGTCAGCTTGGGCACTGTTGTTACGTAGTCCCGCAACACGCGCAGCAGCAACAGCAGCTTTTGACTGTGCCAGTAACTGTACCGCGTGTTGTTGTTGCCCTTCATCGACTTTTTCACAAGGGTTGCCATCGAGATCGATCCGATGCGTTCCTACTTTTACATTACGTAGATAGCGCCAGCTCGATGTATAATTTCGCAATGCAGCACGGAGACGTGTTTTGCTAACGTTATCATCCCCCTCTAACCGCTTTGTGAGATCTTCGAAGATGCCAATTTTTAAGGGGCTTGCCTCCCCTTTTTCGGTAAAGCATTGCGGAAATTTCTTAGCCAGATAAGCTATGACATCTTTGGTGGTTTTCGGTTTAACTACATCAGTCGTCATCGTCATTGAATTCCTGCTGACGTACGTCAGCTAATTGTTCATAAATAAAAATCTGCATTTCTTCACTATCAAGTTCAAGTAGCTCAGGATTCTCAATCCACTCAAACAAGACTCTTCGCACAACCTCTTCAAGTTGCACAAGGCTATCTTCTTCGGTGCTGAAATCAACAATATAATGTAACATTTCATTGATTTGATCGGCAGCTACCTCTTCCTCACCTTCGAAGAAGGCCATATCACTTTGACTTACTAAATAGGTTTGTATATCAAACTCACTATACATAGGCCTCTCAGTCTTATACAGAACGCCAATTCAATTGTTCAACAAAACGACCAAAGCGGCTTAAACCTTCTGCATCGGCAGGACTAAACCGACCTATAGAAGGGCTATCTATATCAAACACACCAACTACTTCATCGTTAACAATGAGCGGTACAACGACTTCTGAGTTCGATGCGGAATCACATGCGATATGCCCTTCAAATTGATGTACATCTTCCACCAACTGAGTTTCGCGAGTGACCGCAGCGGTGCCACAGACACCACGTCCAAACGGGATGCGTAAACAGGCAACTTTACCCTGAAACGGCCCTAACACCAATGTTTCAGGCTCACGCGTTAGATAAAAACCAACCCAATTAACATCTGCAAGCGCCTCAAATACTAATGCTGACAGGTTACT
Organism: Pseudidiomarina indica; assembly: GCA_029279945.1. Classification (GTDB taxonomy): domain Bacteria; phylum Pseudomonadota; class Gammaproteobacteria; order Enterobacterales; family Alteromonadaceae; genus Pseudidiomarina; species Pseudidiomarina indica_A. The sequence goes on along the minus strand of JAJUHK010000001.1, from coordinate 166,595 downwards.
TAAATTAGCGATTAGATCCGGCTCACCCGCAGTAATAGCACGTGCTTGCTCAATCAATAATTCATAATTTGTGGTGTGCATAGTGAGTTCTTAGTTAACCTCATTGGGGTTATTGAGAGGAAAGGAGGCAATCGTGGATTCACCTTTTAATTCGGATTTTAATTCACGCTTACTACGAGTCACCAGCTGGCCATCTGCACCAATCCGGAAGACCTCATCAGAAGGACAGTGACGGGCTTGATAAGCCGTGACCAGTTGAATGCAATTAGCACGTTGTGCTTCGGTTAATTTGACACCATCTGGCCATTTACCGAGCTCTACAGCCTGCACCAATCGTTCAAATATGTCAGGAGTAATAGCGTCGATCATTTCGTTAAATTTCATCGTTTCAGAGCTCGCTTAACAAAAATCAAACGTATGCGGTTTACCACAAACCACACCAAACCAATCACCATTAACGCATAGGATATATTAGCAGCGAGACTTTTAGGCAACGGCTGTTGCACAAAGTAATAAGTGAATGCAGCAATCGCAATCAATAACGCCAACATGGATTGACTAAGTAGTTTCTCTCGTTTAGCAGCTGCCAAGCGACGCATTTCTTCGTTACGCTCAGCATCACTTAAACCACCTATTTTGAATTGGCAGTGTGGACATTCTGCCATAGTATCGGACATTCGTTTATTACATCCAGGGCATTGGATAAGTGCCATGTTTACCTCTTAGAGAACATCTGTATCTAGGCAATATAAAGAATTCACACTGAAATTCAAGCATCAAGCGGCGTAACCATAAAGATAAACCCGCACAAAGGCGGGTTTATCAATACCATAGCAACGTGGTTATTGTTGCTTATGTTTTGCATGTTCAGCATTAAAATCCTGCCAATAGGCTTTGACAGTTTCTTTCATCTCGCGGCGTAATAACATGATTCCGAATAAATTCGGTAACGTCATTAAGACAATCGCCACATACGACATCGTCCAGACTAAGGTAGTGTCTGTAAAGGATGCCACAAAGAATCCTGCAACATACAGAATTCGATACGGCATAACACCGCGCTGACCAAACAAATAAACTACGGCTCGGTCACCGTAGTATGACCATGCAATTGCAGTAGAGAAGGCAAATAACATTAAACTGATGGGAACGATATATTCACCAGCTTGCCCCAAGAAGCCCATGCTAAACGCTTTTGCTGTTAAGGCTGCAGAATGCAACAACGAATCGCCGACGATAACAATATCTTGTTTTCGTAATTGACCGTGTTCAACATGCAAGGTGCCACTGTAAGGGTCTTCACCAGCAACAATAAAACGTACGTTTTCAGCGACTGAGCGAGCATGCAAAATAGTGAAATCGTTACTCACGGGCCGGCCATCACGAACCTGAATATCACCGGTATATTTTTCAATCCGGTTTTCGTCCGTGTTGTTGATATAGTGGTACAGCGCTTCACGATCCGCAGCATTTTGATCGGAGTAATGGCCAGCGATAATATCAATATCCGTACGTGCAAACACGTTCTCATATTTTTGATTCCATGCACCAGAGGACAAAATCACCAAACCCGTTAAGGTACAAATAATGATGGTATCAATGAAAGGCTCCAAAATTGAAACCATGCCCTCTGCAACAGGCTTATCGGTCTTCGCTGACGCGTGAGCAATAGGTGCAGAACCTTGTCCAGCTTCGTTCGAAAATAGGCCTCGGTTAACGCCACGGTTGAACGCATAAGCAAAAGTAGCACCAAGGAACCCGCCGGTCGCTGCTGAACCAGTAAATGCATCAGCAAACACCGCAACAAAAGACGGAACGATTTGATCCACGTTATATAAGATGACGCTCAACGAGCCAATGATATATACGATGGCCATAAAGGGGACGATTCGCGAGGTAAATGCAGCGATCCGGCTAATACCACCGATAATCACGAGCGCAAGTACAATAGCAAGCAGCCCGCCTACTAACATTGGTTCTAACCCAAAACTGGCTTGCATACTTTGCGCAATGTTATTGATTTGGGGCATGTTTCCCGTGCCAAATGAACTAATAATAGTCGCAATGGCAAAAATAACTGCTAACCATTTCATATTGAGCCGGCGATCCATGTAATACATGGGGCCACCAGCCATAGTACCGTCTGCAGTTTTGACTCGATATTTATGAGATAAGGTTACCTCGACAAACTTGGTGGTCATCCCCAAAAATGCCGTTATCCACATCCAAAATAACGCGGCCGGACCACCTAAGAAAATCGCAAGTGCGACACCACCGATGTTCCCTGTTCCAACAGTCCCTGATAATGCTGTCGACAAGGCTTGGAAATGCGTGGTATCCCCTTCACATCCTTTTTTATCGAACTTGCCACTAACCACCTTAAGAGCATGCTTAAAGTAGCGGAGTTGTGGAAAACCTAGATACAGCGTGAAAAATATACCTACACCCAGCAACACGTATGGAAAATAAAATGCCGAGCCTAGGTAACTATCAAGGAGCAACAAAAAATTATTAACTGCTTCCAAGGTAACCCCCTTATTGTTCTGTTGTTATTCTTTGTACTTATCTTTTATCTTTCTTCTTTTATCTTTCGGGTTATAACCTAGCTTGCGCGGGCTAACTGCGCAAGCTTTTTGCTATTCCAAACAGAGCACTCAGTACATCCATGCCGAGCTGTTGACTACGTGGTGCTGACCAGCCAAAATCAAGATCAGGCAGGTTAGCGTTATCTTTAAATGGCATTTCTAAAGTAAACGCTAAACACTTGAAACGCTCACCCACTGCGTTACTCGCCACGGTAAGGTTTGCTGTACCTGGGGCATCAACCTCATAGCCATGTTCAACTTGGAACTCAGGGGTAATAGCCATTAACAACCGTTTAAACTGTTCACCAAGTTGATGAATATCATCATTGTAACTAGGCACACCTTCACTACCAGCGACGAAGTTGTACGGTAACGCTTCATCACCATGAACATCTAAGTAGAAATCGACACCAGTTGCTTGCATCATATTCAGCACGTAATAAACCTCAGGGCTTTTCTCTAGCGATGGTTCTGCCCATTCACGGTTCAAATTAACACCAGCCGCATTAGTGCGTAAATGACCACGTACACTACCATCTGGGTTCATGTTGGGAATCACATAAAATACGCAACTCTCAAGCAAACTACGAGCAACGCCATCTTCATCATCAAGTAAACGTGATAGAAAGCCCTCGATAAACCATTCTGCCATGGTTTCACCTGGATGCTGGCGTGCGGTTACCCAAATCTTTTTCTTGTGGTCACCTGGCTCACCGATCACGAGTAAATTCATATCGCGACCATCCAAGGTTGGCCCTAAATAAATGTGTTCACATAATGATGACTGCTGCGCCCACTGGATGAGATCCATGTGGCGTTCATATGAATAAGGGGTGAAATATGCGTAATAAACACTTTCTTGTTCAGGTATGTGACGAATAACCAACTCACTACCGTTGTATTCAGTTGGAACTCGAAACCATGTCTCACGATCATATGAAGCAACAGCTTCGTAACCAACCCAACCATCGGGATACGCGGCCTGCCCTGCATTCACGATGGTCATAATATGTTCTACGCCAGCTTCACAATACAATTTAAAGTGAAACCATTGAAAAAAATCAGATTTATTGTCGTTACGAATTGCGAGTTGAATCGCATCTGGTTCATGGGCAGCAATAACCTCGATGTTACCGCTATCAAATTGCGCCGTAATATGCATAAATTATGTCTCCTAAAAACAGAAAAGCGCCTGCAGCAGGCGCTTTTAATTTTTGTACCAATTATTTTGGTAAATTGAGTAACTGTTGACCAGCCATTTGCTCTGCTACTCGGATAACCTGACAGCTGTAACCGAATTCGTTGTCGTACCATACATATAAAACGGCACGATCCCCATCAACGATAGTAGCCTGTGAGTCAACGACGCCAGCATAACGTGAGCCCACCAGATCACTGGATACGATTTCAGTGGATGCGGTGTAGTCAATCTGTGCTTGTAAATCTGAATGCAGCGCTTGATGCAATAAAAACGCATTCAACTCTTCTTTCGTTGTCGCTTTATTCAAGTTCAAGTTCATGATGGCCATTGACACGTTTGGTGTCGGAACGCGAATAGCGTTGCCGGTTAATTTACCTGCTAACTCAGGTAAGGCTTTAGCAACAGCTTTTGCTGCACCCGTTGATGTCAATACCATATTCAATGGTGCAGAACGGCCGCGACGCTCCGCTTTGTGATAATTATCAATAAGGTTTTGATCATTGGTATAAGAGTGAACAGTTTCTACGTGTCCATTACGAATACCAAATTCGTCATTCACTACCTTTAACACAGGGGTGATAGCGTTTGTGGTACAGCTAGCTGCACTGACAATCAAGTCTTCAGGTTGGATATCGTTATGGTTTACACCATAGACGATGTTTTTAATATCGCCTTTTGACGGGGCTGTTAACAGTACTTTTTTCACACCTTTCGATTTAAGGTGTAAACCAAGCCCTACTTCATCTTTCCAAATACCTGTATTATCAATAACAATAGCATTATTGATACCGTACTGAGTATAGTCCACTTGATCTGGACCGTCCGAGTAAATCACTTTAATACTAGTACCGTTTGCTTTAATGGCTGAGTTCTCATGATCCACCGTAATAGAGCCATTAAATGGGCCGTGAATTGAATCACGACGCAATAAGCTAGCGCGTTTCTCTAGGTCACCTTCACGCCCACCACGCACCACGATGGCGCGCAATCGCATTTTGTTGTTGCTACCGTTACGCTCAATCAGTAATCGCGCAAGTAACCGTCCAATGCGGCCAAATCCGTACAAGACGATATCTTGAACTGGGATTTCATCAGCATGGTTAACAATTTCAGCGAGCTCGCGCTCAAGATAAGCTTCAATACTGTCACCTTTACCTGCATCTTTATGCAGATAATTGAATGCTAGCTTGCCCAAGTCAACACGCGCTGGCGCCAGTTTCATCTTACTTAATGCTTCAATGAACGGATAGCTTTCACGCAACCGGAGCTTAAGCCCTTCATGACGGCTAATCAGGCGATGCGCCTTGATGATATTAATAGTGTCTACATTCAATAGTGAACGACCGTAAACTAAAATTTCTACACCATAATTGCGATACAACCGACCAATAAGTGGCTGCATCATCTCGGCATATTCTTGGCGCTCCTGCCAACTTGCTAGGGTCAGATCCTGTTGCTGATCACTCATGAGATTACCTTTCTGTTACGTAAATTTGACGGTTACAAGAAAAATCTGACGATATTGTACTTAAATACGATGACAAGCGCCACAGGCTCTGTAACTCAGTATGATACATGGTATAATTTGCGTAAAACTAAAGGAGTAAAGCTATGTTACGGCGTACCAAAATTGTTACCACATTGGGTCCAGCTACCGATGATCCAGTTGTTCTTGAGGCGCTAATCAAAGCGGGCGCGAATGTTGTTCGACTTAATTTTTCCCATGGTACAGCAGAAGATCATGAACGTCGTGCGCAGTTAGTGCGTGAAATAGCTACTCGACTCGGAACCCATGTTGCGATTTTGGGGGACTTACAAGGCCCTAAAATACGGATTGCCAAGTTTGAAAGCAGCTCTGTCACTTTAGATGTCGGCGACGTATTTGTGCTAGATGCTAACTATGATCCTAATGCTGGCAACCACCAGCGCGTTGGTATCGATTATAAAGAACTCCCGCAAGATGTTCGTGAAGGCGATATCCTCCTACTCGATGATGGTCGCATTCGTTTAAAAGTTGAAGATGTAAGCAACAATCAGGTCACCACCTCGGTCCTAATTGGCGGTAAGCTATCGAATAATAAAGGAATTAATCGTTTAGGCGGGGGATTATCTGCTGCCGCATTAACCGATAAGGACTTAAAAGATATAGAAGTTGCTGCAAAAATCGAGGTGGATTACTTAGCCGTGAGTTTCCCGCGCAGCAGTGCGGATATTCATGAAGCGCGTCGCCTCTTACGGGCGGCCAATGGGCGCGGTATGATTTGTGCCAAGATTGAACGGGCCGAGGCAGTAGCAACTGACGAAGCGCTTGACGATATTATCCGTGCTTCTGATGCTGTCATGGTTGCGCGTGGCGACTTAGGTGTGGAAATTGGTGACGCCCATTTAGTGGGTAAACAAAAGCGTATTATTCGTCGTGCCCGCCAATGCAATAAAGTGGTCATTACTGCAACACAAATGATGGAATCCATGATCGATAATCCGATGCCGACTCGAGCGGAAGTCATGGACGTCGCGAACGCTGTGCTCGATGGTACCGATGCGGTAATGTTATCCGCCGAAACTGCTGCTGGAAAATATCCCGTTGCGACGGTGAAAGCCATGGCAGAGATCTGTTTGGGGGCCGAAACACATCCAAGCGTAACCATCGAAAATCACGATATGGATGAGACCTTTACTTCGATTCAAGAAGCAACCGCGATAAGCGCTATGTATGCAGCGACACATTTAGCTGGAGTGAAAGCGATTATTGCACTGACTGAATCAGGATCAACGGCTAAATTAATGTCGCGAATAAATACAGCACTACCGATTTTCTCGTTATCACGTCATAGCGAAAGTCGTACACGTTGTGCGTTATATCGCGGTGTATACCCTATTGCATTTGATTCTACCAAGAGCAAACCGCACGAATTAGTTCAAGATGCCATCAATGAAATCAAGCTACGAGGCCATGTAGTACCTGGTGATATCGTGATTTTGACACATGGGGATGTGATGGAGACGGTTGGCTCAACCAACACCTGTAAGATTATAGAAGTGACCTAATAGGTCACTCGACTAAGGCTATTGCGGCTTATACTTTATTGTAAGCCGCCACCCTACTCTATTGATTGAGAATAAGTTTTTTAATTCGATCTTTGTAACTACGGCTTACCTTCAACTCTTTTCCGTTACGTAAAATTAAGTGATACTCGCCATTTTGCCGACTACAAAGCTTTTCAACATGCTCCATATTTACAATGGCAGAACGATGGATTCGTTGGAAGCGTTGCGGGTTTAATTCTTCCTCTAATTCTTTCATTGTCCGCCGCAAAATGTGGGTCTCACTACCCGCATGAATACACATGTAATCACCGGCGGCGTCAATCCACTCAATAGAGTTGATGGCCACGCGCGTGATCTCACCACTTTCCTTGATCGCAATATGTTCAGGGTAACGTACAACACTGATGTCATCACCACTCGCCAACCGTTTCAGAATCGCTTCACAGTCTTCTCCGGTTGCTTCGGCCAACATATTCACAATACGCTCTTGTTGCACTTTTTGATCACGGGCTGCGATGCTTTTTTCAATACGTTGAATACTTTGTGCTAAACGCTCGTGATCAACAGGCTTTAAGATGTAATCGATGGCTCGTACTTCAAAGGCCTTAATTGCATATTGATCATACGCTGTGACGAACACGACAAAAGGCATCTTGTAGCCATGTGATTGAACTTCACGTAACAATTCAAAGCCATTCATTCCAGGCATTTGAATATCTAAAAAAACCAAATCGGGCTGTTCGCGGCCAATAACCTCTAAAGCTTCACGGGCACTTGGACATTCTTGTAGCAATTCAATTTGCTCAAATTCTTGCAGGCGCACCACCAGACCGCGACGGGCTAACGATTCATCATCAACGACAAGGGTACGGATTTTTTCTGTCATGCCTGCTCTACCTGCTCCAATGGAATTCGAATTTCAATACGCAACCCACGCGGGGTATTATCAGCTAATGTAAATGAGTAGTTCCGTCCATACAAGGCTTGTAATCGTTCGCGAGTATTGGCTAACCCTACGCCACCTTGTTCAGATAAGCTATCTAATGGTTTCGTACAACCGGGTCCGTTGTCAGCGACAACGATCACTAAACTCTCTCCATCCCGCCGCGCTGTGATCGTAATTTCACCGCCTTCTTCCAACTTGGCTATGGCGTACTTGACTGAGTTTTCAATCAGTGGCTGGAGGAATAAACTAGGAACTAGCGCTTGTTTTACATCATCCCCTATATCTAACGTTACTTTAAGGCGATCGTCAAATCGCACTTTCTCGATATCGAGATACAGCATCAGCGCATCTATCTCACGCTCCAAGGGGATCTTTTTGATGGGTTCATTATCTAAGCTAAAGCGTAAAAACAAGCTGAGTTTGGACATCATCCGGTTTGCCAAGTCGTTTTCTTGTACCAAAATCAACGTTGAAATGGCATTAAGAGTGTTGAACAAAAAATGAGGATTCAACTGATAACGTAACATTTTTAATTGTGCTTGGTGCGCCATTGACGTAGCAACCAAAGCCTTTTGCTTCTCATCCTGCAGCATTTGGTAGTATTTAATACCAAAGTACAAGCCGCTCCAGCTCAGCATGATATAAAACTTTGCGATAGTATTTTTAAAGTAAAACCATTTACTATCTGGGGTAAAACCAAACTTATAAATTTCCCAATACGTGGCGTTATCAATAACTGCCCACAATGCAGCAGATACATAGCTAGCGGCTAACACCACAATAATGAGTAACCATGGGCTCACATCCCAAATACGGCGATATAAGTAGCGTAGTGGTACGGTTAACAAAAAACCTGCGTAGGCACCAAGCAGTAGGATTAATACATAGATATCACGCATCTCATGCATTAACGAGCCGATATAATGAACTAACGCATAACCACTCCACCCAGATATTTGTAATACCCAGAAAAAGCGGTTTCGATCATCTAGTAATTGTTTCCAATTGCTCAGCATAAAGCCTCTGTTTTGCGCTTTCGTGGAAGATTCATTATACCTGTTTAATAGTAAAATTATTCCTAGTTCATCGCACCAACACAGCCACATGCCGCCATTTTAATGTTAAGCTATAAAAACAATGGGCGGATCATTAAGGTGAGGTTTCATATGGTGTATTACCAGATTCAAATACGTGATGCTGAAGCGCATTTGTTTGCTGTAACAATAGAGATACCAGTTCTTGATCGACATCAAACACCGCTTCGTCTTACCTTACCTGCATGGCTCCCTGGGAGCTATATGATTCGTGATTTTGCCAAAAATATTAACGTATTAAAGGCGCACCAAGGGGATCACGTCATCCCCATCAAGGCCATTGATAAACAAACCTGGGAAATTATTCCACAGAGTTCTGAGCGAATCATCGTCAGTTACGAGGTGTACGCATTTGATCTTAGTGTGCGCAGCGCCTATCTCGATCAATATTGGGGCTTTTTTAATCCATCGAGCCTCTGTTTGGCGGTGTTGCCATACGCTGATCAACCCTGTCAATTGACCCTAAGACCCTACCGCCATTGGCAGGTTGCCACCGGGATGCCACGAATTGATGGTACAGCGTTTAACGCTGGCGTCTTTCAAGCTAATAATTACGATGAATTCATCGATTATCCCGTCATAATGGGCGAGTTAACAATCGAGCAGTTTGCCGTACGAAACATTCCTCATGTGTTCGTGTTGGTAGGCCGCCATTATGCAGATGTTAAGCGTATTTGCCGTGATTTAACAGCTATTTGCGAACAACACATTGACCTATTTGATGGCCAGGTTCCCTTTCACGAATATGTGTTTCTAACGATTGTTGTTGGCCAAGGTTTTGGGGGACTTGAGCATCGCAATTCTACTGCATTAATGTGCAGCCGCCATGACCTTATTAGCGCCAATCAAACAGTTGTTGATAAGTATTATCGAACATTTCTCAGCTTGTGTAGCCACGAATACTTTCATAGCTGGAATATAAAAACACTTAAGCCGAAAGCGTTTATTCCATATCGTCTTGCGCGCGAACAATATACCGAACAACTCTGGTTCTATGAGGGGGTAACATCCTATTTTGACGATTACCTCCTGCATCGTGCTGGACTAATTGATGCTGACACTTACCTCGCTTTGTTAGGCGACACCATAGCTCGGGTCAAACGCGGTATAGGGCTACACAAACAAACAGTTACTGAATCTAGCTTTCATGCGTGGACCAAGTTTTATAAACAGGACGAGAATGCTCCCAATAGCATTGTCAGCTACTACGCCAAAGGTGCCCTCATCGCGCTCTGCTTAGATTTGATATTACGGCTACGCTCTGACCATCACATTACATTAGCGCGCGTGATGAATGACTTGTGGTTGAACTACGGTAAAAACCTTAAAGGCACTGCAGATGATACAGTGATGACCTTTATTCGAGCGAAATATGACATTGATATCAGTGACTTCCTACAACAAGCACTCTATACAACAAACCCACTCCCGTTGCGTGAATTGCTGGCAAAATTCGGGGTGTCAATCACTCCTGTGCTCAGCGCCGATGATAACCAATATGGTGGTCGTAAGGCCGAGCATCCAGCGCCTGTCGCGTTAGGGGCCAAATATAAAGCAACTCCCCATGGCCTTGAATTACACCATGTGTTCCAAGGTGAAGCTGCACATTTAGCGGGTTTGAGTGCCCACGATCGAATTATCGCTATCGATTACTTGCAAGCAAATGATGTCAGCATCAAAGATATCCTACAGCGTTCAGAACCAGGTGACGAAGTCATTGTCCATGCCTTCCGACGGGATGAGTTACTAGAATTGAAATTAACTTGGCAAGCGGCGCAACCAACCAGCTATACACTCACCATTAATGCGCCTGAGGCGGTACGGGATTGGTTGCTGCTGCCGAAAAGTGTTCCACCACGAGCGCCGGATCTAAACGCAAATGGCGCCAATTAATACGCCAATCTAAGTGTGGGCCTGTCACCCGTCCGGTTGCGCCAATATCAGCAATACGTTGTCCTTGAGTGATAAAGTCGCCCACTGCTACATGTATTTTATCCAAATGGATGAAGGTACTGGTCACCCCATGGCCGTGATCTACAATCAAGGTTCCACCAGAATAAAATAGGTCAGGCTCGGCTAATATTACGCGGCCAGACCATGGCGCGATCACCGGACTTCCCTTCGGTGCGGCAATATCGAGCCCATAATGTGGGTTTCTTGGAGTTCCATTAAAAATCCGTTGACTCCCGTAAACTCCACTAATTCGCCCTTTGGCGGGCATAATGATCGGTGTTAAAAATTCGGTCAATTGAGTTACGGCAGCATCCCGCGCCTGCCATACTAGTTCAGCCTCGCGACGCGCGCGTGCTTGTTGTTCTGGGTCAGGAGTCACCGTTTGTTGTGGCACGCCGTCGACACGGTCAATAACGTAGTCACGAGGCGCAATAGTAAAGACGTATTCATGCTGTTGACCGTTGCTGTCATGCCAACTCAGTCGCTGTTTTCCCTGCTGATCACGGCCAAAACCAAATACCGCTTGCTTAGTTTCGGTCAGCATGAGATCTTCGTCGTTTAGCTGAACAGCTACTGCATCGTCAAATTCAGCAATAATTAGTCCGCCTGACGTCAGTGCTCCTGATAGCTTCACTTCAGCAGCAAACGCCGACAGTGATACCAAATATGCTCCTGTAACAAGCAAATTCATCAATTTAGATTTAAGCATGGCTAATAGCCCCTTTACCGACTCCTTCAAATGCCGTTACTTGAACGCTGGCATTTGGTACTTGCTGTTTGATTGTCGTTGCTAAATATTCGGCAATACATTCAACGGTTGAATCTGTTGGAATAATATAGTTTTCTGAGTGCGGTACATGCAACTCAAATAATCCCTGCTCGGCAAGGTAACTATAAGAAACGTGCGTCCTTCCACTGATATGTTGTGCAGCTGGTGAACGTATTGTGTGCTCTAACGGTACAACATCTTCAGCCGAGCCAAGGTAGATATCGCGCCAGTTTTCTGCCCATTCAGTTTCCAATTCAGGTGAACGCACACCGTCAATCGCAATATAGAGCCGTGATCGATGACCATGAGCAATGCGCTGACAGTTACCATCGTGCTTTTTCAAGCCGTGGGTATAATGATAAAATGCGCCATGGATTTCTTCAGCCCGCAATAATAATTCAAGACCGTCCACATTGTCGGGTAGCTCACGTTTTATCACTGCCCGCAAATACTCGGTAACTGAACCCATAGTCACTTCGGCTGCGTCAATGAAAGCGTAGGCATCAGCAGGACAGAATAGATGAATTGAGCGGTTTTCAGGGCGCATAAAATCGACCCAATAACTATTGCCATCGTCGTGGTGGGTCACCTGCGTAAACGGATGTTCGGTCGGGATCACCAATTTATGATCCACAGCACCATCAATAATACGTTTAATTTGTTTTTTGACTCGTCCAAAATCAAGAATCATGGATTGCTCATTTAGGGAGCCATCCAGCACGATATCAACAATCCAACTTTCTCCGACCATGCCACGCTGGGGGCACAAATAAGAAAAATCAATGACTGTCAAATCGTTTACAAATAACTGCATAATCGTCTCTAAGTTCTATCAAATAAGCTACGCGCTAGTATACCACCGCAACCGCCGATACCATATCCATAATCACAGCCACACCATCAGCGACCAACTTGACAGCTAAGACTAACAGTAGCACACCCATCCCTCGATCAACCCAATGACTGTAATGCCAGAGTCGCTGGTAAAACGGCTGCCACGTAATTAAGGTGCTTAACAACACAAACCAAATAGCGGTCACCAGCGCCATATATAGTCCATAGCTAATTTTTACCGTAGTGAGCGTGGTCGGTTGAATCACGGTGGTGAACAACGCCATAAAGAACAAGGTCGCTTTAACATTCAAGGCATTGGTCAGGAATCCAATGCGAAATGCTTGTCCCGGTTTTAGCTGATGGTATTCCCGAGTGTGCTGTGGTGGTTCACCTATTTTTGGCTGTGCTTGGATCGCTTGCCCCCCTAACCAGGCAAAATACCCAGCACCAACCCACAGTAACACGCCGTACAACCACTCATGACGATGGATTAATAACGCGACACCTAAAACTGAATAGGTCACATGAATTAAAATGCCACAGCCAATGCCAAGGGCGACCCAACGACCAACTTGCCGACCAAAACTCATGCTATAACGAGTCGTTACCGCAAAATCGGGGCCTGGACTAATAACCGCCAACAAATGCAAGCTTGCAACCGCTAAAAATTCACTCCAATTGATTGCCATAAGCCTTCTTATGATTTACTTTAAGTTAATTACGATTGCCTGTGAGTAAATCTAATGAAACTAAGTAAAATACCTTCTCTCAATGCCTTACGTGTATTTGCCATTGCCGCTCACGCTGACAGCTTTAAGCATGCAGCGCATCAACTAGGGGTTTCTCAATCAAACATAACACGCCAAATTCAAACGCTTGAAGAGCAACTTGGAACACGCCTATTTAATCGTGATAATCGCGTTCATGCGTTAACGCCTGCAGGAGCTGCATTAGCCCCCGAGTTGTACCGGTTATTTCGTGAGTTAGAACGTACCGTAGAACGCACCCGTACCATCGGCGATATAGAAGCCACTACCTTACGAATTGGCGTGCCTGAAAGTTTGCTGCGCTGGTGGTTAGCTGCAAGGTTACCTGAGTTTTACTCGCTCTATCCGCATATTCAAGTACAACTTCATACCGTACCAATCTTCCCTAGTCGACAGAAACACGCTGAACTTTGTGCTGAATTACAACACAATCAGTTAGATCTCGCTATTCATTATGGTTCGTTACGTGATTCCGCACTCAAACAACTCACGCTATACCGACCTCACTACGTTCCTATCAGCGTGGATTGTTCAGCTATCCCGTTTAAGGACCGCGATTGGATAATCGAATCACAATCACCCTATTGGGCAGAATTTAAAAAAGTACAGCGCGCGTTAGTACGGACACTAACAACACGCCCCGTAGGAAGCATTAATATTGCAATTGACGCTTTATCTGGAACTCAGCAAGTGACCTTGGTGGATAGCTTATTTTTATCGAATCCGCAGCTACAATCGTATCGGGTAGAACCTGACTTAGCGGTGGCGCTCCCTGAAGCTATGATGATTTCAATGAAGCGCCATCAGCAGCAACCTGTTGCTCAGGTTGCCTTTACGAAATGGTTACAAGCTCGTATTCCTAGTGTGCCGGTGGATAACGATCAGCCAAACTAACGCTGTCACCGGTGTGAGTTACAATCCGCGCATGGCGACGGTTAAGCTTGCGCGGATCTGATACCCCACACGAGTGGGCAATAATATTTACCCCGTACTCAAGATACTTATGGTAATTTGCAACTCGTTGGCTCTTATCACGCGGGTCGAGACCACGTTGAAGGTCCTTGTTATTGGTAGTTATTCCCGTCGGACAAGTATTTTTATGGCATTGCATTGCTTGGATACACCCCAACGAGAACATAAAGCCGCGCGCTGTTACGACAAAATCGGCCCCCATGGCTAATGCCCATGCAACATCTGCAGGAGTGATCATTTTCCCTGACGCAATGACCCGCACCCGATTCTTCAACCCTGCAGCGGCAAGAGTATCCACCAGTTTGGGGAGACTTTCAGAGAGTTTTAGACCGACATAATCCATCAATGCTTCTGGTGATGACCCGGTGCCGCCATCTGCACTATCAAGGGTAATAAAATCGGGGGCTGATTGATCACCTCGCTTTTTAATGGCGGCAACCAACTCGTCAATCCAGTTGGGATCGCCCATCACAAATTTAAAGCCTGTAGGCTTACCCGTTACCGTACGAACCCGTTCAATAAAATCAAGCAACTCATCATTGTTACTAATTTCAGGGTGACGGTTTGGCGAAATAGAATCCTTCCCTACTGGAATACCACGGATTTTAGCAATTTCCTTATTCACTTTAATGCCAGGCAAAATACCCCCTTTACCTGGCTTGGCACCTTGACTCAGTTTGATTTCAAACATTTTAACTTGACTCATCGCCGCTAATTCACGCAGCTTTGATTCATTCAATTGACCTGACGGAGTGCGCACACCATATTTCGCTGTGCCAATTTGAAACACCAAGTCACAGTTACCTTCTAAATGGTACGGACTTAATCCACCCTCCCCTGTGTTCAACCAACAACCAGCAATACCTGCACCTTTAGATAGTGCACGCACCGCAACAGGTGATAATGCGCCATAGCTCATACCTGAAATATGGAAAAAGCTCGATGGTGAGTACGGGTGCAAGCAGTCAACACCTATAGTAAGTGGTTCTGGAAGGGTTTTCTCCTCTTCTTGCCGAGGAAACGCTGAGTTGGCAAAAATAATAGTACCATTTTTAGTCAAATCGCGCGTTGATCCAAACGCGACGTTCTTATCCGCATTTTTTGCAGCCCGATAAACCCAACTACGTTGCGCTCGGTTAAATGGCATCTCCTCGCGATCCATTGCGTATAAATATTGGCGAAAAAATTCACCTAAGTGCTCAAACCAATAGCGAAATCGCCCAATAACGGGGAAGTTTCTACGAATTGTGTGCTGTGTTTGTCGTTTGTCCTGGATGTACATAAATATAACTGCGATAACGCCAAAAATAAGCGCCAACACAAACAACCCAGCCAGCCACTGAGCGATCATTAACAATGTTGCCATCCAGCCTGTTATAGCCATGCTTTTTCCTACCTGCTAACACCTATAACCACATGTGAAAAAGCCCCCGCTGGTGGCGAGGGCTTATACCACTCTATATAGTTTAACAAAAATCCTATCATTCTGAATGTTTAATTACATTAAAAACGTCGGCAAAACTGGTCGCTTTTGGGTACAGTCGAATAGACTCCCCAGTAACGGCCAGAACCTTCAATGAAACCACGATTCCATGTAAACCTAGTTCATTGATAATCAATAAAAAATCACTTCCACTATCTTGCATTGTTGCAGCGATATCACCAATCTTTGCTGATGCTAGTTGCTTCTGCGTTATTGCTGGCAATCGTTGCATGGGAGTCATTAAATAGCCCACAGTGAGTTCCTGCCAGGCAATTTGCAATAAATTAGCCATGACGTGACTATGCCGATCTCGAATCACTCGAGCTAACAGCATACCTACGGGTTTGTTTTCAGTATCGATAACCACCGCATACCGTCGATCGCTTTGGGTAAGAAAATGTTCAGCTTCTGCCACCGTTAGCGACATCGGTAATCGCAGTAGCTCCGCTGAATCTAGGCGTTCAACCACATGCTCGGCAGGCTGGTGCCAATCCAACAATTGCTGCGGTGATTCTACCATGCTTGACTGTTGTTCAGCAGATAATTGTTCAGCGGACACTGATGCCCACTGAAGAGTATGAAATTCAGACATAACAACCTCAATGTAACTGTTAATCGTTATACGCTTTATTGATGAGTTACTTGAGGAGGCCCACGAATGATATAAGGCGTTGTATGTTGCGTTCGAATACAGCGAGCAACTACAAGGACAAGAGGAACAAAGGAGTGTTTAACTTCAGTCGGTAAATTGGTTGGGATAACGTCATCGTGTTCATCAGAGCTTGGCCATTCAGGCGCCACTGACCAGGCCACAGAATCCGCTGTGGGTTGGTACCCATCAATAGCATTGGGCTTGCCCTGTGGCATAAACCACAGTAACGACAATGCAATCGTCAGCAGACCAACACGAATCACGAGAAACACCACTCATAAAATTTGATTGATATTGGTCAAAGATAAGGATGCTGCAACGATAAAACAAGCGTCACACAAAAAAATTAGATAACTTTATTGGTTTGGTTTGACAACACCACAATACGTCAAATAACCTTAAGAAGCCCAACTGCAATAAAAAAACACTTTTTAATCGACTTAATTCTTAAGTTTGATGCAGGTACAACTGTTCCTATTCCGACCGGTAACGGGGCTAGTGACGTTATAATATCGCCATAAATTTTGTTGTATTAGGCATAAACAAGGGGAACTATGCTGCTACTCACACTTATTATTTTGCCATTCTTAGGTGCGATTGCTGCTGCCTTTATGCCCACCCACGCCCGTAACCGAGAAGCATGGTTTGCCGGCGCCATAGCTTTAATCTCGATGCTGCTCACCCTATCCCAGTATACCGTAATTGCTAGCGATCGATTGATTACCTACCAGCTACCGTGGATAACTGCTGTTGACCTCAATCTGAGTTTCCGCATGGATGGGTTAGCATGGCTATTTACTATGATGATCCAAGGTATCTGCTTACTTGTTATCCTGTATGCTCGCTATTACATGTCACCTAAGGATCCTGTTCCTCGATTTTTTTCATTCTTGCTCGCGTTTATGGGAGCAATGCTGGGTGTCGTCCTCTCCGGTAATCTAATTCAGCTCGTGATTTTCTGGGAATTAACCAGTCTCACTTCATTCTTACTCATTGGTTATTGGCACCACCGTACCGATGCCCGCCGGGGAGCTCGCATGGCACTTACTGTGACCGGGCTTGGCGGTTTATGTTTATTAGTCGGCATTATTTTGCTCGGCCGGATCGTCGGCAGCTATGAGCTTGATGACGTCCTTGGTGCCCGTGAACTCATTATTAATCACGACTGGTACGTACCTATTCTCGCTTTGATCGCACTTGGAGCATTAACTAAAAGTGCTCAGTTCCCATTCCATTTTTGGCTCCCACATGCGATGGCGGCACCGACGCCAGTGTCGGCTTATCTGCACTCAGCCACCATGGTGAAAGCAGGAATTTTCTTATTAATGCGACTATGGCCAGTCCTTGCCGGTACGCCTGAGTGGACTTGGCTTATTGCCGCAGCAGGTGCAATCACTATGTTGGTTGGAGCATTTTTAGCAGCTTTCCAGCATGACCTAAAAGGGTTACTGGCGTATTCAACCATCAGCCACCTCGGCTTAATTACTTGCTTATTAGGAATCGGTACACCGTTAGCGGTGGTAGCAGCGATCTTTCACACGATTAACCACGCGACCTTCAAAGCATCATTATTTATGGCAGTAGGTATTATCGATCACGAGACAGGCACCCGTGATTTAAGGGTTTTAAGTGGTATTGGTCGTTATCTTCCGTACACTGCCGCATTAGCCATCGTTGCCGGAGCTGCCATGGCTGGGGTGCCCTTGCTCAACGGCTTCTTGTCAAAAGAAATGTTCTTTGCTGAGACCTTAAGCGTCGGCTCTGATCAAAACATGTGGCTTTCCATTGCAGCCGTGTTAATGGGAATTTTTGGGGTCGTTTATTCCTTGCGGCTGATCAAGGTGTTTTTTGGTCCATTTAATCCAACGATTGGTAAAACCCCGCATGAACCAGCACGGTGGATGCGGTTTCCGGTTGAGTTTTTGGTGTTGTGTTGTTTAGTGGTGGGAATACTGCCAGAACTTAGCGTCGGATTATTACTTTCCTCAGCAGCAAAATCCGTACTTGGTGAGCAATTACCAGACTACAACCTCGCTATTTGGCACGGAATTAATGCACCGTTAATCATGAGTGTTGTTGCCCTCGTTGGAGGTGTTTTAACGTACATCTGGATGCGCCGTAAAGGCCTATTTGACCGCGCACGGGCGCCACTTATTCCGTCATGGTTAAATGGCAAGCAGCTCTTTGAAAGTGGTTTGTTAAACCTCACTGGCTCCATGGCCCATTTAGAACGTACTTTTGGTACCAAACGCGTACAGCGTCAACTACTCGTTATCGTGCTAGCAGCCCTGGGTGCATTTTCCGTCATCGGGTTCAGTTTTGAGCACATCGACGCAACCACAACGCCACATAGGTTGACGCTTCCCTTTGCCATGCTCTGGTTGGTCGGTTGCGCCTGTGCAATTGCGGCCGCATGGCAAGCAAAATACCATCGTCTGGCAGCCTTGATCTTGGTTGGTGGCGCGGGTATCGTCACCAGTTTGACCTTTCTTTGGTTATCAGCGCCAGATCTAGCGTTGACTCAATTGATGGTCGAAACAGTCACCACCCTCTTACTTTTACTTGGGCTACGTTGGCTACCGCCACGACTTCATCAAGGTAAACCCACTGTGCGAAAAATTGCGCGGCGGTCGCGTGATTTACTGGTCGCGATTACAGGTGGGGTAGCAATTACGATCATTAGTCTGGTGGTCATGTTTAGCTCCGGTGAAAGCCGTATTAGTTCGTTCTTCTTAGCAAACGCTTTAAGTGAAGGCGGTGGCAGTAACGTCGTTAACGTATTGTTGGTAGATTTCCGTGCTCTCGACACCTTCGGTGAAATTACCGTATTAGGGGTCGTTGCTATTACCGTTTATGCCTTATTACGTCGTTTCCGACCGGCCCCTGAAAGCGTAGGCATGCCGCTTCAGCAAGCTAACCCTATCGATCCTGTAACACGACAAACGGTTGCTGAGCAGGTTTCTCACGGTTATCTGTTGGTTCCTTCAGTGTATATCAGTGCGATTTTACCCATAACCTTCCTAGTGGCAGTTTATTTCTTTATGCGTGGGCATAACTTGCCTGGGGGAGGTTTTATTGCCGGGCTAATTTTTTCAGTAGGCTTAATAACCCAATACATGTTGTCAGGAACTGCGTGGATCGAACTGAAGTCACGCTTACAACCTCACCGCTGGATTGCCGTTGGTTTAATCGTTGCCGCAATAACAGGGATGGGGGCATGGCTCTTTGGTTACCCTTTCCTCACCTCACATACTGCCCACGTGACATTACCTTGGTTGGGAGAAATCCATCTCCCTAGTGCCTTGTTGTTTGATCTTGGTGTCTTTACAGCTGTGGTTGGCACCACCATGTTGATTATCACTGCACTAGCGCATCAATCCTTACGAAGCACGCGATTTATTGCTAGCGGTGTGGCCACCCCACCACCACCTTATCAAGAGGATCAATAATGGAGTTTATTCTCGCAATTGCCATTGGCATTCTATTTGCCTCAGGTATTTGGCTGATCCTTCGGCCACGTAGCTTTCAGGTAATCATCGGCTTGATGTTGCTGTCCTATGCAACCAACTTATTTATATTTATTACTGGTAAACTCGCTATCGACCAGCCAGCGTTCACTGGGACAAGCGATGCCGTCGAAATGGCGCAATTTACCGATCCACTACCGCAAGCCTTGGTCCTAACCGCAATTGTGATTGGCTTTGCTACCACAGCACTCTATTTGGTGGTATTGCTTGGTTCGCGCGGTTTAACTGGAACCGATCACGTTGATGGCAAAGAGCGAGAAGTAACCCATGAGTGAGTTAGGTCATATTCTCACCTTTCCAATTCTAATACCACTGGTCGTCGGTGCCGTATTAATCTTAATCAATGAGCGCTATCATCGCTTGAAATTTGCAGTGAACATGCTCAGTACACTAAGCCTGTTAGTTGTCAGTATAGTGTTGCTTCTGATCACTGAACAGCATACGGAAGTGACCAGCCAAGTCGTTTATTTAGCGGCTAACTGGCAAGCCCCATTTGGTATCGTATTAGTCGCTGATCGACTCAGCGCCATCATGCTGGTTCTTACTGCGGTGGTTGCCAACGGTGCCTTACTGTTTTCCTTTAGCCGTTGGGCACAAGTTGGGGTGCATTTTCACACGCTTTTCCAGCTCTTACTTATGGGCATTCACGGCGCTTTGCTAACAGGCGATATCTTCAATCTATTTGTCTTCTTTGAAATTATGCTGGCAGCCTCCTATGGCCTACTGCTCCACGGCTATAACGTGGTTCGCGTACGCGCCGGACTGCAGTACATCACCATCAATCTCATTGCATCGGTATTTTTCTTAATCGGTATCGCATTAATTTATGCTGCGGCTGGTAGCCTCAATCTAGCGGATATTGCTGCCCTCATTAGCACATTGGATGACAGCAGCCGCTTCCTATTCCATACTGGTGCAGCAGTTCTTGCAGTGGCGTTTTTGACCAAGAGTGCTATGTGGCCCCTTGGTTTTTGGTTACCTAACGCCTATATCGCCGCCGCCCCACCGGTCACAGCTTTATTAGTGGTGTTAACCAAAATTGGGATTTATGTAGTACTACGGCTGTACTTACTCTTTTTCGGGGATCATGCGGGCGCCTCGGCGGGCTTTGGTACAGGGCTGTTGCTCTATGGCGGGTTATTAACCATGGCTTATGGAATTATTGGCTTAATAGCCAGTCAAGAATCCAATCGAATTGCCAGTTACAGTGCCATTGTTTCATCGGGAACGCTATTAGCGCTCATCGGTATGAACAACCCAGCAGTACTTAGTAGTATGCTGTTTTATCTGATTAGCTCGACACTTGCAGTTGCTGCGTTTGCTCTCTTGTCAGAACTCATTAGCCGAATTTATCCAACCCGTAACCAAGTATTGGCAATTACATTTGAAGCCTTCGAAGTTGACGAAACACATGATGTCTCGTCAGGCTATGTAATTCCAGCAGCGATGGCCTTCCTCGGCCTCTCGGGAATGGCTTGTGCACTCATTATTGCTGGTTTACCACCACTGTCAGGGTTTGTCGCGAAATTTGCTATGCTGCACCAATTATTACAAGCAGAAACCATTACTCTTGCAGCATGGATGTTTTTAATACTTATTATAAGTGCCGGACTTGGCAGTATTATTACCTTCGTGCGCTTTGGTATTCGCAGTTTCTGGGCTTCGCACCGCGAAACCCCACCGTTACTGAAACTCACTGAGGTAGCACCTATTATTGTGATCCTGATGGTTTGTGTTGGACTAGTCGTGTTCGCTGGGCCAATATTTGAGTTACTGGAGCGAACCATGAGTGAAGCTTCGAATACGCCAATGTACATTGAACGCGTATTAGGTCAACCCGCAACAGGAGGGAACGCATGAAATCTTGGTTCCCTGCACCGTGGTTATCGGTCTGCTTACTGGCAATTTGGCTACTTCTGAATCAAAGCCTTGAACTGGGTCAAATTTTATTTGGCATCCTACTTGCTATTGCCATCCCAGTGATAACGGCACCATTGCGTCCAAACTTCCCTGCGGTAACACGCCCTATTGCATTATTTCGTTTGCTCAGCTATGCCCTAGTCGAGATTATCCGTTCAAGTTTTAACGTCAGTCGAATTATCCTGTTCCGCGGAACAAAGAACGTTAACTCGCAATTTATTATCATCCCTTTGGATATGGATAATCCAGCAGGGCTTGCGTTGTTATCGTGCTTAATCAACTCAACCCCTGGAACAGTTTGGGTTGAATATTTTAGCGACCGGCGCGAGTTATCATTGCACGTTTTTGATTTACACGATGAAGCTTGGTGGATTGACACCATTAAAAACAAATACGAAAAGCCAATCATGGCAGTATTTGAGTAAAGGCACGATATGAAATTAGCGTTAGAAATCTCAATCTACATTGCATTAATAAGCACTATGCTGGCTATAGTCTTATGCGGTATTCGGTTACTCCGTGGTCCTACATCACAAGACCGGGTGTTAGCCCTTGATACCTTATGGATGTGCATTATGATATTCGTGCTCCTATTAGGCATGTTCTTTGGGAGTCTGATTTACTTTGAAATAGCCTTACTGATTGCACTCACGGGCTTTGTCTCAACTATGGCGCTGGCGAAGTTTTTAATGCGTGGAGAAATTATCGAATGATCAACATGGCAAACGATATCCCTGCTTGGGCTGCAATACTGGTGATTTTTTTCCTGCTATTGGGTAGCTTTATTATTGTGGTAGGTACCTTAGGGTTAGTACGCCTCGGTGACTTTTATCAGCGCATTCATGGCCCTGCCATTACCATTACGCTAGGAACGGGCTCTGTGTTGATCGCATCGATGATTCTTTTCTCGAGTACCCACGAGCGCTTAGTGATTCACGAGCTGTTGATTACTGCCTTCGTCTTCCTCACTGCCCCGTTGGGCGCCATGATGATGATGCGTGCCGCTGTATACCGTGGCCGACGCCAACAGCAACGTGACGAGTCTAAATAGCACGTCGCACTGATCCATCTGGAGAAAAACAATACGGTCAATGTGTGCTTTTAATTACGCTTACAAAACACCGAAACATGCCTAGGTGTGGTTGCTGTTACGGTTACAGATTACACGGGTATCAATATTTCCAGGATAATAAAAATAATAAATGCACTACCCCAGCCTATACTAGATACTAGCCAAACAAGTTCTAATTTACGATTTCTTTTTAATTTTAATAGAATCGATTCTGGTATATAACCCGGCCATTCTTTTTTTCTAAAAAACTTATTATCCAGAACGATTTCATTGTAAGTAACAGCGGATAGTCTTTGACTTAAAAGGATGGTGTAATATTCATAATCAATATTCAAAAGTGATTTCTTTATTCTAACCCTAGTCCCTAAAATAGAAAAAGTTAAAAATATAATAAAAAAAGAAAATACTAACAATACAACGAAAAAAGCTGTCATGTCATATCCCCTTAATGCTTAGCTTGAATTTCTTACCCCTCCAAAGCATCGGTTAGAACTGTAAATCACCAAATCACTGCATCACCATGGAACTATAAAAATTCTGTTACAGGCTCGATAAAAAACTTATATAACACAAAAATAAATAGAGAAAAATTAATTGAAAGCAATACCTTCAACTCGACACATAGTGGCTTCCAATTCCATGGATGATAATAAAATGAGAATGCCTTACTCATAAGTTCAGGGGTATTGTAAAAAAGCCCATTTTCAAAATAAATCTTGCATATATCTCCATGCCTTCTATTTAAAAAAATATAAATGACAACCTGAAGAAAAACAGAAAATAAGGCCACACTCAAAACAATAGGCATAACTTAGGTCTCACATTTACTTTTATTACAATCTAATAATTTCCCGCTTGCCTCGAGCCCGGCGCCCCCAAATACTCCTAATCCTATTTCAGGAGCAACTTCTAGTATCACACCGTTCGTTCCAACGTGAGCGTCGCTAGTAGCACACATTGACTGTATCATTTTTCTCAAGGCGCTTGTACAAATAAATCGCCAAAGGCTCTACGAACATTTTCATGCAGCAAGCGACTTCACGAACTGCGCCAACCAATGTGGCTCAACGTGTAGCGGCAAGGTGAGTGCTAGGTTGCCATAATTTAGCGTCAGCGAATGATGGTTCGGCTGCGTTGGGTACGACTCGTAAATCACCTCGTTAGTTGAAACGTGGTGATAAACTAGGCCATCTGCAAAAACATGCCTAGGTGTGGTTGCTGTTACGGTTACGATACAAAAAAATAGTTTTGTGCCAGAAAAGTTCGCATGAATTTTTTTATTCATACAAACCTGATGCAAAGAAGCGTAATATTAGTGAGTACTATCGTTAGAAGTGGTGCCCGGGGCCGGACTCGAACCGGCACGCTGTTGCCAGCGAGGGATTTTAAATCCCTTGTGTCTACCAATTTCACCACCCGGGCATTGCGATATATTGCCTGAGGTATTCATCTTGTGGAGGCGGGTCCCGGAGTCGAACCGAGATCCACGGATTTGCAATCCGCTGCATAGCCATTCTGCCAACCCGCCTTCAAGATTGGAGCGGGAAACGAGATTCGAACTCGCGACCCCAACCTTGGCAAGGTTGTGCTCTACCAGCTGAGCTATTCCCGCATCCAGTGCTTGCGCATTCTACTGTCTATTTCTCTCAGGTCAATGATTTTTTGCAGGAATACGTTTGTTTGCTCATTTTTAGTTCAGTTTGGTTAAACTTGACTCAAATCAGCCCAAGCTGCACGTAGATATTCCCACATTGACCAGACAGTTAAGACGAAAGCTACATACAGTAAAATTGTCGCAGTAACGATAACAAAAGTATTCGCTTCCCATATTAACCCGCCAATAGCAACCATTTGCGCAATAGTTTTAAACTTACCTAAATTGGACACTTTCACCTGCTCTTGACGACCAATTTGAGCCATCCACTCACGTAGCGCCGAAATCACCAGCTCTCGGCTAATAATGGTCAATGCTGGAATGCTAATCCACCAAGTGGCGTAGTGCTCTACGATAACCACGAGCGAGGCGGCAACCATGACTTTATCCGCGACTGGATCTAAAAAAGCACCAAATTTGGTAAATTGATTAAACCGACGTGCGACCCAACCGTCCAGCGCGTCAGTTATACCGGCAATAGCAAATACAAAGGCTGCCCAAAAATGAGCTTCTGGTCCTGGTAAGTAATAAATCAACAAGAACACCGGTATCAGTAAGATCCGGAAACTGGTTAAGATATTGGGAATATTCAACATAGGTGCTATTGTCCTCTACTCGTCGCGAAACGCATAGTATATTTTTTCAGCAAGTTCACGACTAATTCCTGGTACTGCGATAAGTTGCTCAATACTAGCTTGTTTCACTTCCTGTAATCCACCTAGATTTTGCAATAATTTTTGCCGACGCTTCACGCCAATGCCTGGAATATCTTCCAACCGAGATGTACGCCGAACTTTTGCCCGGCGCTGCCGATGTCCCGTGATAGCGAAACGGTGTGACTCATCACGTATATGCTGGATCAAATGGAGCGCTGGTGCGTCGGCATTCAATGGTAACGTTTCATGGTTGCCGGCCAATATAAGTGTTTCTAAGCCAGGCTTACGGGATTCCCCCTTCGCAACCCCAATGAGCAAAGGCGATTGAAGGGTAGTTTTGCTCTCCCACTGGGCAAAATAATTTTCGGCCTGTGCTAATTGTCCTTTGCCGCCATCGATAAACAAGATATCGGGCATCACGGCCTGCTCAGAATCATGCCCTAATAAGGGGTCAAACCGTCGTTGCAGCGCTTGTGCCATAGCGGCATAGTCATCACCTGGGGTGATACCTTTTATATTATAACGTCGATAATCAGATTTTTTCGGGCCTTGCCGGTCGAATACCACACAAGAAGCCACTGTTTCCTGCCCCATCGTGTGGCTAATATCAAAGCATTCGATACGTTGAATCGCGTGTTGTATATCAAGTACCTGCTCAAGTTGTTGGAAGCGCATCAACATCGTGTTCTCTTGGTTCATGCGCCCTTCTAGTGCATTAAGCGCGTTTTTCTGGGCTAATATTTGATATTGTCTCCGCTCCCCGCGTACTTGATTGGTGATTCTCACCTTTTGCCCGAGGGCTTGCTCTAGCACTTCAAACTCATGTTGCGCATCAACTGGTGCCAATTGATTGACCTCAGGTAAAATAATTTCAGGAGGTAAACGACGACCCACTTGATCATTCAAGTAATACTGTAAAATAAATGCGAGTAATACTTCACTATCTTCGGTATTCGCCGGTACTTTAGGGAAGTAGCTACGACTGCCCTGGATCCCGCCATCGCGGATAAACAACATATGAATCGCTGCGATGCTACCTTGCCGTGCAAAACCAATCACATCGAGTTCGCGCTGGTTTCCGGTAACGGCGTTACGCTCCTGTACCTTACGCATGGCAACAATCTGGTCCCGAAACCGCGCGGCACGTTCAAAATCAAGCTCACCACTCGCTTGTTCCATGCGCTGTACCAGTTGCTCAATGACTTGTTGGTTTTTGCCGTGGAGAAAGGCTTTCGCAAGCTCTACCTGTTCTTGGTACTCATCTGTTGTGCAGTAGCCTTCGACACAAGGAGCTAGACACCGCTTAAGCTGGTACTGCAAACATGGGCGGCTGCGTGCTCGGTAATAGGAATCGTCACATTGCCGTACGGGAAATAGCTTTTGCAGTAGGCGTAAACTTTCACGCACCGATACACCACTGGGGAATGGCCCAAAGTACTCGCCTTTTTCCCGTCGAGCACCTCGATGGAAGGCTATTCGTGGATGCTCATGCTCACTAATAAAGATATAGGGGTAAGACTTATCGTCCCGCAACAGAACATTGTAACGTGGACGAAATTTTTTGATGAAGTTGTTTTCAAGAATGAGCGCTTCAGCTTCGGTATTTGTAACTGTTACGTCCATTGCAGCAATTTGCTGCACCAAAGATTTGGTTTTCGGCGTGTCAATATTTTTTCTAAAATAACTGCTGACACGCCGTTTAAGGTCTTTCGCTTTGCCGACATAGATCACTTCGCCTTTGTCATCATACATCCGGTATACACCGGGTTGATGAGTCAAATGCTTAATGAAATGTTTCGGATCAAAGTGATTATTTGCCATACCTACGTTCAGATTCGATATCTACCAAACCTGATCTTATCGCAATATGCGTTAAAGCAACATCGCCAGTAATACCAAGTTTGTCAAAAATTCGATATCGGAACGTATTGACCGTTTTAGTACTGATATTCAGGTGTTTGGCAATATCCCCTACAAGAATACCTTTTGCTATCATTTGAGTAACTTGTAATTCTCGTCTACTCAAAATACTTAGCAAATCACGAAATTCTTGTGTCCGTGGATTTCTTGCCAGATATTCAGCAATATCCGCCGCAACGAACATTTGCCCTCGGCTAACATTGGCACATGCTTGTTCTAATTCTTCATTAGTAGCATTTGCCATAAGAAAGCCTTCGACGTTAGGTACGTTGCACTGAAAATCAAGCACATCCTGAAAACGTTCACACCATAGAATCAACTGCAGATCGCCATAGCGTTGATATAAACGCCGCCAGCCATCTATGGTTCCATCACCTGCAAGCTGGCTATGTAGAACAACCGTTGCAAATGGGTGCTTTTTAGCTGCCTCCCGCAAGCCGTTTAGTGTCGAAACACTAGCTACGACTTGATAGTTGGCATCGAAGTTTTTTATTTTAGTTTTTATCCCAGCGCGCAAAATGTCGCTGGGTACAGCCAAAAGGAATTCTCTCATGTATTGATTTCCTTAAGGTGAAAATCTTAGTGACCAATTCACTAAGTACACTATAAATGCCCTATTTATTTTAATAATGCAACCCAAAAATTAAGTAATTACATAAAGTTACGATATTTCGCACAAAGTTGATCAATAATTAACCAAAAACCGTCACAACTTGACGACTAATAGCAACAAGTTTATGTTCAGGATCCCAAACATGGGCTTGAGTATGTCCGTATCCATTAGCAGCGTAATCGATCGTTGCGACATATTGCCACCAATCGCTACTTTGCGCAGAACTCTGCAAGGGCTCAGGAAATTCGATAGTCCAGGTTAACGAGCTTGCTGGTACTGGTGAAGTTAAATGAGGTAATACTGCCGGTGGCCATGCATCAACTAACCCCAACAGTAAACCAATCGTCATTGGTTGTTGTTCGTCGCGGAAACGCATCCAACCACCAAATTGATTGGTTGTTACCCCACTAAACGGCAAGCCACCAACGGTAATGGCGTAATCAAAGTGGTGAGTAAATTCAGGCAGTATTGCTGCCGCGACAGGAGGAAATTGTAGTGCGTGTTCACGTGTAGGAATTGCTGGGGCTGGCGTATTATCCATGTTAACGGCTGATTGCCGTGGTTTGCCATAAGTGGCCAGGGCAGCTAATACAACATTATTATCTTGCACTAAATTAACGCTAATTTGTGTAACACTACTCCCTTGTCGCAATATTTGGCGTAACAATTTCACTTGACCCGGTTGAACGGGGGCGACAAAGGATACCGTAAAACTATGTAGATGCTGTTCAGGCGCAGCACCATATTGAGCGTGTTGCCAGGCAATAGCTGCCGTGAGCCCACCAAATAGAGCACGCCCTTGCCCCCAGCCTGTTGGTAATGCGATTGTTTGTTCCGCGGCAGGAGTAATGGTAGCAAGTACTTCACTAAATAAAGTCATGACAACCCCTTGTTCAATAAAATAATAAAATGATTGGTGATTAAACAGGTATGACCAGATGATAGCATTGACTCGGGCTGGCTAAAACGAAAAAACCCGCTCTTGCGAGCGGGTTCTTAGAATTCGTGGCGGAGAGAGAGGGATTCGAACCCCCGGTGAGCTTGCGCCCACGCCTGATTTCAAGTCAGGTGCATTCAACCGAACTCTGCCATCTCTCCGTGGTCTTAAGGGATGTCCCTCAACGACGAAGCGAATAATAATGAGCTAAATCGTGCTTGTAAAGGAAAATTTTGAAACTTGAGTTCGTTTGCTGGCATTTTATACAATTTGCTCAAGTAATAACGGGGCCATTGAAAACAATACCCTTCCACCCTATTTATAGGGTACACTGGACACTAGGATGAAGTTCAACAAAAACGTTCAAATAGAACATAATGGAGAATCGTATGAGTCATCAAAGTCACCTTTCCACAGCACATCAAGGTGAATCGGTATTACAGACTAACAAGGTGTTACGTAACACTTACATGTTACTTGGTATGACCCTGGCATTTAGTGCATTCACTGCATTCCTTGCTGCCAGCATGAATCTGCCACACCCTGGGTTAATTCTTACATTAGTTGGCTTCTATGGCTTACTATTCTTAGTCCATAAAACCGCAAACAGTAGTGCTGGTTTACTCGCTGTTTTTGCGTTAACTGGTTTTATGGGGTACACCTTAGGTCCAATTTTGGGCATGATTAGTGCTATTGGTCCAGCCGGTGAAGAAATCATCATGACTGCACTTGGTGGCACCGCATTAATATTCTTTGCTTTATCCGCCTATGTCTTGACCACGAAAAAGGACATGTCGTTCTTAGGTGGCATGATGATGGCATTATTTGTTGTCGTGTTAGTGGCATTTATTGCCAACTTATTCCTTAACATGCCAGCACTGAGCTTAACTCTTTCTGCGCTATTTATGTTGTTCTCAGCAGGCGCTATACTGATGCAAACCAGTGCCATTATTCATGGTGGTGAGCGCAACTATATCCTTGCGACCGTGACACTGTATGTATCTATTTACAATATCTTTGTTAGCCTACTGAATATTTTAATGGCCTTTGGTGGCGATGAGTAATCGTTATAAAGGATAACTGGTGGCGAATCTTGTTTTAGCACTGCATGCAGCACCAGCTGCAAACGCCCCCGCTCAATACCGCAGCCTGTTAGCGTATCATTACGCACAGGCTGCGCTTGTATCTGGGCATCGAGTTAGTATGATATTTTTTTACGGGGCGGCGATTTCACATGCTGCCCCGCCAACCTCACCAGCTGCAGCTACTATAATTGAGCAATGGCAACGGCTTGCACAACAGCATCACATTCCGTTAGTGGTGTGTCAGACCCTAGCAGAAAGCATGTATCAGTTGGATATCGATCATTTGCCTGATGCTTTTACCGCAGGAGGCCTCACTGAATTTGCTCAAGCGGTTGCACGCGCCGATCATCTGATTCAATTCTAGCAGGCTAACGATGACTATTGCGATTATTCAAACTCATTCTGAACATGACGAACAGACATGGTTAGGTCAAGATATGTTGCTTGCACTTGCTAGCCATGATCTCAATCCTCAGCTCATCCTCAGTGGTGCTGGTGTATTGCAGGGGTGTTATGGACACGATGCGCAACGGCAGCAACGTTCATTGCATAAACGGTATGGATTATTGGAACTATTTGAGTGCCCTAACCCATGGATACTGCGTAGCGACTTAGAACGCTTCCAATTAACCGCTGAAGACTTTATTTTTGCCGTTGATGTTATCGAACCGCAGGATTGGGAACAACGGTTAGCGGCAGTTAACAAAGTATTGGTGTATTAAGCATATGATGGCACACAACGTATTGGAGCAGTCACGATCAACCCAGCATGTGGTATTACTGCGGCGGTGGCCAAGTACAGCATGGCTTGCAACTTGGGTTCACCAAGACACCACCATTATTTTAAGCGAACAAGCATTGCTAGCTGTTTGCGAAACACCTGCGTTACTCGAACAGTTACCCCGTCCACCCTATGTTTTGCAGCGGGAAGTCGATTTATTAGAGATCGAATCAGTCCCTGCTGCTGTCATTCAAGTGGGTGACGCTCGTTGGGTTGAGTTAACCTTAGACGCCAACAATTATCAGGTATGGGATGACGGATGTTTATCGTAAATGGTAAAGCTTTTGCTACGGACGAGCATGAGTATCTCGCCAACTATGAGGATTGGAGCCCCGCTTTAGCAGAGCATATTGCTGCACTCGAAAATATTGACATGACTCCAGCACACTGGGAAGTGATATATTTTGTGCGGGAGTTTTATGAGACTTATGACACCAGCCCAGCGATACGTGTTCTAGTCAAAGCAGTTGCACAAAAGTTAGGGGCAGATAAAGGCAACAGTATGTACCTTTATCAATTATTCCCCAAAGGTCCGGCAAAGCAAGCAACACGAATTGCGGGCCTTCCAAAGCCCGCAAAGTGCATATAGCTTACTTAGCTGCGATTGATGTTAATCCACCCATGTAAGGTTGCAATACCTTAGGAATTGACACTGATCCGTCAGCTTGTTGATTGTTTTCCAGAAGCGCTACCAACGTGCGCCCGACTGCCAAGCCTGAACCATTTAAACTATGCATCAATTCAGGCTTTTTCGCACCCTTACGACGGAACCGCGCTTGCATTCGACGCGTTTGGAAATCCCACATATTGGAACATGAGCTAATCTCACGATATTTATTTTGTGTAGGAACCCATACTTCTAAATCGTAAGTTTTAGCCGAGCCAAAGCCCATATCACCAGTACATAGTAATACTTTGCGGTACGGCAGTTCCAACCGCTGCAATACTTTCTCTGCATGGCCAGTCAAGGTCTCTAACGCCGCCATGGAGTCTTCCGGTTTAACCAACATGACTAGTTCGACTTTATCAAACTGATGCTGACGAATGAGACCGCGCGTATCACGCCCGTGAGAGCCTGCCTCACTGCGGAAACATGGCGTATGCGCAACGTACTGCAACGGCAACATGGTTTCGTCGGCAATCTCATCACGCCATAAGTTAGTTAAAGGAACTTCGGCTGTTGGGATAAGTGAGAGCGGTACTTGGTTTTCAGTGGCTCCTTGCACATGAAATAAGTCCTCGCCAAATTTAGGTAATTGCCCCGTACCAAACAAGGTGTCGTGGTTCACCAGATAAGGGACATAGGTTTCTTGGTAACCATGCTCGCTGGTGTGTAAGTCCAACATAAACTGTGCCAACGCTCGGTGTAAACGAGCAACTTGCCCCTGTAAAACGACAAAACGTGCACCAGACAACTTAGCGGCGCGCTCAAAATCCATCCCGTTATTAATATGTGCAGCAACGTCAACATGATCCTTTGGTGTAAAATCAAACGTACGTGGCTCACCCCAACGGCTCACTTCAACATTATCATCTTCATCAGCACCGATGGGCACGCTGGCATCTGGGATATTCGGGACTCCTGCAATGATCGCATGGAGCTCATCTTGAATGTGATTCAATGCTTGTTTTGCCGCTTCTAATTGGCTCCCCATATCATCCATTTCTGCCAGTAATGGTGCAATGTCTTGACCCTGCGCTTTGGCTTGGCCAATTTCTTTTGATCGGGCATTTCGCTCCGCTTGCAGTGACTCAGTACGAACTTGCAACTCTTTACGCTGTGTTTCTAATGCCTCGAGTGCGGCAACGTCGAGAATATACCCACGGGTTTCTTTCAAACGACCCGCAGTTTCCATGAGTTCACTACGAAATAACTTAGCGTCTAACATAATTTTCCCAAATCAAAAGTTATAACTTAAACCATAGCGCTATTTACTAGCACTACGATAATACACCTCAAGCTCGTAAAACTGACTAAACATAGGGCAAAGCCAGCAGAAATAAGCCTGTTATGTTAACGATTCGTGCTACGAAATGAAATAATTTCGTCAGATTAATTAGCCAACGTCATGCGACTTGGTGACAGCTAGTCACCATCCTCTCGCCGCCACGGGCTGGTTTGATGTTGCTGGTTCATCCAGTTCAGTTTTTCTTGCAGCTGTTTCTCTAAACCACGATTACTTGGCTTATATAAGCTAACCTTGGCAATCGCACTTGGTAAATACCGTTCACCAGCGACAAATGCGTTAGGGTAATCGTGAGCGTAGCGGTAATCGACCCCATGCCCTTCTGCGCGGTGTATTTTGGTTGGGGCGTTGGTTAAATGTTTCGGCACTGGTAGATCAGGATAATCTTGAGCGAGTTTTTTCGCTTGATTAAATGCTTGATAGACAGCGTTACTTTTGG
Organism: Pseudidiomarina indica; assembly: GCA_029279945.1. Lineage (GTDB taxonomy): Bacteria > Pseudomonadota > Gammaproteobacteria > Enterobacterales > Alteromonadaceae > Pseudidiomarina > Pseudidiomarina indica_A. The sequence goes on along the minus strand of JAJUHK010000001.1, from coordinate 133,720 downwards.
GTGCCATAGCACAATAAACGAGCGCTTGGGCAATAGCTCGTTCACCTTCTGCCGGACCTAATCGCGTAAATGTATCCCACGCTGTCAGTGCCAACTGTATCGCGCGCGGATCAGCATTACCGATGTCTTCCGACGCTATCGCAAGCAAGCGCCGTGCCACAATAAGCGGATCACCACCCCCCTGCAGGATGCGAGCATACCAATACAGCGCACCATCCGGTGATGAACCCCGTACCGATTTATGCAATGCTGACAGCAACTCATAATACCAATCACCATGTTTATCAAAGCCAGCTTGGCGTTGGCCGACTGCTTCTTGCACTAACTGAATATCAATGGTGTTGGCGGCCACCGCATCAGCACAGATTTCAAGGAAGTTCAGGGCTCGTCGTGCATCACCAGCCGCTGCATAAATAAGAAACTGTAGCGCATCTGGCGCAATGCTTAACTGCCGTTGGCCTAATCCACGTTCGTGATCATTGAGAGCTGCTGTAACCACTTGTTCAAGTTCTGCTTCAGTAAGATGGCGAAGATGATACACGCGGGTTCGAGACAGTAATGCATGATTAAGCTCAAATGCTGGATTTTCTGTAGTTGCTCCCACAAAAATAACGGTACCATCTTCAATAAACGGTAAAAATGCATCTTGCTGACTTTTATTGAAGCGATGCACTTCATCCACAAATAGCACAGTCTGTTGCTGGTGGCTGATGGCATGATTTTGGGCTCGTTCAATGGCCTGACGAATTTCTTTAACACCCGACGTTACTGCACTAATACGCTCTAATTGAGCATTAGCACTTTGCGCAATCATTTCTGCTAACGTAGTTTTACCCGTACCAGGCGGCCCCCACAATATCATGGAATGCAAGACGCCCCGGGTAATGGCTTCAAACAACGGTTTCCCCGGAGCGAGCAGGTGTGACTGCCCAATATATTCATGCAGTTTCTGTGGGCGCATTTTTGCTGCTAGAGGGCGAAAATCGGGTTCAAGCGCCAACCCCAAGTTACCGTTGGTCATCCACATCAACTCCTGCGGGAACCTTAAAGGTAAAGAGCTGCTTATCAACTGGTTGATTCAATGTAACGTTTTCCAGCTCAATGGTGCTAATTTGCCCCTGCCCGTCATCAAGTATAATACGGGTAAGTTGTGCTGGCGAGCCATGTTCAGCAAACACTAATTGCAAACTCTGAGCGCTACTTGCACTAGGTAAGGGTTGTAACGCAAAACTCGCACCTTCCACTTTAATCTCATAGTGCTCCCAGGCGTCACTTGTTCCATCTAGTAATAATAGCAATGGACTTTGTGCAATCGCATTTTGTTGCTGATAAATAGTCACTTGCTCAACAAATGGGTTGTAATACCAAAGGTTTTGACCATCAGCAACCATCACCATTTCATCGGGAGCATCACTTTGCCAGTACAACAAATTAGGGCGAGCCAACGCTAAATGACCATGTAATTGTTGCACCAATTCACCTTGAGCATCGGTAACCTGCTGCGCAAAATCAGCTTCTAGCGTGGTTAAATGATTCAGCCGTGCCAATAACGCTTGGCGTTCATCATCATGGGCGTTGGCAGTACTTAGTACTGCTGCCGTTAACGCCACTAGCATGGTTCCACCGACCAACACTCGTCTTACATACTGCCTCGTTTGCATAGCTGTTCCTACAACGAATTAATCTCTTGGGGGGCGAGGCGCAAGCACCTCACGTTGACCGTTACTGCCGGCACTAGTAACGACACCGCTAGCTTCCATTTGTTCCACAATACGAGCGGCGCGATTGTAACCAATTCTAAATTTACGTTGGACACTCGATACCGACACACGCCGGGTTTCGGTCACAAATGCTACTGCCTCATCGTACAACGGGTCGCTTTCTTCATCACCAAAATCTAGTTGCTCACCAGGCAATAAATTGTCCTCGTCGAGACTTCCATTCAAAATTTCATCAATGTAATTTGGTTTGCCGCGTTTCTTCCAATCAGCAACAACCGCATGTACCTCATGATCGTCGACAAAAGCCCCATGCACCCGTGTTGGTACGCCACTGCCGGGTGGTAAATAGAGCATGTCCCCCTGCCCTAACAATTGATCAGCACCGGGTTGGTCGAGAATGGTGCGAGAGTCAATTTTTGACTGAACTTGGAATGCGATCCGCGTCGGAATATTGGCTTTAATTAGGCCTGTAATAACATCCACAGACGGCCGTTGGGTTGCCAAAATCAGGTGAATACCAGCTGCCCGTGCTTTCTGCGCAATACGGGCAATGAGTTCTTCGACTTTTTTGCCAACAATCATCATCATGTCGGCAAATTCATCAATCACCACTACAATACTTGGTAATTTCTCTAAGTAAGGTGGTAATTCATCCATCGAGTCACGTGGTTTCCATAATGGATCACGTAGTGGTTCACCACTTTCCTGTGCTTCCAGAATTTTTTGATTGTAGCCTTTTAGATTGCGTACACCCAACGCCGACATGAGCTTGTAGCGGCGTTCCATTTCACCCACACACCAACGCAATGCATTCGCGGCATCCTTCATGTCCGTAACCACTTCAGTGAGCAGATGAGGAATGCCTTCGTACACGGACAACTCGAGCATTTTCGGGTCAATCATGATCAACCGTACGTCTTCAGGCGAGCTCTTGTAGAGCAGGCTCAAAATCATGACGTTGACACCTACAGACTTCCCTGAGCCTGTTGTACCAGCAACTAACAAGTGTGGCATGCGCGCCAAGTCAACAATCACTGGTAACCCTGCAATATCTTTACCTAACACCATAGTGAGCGGCGCTTTGCTTTGCTGGAATGCATCACAGGCCACCACTTCACTGAAATAAACCATTTCACGGGTTTTGTTTGGCAGTTCCAAGCCAACATAAGATTTCCCAGGAATGACCTCCACCACTCGCACTGAAATCGCACTTAGTGAGCGGGCAATATCTTTATCAAGGTTAGAAATCTTGGATACTTTCACACCCGGTGCTAAATCTAACTCAAAACGCGTGATCACTGGACCTGGTTGGACATTGGCTACTTTTACTTCGACACCAAAATCTTGTAATACTGCTTCAACGGTGTCGCTGATTTGCTGTAGCTCTTCAGGTGTTAATGGATTCCCGGTTTTATTGGGACGATCAAGTAATTCAATGGATGGCAACGGATCTAATCGCTGCGGTGTTGTTGCTGCAGTCTCTGGTTCGTCAGCAACATCATCTGTTGTTCCACCATGAACCACGTCGGCTTTCTTCTGAGCCTGGGCTTTTTTAGGTTTAAACCGGCTGTAATCGTCAGCATGCGCTTCAACATCGTCACTTAGAGCAATAACTGGCTCATCCACCGCTGTCATCGACAACTCCATATCCAGCGTTAAATCTGGCTCATGACGGATTGGAATTGCTGGCTGCGTCTGTTCGCTCGGCATTGATAACTGGGGTTCGGTACTGCTCCGCCCTTGTTGCTTCTCACGCACATAGGCGACAGCCTGTTGACATGACTTCATGAGCCACAATGTTGCCGCGATGGCCAACTCACCTACTTTATCCGCTAACCAAATCCATGAAATGCCAGTAACCAGTGTTAATCCAGTACACAAGAACGTTAATAGTAATAACGTCGTACCAATGCGGTTGAAGTATGGGAGCAACGACGTACTAATAACGTCCCCGACGACACCTCCGGCGGAGAATGAATAAATATCGTTAAAGTTAAGCGCTGCAAGGGCTGAAGCACCGATCAACGAAAGCACTAAGCCAATCAAACGAAGTCCAACCGCAAGATAATCAAGTTCTAACAGCTTATGGGTTTTACGAAACAGGACGTAGCCCAGTGTAGCTAAGCCAAACGGGATTAAGTAGGCAACAAAACCAAAAGCAAATAACAGTGCATCGGCAAACCATGCACCGATAACTCCTGCAGCATTTTGGATGGTTCCTTCAAATCCTGTTTGCGACCAACTAGGATCAGCAGGATGAAAGCTGGCAAGCGCTAAGAATAAGAAGATAGCGAATGCCCCGCAGAGGATTAATCCAACCTCCAATACACGTTGCACGCCACTCATCGCATACTCCAGCTTGTTGTTCGACTTACCATGGTATTGTGTTACCTTTTTAATGTGCGCTATTAGGCTTGTTATTTAGTTTTTACCAACCATTGTAGCGCGGTTGTTAGGGTTATTCAGCTATTTCAATCGCCTTTTCCTAACCTTTAATCAGTACCTTAGGATCATCCTTAACCGCTTCCATTACTACATAGGTACGCGATTCGTTAACGCCGGGCATCGTTAAAATAGTTTCCCCTAGCAATTTTCGATAGGCAGGCATGTCTGTGACCCGTGCTTTAATCAAGAAATCAAAATCACCAGCCACTAAATGGCACTCCAAAATTTCAGGAGTGGCTTTCACCGCTTCGCCAAATTCAGCAAATGCATCTGGTGATGTGCGTGACAGTGTAATTTCCACAAACACCACCAACTGACTGCCTAACTTAGTTGGGTCAATACAAGCTCGATAACCAGTGATAACGCCTTCACGCTCAAGTTTACGCACCCGTTCATTACAGGCTGTTGGACTGAGTCCAATCCGTTGCGCTAAGCTAACATTACTGATCCTGCCATGCTCTTGCAAAATGCGAAGTATTTTCCGGTCAATACGATCAATAGTGACTTCGACGGTGTTATCTAATAAAAACATTGTTTTTCTCTATAAACAAGAATAATAACATTGCTATACACTAGTGCAGGATGAAAAAAAGTGCAAAAAAGATTTTTGAAATCAACTATAATTGCCGCCACGAAGTCACGTATTTATTTATTGGAGAACAATATCCATGTTAATTGGTGTACCTAAAGAAATTAAAAACCATGAGTACCGTATCGGCCTCACTCCTACTGCAGTACGCGAGTATGTGGCTAATGGCCATCAAGTCATGGTTGAGCATAACGGTGGTTTGGCTATTGGCTTCACCAATGAAGATTATGAGTTAGCGGGCGCAACCATTGTCGCTGATCCAAAAGAAATTTTTGCAAAAGCAGACATGATCATTAAGGTCAAAGAACCGCAGCCACATGAATGTGAACAGTTACGTGAAGGTCAAATCATTTATACATACCTTCATTTAGCACCAGATCCAGTGCAAACTGAACTGCTCGGTAAAGCCGGTGTGACTGCTATCGCCTACGAAACCGTAACCGACCGCAACGGTGGCTTACCTCTTTTAGCACCAATGAGTGAAGTTGCTGGCCGCATGTCCATTCAAGCCGGCGCCCATCACTTGCTTAAAGCCAACGGTGGTAGTGGCGTATTACTCGGTGGTGTACCTGGTGTAGCACCGGCCAAAGTACTGATCCTTGGCGGTGGCGTAGTGGGAACACAAGCAGCAAAAATGGCGGTTGGCTTAGGTGCAGATGTCACTATCCTTGATCGCTCATTACCTCGCCTACGTCAACTTGACGATATCTTCGGTGGCCGCGTAAAAACTGTTTATTCTACCGTTGATGCGGTTGACACCTTATCACGTGAAGCTGACCTTATCGTCGGTGCCGTATTGATTCCAGGTGCTGCGGCACCTAAGTTGCTGACCCGTGAACATGTGAAAAACATGAAGCCAGGGTCAGTCGTCGTTGACGTTGCTATTGACCAAGGCGGTTGTTTCGAAACCTCAAAACCAACGACTCACCAAGATCCAACCTTTGTTGTCGATGATGTGATTCATTACTGTGTTGCGAACATGCCAGGTGGTGTTGCACGAACCTCAACCATGGCGCTGAACAATGCTACTCTACCTTTTGGCTTAGCGATTGCGAACCAAGGTCTACAAGCCGTCGCTAATGATCCACACTTATTGAACGGCTTGAATATGCACCGTGGCAAAATTACCTTTAAGGCAGTACACGATGTATTGGGTGAACAATTAGGACTTGACTATCAAGACCCGTTAGCTGCTCTTAACAGCTAATGAACAACCACTTGTTGGTAGGTTGTGAACAGCAGGCCCGCAGTGTTAAATCGCTGCGGGCCTCTTGTTTGGAGCACTTGTAATCCCTACAATCATCCCCATATAAATGCTATTTGCGAACCTTAATCAGAACAACGGAGTACAAACCCTATGGCTGAAGCCAAACATTGCCGCCTATTAATTCTTGGTTCTGGACCTGCGGGCTACACAGCAGCTGTATACGCCGCTCGAGCAAACTTAAACCCAGTGTTAGTCACTGGTATGCAGCAAGGTGGCCAGCTGACAACCACAACTGATGTGGAGAACTGGCCTGGCGATCCAGAAGGTTTAACCGGCCCTGATTTGATGGTGCGCATGCAAAAGCACGCAGAGAAATTTAATACCGAAATTATCTTTGATCACATCAATGAGGTGGATTTTTCCAAGCGCCCATTCACATTAAAGGGTGATAGCGGCCACTACACTGCCGATGCAGTCATTATTGCCACTGGCGCGTCAGCAAAATATTTAGGGCTAGAATCTGAACAAGCCTTTATGGGGCGTGGCGTGTCTGCTTGTGCCACCTGTGATGGGTTCTTCTACCGCAACCAAAAAGTAGCTGTTGTTGGCGGCGGTAACACTGCGGTTGAAGAAGCTCTGTATTTGTCCAATATCGCCAGTGAAGTACATTTGATTCACCGTCGCGATAGCTTTCGTGCTGAGAAAATCTTAGTTGATCGCCTTATGGACAAGGTCAATAACGGCAATATGGTGTTGCATTTAAATAAAACCTTAGACGAAGTTCTTGGTGACGACGCTGGCGTAACGGGCGTTCGCATCAAAGATACTATCGATGGTAGCATCAGTGAATTAGATGTTATGGGATGCTTTATTGCCATCGGCCATCAACCGAACACTAGTTTATTCGAGGGGCAATTGGAAATGCAAGACGGCTATATTGTCGTCCAATCCGGGCTTAACGGAAACGCCACTGCTACCAGCGTACCTGGCGTTTTTGCCGCGGGCGATGTGATGGATCATACCTATCGTCAAGCGATAACTTCTGCTGGAACAGGATGTATGGCAGCGCTCGACGCGGAGCGCTTTCTGGATAGCTTACCGAAGTAACGCTTAGAATCATTGGCATTTCAGAGTAAAAGCGGCTAAAATTCTGCCACTTTTTCTCTGTGTGCGAAAAACACACATATCAGATGGCATAAATTTAAACTGAATTTTATTAAATAGATAACTTATCGAGGGCTTGAATGGCAAAAGAAGACAGTATTGAAATGCAAGGCACGGTTCTTGAAACCTTACCTAACACAATGTTTCGTGTTGAACTAGAGAACGGCCACGTAGTGACCGCACATATTTCTGGAAAAATGCGTAAACACTACATTCGCATTTTGACCGGTGACACAGTTACGGTACAGCTGACCCCATATGATTTAACAAAAGGTCGTATCGTTTTCCGTGCTCGGTAATTCAAGCCATTCGCGCGGTTCAATCAGCGATTGAGCCGCGCGCCTCACGCTCATGAATGGTTAAATTTAACTGCCCTTTCCTTACTCCAACTGTTACCGAACCACCGTTTGTCAAACGTCCGAACAGGATCTCATCGGCCAACGGCTTCTTCAAATGTTCTTGAATGACTCGTGCCATTGGGCGCGCCCCCATAGCCCGGTCATAACCTTTCTCTACAAGCCAATCCAAGGCTGCTGAAGTAACCTCGAGCGATACATTTTTCTTATCGAGTTGGACTTGTAAATCCATCATGAATTTATCAACCACACGTTCAATCACAGTTTTATCCAAATGATTGAACCAGACAATGGCATCAAGTCGATTACGAAATTCCGGGGAAAACGTTTTATTAATTTCCACCATCGCATCGGGTGCATTATCTTGTTGTTGAAAACCGATCGACTGTCGAACAGTTTCCTGTACCCCTGCATTGGTGGTCATGACGACAATAACGTTGCGAAAATCAGCTTTACGCCCGTTGTTATCAGTCAAACTGCCGTGGTCCATGACCTGTAATAACACGTTGTAAATATCGCTGTGAGCTTTTTCAATCTCATCAAGCAACAAGACACAATGAGGCGATTTAATGATAGCGTCGGTCAGTAATCCGCCTTGTTCAAAGCCTACATACCCTGGCGGAGCCCCGATTAAGCGGCTCACCGCATGACGCTCCATATACTCAGACATATCAAACCGGATAAAGTCGATTCCCATCACTTTGGCGAGCTGTTTTGTCACTTCCGTTTTCCCAACACCGGTTGGGCCTGCAAACAGGAACGAGCCTATAGGTTTATTCTCGTGCCCCAAGCCTGAGCGTGATAAACGAATAGCAGCGGTGAGTTGTTCAATGGCATGATCCTGACCAAACACGACCAGTTTCAAGTTGCGATCAAGATTTTTGAGAATGTGCTGATCGCTACGTGATACCGATTGTTCAGGGATCCGGGCGATCTTCGCAATAATAGATTCAATATCTTGAACTCCGATCGTTTTCTTTCGTTTCGACGCCGGTAATAAGCGCTGGCTAGCCCCTGCTTCATCGAGTACATCGATCGCTTTGTCTGGTAAATGTCTTTCATTAATGTAACGTGCTGACAGTTCCGCAGCAGCTCGAATTGCAGGCTGCGTATACCGAATACCGTGATGTTCTTCGTAATGCTCTTTTAAACCCATTAAGATACGAGTGGTATCTTCGACTGAGGGCTCAGTGATATCGACTTTCTGGAAACGACGTACCAATGCACGATCTTTCTCAAAAATATTCTTGAATTCAGCGTATGTGGTTGAGCCGATACATTTCAATTCACCGCTGCTAAGCAGAGGTTTAAGCAAATTGGAGGCATCGAGCACACCGCCACTGGCAGCGCCAGCCCCAATAATCGTATGAATTTCATCAATAAATAATATGGCATCGGGATGTTCAGTAAATTCTTTCAACAGCTGTTTGAAACGTTTTTCAAAATCACCACGATACTTAGTACCAGCTAACAAGCCTCCCATATCTAATGAATAGATCACTGCGGTAGTCATCACCTCTGGTACTTGCCCATGAACGATTCGATGAGCTAGCCCTTCAGCAATCGCTGTTTTACCCACTCCAGCTTCACCCACCAGCAATGGGTTATTTTTTCGCCGCCGACAAAGGATCTGAATACAACGTTCCACCTCAGCGTCACGACCAATCAACGGGTCGATCCGCCCCATCCGTGCTCGTTCATTTAGGTTCGTACAAAACCGTCTTAAGTAGCTTTGCCGCTCACTCGATTGCTGTTCTTCTAAGGTTTCTTCGTCGACTGATTCGTCTGGTTGCGCTTCATCATCAATTTTTGACAGGCCGTGGGATAAATAATGCACCACATCTAAACGAGTAACATCGTGTTTATTTAACAAATAAACCGCATGGGATTCTTGCTCACCAAAGATGGCGACTAAAACATTTGCCCCGGTTACTTCGGTATTACCAGACGACTGCACATGAAATACCGCGCGCTGTAACACGCGTTGGAAACCCAACGTAGGTTGAGTTTCCGCATCAGAATTATTGATATCGAGCTGGGGAGTGCTACATTCGATGTACTCCTCCAACTCCCCCTTCAAATTTGCGAAGTTAAGCCCACAGGCACGCAGCGCTTGCGACGCCTCAGGATTATCTAATAATGCCAGTAAGAGGTGTTCAACGGTCATTAACTCATGACGATATTCACGCGCAATCCGAAATGCGTCGTTCAAAGTATTTTCTAGCGCTTTGTTTAACATGAGCTACTCCTTTTGCGACCCTTGTGCGATTTGCTCATTTCAAGCCCGTTCCATTGAACACAATAACGGATGCTGATGGGCGCGTGCGTATTGGTTCACTTGAACAACTTTTGTCTCAGCAATCTCATATGAGTATACACCACATACTGCACTACCTTTGTAATGTACTATTAGCATGGTTTCGGTAGCCCGTTCATGATCCATCCGAAAAAAGCGCATCAGTACTTCGACAACAAAGTCCATCGGCGTATAGTCATCATTAATAAGAATTACTTTATACATCGAGGGTGGCTGCAACTTTGTTTTATCAAGCAGTTGCACCTGCCCTTGTCTACGATTGTCAGCCATCGTCATCAACAACCTACAATTAATATATAGCCTGAAATTTCCAACAAGCGTTAGTTTTTGTGCGTTCCTAACCAACTTTACTTACAGAAAAACAACTATTGTCTACATTTCGGTCAAAAAGTACTTGACTATAAAAATAACTTACCTAGAGTAAAACATGGTGTTAACAATGTAGCGTTTCAAGTGACATGCCGAAATGGTACTTTGTTAGTCATCATTCTAACAAAAATAATATGTGTGTTTACAGAACAACCTATAAGGAAGCAGAAGTATGGCTACCGGTAAGGTAAAATGGTTTAATAACTCGAAAGGCTTTGGTTTTATTGAGGCAAAAGATCGCGAAGGTGATATTTTTGCTCACTATTCAACCATAGAGATGGAGGGTTATCGAACGTTGAAAGCCGGGCAAAGTGTTGAGTTTGAACTCGAAGAAGGTCCCAAGGGACTTCACGCAACCAACATTATCCCAATCCAAAACGATAAATAATACGATTACGTATATTGCAAAACGCCGACTTACGTCGGCGTTTTTTTGTTTATTAACTGTCAATGCCAAAGTAGCGTCGTAGCTGGTCGCGAAGATTCGGTGGTGTACCATGAATCGTTAAGGTATCGGTCGCAGGGTTATACTCGACACGATCGCCAAGCAGTTGTTGATCAAATCCAATGCTAATGCCGCCACCTTGCCCTTGAAACTTTACGAGTTTACGAACTGTACTACGATCGGTACGCAGCTCTTCTGGCAGTGGTTGCTCCAGCTTGGCTGTAAAATCAGCAAAACTTTGCGTTGTATCTACCGCCTGCGATAGTTGCTTAGATAAATCAACAACGCGAACTGGCTCATCATTTTTCCAAGATTGATCACAAATCTCATAAACCGATTGTCGAACAGCTTGGGCCTGTTCTGGGGCTAGATTGTGTTCTTGAACATATTGTTGCACCGATTCAACCAACTGTTGGCTTTGTTGTTTAACATTACGGCCTTCGGTACAGCCTAAGAAGTCTAAGAAGAAATCAGAAATTTTACGCCCTACTCGCCCCTTCAAAAATGAAATGTAGCTTGTTGACTCGGGCTCTTCATGCCATTCAGTCAGGTTAACCGTAGCAGCTAAATACACACGATTGATATCCAACTGAGTGGATCGATCGACAGACAAGTCTGGGGCGATTGAAACACCTTCTTTATTTGGTAAAAATGCAACCACCAAGTGGTCATGCCCACGCTCCATAAAACTCGCTATTAATAAAAAGCCACTCTCCAAAAATCCGTAGTGCTGCAGCTGTTGATGAAGAATATGAGCGGTACGCTGCGAAAATTTCACGAATTCTTCGTCGCCCTTTCTCCATGCGTCAAGCAGTGTAGGAAACTCACTGAGTTGTTCGCTATCAGTATCATCACGCTCGGCATCAATGAATCGTGCATAACCTTTGCTTGGCTTGGCATGATAAACGTCCGTAAGTTCTGATAATAGCAAGTGGACGTCATCATCGACGGCAAGCGTGCTTGGTGCCAAGCGCAGACCAATATGTCCGTCGTTCGTATAAAACTGATGGATAATGCTATGTTTCACATCGGCTTGCATGGTAACTCGGTGTCCTCTTAAATTCCCTGTGATACGATGAGCTGTAGTTTACCACGATGTCACTCAATACCGTGCTGTTTCCGAAAAAATACGGTATAACTAAGACTGTTGGCTCAGTTACAGTAAATCGCTGAACAAATTTGAAAACTCCTGCTACAATCGAAAGAAAAACAAGGAAAAAGGTACGCCTCATCCATGAAACAACGAAAACAACGCCGCGACAAAATTGCGCGATTGATCAGCTGGGGCCATTGGTTCACCTTCTTTAATATTCTGCTGGTGCTGGCCATAGGCACACTGTACATCGAAGCTACCGAATCCCCTGGCTCAGCACTCGGTGTTCTTTATCTAATCATGAGTTGGTTAGGACACTTTGCGTTTCTACCTTTTATTGTTTTTATCCTACTAATATTCCCGTTTTGTTTAATCGTACCCTACACTCGGGTGTTGCGTGGTATAGGTACGCTGGTGGCGTCCTTTGGGCTTATTGCCTTGGTCGCTGACGCATTGTTTTATCGACAATACGGGTATCACTTAAATACTTATTCTCTATCACAGCTAGCAATGGATGCCGAAACGGTATTCGCTGGGGCAAGTTTTGTCATTCTAATTGGCTTGCTACTGGTTTTCGTCATTTTGCTAATCTTTGAATTAGGTTTAGCAAACATTGCGTGGAAACGGCTGGATCGTCTCCAGGCACGTTATTGGGGACCTAGTCTTAGTGCGGTATTTGTGGTGTGCTTTTTAGGTAGTCACAGCATGCATATTTGGGCAGACGCTGTCTTTTACACTCCGATTACTAAGCAAGACGATATGTTCCCATTAAGCTACCCAACCACAGCGAAAACGCTGATGAGTAAACATGGTTTACTCGTTGAACAGCGCCAAGAAGCAACTGAAAATCTGATTCGCCGTGGCACCGATGTCAATTTAGTGTATCCAGCCCGCGAGCTTCAATGTGCACGAGTCTCGCAAGCACCTAATACGTTGATCATTGGGTTAGCGCGTTTCGATGATGCAACAGTAGCAGAACTTCAAAATGAATTTAGTAACTTGCAAGCGTTTAAAAACACGATGCTAGGCCACCGCAACTTAAGCAGTGCGTTGTTTGAGCTGTTGTATGCGTTACCTGATTTATATCAGCCGGCGATAAGTCGCACGCAGCAACAGCCTGTCTATTTTGATGCCTTGCGCGATTATCAAATTGAGGTATCACTAAATCGACAGTTACCGAGTGAATTGTGGCCTAAGGCCGTGGCAGAGTTCACTTCATTCCAACTCGCTGAGCCGACTGCCTATATTGGTATTGCTGCAGCGACGCGTTTAACGCCGGCATTAAAACGCGTACTGCGCTATCAAATAGAACAAGGTACGCAAATCATGCTTGTTGGTCTAACCCCACATCAGGCTGCTGGTGAACAACCCTATGCGCAACAATCGATGCGAGTAAACTTTGTTTACAGCGACAGCATTCCAATTCAAAATCACCACATTGCATCGTTGACCGATGTAATGCCAACCGTATTGGCCAACTATCTAAACTGTGTTGATGATGCGAAGGCCTATTCAATCGGCGTTGATTTAACTAACAAGCCACGACGGTTACCATTAATGACGAGCTACGGCAACGATTTAGTGGTGTACGACCGTGAAATCACCTCAGTGATTTATGCCGATGCCACCATCGAAACATTTAGCAATGCAGACTTAACCGTATTACCTGGAGTTTCTCCAGCGACACCGGTACTGGTAGATGGTATTCGAAAACTAAAACGCTTTAGTCAAGACGGTGAATCAACCAACACTGATGAATAAAACAGCAGTCGCACCGATTAGGCCTTGCCAAATTGGTGAGATTCAGTAATATAGCGACCTCGGTCGGCGTGTGGCGCAGCTTGGTAGCGCACTGTCATGGGGTGTCAGGGGTCGCTGGTTCAAATCCAGTCACGCCGACCAAATTTCTTCTAAGTGTTTCCGCACCTGTTCGACACACTGTTGTCGTTCTTTACTATCGACAAATTGATTGTTGTGCATACTCGACCAATGCCGCTGTTTACGCGCAGGGCTAAGTACTTTCAATAACTTTTCAAGCCATTGTTGGCGTGGTTTTGACGTTTCTTGCACCTGTACAATGGATTGTGCACCGTGCCCGCGTTGCGCCAATCGCTCGATCAGCCCTAGTTGACGCAAGCACAAAACATGCACCACTTGATCATTAACGATGAGTTCACGTTCACCTCTTAAGTGGCCGAGCAATCTTCTGCCATAATGATTCCACCCTTGCCATACCCCTCCAATTACCGCACCAATTGCAGTGCCAGCACCTAGGCTTAAACCACCAACTAGTACATCAACACCAGCACCAACTGCGGCACCGCTACCTACCCCCAAGCCTGTTTTAATCCCAAATTCAGCAAACGTATGGGCCGCGAATAGATCGTTACGCCATTGACCCGTCTGAGCATGTAGCTGCGGCAGTTCAACGGCTGTACGCTCAAATGCGTACAGTGCTAACAGCTCTTGCACGCACTGTTCTTCGCGTCGTTTCACACTTGCTTGTAGCTGTTTCAGGATAAACTGTTGATGTTCGTCCTCAAGTTCGTGCCCCCGAAGACAGTAATGGTATGCTGCTACATCTACCAGGAGTTCAGCCAGTTGATGCAGAGCTGTGCGCCAGCGCTGTAATCGCTGTTCCTCCCGTGCATTGGCAAAGGCTTCGAGTTGTGGTTGAAATGCTGGTAGCAATGCGGCTAATCGCTCACACAGTGTCACCTCACCACGAATCGGTGGTGTTACCGCATCAAACTCAATTTGCACATGCAAATTAATATTACTGAGAGCTTGCTGCCATGCCGACCGGTGGTTAGGCTGCTGCGCTACAAAATTAAGAACTGGGAGGATAGGTTTGCCACAGCGTGTTAACACGGCTAGTTCATCTTGAAATTTTGGCAAGACTGGATCTCGAACATCCACCACATATAAAGCGGCATCGACTTGCAACATTTGTCGCAGCACTTTTGCTTCTTGGTCAAAATCGGTCGCAGCCTCTGGCGATTGAAGAAATGCTTGTATATGCGCCGGCCCATCATGTCGATGGCCATCATCAGTACGATTCAGTTGTTCATACAGATCTGTACCAGCTTCCAACCCCGGAGTATCAAACAATTGCAGTAACATCTGTCGTTCAATCACGACATCGGTACGAATCACGTCGCGGGTCGTGCTTGGTCGTGACGCCACTTCACCAAAGTCAGAGTCATGCAAGATGGTTCGCAGTAGTGATGTTTTACCGGTATTCGTATGGCCAACTACAGCTAGTTTTAGTGGTTCCATGCAATTGCCTCCGCATTCAATTGCTCCTGCCAATGCTGCATCCGAACACCATCTGCTGTTGATGGCTGTACCAACTGCACCTGTAAATGCTGAGTCACTTGGCGTAACTGTTGTAAAAATCGTAATGCTGCCCGATCCGGCGATAATTGAGTATTAATGCGTACGGTAATCCGTGCGACAGGATGTTCACCTAACCGATGCAAAAGCTGTTGCTTGTCCTGATGAGAAGCAATAACTCCAGCATAGTCAGGTTGCTGCGCGTGGCGCATCAACCACTCCTGATCGGCCTCATAATCCAAGCTCAGTACCATTTCTCCGTGACCATAAGCGGCGCCCATTGTCTTATTTGTAACTGATGTGGGTGGCGACATATCCGCATCCACCACCCGAGCTGCTGCTTTATCTTCGAGCAGGCGAATTACCGCCGCAAAGCCCGGCAATTTCGTATCGACCTGCACGTTGGCTAGCTTTTTCATTAATACCAGCAGTGACAATAACCAACAAAGTGCACGCCATGCAACGCCATACCAAAATACACAGCTTAACAACCAACGTCCCGCCGTCAGCTGCAGGTTTGCATCTGGAGCTGACCATAATTGTTCGACACTTGGAGCTATGACGCCTAACTGCTGCGGTAACCAGTGGATACTGTCGACCAATAACTGTAAGGTTTCCGGTGCCAAAATGGTGGTAGCCCACGTAAAGTGGTAAGCATTTGTACTTAAATGTAACGCCAGTAGCAGCCATACAGCGACCATCACAAGTAACCAGTACCCATGAGATAACAACGACGTTAACGGTGTCGTTAAGCCATACTGGTTGATCACACTAATAAACTGATTCTGCAGCTGCTGCCGATCAGGATTTCTCCCAATATGGCGGTATAGCCATAATAACAGCCTCCCCACCGCCCCCATATGAGCTTTTGTGGTAAGGCTTACGAGCCAAAGCACAAACATTGCGAATTGTAGCCCGAGTAAAACGAGTAGCGCATAGCTTAGGGAAATCGGCTGCGGAATAGCTAACGCACTTCGAACGATAGCGATGGCGCTAACTATTGCAAGCACCAACAACACACCCCACACGAGGCGATAAAGTTGTTGCCATTGTTGCGCCGAGCACCCCAGGCCAAGCTCGGGCGCTAGCAATTCAGCTCGCACTATAATGCGTTCAGCAAGTGTTGGCTGCTCACGGGCGATGGTTTGAATACGTTCGTGGTGCTGAACACCATGTTCTACTTCGTACCGGCGTACCGATTCAACGAGCCATATTCGATTAAAACGTTGAAACCAATGAGTCATGGTTAATCTGCCAAAAAGCCTCCTGATTGACGCGCCCACAGTTGTGCATATAAGCCACCTTGTGCTAACAGCTGTTCATGCGTTCCTTGTTCGACAATCCGCCCTTGATCCATGACTACCAAGCGATCCATCGCTGCTATGGTGGATAAACGGTGAGCAATCGCGATGACTGTTTTACCTTCCATCAGACGATACAAGTTTTCTTGAATTGCCGCCTCAACTTCTGAATCAAGCGCGGAAGTAGCTTCGTCGAGGATTAAAATAGGTGCGTCTTTTAGCATAACTCGTGCAATCGCTATGCGCTGCCGTTGACCACCAGACAATTTCACCCCGCGCTCACCCACATGCGCATCATAGCCACGCCGGCCTTGGGAATCTTCTAATTGGGCAATAAAAACATCCGCTTCAGCACGTTTAGCTGCCTGTTCAATCATTTCCTGCGTTGCGTCGGGGCGCCCGTAGGCGATGTTGCCACGTACTGAACGGTGCAGTAACGACGTATCTTGAGTCACCATGCCAATATTTTGTCGCAGACTATCTTGCGTGACATAGGCAATGTCCTGTCCATCAATAGTTATTTTGCCCTCAGCTAAGTCATAAAACCGCAACAATAAATTCACCAGCGTGGATTTACCGGCACCGGAACGCCCTACTAACCCAATTTTTTCTCCAGGTTTTATGCTCAGATTTAAGTCAGTCAGAATTGGAATGTCTGTATGGTAGGCAAAATTTATCGACTGAAATTCGATTGCGCCTTGGCTAACCACCAAAGGCTTAGCATCTGGTTTATCTTCTATCGATTGCGGGACAGCAACAGTTTTTATACCGTCTTGCACAGTACCAATATTTTCAAATAATGCAGAGATTTCCCACATAATCCATTGGCTCATACCCCATAACCGCAAGACCAAACTCAAGGCCACAGCAATAGCCCCAACAGTGATGAGGTCGCCAAGCCACAGATAAATGGCAGTTGCCGCAACACTAAACAATAACAACGAATTTAGTAAATACAGGTAGATGTAAAGCTTAGTGACTAATCGCATCTGCTGATGCACAGTCGCTAAAAACTCTGTCATTCCTTCCTTGGCAAAACCAAGTTCACGTTGTGCATGAGAAAATAGCTTCACAGTTTGAATATTGGTGTAACTATCGACAATACGCCCCGTCATGGTCGAACGAGCATCAGCTTGCAAAGCAGCCACTGCGCCTAAGCGAGGAACAAAATAACGCAATAAGACAATATAACACCCCAGCCAAATTACTAATGGAAATGCGAGGCGCCAATCGGCAGCGCTAATGATGACTACCGTACCAATAAAGTACACCACAACATAGTTGAGGACATCAAACAGCTTAATCACGCATTCACGCACTGCTAACGCAGTTTGCATGACTTTCGTGGCGATACGACCAGCAAATTCATCCTGATAAAAGGTGACCGATTGGTTGAGCAGGTATTTGTGCACCAGCCACCGTATACGCATGGGATAATTACCAAGCAAACTTTGGTAAGTAATCAATGAATGACCAATCACCAGTAGTGGTAATCCAATGAGAACTAAGGCTGCCATGCCAACTAAATGCCAGAGTTGCTCATCAACAAAAGTCTCTCGGCTTTGTACTGCAAGCCAGTCAACAATATTACCGATAAAGCTAAACAGCCACACTTCGGTAATAGCTATAAGTGTCATAAGTAGCCCGGCAATCAAGATAAACGGCCAAGCACCTTTTGAATAATACAGGCAGAACGCCACCAACGATGTTGGAGGTTGCTGCGGTTTTCCCTCAGGGAATGGATTTAAGCGTTGTTCAAACCATCGAAACATAATGAGTCCTTGACTACAAATTCAGCGACTTACACTAGCATATTAATTGGCTCGCTGGATTAGAATAACGTACTATGAATTGAATATGTTAATCATAACTTAATTGAGGCACTGACATGAAAGCAGTGGCATATTTGAATACCTGCGATATCAATCAGAAAGATGCCCTTGTTGATATCATGGTTACTGAGCCTAAATTGGGCGCTAATGATGTTCTTGTTGCTGTCTATGGTATCGGGGTGAATCCGGTTGATACCAAAATCCGACAACGACGTCAGCCGCCAGCAGGTGAACCCGCAATTCTTGGTTGGGATGCCGCGGGGACAATCCTCAGTGTCGGTGAAAATGTTTTCGACTTTAAAGAAGGCGATGATGTTTGGTACGCGGGTGCGATTGATCGCCCTGGTTGTAACGCCCAGTATCAAGTTGTCGACGCTCGTCTGGTGAGTAAAAAACCTAGCAAACTGAGCTTTGCTCAAGCAGCAGCCATGCCACTAACCTTCCTCACCGCATGGGAGTTACTGTTCGATCGCTTTCGGATCAATCGTAATGAACCTATCACATTACTCATTACCGGTGCAGCTGGAGGGGTTGGCTCTGCCCTACTGCAATTGACAAAACTTCACCAGAACATTTGTACTATCGCCACCGCATCACGACCCGAATCGCAACAATGGGTGTACGATATGGGGGCAGATTACGTCATCGATCATCACCAGCCCTTACGACCGCAATTGCAAGAGTTAGGTATCACGCAAGTGACACATGTTGCTAGCTTAACTCACACCGAGCAGCATTTTATGGAACTTATCGAGCTGATGTCGCCACAAGGTCACTTTGCTCTGATAGATGATCCAGCCGAGCCCTTAGACATCCGCCTGATGAAACAAAAGAGCTTAAGCCTCTATTGGGAGTTTATGTTCACACGCTCGTTGTATGGTACTGATGATATGCATCGCCAAGGTCAAATTTTACGCGAAATTGCCGAACTGACGGATGCCGGTGTATTAGGTACCACAATGGCAGCACATTATGGTGCACTGTGTGCAGATAACCTCATCCGCGCCCACCGTCAGATTGAAAGTCATACCATCATTGGAAAAATTGTATTAGATGGAATCAATGCGCCAATTATCTGAACGAGTTGCAATGCGTAGGTGTTAATCGCAGTTCAAATAACGTAGAACCATGTCGATCTAGGTACCTTACCGTGAAGTGATCTGCCTGTTTACGATAGAATTTCATTGCATCCAAACGACAGTAGTAGTCACTCAATGCAGGTTCAACTTGGGCTTGGATCTGCGCTATATCATGTTGATAACGGTCGACGTTAACCAAGCTATAGACGTAGCGCATCCCGTAATCCACAACTTCCGCACGCTCAAAGCGGGTATTCATATCGAGCAACTTAGGTAAGTCGCGATTCAAAATACCAGAACGCTCAATCAGCGCTTGATACAAATCGTTACGATTTTTACTGGAATATGGATCGTCCTCTAACCACAATGGATAGGTTATGAAAAA
Organism: Pseudidiomarina indica; assembly: GCA_029279945.1. Lineage (GTDB taxonomy): Bacteria > Pseudomonadota > Gammaproteobacteria > Enterobacterales > Alteromonadaceae > Pseudidiomarina > Pseudidiomarina indica_A. Next base: position 114,081 of record JAJUHK010000001.1, on the reverse strand, counting down.
TCCTATGCTCACTGCGATAATGGCTATAAATAAAGGCTTTCGCCATAGTCTTGTCATCGTGTTATCTCATGCTGAAGCTAAATTTAGTCGATAATCATAATCGATTTTATTGAATAGTTTTTCTTACAAACATACATGAATGTATGTATAATTCCAGCGATCGAAACCATTAACAAAAAGATGAGGTAGTTTCATGCAACAACGTTTTCGTAAGCTGTTGTTCGTATCGGTAATCGCCACCAGCATTTTACTAGCTAGCTGTGGTGATGCGGGGCAAAGCGCACCGGATGCTATGCAGCAGCAAGTTATGACCGTCGGTGTGGTTACCATTAAAGCACAGAACGTCGATTTAACCACCACCCTTCCTGGTCGCGCAAGCGCATTTCGGGTTGCTGAAGTGCGACCACAAGTCACTGGCATTCTAGAGAAGCGTCTGTTTGATGAAGGTTCCATGGTTACCGCTGGACAGCAACTTTATCAAATCGATGCTGCAATGTACGAAGCTGAGTTAGCAAGCGCTCAAGCTGAGATCGCTCGTGCCAATGCCGTGTTGAAATCAACAAAGTCTCGCTTTGAGCGTAGCAAAGAGCTACTTGCCGATAATGCAATCAGCCAACAAGATTTTGATGAAGCCGAAGCGTCTTACTTACAAGCAGAGGCACAACTAAAAGTTGCACAGGCGAACTTAGCTCGCGCTGAGCTGAACCTTGAGTATACGAAAGTAAAAGCACCTATCTCTGGTCAAATCGGCCGTTCTCAGTTAACTGAAGGCGCGTTATTAAGCGTTGGCCAAGCACAACCACTTACAACCATTACCCAACTCGACCCGATTTATGTGGATATTTCACAAAGTACTAGCGATTATCTACGCTTGCAGCAGCTCATAGCTACGGGTCAAATTGTCACAGATGCCAATAATCGCGCTCAAGTAACAGTGCGTTTAGGTGAAGACAGTGACTTTAGCACTACTGGTGAACTGCTGTTCAACGAGGTTACTGTTGACCCGCAAACCAGCGCCATCACATTACGTGCACGCTTAGCTAACCCAGACCATATTGTGTTACCAGGGATGTTCGTTCGCGCTGAAGTGGCAACGGGCAGTTTGCAAAACGCGATCTTGGCTCCACAAGCAGGCGTTACTCGTGATCCACGTGGTCGTGCCATCGCCTTTGTCGTTGACAAAGATAATAAGATTCAACAGCGTTACCTAGAAGTCGACCGGACTATCGGTAGTAATTGGATTGTCACCAGTGGTTTAGCCGCCGGCGATAAAATCGTGGTCGAGGGTCTGCAAAAAATTCAACCTGGTATGCCTGTAAAAACAGAAGAAGTGAAGTAAACCATGGCAAAATTTTTCATCGATCGCCCCATATTTGCGTGGGTTATCGCTATCGTGATTATGCTGGCGGGTGGCTTGGCAATCACCCAACTGCCTATTGAACAGTATCCTGAAATAGCGCCACCGTCGGTGCAAATTAACGCTCGTTATCCTGGTGCCACAGCGGCAACTCTTGAAGAGAGCGTGACGCAGGTTATTGAGCAAAACATGAACGGTATTGATAACCTGAAATACTTTTCATCAACGAGTGACTCTGCTGGTAATGCCAGTATTACGCTGACATTTGAGGCGGGTACAGATGCTGATATTGCGCAAGTGCAAGTACAAAATAAATTGCAACTTGCCCTGCCACTGTTACCCAAAGAAGTGCAAGACCAAGGGCTCGTTGTTGCGAAGTCCAATAACTCGTTTTTAATGGTTGCCGCTTTGGTATCCAAAAACCCTGCCATTAGTCAGATTGATATTGGGGATTACATTGCGAGTAACATCCAAGATCCAATCAGCCGTACGCCAGGCGTTGGTAACGTTCAATTATTCGGTGCTCCCTATTCGATGCGAATTTGGCTCGACCCTGCCAAATTAGTTCGCTATAACTTGAACACCGCCGATGTAGTACTCGCCTTACGTGAACAAAACAACCAAGTTGCCGCAGGTCAAGTCGGTGGTACGCCATCGGTTGAAAACCAACGGTTAACTGCATCGATCATTGCTCAGACCCGTTTGGAAACCGTAGAGGAATTCGAAAAAATCCTTCTACGAGTTAACCCTGATGGTTCTAAAGTAACAGTTGGCGATGTGGCTCATGTAGAGCTTGGCGGCCAGGATTATAACATCGTTGCCCGCTATAACCGTCAACCCGCAACGGGGCTGGCAATTAACTTAGCTACCGGCGCTAATGCTCTCGACACCGCAAAGTTAGTGAAAGAGCGGTTGGCTGAGTTGGAACAATTCTTCCCCACAGGGGTTGAATTAGTTATTCCATACGACACCACGCCGTTCGTTGAAATTTCAATTCAGGAAGTTGTAAAAATTCTCTTCGAAGCCATCATCTTGGTCTTCTTGTTAATGTTTATCTTCCTGCAAAATATTCGCGCTACCATAATCCCTACCCTAGCAATTCCTGTGGTCCTGCTCGGAACCTTCGGGATCATGTCAGCGCTAGGTTTCTCCATCAACACTTTGACCATGTTCGGCTTAGTCCTAGCAATTGGTCTATTGGTGGATGACGCCATCGTTGTCGTCGAGAACGTCGAGCGACTCATGACAGAAGAAAAGCTGTCACCTCGTCAAGCAACCATTAAGTCCATGCAGCAAATCACCGGTGCCCTAGTAGCAATCGGATTGGTCATGGCCGCTGTGTTCGTGCCGATGGCATTCTTTGGTGGTTCCACGGGTGCAGTTTATCGTCAGTTCTCGATTACCATCATTTCGGCCATGTCGTTATCGGTACTTATCGCGATTATCTTCACCCCGTCGCTGTGTGCCACTATTTTAAAGGCAACGCCGCACGATAAAGCACAACGTGGTCCGCTGGGCTGGTTTAACCGTACCTTAGAAAAAGGTACGAAACGTTATACCGAATCGGTCCAGAACATTATCAAACGTAGTGCTCGCTTCGTTGTGATTTACCTCGGGTTGATTTTGGTCCTAGGCTTCCTGTTTGTGCGTATGCCGAGCTCGTTTATTCCTAATGAAGACCGCGGTGTTTTCTTAACACAAATGCAGCTACCAGCTGGGGCAACACAAGAACAATCGTTGCAAACCATGGCCAAAATTGAAGACTACTACCTCGAACAAGCACAAGGAATTCGTTCTGTGTTTACCGTAGTTGGCTTTAGTTTTAGTGGCCAAGGTCAAAACTCAGGGGTTGCCTTCGTACGTCTTACCGATTGGGACGAACGTACCACTCCTGAATTGCAAATCGATGCCATCATTGGCCAAGCGTTCGGCTACTTCTCAACCATTCGCGAAGCTATGGTATTCGCCTTTAACCTACCATCCATTCCTGAATTAGGAACAGCCAGTGGCTTTAACTTATATATTCAGGATCGTGGCGGATTGGGCCATGCTAGTTTACTCGAAGCGCGTAACCAACTGCTTGGTATGGCAGCACAGGAGCCAACCTTAGTTGGTGTTCGTCCAAATGGTATGGAAGATACGGCGCAGTTGCGGATTGATATCGACTACGAAAAAGCAAAAGCACTTGGGTTATCCATCAGCGATATCAACGCTACGTTGACCCACGCGTTTGGTACGACCTACGTGAATGACTTTGTCGACCGCGGGCGGGTGAAAAAGGTGTACTTACAAGGTATTCCAGAGGCACGGATGACCCCTGAAGATATCGGTAAATGGTATGTCCGCAATAACGCTGGTGATATGGTATCTTTTGCGTCATTTGCTACCACCCACTGGGACTATGGCCCACAACGTTTAGAGCGTTATAACGGGGTACCAGCAATGAACATCCAAGGTGAAGCAGCCCCTGGTTATTCATCCGGTGATGCGATGCTGAAAATGGAAGAGTTGATCAGCCGTTTACCATCGGGTATTGGCTACGAGTGGACCGGCATTTCATTAGAAGAACGCACGTCAGGTGACCAAGCACCATTACTCTATGCGTTGTCGCTGTTAATCGTGTTCCTTTGTCTATCAGCGTTATATGAAAGCTGGTCAATTCCGTTCTCTGTCATGTTGGTGGTTCCACTTGGGATTTTAGGTGCTGTCATTGCGGCGACCCTACGTGGTCTAGAAAACGACGTGTACTTCCAGGTGGGTTTGTTAACAACGGTCGGGGTATCGGCTCGTAACGCTATCTTGATTGTAGAGTTTGCGAAAGACTTGCAAGCACAAGGTAAGGAGCTGCTACAGGCCACTTTGGAAGCTGTTCGTTTGCGGTTACGCCCTATCTTGATGACGTCATTGGCCTTCACCTTCGGTGTCCTACCACTTGCTACGTCGACCGGTGCTGGCGCTGTAAGCCGCCAAGCGATCGGTACAGGTGTTATCGGTGGAATGGTGGGTGGTACTATCCTCGCGATCTTTTTCGTGCCACTGCTGTTCTACATCGTACGTAGCATCTTCCCGCCGAAGCCGCCGTACGAAGACTAGTATCTTCAAATAAGAACGTGCTAAGGTTGAGTGGTGTTCTACCACTCAACCTTTTTTTATGCTCTATCGATACTTTGTTATTGCCCTAGCACTTACCGCAGCACTTGTTGGCGTACAGATCCCCAACTATGTGACACAATACCAACAGCGAATTGATGCGCAGTTCACTGAAGCAATGGTTTATTACACGGAATATCAGCGGATTGCCGATAATTATTTGGATGGTGATATTGAGGCGTTAATACGATTGCATGAAACTAGCGAAAGTCCGGTATTCCAAGAAGAAGCGATACCATTACGTGAATTAGTTCACCGGGTGAAGTTATTTGAATATGAGCAGAGCCAGTTGCGACAAGGTTACCTACGGCAACTTTGGTTTATCGCTACAGCCGCTAGTCCTGAATTACGTGAGCAAACCTTACGCATGTATAGCTTTAACGTCCCACTTACCCAGCAAGCCGTCATTACCGGCGTGGTCGCGGCTATATTGGTAGTGGTACTCTTAGATATCTTTGTCGCCTGTTGCCGCCACCTGATTCACCGCATCATGCGGCGGCGATCTCAGCCAGTTAATCGCGGCGTTTAACTTTGAACTCGCCTTCAATCACATCATCGTCCGTTTGATTACGCCGATATTCTTGCTGTTGCTGAGCATATCTCTGAGCATCCCGCTGCGCAGCTCGCGCTGCTTTACTGAACTTCCACATTTCTTTTAATTGTTGCCGGCGTCGCCACATGGTCGGCAACATCAACAACCACCCAAATAAGAGTATTATTATTCCAACGAATAGTCCTACAACCAGCAACAAGCCAAACAATAACCAGCCCAGAATCACTAGAAGAGGATTTGTGTTAGGCTGTGGCTTCACTTTTTCCTGCCATTGGCGAATATATATCAGCATGCTATTTCACTTAGTCAATTATTGAACGTTGTACTACGTACAATATGGGGATTAATTGCGTACAGACAAGCGTCAACGACGTCGATCTTGTAACAATTTAAGAATTATGCTTGTTAGATTCACAAGATTAAACACAGTTCCACTGATGCTACCCACATAAATGGCATACAGTAATCCAAGAATTTCAGCCAATAAGAACCATTGCCGAATCTGGTGTGCGTCATTTAATCGAATGGCGCCTACGGTAAAAATCAGTGACGAACTATAAGCCAAAAGCAACGCAAGCCAAGTTGTGGGCGTGGTTATTTCCCATACCAGAAACACGAGGTTAAGCAGCACAAAAAACCATAGCACCAGAGCACCACGCCAGCACATGGCAATCACGTTACGTGCCACCGCGATAGCAGTCACGATAAAGCCAGCCACAGCACCCAAAAGCAGAAAGTGAATAGATAGCGCAGCTAATGCACAGGCGCTGATGAAGCGGTAGCGATTGGCATGGCTTTGCCGATAAGCTACGAAATTAATGATTAATGCGAAGATGCCAAAGAGTTCAGCGGTAGATATCACAAAGCACCTATAAAAAAGGCGGTAATGGGTACCCATTACCGCCTATGCCTGGTTACTTATTGTCGTTCACTGGCACTTTGGTCACGAATCGCTCGGAATTCGTTACCTGCTCGCCAGTTAGGCCAAACGTCTGAATTCGCAAGTTCATTACCAATAGAGTAGAACAACCATAAATCTTGCTGAATACCACGGAAGTCCCAGTCTGGATCGAACTCATCGGCTGGCTGGTGATACGCATTACGAACATATTCAGCACGCATTTTTTCACCATATTCCAAGCCAAATTCGACATGATCATTACCGCCCTTAGCATACAGCATAGGTACTCCGCGCTTCGCTAAATTAAAGTGATCAGAACGGTAGAATGAGCCGACTTCAGGGTTAGGTTCAGCAGTAATATAGCGATCTTGCAATGTAGCATATTTCACCAGGTAATCTTCCATTTCAGAATTACCGTAGCCAACTACCACGACATCACGCATTGGACCATAAACGTTTAACACATCCATATTAATACCGCCAACCGCTTTGCCTAGTGGCAACATCGGATGTTCAGCATACCAATCAGAGCCGAGCAAACCTCGTTCTTCGGCCGTCACGAGAATAAATACTATGGTACGCTCTGGTTGCGGCTGACTTGCAAAAAACTCAGCCAAAGCCATGACACCGGCAGTACCACTTGCGTTATCCTGAGCACCATTGAAGATACCATCATCAGGGTTAATTGGATCAACGCCTAAATGATCCCAATGTGCCATATAGATCACGTGCTCTTCCGGTTTGGATTTACCTTCAATATAGCCAATCAAGTTTGGTGAGTTAAGATAATCAAACTTACTATTTATTGTGATTGACATATGGGTGTTCAACGATACCGGCTTGAAATCAGGTGCTAGCGCCGCTTGTCGCATCTCGTCATAACTCGAACCTATCGAAGCAAATAATTTATCAGCGCTGTCTTTCGTCAACCACCCTTCAACTTGTACGCGGTCCATATTTTTGTTCTCGCGTGCTAGGTCGAATCGCATTGGCGAGCCTCCAGCAACAACGCTCCAGCCATAACCGGCAGGGCCAGTGTCATGGATAATGAACGCAGCAGCTGCTCCTTGGCGAGCGGCTTCTTCAAGCTTATAGGTCCAACGTCCGTAATATGTCATGGCATAGCCGTTGAATACTTCAGAGTCCCGCGTGTCATAGCCAGGATCGTTGACCAACATAACCACGGTCTTTCCTTCAACGTCTAAGCCTTCATAATCATTCCAGCCATACTCAGGCGCGACAATACCAAAACCCACAAATACCAATTCACTATCTTCGAGTGATACTGACTCCTGTACACGTGGACTCCACGCATACATTTGCGAACGGTATGCAAATTCGCCTAAGTCATCACTATCAAACTGCATTGAAGAAACTTGTGTGGGTAGAATTCTCACCAGCGGGACTTGTTGTTGATAGTTGTTATTTTCCGCATCATAAGGCTGCAATCCCCACTCGCGGAATTTTGATTCAACAAACTCAACTGTCTTACGCTCCCCTTCCGATGCTGGTGCGCGACCTTCAAATTCATCGGAACTTAAGGTTTCAAGATAACTCGCATAATTCTCGTTAAATTGATACTGATCCACCATGATTGCTGACGGTTGTTCGTCTAAGACAGATTCATTGGGGCTGCAAGCAGCCACTAACAAGCCGGTCAAGGCTAAATAAGGCAGGTACTTATTCATTGTGTTATTCCCCTTGTTCACAGCGCTTGAACTGGCGACCTAAACCAATGTCATAGCGTTTAAAATAATCTTTATTTAATTCAATCGCACTGTGGTACGACACTTCTGGGCGATACGACGGGCAGTTTTCTGGAATGATGCTTGGACAAGGTTCCATTGTCATAATTGCCACAATTTCCATTGCCTCATTCAAATAAGCGATGTCGAGTGGAATCCGTGTGTTGTACATCCAGAAACCTGCACTACCGGGACGTTCTTCATCGTATACAAACCACATCCCAGCATGTTCGGCAAGACTATCTCGCCCCATCAACCCACGCGCCCGTGACTCCCAGTTATCAGACACTTCCACGGTAATCTTATACGGGTGATCGGCAATACAGAGTTCGACGGTCTTTGCAGTAGCGCTCATTGTTAGCATGCCTAAGGCTAAAAATAGTATCCTCGTCATCATTCCATCCCATGGTTATCTTATGCACTTTTTAAGTATCGCTGTTATTGCCAAAGAAAAAAAGTGAGCATCTGTATTTCTTATAAAATCGACTAAACTTGACGTCAATTTAACACTGCAACGCTGCTCAAACATTGATTGTAAAGCCATTAACGCTTAAAGTAGCGCAGATTAATAAAATAACACGAACCTAACATGAACCTAAACACTCTCCCGTTGAATACTGTCGAGCCAGCTGTCGATGCCATCGCGCAATTGAAATGTGTCACTGCCATTGGTGGTGGTCATGGCTTAGGCCGTGTACTTTCGACACTCGCGTTTCTTGAACATCGGCTGATCGGTATTGTTGCAACTACCGACGATGGTGGTGCGAGTGGTTTATTACGGCGCAACCATCAATGCATAGCATGGGGCGATATTCGCAATTGCTTGTCTCAACTCACCCAACAACCCCTCGCTGCTGAGGTCTTGAATTACCGTTTCGATGCTAACAACGACTTAAACGGACATAATTTAGGCAATCTCATTTTATATACCTTAGATCAAATCAGTGCACGTCCATTAGAAAGTATTCAACTACTCAGTCGTTTTTTGAATATCAACACACGTATCCTGCCTATGTCTGAAACGCCCGTTGACTTGGTTGCCACCACCCATGAAGGATTAGAATGTTTTGGTGAGCTGCATGTGGATGGTCTATCGCATATGCCACAACAATTACGCCTATCTCATCCAGTGAGCCCGCCACCTGAAGCACTCAACCATATTCGTCGCAGCGACTTGATTATTCTCGGGCCAGGCAGTTTCCTAACATCTGTCATGCCCCCTTTGTTGGTTGATAACTTTGCACTAGCGGTGAAAGAATCAAAAGCCCCTGTCATTTTCATCGATAATTTGCTACCGGAGCATAGCCCCGCAGGTGAATTACCACTTAATGAACGACTTCAATGGATGCACAATACCCTCGGTTTTGAGGTGGTGGATGCGGTAATTACTCATCAGCAGCACGCTGATTTACCCCAACCGGTGTTCACTTACAGCATGGTAAATCAAACGGTACCGCACCATCACGAACCAACATCATTATTAGCTGCACTCAACTCTGCAGTCCGTCATTTTTATTAAGGAACTGTGATATGCGCATGAAGCATCTAATTGCCTCGCTTTGTCTAGCAGTGGCATGTCAATGGCATTCCCCCTTGCACGCTCAACCCATTGGTTTAGATATTCCCTATTCCAAAGCTGTCCCAAACCCTGAGCAAGTACTTGGCTATCCTATTGCCAGCCGCATTAGCAGCCCAGAAGCAATCGAAAACTACTTCCGCTTACTTGCGGAACAATTTCCAGAACAAATTCGTTTGATCAGCTACGGACAAAGTTGGGAAGGAAGAAATTTGTATGTCGTCGCGCTATCAAATGCAGCCAACATGAAAAACTTTGCTGCCTTCCAGGACGGTATGCAAAAGCTAAGCGCGGCAGATAAAACCAGTTCTCGCGAAGCACAGCAGCTTATCCAAACACTGCCAGCGAGTATTTGGTTGTCATACGGCGTGCATGGTAATGAAATTTCATCACCAGAAGCTGCATTATTCACGGCATATCATTTACTCGCTGCTCAAGATGAGCAAACGCAAGCTTATCTTGAGAACACCATTGTATTCATCGACCCGCTGCAAAATCCTGATGGTCGCGCGCGCTTTGTGAGTCGCTACTACATGACAGCTGGGCTAGAACACAGTGCTGATCGCTTATCTGCCGAACATAATGAACCATGGCCAAGCGGTCGCTCTAACCACTATTTGTTCGACCTGAACCGCGATTGGATTGCCTTAACCCAACCAGAAATCAGTGGGCAGGTAGAAACCCTGCTAGCCAATATGCCGTTAGTGTATGTTGATCTGCACGAAATGGGGGGTGATAGCAGTTATTACTTTACTCCCGAGGCGGATCCATACAACCCACTCATTACTGCAAAACAGCGAAAAGCGTTGTGGCTAATTGGTGAAAATAACGCACGCTGGTTTGATGCCAACGGTTATGATTATTTCACTCGTGAGATTTTTGATGCCTTTTATCCAGGATACGGCGCCAGTTGGCCGCTTTATCACGGATCTATTTCCATGACTTATGAAATGGCATCAGCACGGGGACACCATTACCGTACTAAAGATGGCACTATCCTCACCTACGGTGATGGTGTACAACGGCATTTCATTGCCTCAATTGCGACGATTGAGAGTGTTTCACAACAGCGTCAAACACTGCTCGAAAACTACTGGAATTACCGTCAGCAAGGCATCGAGCTGGGCAAGAAAAGCAAACAACGTACTTATGTTTTTGCAGGTAACGATGACCCTGCCGCGGCGCATAAGTTAGCTGCTTTATTAACGCGTCACGGCGTCCAAGTTCATCAAGCAAACAGTTCATTCAAACTCTGTGGTGTTGAATATCCCGCAGGAAGTTTTTGGGTCGATTCAGCACAACCAGCACATTATATGGTTCGCACCTTGCTAGACCAGGATATCGCCATGGATGATGATTTCTTAGCCGAACAAGAGCGGCGACGGGCGAACAATTTACCTGACCAGATATACGATGTCACCGCTTGGTCATTGCCCTTAATGTTTAATTTGGATTACCAGACCTGTGGGCAAACGCCTAAAGTCGCTAGTACACTAGCCTCTTCGGAGCTGATAAAACCTGGTCAGGTGCAAAACCCTGATGCCAAAGTTGCCTATATTGTGCCTTGGGGCGATATGAATGCAGGCCGATTTTTGACAGCCGCCTTGCGTGCTGGGTTTGTGGTTAAACGCTCAGGAGCTTCGTTCACCCATCAAAATGGTGTTGAATATCCAGCCGGTAGTTTGATCTTAACGCACGCGGAAAATCCACAGTTACGCGAACAAATACAAGCATTAGCAACAGCAAGTGGTGCTACTGTGTACGGTGTCGACAGTAGCTGGGTTACGGCTGGACCAAATTTTGGTTCAAATCAAAACAAGCGTATTCACGCACCTAATATCTTGCTGTTATGGGATGAGCCCACTGCAAGTCTCAGTGCTGGACACACGCGTTATGTTATTGAACAACAATTTGGGTATCCGGTGACTGCAATCCGAGTGGAGCAACTCCGTCACGCCAATCTCGCCCACTATCAGGTACTTATTATCCCAAGTATGTACGGATCTCTTGCTCAAGCTCTTGGTGAGCAAGGCACAGCCAACGTCACACGCTGGGTGGATCAAGGTGGTGTGTTAATCACCCTTGGTAATGCCAGCGCTTGGGCGGTTGAGGCGGAGCTGCTAAACAGTGCATTAGAACGAGTAATTAGCGAACAATCTACCGACAAGCATGGTAACAATAAAAGCGTTGAGGGGCTGGTGTTTGAATCCAAGGCGCAACTTATGCATTACATTGCCCCAGATCAAGCAGATCCGTATTGGACGTCCGGCATATTAGCGAATTTAGATGTTGACCAAGAACATTGGCTCAGCGCTGGCGTGAAATCTAAGCTCATAAATGTGACTGTCGGTAATCAAATTTACCGTCCGCTCAGTATTGAGCATGGCCGCAATATCGTCAGTTACAGCGATCAGGTATTAGCCAGTGGTTATCTTTGGGCTGAAAATCAACAACAGCTGCGTCATAAACCTTTTTTGATGTGGCAACCCCGGCGCCAAGGAATGGTCATTAGTTTCACTCAAGAACCAACCTACCGCGCCTATCTAGATGGCTTGCAAGTACTCTTGCTCAATGCCATTTTCGGAGGGGCAGCGCAGGCTACTCCCCTCCGTTAACAGGATGTTAATCAGTTTTGTCGGCGCTAATGCGAGATGCAACGGCGCCGCGTTGCCCTTTATACTTCGCATCTTTACGTTTGCTATATGGACGTAAACAATCTTCCTCAAGTAACTCAAAGCTTAACGCACCGATTTTCATCATTGGACGCAATGCCAATGGTAATTTACCACTATTAAAAAACTCCAACACCACCTGACCTGACCAGCCTGGGTCAATACGGTGCGCAGTGACGTGGACCATAAGCCCTAAACGAGCCAATGAAGAACGTCCGTCTAACCAACCTACCATATTTGCTGGCAAGGTCACCGATTCATGGGTCACCGCAAGGGCAAACTCACCGGGATGAATGAAAAAGGCCTGCTCGGGCGTCAGTACAATGGGTTCACTCATCACTGAATTAATCGCCCGTTCAATTTCTTCGCGGGGGCCACTAATATCAATGTATGGTGCAGCATGATCTTGTAACACACGAAATTCATTACCTAAATGAATATCGACCGTGACCCCACTAATATCTTCAACACTAGGTCGAGGCTCTAATATAATGCGGCCTTCATCTAGATACTGTTCGATTTGCCGATCGGTTAAACGCATGCCACTGATATCCTCTTTATACGTTATGATTCCATTGATTTGGCGTGAGCTTGCCAATACAGTTCACTAGCAAGCTTGGCTGCACTGGCGCGCATTAGTTGACTCAAGGGGTCGTCTGGATGCTGCACCAACCATGGTTGCCCTTCATCAAGCGCGGCTCGCAGCCGTGTGTCTAATGGCCATTGCCCTAATACTGGAACTTGCTCTCGAGCTGCCACTGCAACGCCACCACCTTCACCAAAAATAGCATCTTGGCGCCCACAGTGGCTACATTGATAGTAGCTCATATTTTCTACTAATCCGGTAATGGGAACACCCACTTTGCGGAACATAGTAATACCTTTCTCAGCATCAGCCAATGCCACCGTTTGCGGTGTGGTAACAATCACCGCCCCCGTAATCGGGAGTTTTTGTGCAAACGTAAGCTGGATATCTCCAGTCCCAGGCGGCATATCTACGATCAAATAGTCTAAGCGTGGCCATTTGGTATCGCGAAATAGCTGTTGTAAGGCTGCACTAGCCATTGGGCCACGCCATATCGCAGCATCTTTCGTGTCGGTTAAATAACCTAACGAGTTCACCCAAATACCGTGACGCCGGTGCGGGATCATCTTATTCTGTGGGTTTATTTCAAGCTGTTCGTTGTGCCCCCCTAACATGGTTGGTAAGGATGGACCATAAATATCTGCGTCTAAAATCCCGACGGTCGCCCCCAACTGATGCAAAGCAATGGCAAGTTGTGCACTCACCGAAGATTTACCAACTCCTCCTTTCCCTGATGACACGACAATAACGTTACCAAAAGTCATGGGTAATTCAGGTTGTGAATTGGGTAACTTAGCGATATTAAGTGCTAAAGACCATTGATAATGCTGTAAGTCCGGATGCTGTTGAAACGGTACTAATACCGTTTCATCGGCAGCAAAAGGTAGCGTCAGACGAGCGGATTTCTGATCAACAAGGCGCACCCATTCCAATGGCAGGCCATGTGGCCAATATGGGCTCGATAGTTGCGCTAAAGCCTCTATCATCGCGGTCGGTAATGGTTTCTTTTCTGCGCTTTTTGACGATTTAAAACGACTGAACATTATTGTCTCCCTATAGGGCATAATGCCGCATGATACGGTGTGTGCAACTGGATTGCCAGCACCGAATCAGGTACACTTCAAGGCTTTCAGTAACATCGAATGAATGGAACCTTACATGCCAACAGCAATGCGAAAAATACTGGTTACTAATGCGCTTCCCTACGCCAACGGCCCAATCCATATCGGCCACATGCTGGGGTATATCCAAGCAGATATTTGGGTTCGTTTTCAGAAATTCCGCGGTCACGAATGTCACTATGTGTGTGCTGATGATGCACATGGTACGCCTATTATGCTCAAAGCGCAGCAGCTGGGTATTGAGCCAGAACAGTTGATCGCACAAATCAAAGAATCGCACCAAGCTGACTTTGCTGATTTCCATATCGCTTTTGATAACTATCATTCGACTCATAGTGACGAGAACAGAGAACTCGCCGAGTTAATCTACACGCGTTTACGTAATCAGGGTTACATCAAAACCAAAACTATCGAACAACTGTACGACCCTGAAAAGCAAATGTTCTTACCTGATCGGTTTGTCAAAGGCGATTGCCCGAAGTGTGGTGCAACCGATCAATACGGTGATAACTGTGATGTTTGCGGTGCCACCTATTCGCCCACTGAACTGAAAAATCCCAAATCTGCAGTCTCAGGAGCAACGCCAGAATTACGTCAATCTGAACATTATTTCTTCGATTTGCCAGCGTTTGAATCCATGTTAAAGGAATGGACGCGCTCAGGCTCGTTACAAGATGAGATGGCAAACAAACTAAACGAATGGTTCGAGGCGGGCTTACAAATGTGGGATATCAGCCGCGACGCACCTTATTTCGGCTTTGAAATTCCCGATGCCCCAGGCAAATATTTCTACGTGTGGTTGGATGCGCCTATTGGTTACATGGGTAGCTTTAAACACTATTGTAACACCACGAATAAAGCTGATTTTGATGATTACTGGCAACTTGGTAGTGACGCTGAACTATATCATTTCATCGGCAAAGATATCATTTACTTCCATAGTTTGTTTTGGCCAGCGATGTTGAAAGGTGCAAATTTCAGACAACCAACAAACGTATGGGCACATGGTTTCATCACGGTAAACGGCACCAAAATGTCAAAGTCTAAAGGGACATTCATCATGGCGCGGACCTACCTCGATCATCTTGATCCTGATTATTTGCGCTATTACTTTGCCGCTAAATTAACCAGTCGTATCGATGACCTTGATTTGAATTTGACAGACTTCGCCCAGCGCGTTAATTCCGACCTGGTTGGCAAAGTCGTCAACATCGCCAGCCGCTGTGCTAGCTTTATTACCAAAAAGTTTGACAGTACGTTAGCAGTCGAAATTACCGATAGAACTCTAATACATGAATTCCAAGCAGCTGCTGAACCTATTGCACTAGCGTTCGAAAAGCGAGAGTTTGCCAAAGCCATGCGCGATATTATGGCACTGGCTGACAAAGCAAACCTGTACATTGCCGAACAAGAACCATGGCAACTGATTAAAGATCCGAACAGGGCTGCTGAAGTACATGAGATTTGCTCAGTCGGTATTAACCTGTTCCGTTTGTTAATGATTTACCTCACCCCGGTGGTGCCAGCGCTAGCACAACGTGTCCAAGAGTTTCTCAATGAGGAGTTCACCTGGGATAGCCACCAACGTATTTTAACAGCGCACACTGTGCGCCCGTTTAGCGCATTGTTACAACGTATTGATATGGAAAAAGTGAACGCAATGATCGAAGATTCAAAACAACAAAATGAAGCACCGGCAGCAACTCGCAATGGAGAATTAGAGCGAGATCCTATTAGTCCTGAAATTCAATATGATGACTTTGCTAAAGTAGATTTGCGGATTGCATTAATTGCCAATGCCGAACAGGTTGAAGGCGCTGATAAACTACTCAAACTGACCTTGGATTTGGGCGGTGAAATCCGTACCGTATTTGCCGGCATCAAATCTGCCTATGCTCCCGATCAACTCATCGGCCAGCATACTGTGATGGTTGCCAATTTAGCACCACGGAAAATGCGTTTTGGTGTATCAGAGGGTATGGTCTTAGCGGCTGGTCCAGGTGGTGACGAACTCTACATTCTAAATCCACATGAAGGCGCCAAGCCTGGTATGCGTGTTAAATAATGGAGTAAGCTATGAGTGCAACGATATTCGACAAAATTATTGCCAAAGAAATACCTGCTGACATTGTTTATGAAGACGAGTTAAGCCTTGCGTTTAAAGATATCAATCCGCAAGCGCCCTTCCACGTCCTAATTATTCCGAAGCGGCGTATTGCGACTATTAACGATATCCAAGCAGAAGATCGCGAAGTCGTTGGGCATTTGTATGTCGTTGCTGCTCGCTTGGCACAGCAATATGGTTTCGCTGATGATGGCTACCGGGTGGTGATGAACTGTAACCGAGATGGTGGCCAGACTGTTTATCACCTACACTTACATCTATTGGCAGGGCTCACAATGGGGTGGCCGCCATTTGCCAATCAAAAGCCGAAAAGTAGTGGTGTAAAACATGAGTGAATTTCGTAAACCCAGCAAAGAAGAGCTGAAACAGCGGTTAACTGATATGCAATATCACGTTACCCAAGAAGACGGAACCGAGCCTCCGTTTCAGAACGCTTACTGGAACGAAACTCGACCTGGTATCTATGTGGATGTTGTTAGTGGTGAGCCATTGTATTCTTCTGCTGATAAGTTTCCCTCCAGCTGTGGCTGGCCTAGTTTTACTAAGGCCATTCAAGATAACGTGATCACTAAACATCAAGACCTAAAATTTGGCATGGTTCGCACTGAAATCCGTAGTGCGACAGCCGACTCACATCTTGGTCATGTGTTCGACGATGGCCCCTTACCATTGGGAACGCGGCATTGTGTCAACTCAGCTGCACTTGAGTTTATTCCTGTCGAAGAGATGGCAGCACGAGGCTACGGCTATTTGATCAAATATGTAAAACCCGAAGAGTAGCCGTAGCCATCGCGATTAATGGTTTTGATCTCCAACCACGTGACCTTCTCGACGAGGATCAGCGCCTCCGAATAGCTTCCCGTCTGGAAGCAAACTAATGCCGTGCAAACCACTATTAAGATCTTGAATGTTGACTGTATGACCACGCTGTTTCAATGCGTCAGCCAAGTCTTCTATCGTGGTGCCCTGCTCTAGCGCCGTGGCTCCATTGAGGTTAGTCACATGCGGTAGATCAATGGCAGCTTGCATATCAAGTTCCCAATCTAATAACCCAATCAAGGTTTGTGCGACATAATTAATAATACGCGCACCACCTGGTGAACCTAAGGCATGAATAGGTTCACCCTGCTCGTTAAAAACGATAACCGGCGCCATCGAACTACGCGGACGTTTACCGGGTTCAACACGATTCGCTACTGGCACGCCATCAACCTCAGGTACTAACGAAAAGTCAGTTAACTGATTATTGAGCAAAAACCCGCCAACCATCACTGCAGAACCAAATCCCATTTCAATGCTTGACGTCATAGCTAAGATGTTACCGGTACTATCAACAATGGAAAAATGTGTGGTGCTCGGAAGTTCCAGAGCCTGATCGTCTGCATAAGCATATGCAACAAACTTACCAGGCGTCGCCGTTCCCATATCTTGGTCTGTTATCAGCGCTGCACGACTTGCCAAATAAGCTTTATCTAGCATTTCAGTAACGGGTACGTCGGTAAATGCTGGATCTCCTATGTAACGATTTCGATCAGCGAATGCTAAACGTGACGCTTGTGTGAAATAATGAATGGCTTGCGCAGAATTGATTTCCAATTCTGCCATCGGGAAATGCTCTAGGATCCCTAGCATTTGCAAAATGGTAAGACCTCCGGAGCTCGGTGGTGGCATACCACAAATATTATAAACCCGATATTCAATACACACAGGTTCCCGAATAATCGCTTGATACTGTGCCAAGTCGGATGCCTGCAAGCGACCAGGATTCAGCGCTGATTGCTGAACAGATTGAGCAATTGCTTCAGCAAGTTCACCGTGATAAAAAGCATCAGCACCACCTTGGGCTATGGCCTTAAGTGTTTGTGCTAATTCTGGATTTTTCTTCACTGTGCCCGCTTGTAACGGGATCCCGTTTGGGTAGAAGTACTCCTTTGCCGGTGACAATTGCAATAAACCAGGGCTCATCTCTATTTCAAGCAGCTGTTGTAACCGAGGTGATACGACAAAACCCTCCTCTGCCTTAGCTATCGTCGACTCAAATAGCATTGACCACGGCAATCTACCCCAACGCTGTTGTACTAGTTCTAACCCGCGCAACGCCCCTGGTGTACCGACTGAACGGCCTCCCGTCACTGCATTCATAAAGCTTGCTGGGGGGTTACCAACCTCATCAAGAAATAAGTCAGCGGTTGCGGCCTGTGGTGCTGTCTCTCGTGCATCAATTGTATACAGTTGCTGCTTTGCAGCATCCCAGTACAGGATAAAACCACCACCACCAATTCCCGACGATTGCGGCTCGGTTAGTGTTAGCATCGCCTGGACAGCGACTGCTGCATCTGCCGCACTACCGCCCCGAGCGAGAATATCTGCACCTGCCTGTGCCGCCGCAGGTGTGGCTGCAGAAACCATGTACTTATGAGCATGAACCCCAGTTTTTTGTGTAAACCCAGTGGCTGCTTCAGGATCATAATTTGTCGGACTTGTTGAAGGCGGCGATGCCACACCAGAGCAAGCGCTTACCGTAAATAAGGTTGCCAGAATAAAATAGCGCATTGGTTGGTATCCTTTCATTGATTGACTCATTATGAAAAGGGTTTGCACCCCCTTCGCGAGGCTTCTATCATACGTCCACCGATTTAGAAGAACAATGCGCTAAAGGTTGGAGAATGTCAGAACGAATTCAGGTGATTATCGCAGCAGCACTAATGGCCGCTATTGTCCTTTGGTTACAGTTTTATCAACTTGAAACCAAGTCGTTGCTTGAGCAATTTGATTTTAATGCCCCAGTACTTTGGGTAGAGCCTTGGCGCATTATCAGCGCTCATATACTGCATCTAGATTCTCAGCATGCCATTAGTAATGCTATCGGCCTACTGCTGCCAACCTTATTCTTTGTACGTCATTTTAACGTTAGAACATGGCTCAATGCTTTTGTCATCATTGCAGCCAGCACCAGTATTTTGGTCTGGTTGTGGGGTGCACCAGAACGTTTTGTTGGCTTATCAGGTATCATTCATGGCTTGTTTGTGACAGGTATATTGCTCGATTGGGAGAGCCAACAATACCGTCTTTCACAATGGCTGCTGCCGACAGCTCTAGCGTTATTAGTGGGTAAAGTTGTATTGGAAATTATTGGAGTATTGCACAGTAGTATGCTGCAAAACACAGGCGAGGATTTCGGTTACATTCATGCAGCAGGAATACTTGGGGGGCTATTAGCGTGGCGCTTGCATCCCAAAAAAAACTAGCTTCGATGGCTAAGCCATCGAAGCTAGGACACTTGCAATGCTAATTTTAACACATTGAGGAAAAGTAATTACTTAATCCGCAGAATTACCCAATTATACTAACACAAGGAAAAAGAAAATAAAGCCTTATTTTAAAAAAAGTATTTTTTTATTAAAGAACGATTCGTTCTTTATTTAATTCAATCACGCGAGCACCAATCCCTTTCACTTGCATCAACTGATTGATATCAGTGAATTGACCTAATTCATCACGTAACTTGATAATGTCTTGAGCTCGTTTTAGGCCGACTCCAGTCAACCCATTGGCGAGCTGTTGCGCATCGGCAGTATTAATATTGACTGTCATTAATTGCTGAGCGCTAACACCAACAGTTACTGGGTAGGCTTGAGCAGAGCTCATTGCCATCATCAAAACGAACCCGAAACTACTTACTAGCGTAGTCATCCGTAACATAAAACCCTCCTTTAAATAAACGTACCCGATACTCGAATACTGCATGGTACGTCAATCAGTCTAGTGAGGGTTCTAGGCAAATGCTAATAATTAAAGCTGATTATCGACGAAGAGATTGCTTAATTTCCATCAACGCTGATACAGGATCGTCGGCTTGGGTGATTGGACGCCCAATAACCAATGCTTCAATTCCTAGTGCAGCAGCTTCAGCTGGGGTCATTACTCGGCGCTGATCGCCCTGTTCTGCACCCACAGGACGTATGCCAGGGGTGACACGCATAAAGCCACCTCCGCAATGCGCAGCTATTGCAACAGCTTCTTGCGCTGAGCAAACAACGCCATCGAGCCCGGCCTGTTGCGCTAATTTCGCCAACGTAATTACATGGATCGCGGGTGGCTCATTAACACCGATCTCTGCTAAATCATCAGCTGTCATACTGGTTAATACCGTCACTGCTATAACATAAGGACGATTTGGCATATCAGCGACAGCAGTAGCTGCAGCCTCAAGCATACGCCGCCCACCACTTGCATGAACGTTCACCATCCATACCCCAAGCTCTGCTGCAGCTTTCACCGCTTTTTGTACCGTGGTAGGAATATCATGAAACTTCAAGTCCAAAAACACCTTAAATCCACGCGCAACGAGCTCACGTACAAAGTCAGGCCCTGCGGCAGTAAATAACTCTTTACCAACCTTCAGACCACAATGCTCGGGTTTTAACTGATCAATTAACGGCCATGCAGATGCTGCATTGGGGTAATCTAAGGCTACAAATATTACCGGTTGCTGAATCATTTATTCTCCGTCTAAACCAAGGATGGGTTTAATCTCGCCCCACGTCCGGCACGATGGACATTGCCAATACAAGGTGCTTCCAGAAAAGCCACAGTTACGACACCGATATTTAGGGCGTTGTTGGATTTGCTGTTGCACCATACGTTGCAGCATTTTCAAACTATCCCGCGCCTTACCCATATCTGCCGTACGGATATGAAAATCCATCAACTTATGAAAGCCTTTCATGGTGGGGTTTTCAAGTAAAGTGTTTTGAATAAATTGCTCGGCAGCTTCAAGGCCATTTTCATGGGCGATCATTTCTGAAAGCATGACAGCTGCAGTAGTTGATTTCGCTTCTTTTACGCCACGGTGTAAGAACCAAATAAGCCCACCAATATCGTCCATTTCTTCATAGCAGGCTTTGATCAGCGGCAACGCTTCACTTATAAATTCAGCGTCATCCTCGAGAATTCCAACCAAAATGGTTTGTGCCTTACGGTAGAGCCCTTGGTTGTACCACATCCGTCCGAGAGCTAATGCCGCACGCACACAACGTGGGTCATATTTGCGTGCTTTTAAATAGAATTTTTCAGCCTGAGCTGAGTCATTTTGTAATTCTGCCAGCTCACAATATAACTGCGCGACGACCACCCCAACATCTGAGTCATAGCGCAATAACTTTAATGCTGCACGAATAGCCTTATCCCACTCATGAGTGGATTCATACAGTTCAACCAAATGGCGCAAACACGCTTGGCTAAACTGCTTGTCGTGTTGCAACGCCAGCAGCATTTCTTCGGCGCGGTCATAAAGGCCAGCCGCGAGATAATCGAGCCCCAACTCAAACATCGCCTGACGACGTTCGCTTTCCGCAATGGTGGGACGAGAAATAAGATTCTGATGGATTTTTATCGCACGCTCTAATTCACCACGGCGGCGAAAAAGCTTACCTAAGGCCCAATGCGTTTCTAGTGTGTCGGAATCAACATCGAGTAATTCAATAAATAAATCAACCGCCTTATCGGGTTGATCTGAAAGAAGCAGGTGTAAACCAGTAACGTACTGACGAGAAAACTGTTCGTGTTCTTTACGGTTTTCATTGCGTACACTATTTCGCCCCATGAACCAGCCATAGGCAGCGGCAACAGGTAGCAATAGAAACAGTAGCTCTAACATTAACTCGTGCTCTTACTTTTCGCCCATTGTTTTTTTAATTGACGCACTTCACGACGAGCTACCCAATAAGCTCCTACCATGCTCAACAGTCCGATAATGAAACCTAAGGCCAGAAACACGGCTGCGATAGTTGCTAGGTTTAATTGTTGTTGCAGAATAATAAAATCAACCGCTACAACTTGCTTGTTCAATGCGCCAAAAGCTAATGCGATAAGGAACAATAATAGCAGAGGAAGACCTATAAAAACGAATCGGATCATAATCTTTCCTGATTGACGCTCATAAAAAAACGGCATGCTTAATATAGCATGCCGTTTTCATTAACTCGACGTTAAATTATCCGAGATTGTTGACCCGCTCGCGCAGTTCTTTTCCTGGTTTAAAGTGTGGAACACATTTGCCTTCCAATTGAACTCGTTCACCAGTTTTCGGATTACGCCCTTCCCGTGGAGCCCGATAGTGCAATGAGAAACTGCCGAAACCACGTATCTCAATACGTCCACCAGAGGCCAATTGCTGGGCCATATGCTCGATAATTTCTTTCACCGCATCTTCCACCTGACGCGGAGAAAGCTCTTGGTACGACTTCGCTAACTGATTAATCAGTTCGGATTTTGTCATCTCATTGCTCCTCAATTATGCGTCAATGCGTTCAAGCCCACGTTAAGTATGCTTACTCGTCGTTCTTAGCTGCTTTGAAAGCTTCTGCCATTGCGTTAGTGAAATCAGCTTCGTCTTGCTGCTTATTTACTGACTCAAGAGCTTCTTTCTCTTCAACTTCGTCTTTCGCACGAATTGATAGGCTTAAGGTACGATTCTTACGATCTACGCCCATGAAACGAGCTTCAACTTCGTCGCCAACTTTCAATTCAGTGGTCGCGTCTTCAACACGCTCACGTGAAATATCAGCAGCACGAATGTAACCTTCAACGCTATCCGCTAACTCAACTTTGGCACCTTTGGCATCAACTTCGATTACCTTGCCTTTAACAATAGCACCTTTTTTATTCGTTGCTAAATAATTGTTGAAAGGATCTTCTTCAAGTTGTTTGATACCTAAAGAAATACGCTCGCGTTCTGCGTCAACTTGCAGGACTACAGCTGTTACTTCTTCGCCTTTTTTGAAGTCACGTACCGCTTCTTCACCGGCAACGTTCCAGCTAATATCAGATAAGTGAACCAAGCCATCGATACCGCCATCTAAACCGATGAAGATACCAAAGTCAGTGATTGACTTGATCTTACCAGATACTTTGTCACCTTTATTGAAGTTCTTAGCAAACTCTTCCCATGGGTTTGGCTTGCATTGCTTCAGGCCTAAAGAAATACGACGACGTTCTTCGTCAATTTCCAATACCATTACTTCAACAACGTCGTCTAAGTTAACAACTTTAGATGGGTGAACGTTTTTGTTCGTCCAATCCATTTCAGAAACGTGAACTAAACCTTCTACACCCTCTTCGATTTCAACGAAGCAGCCGTAGTCAGTTAAGTTGGTTACACGACCAGTTAAACGGTGGCCTTCTGGGTAACGTGCCGCAATGTCTGCCCATGGATCTGCGCCTAATTGCTTCAGACCTAAAGATACGCGTGTACGCTCGCGGTCAAACTTCAATACTTTAACAGTGATTTCGTCACCAACATTCACGACTTCGCTCGGATGTTTAACACGCTTCCAAGCCATGTCGGTAATGTGCAACAAGCCGTCAACACCGCCTAAATCTACGAATGCACCATAATCAGTTAGGTTCTTAACGATACCCTTAACTTCTTGGCCTTCCTGTAGGTTTTCAAGTAGTTCATCGCGCTCTGCGCTGTTCTCAGTCTCAATTACTGCACGACGTGAAACAACAACGTTGTTGCGCTTCTGGTCAAGCTTGATAACTTTGAACTCTAGTTCTTTGTTTTCTAAGTGGGTGGTTTCACGAACTGGACGAACATCAACTAATGAGCCAGGTAAGAATGCTCTGACACCACCTAAGTCAACTGTAAAGCCGCCTTTCACTTTACCGCTAATTAAACCGGTAACAGTTTCTTGCTCTTCGTATGCTTTCTCGAGCAACAACCACGCTTCATAGCGCTTCGCTTTTTCACGAGACAAGATGGTCTCGCCGAATCCGTCTTCAACCGCATCCAAAGCGACGTCGATTTCATCACCTACTTGAACTTCCAAAACGCCTTCAGCGTTACGGAATTGTTCAACTGGGATCGCGCTTTCAGATTTCAGGCCGGCATCAACAAGAACCACATCACGGTTGATGGCTACGACAGTACCTTTAACGATAGAGCCTGGGCGGGTTTCAACCTCGTTGAGGCTTTCTTCAAACAGTTGTGCAAAATTTTCGATCATAAATGTTAACTACTATAAGTTAAGTACGTCCACCAAGCACTCCAGAATGGCGGGGTTGTTAAAATTGATCTGTTAGCATTCCTTGCTACAGATCCCGAAGCCGGCTCCTTATAAACTAGGTGCCTGTCTCAGTTTGGGTCAGCCTGCTATGCGCAAACTGTAAAATCTTATCCATGACCTCGTCGATCGTTAAATCCGTTGAGTCGAGGTACAGCGCACCTTCGGCAGCCTGTAATGGCGCCACGGAACGATTTGTATCACGTTCGTCACGCTCACGGATCTCGGCGATTAATTGGTCAATTTTAGCATCTATTCCGTTTTCCTGCAATTGCTTAAAACGGCGTTCTGCGCGCTCTTCAGCGCTTGCCGTTAAAAATATTTTGGCCGCTGCATCGGGGAAAACCACAGTCCCCATATCGCGTCCATCAGCAACTAATCCAGGCAGTTCTTTAAAGGCACGTTGACGACGTAACAATGCTTCTCTAACACGAGGTAAAGCGGCCACTTTAGACGCCATGTTCGCTACTTCTTGTGTGCGAATCGCCATGGTCACATCTTCACCTTCTAGAATAATATGCGTAAGAGCTGGGTTTTCTTCGACATCAAACTTCACATCCAGCGCCCCAGCTAAAGCAGCTAAACTCTCTTCATCATCAGCGGCGAAGCCATGATGAATAGCGGCTAACGCAAGGACTCGATATATGGCACCGCTATCCAACAGATGCCACCCTAGTTGTTCTGCTAACAAGCGGCTAACTGTGCCCTTGCCAGCCCCACTAGGCCCATCGATGGTTATTACCGGAATGTTTTTGTTCATGCTATCCCCTACCAAGAATTTGCGCCGCAATTATACGTTTTTAGTAAAAAATTGCATCTCAATTTGGTTAAGGATATGTGATTCTTCTTAGTGACCTGCGGTTAAGCGGCGAAATTCCGTGAAGAAATTTGGATAGGTTTTAGCGCAGCAGTTTGGATCACGAATAGTTACACCAGCTTCACTAAAACCAAGTAGCGCAAAGCACATGGCCATGCGATGGTCTTGGTAAGTTTCAATCACAGCGTGTTGAATCTGTAACGGTGGAGTTATGTGAATGCTACTATCGGTAGTCACCACTTCAGCACCTACTTTAGCCAGTTCGGTTGCCATGGCTGCCAACCGATCAGTTTCTTTAATCCGCCAATTGGCGACATTGCGGATGTGGGTCGTCCCTTGGGCAAATAACGCCACCGTTGCCATGGTCATGGCTGCATCGGGAATTGCGTTATAATCAGCATCTAGAGCACGCAAAGATCCGCCTTTAACCTCAATATAATCATCTGCAACCGTCACTTGTGCTCCCATTTGCGCAAGATAATCAGCGAAGGCAACATCCCCTTGGATACTTAACTTACCAACACCGCGCACAAGCAACGGGCCACCAGCAATCGCTGCCGCTGCAAGCCAATAGGATGCAGCACTGGCATCCCCTTCCACCCAGTAATGCTGAGGACTTTGATAGCTTTGCCCGCCCCGAATCACAAAGTGGTGCGGATGCACGTCAATCTCTATTCCAAAGCGTGCTAGCATCGCTATGGTGAGATGAATATAAGGGCGTGACACGACGTCGCCAACCAGTTGGAGCACAGAATCTTGCGGAAGCAACGGCAAAGCCATAAGTAACGCAGAAATATATTGGCTGGAGGCCGAACCATCAATGCTCAAAGTTCCTCCTTGTAGGCCGCCGCTGAGCTGAATAGGTGGATAGCCCCACTGTTTGGTACAACGTAACTGCGCGCCCTGTTGCTGGAGGCAATCAACTAAAGCCAATAATGGACGCTCTTGCATCCGCGCATCACCGGTTAGTTCAAGCGTAGGTCCTTGCCACGTAGCACTTAGCACTGCTAGCAACGGCCGCATGGCGGTTCCCGCATTCCCTAAATCGAGTTGCTCGGGCTGCTGTGGCCATTGGCCTGCACAGCCATGCACGGTAATAGTGGTAGGCTCGTTGGGATCGATATCGAGGCTAACACCTAATGCTTGCAGCGCAGTGATCATTCGCTCAGTATCATCACTACGCAAAACATTGGTGAGGACAGTGCGTTGCCCTTGAGCACAAAGAGCTGCCATTAATAATGCGCGGTTAGCAATACTCTTTGAACCCGGTAAAATCACCACACCTTGGCAGTGGCGTACGTTTTTTAAGATGATTTCTGCAGGACTGCTCACACCAACACCTCAGCTGACTCTAAAGCAACGCAGTCATTGCATCAATAAACGCTTGATTCTCGTACTTCAGACCAATACTCACGCGTAGATGGCGAGGTAATTCATACCCAGCGACCGGACGTACAATTACACCAGCTTGCAACAATTGCTGATAAACCTCAGCAGCCTTATCGCCGACCTCAATGGTTAGGAAGTTTCCATGAGATGGAATATAAGGTAACTTCGCGCAGTCACAAAACTCGACGAGTTGTTGCATGCCAAGGTTATTAATCCGGATGGCCTCGGCGAGGTATTCATCGTCGTCTAACGCGATTTCAGCAGCTTTCAAACTCAAGCTGTTCATATTGAATGGCTGCCTCACTCGATTCATATAGTCAGCAATATCAGCATGCGATATTGCATATCCTGCTCGTAAACCAGCTAATCCATAAGCTTTTGAAAACGTACGACACACTACTAAGTTAGGAAACTCTGCGAGCCATGTAATCGAGGTCGCACGTTCTGCTTCTGCAACATACTCGTAATAAGCTTCATCTAACACCACAATAACGTTCGTCGGAACCTGCTGTAAAAATTCATACAGCTCATTACTGGTCAAAAAGGTACCGGTTGGGTTATTAGGGTTAGCAATAAAAATCATGCGCGTACGTGGCGTAATTGCCCGCAACATTGCTGGCAAATCATGGCCGTAATTCTTTGCCGGAACGGCGATACCTTTAGCTCCGATAGCTTGCGTTACCAATGGATACACAACGAAGGCATGCTGCGCAAAAATAACCTCATGGTCAGCATTCACATAGGTCCGTGCTACCAGTTCCAACACGTCATTAGAGCCATTGCCTAACGTAATTTGGCTAGTTGCAACTTGATGTTTAGCGGCAAGCTTTGATTTTAAATAAAATCCGTTTGCATCAGGGTAACGGGCTAGCCCTGCAAGGGTATCTTGCAACGCAGCCTTTACTTTCGGGCTTAATCCTAGCGGGTTTTCATTTGAGGCAAGTTTAACGATATTAGTGATCCCTAATTCGCGCTCTACTTCTTCGATGGGCTTACCCGCTTGATAAGGGCTTAAAGTGCGAACTCCAGTGTTCGCCAAATCTACCGCTTTAAATAGACTCATGTTGACTTACTCGTTGTCCTAGTTTTTATTGTTTTAATAATTACACTTTGCGTTCAAATTCACACATAAATTCTAATAATGCATCGATGCCAGCCATCGGCATCGCATTATAAATACTTGCTCGCATGCCACCCACAAATCGATGCCCTTTCAAGCCCAACAGCCCGGCAGCCTCGGCTTGCTGTAGGAATATATCGTTGAGCGAGTCATCGGCCAGTAAGAACGGGACGTTCATGATGGAACGATAATCAGGGTGGACTGGATTATGATAAAATGACGACTGATCAATAAACTCGTATAACTTAGCTGCTTTAGCTCGGTTTAACTGCCCAATCGCCTCGACACCGCCTTGTCGCTTTAACCATTGGAATACCAACCCTGCTAAATACCAGGCAAAGGTATTCGGAGTGTTGTACATTGAGCCTTCTTTCGCCTGTACCGTGTAATCCATAATGGTGGACGTATTGCGCTGTGCGTGACCGAGGAGATCATCGCGAATAATAGCGATAGCTAAACCTGAAGGTCCAATATTCTTTTGCGCACCAGCATATATCACGCCGAATTTACTCACATCCAAAGGCTCGGACAGAATATTTGACGACATGTCAGCAACAATTGGTACCGCGACATCGGGCACTTGATGTAGTGCAATACCGTCGACAGTTTCATTGGGGCAGTAATGGAAATAGGCAGCGTGGGGAGATAATTGCCAATTTTCTTGTGCAGCGATTGCTTTTCCCTGTTCAGTAACGAGAGTACTTGCGACCACGTTCACATGATTCACATATTTTTCAGCTTCACGAATGGCAAATTCTGACCATATTCCACTATTCAAATAATCCACGGTATCGGCTGGTCCCGCAATATTCTGTGGGACCGCACTGAATTGCCCCCGACCACCACCGTGCATAAACAACACTCGGTAGTTATCAGGAATCGCCATTAACTCACGGAGATCTTGTTCAGCCTGTTCGGCCATCCGCACAAACACAGGGTCGCGGTGACTAATTTCCATGACTGAGATACCCAAGTGATTCCAATTCAAAAATTCTTCTTGGGCTTGTTGCATGACTTCTGCCGGCAACATGGCCGGCCCCGCAGAAAAGTTAAACGGGGCACTCATGGCGTTACTCCTTGCTGTCGTCTTCGACTAGCTCATCATCCACGTCATCATCGAGCGGTTCTTGGTTATCATCCCCTTCCACGGGTTCATTTAGGAGTACATCGGTTTCGTCGTCTTCATCCACTTCGTCAATACGTTGCATGCCGACGACTTTTTCATCTTCACCGGTGCGAATCAGGCGTACCCCTTGGGTATTACGCCCCACAATGGATACTTCGCTGACGCGCGTGCGAACTAAAGTGCCTTTATCACTAATCAACATGATTTGGTTAGCTTCCAAGACTTCCATAGCACCGACAACTGCGCCATTACGCTCGCTCACCTTGATCGAGACCACCCCTTTGGTAGCGCGACTCTTCGCTGGGTAATCACCAATTGGCGTCCGCTTACCGTAACCGTTTTCCGTCACCGTCAAGATACAAGGCACTTCATCGCTATCAGAACCGCGTGGTACCACCAGGGACACAACTTTTTGTCCTTCTTCTAAGCGAATACCTCGTACGCCAGTAGCGGTACGTCCCATCGAACGAACTTGGTCTTCACTAAAGCGAACCACCTTACCGGCGTCAGAGAACAACATCACCTCGTCACCTGCGGTGGTTACATCTACACCAATGAGCTCATCGCCTTCATTTAGGTTCAAGGCAATAATACCGCCGTTACGTGGCCGTGAATACGCTTCCATTGGAGTCTTTTTAACCACACCGTTACGGGTTGCCATCAGCACGAATTTATCTTCTGGATAATCACGGGTTGGCAAAATAGCGGTGATCCGCTCCCCTTCTTCTAGTGGTAATAGGTTCACAATTGGACGACCGCGCGAGGTGCGTGTTGCCAACGGCAATTGATAAACCTTCATCCAGTAAATTCGCCCACGCGTTGAGAAACACAAAATAGTATCGTGCGTATTGGCTACCCATAAACGCTCGATAAAGTCTTCATCTTTCATGCGCGTAGCTGATTTACCTTTACCACCGCGGCGTTGCGCTTCATATTCAGTCAACGGTTGATACTTCACGTAACCGTGGTGCGATAGCGTCACCACCACATCTTCTTCACTGATTAGGTCTTCCATACTGATATCGTGTGCTGCCGCGGTAATTTCCGTGCGACGAGCATCGCCGTACTCAGCTTTGATCTGCTCTAACTCTTCACGAATCACTTCCATCAATCGTTCTGAGCTATTGAGGATGTGCAGTAACTCTTCAATTTGTTGGAGCAAGTTCTTATATTCATCGAGAATTTTGTCATGCTCCAAGCCTGTCAGGCGGTGGAGGCGCAAATCCAAAATTGCTTGGGCTTGTTCTTCGGTCAAATAATATTGACCATCACGAATGCCAAACTCAGCGCTTAAATGCTCTGGACGAGCGGCATCAACGCCTGCCCGTTCGAGCATAGCGGCAACATCGCCTAACTGCCATGCTCGCCCTAATAGCGCAACTTTCGCTTCCGCAGCGGTTTGCGAACGACGAATCAATTCAATCACTTCGTCAATGTTGGCCAGTGCAATCGCCAAACCTTCTAAGATATGAGCACGTTCACGCGCTTTACGTAATTCAAATACCGAGCGCCGCGTCACTACTTCACGGCGGTGCAAGATAAAGCATTCCAGCATGTCACGTAGGTTAAACAAACGCGGCTGGTTTTTATCGAGCGCAACCATGTTGATACCAAATACCACCTGCATTTGGGTATTGGCATATAAATGATTCAGAATAACTTCGGCCACTTCGCCCCGCTTGAGCTCAATGACAATACGCATCCCATCTTTATCAGATTCATCACGTAAGCCACTGATCCCTTCAAGACGCTTTTCCTTCACTAACTCGGCAATCTTTTCAATTAATTTGGCCTTGTTAACTTGGTATGGGATTTCCGTCACAATAATAGCTTCACGGCCGCTACTATCGGTTTCAATTTCAGCTTTAGCACGTAAGTGAATGCGGCCACGGCCCGTTTTATAAGCCTCAATGATTCCAGCTCGGCCAGAAATTGAAGCTGCGGTTGGAAAATCAGGCCCCGGGATGTGTTCCATTAACTCTTCCAACTCAATCGCTGGATTGTCGATCATCGCTAAGCAGCCGTTGATCACTTCCGTTAAGTTATGAGGTGGAATATTGGTGGCCATACCCACCGCAATACCCGAAGAACCATTGACTAGTAAGTTAGGTACACGAGTAGGTAAGACTTCAGGGATTTGTTCGGTGCCGTCATAGTTAGGCACGAAATCGACTGTTTCTTTATCAAGATCGGATAATAATTCGCCTGCAATTTTGGCCATCCGAATTTCGGTATAACGCATTGCTGCTGCTGAGTCGCCGTCCACCGAACCGAAGTTACCTTGGCCATCAACCAGCATATAGCGTAATGAGAATGGCTGTGCCATCCGGACAATGGTGTCGTACACCGCACTGTCACCGTGGGGATGGTATTTACCAATCACGTCACCGACAATACGCGCCGATTTCTTATATGGCTTATTGTAATCATTACGCAATTCATTCATCGCAAACAGTACGCGGCGATGAACGGGTTTAAGCCCATCACGTACGTCTGGTAATGCACGCCCGACAATCACGCTCATGGCGTAATCGAGGTATGAACTCTTCAGTTCATCTTCAATATTTACCGGAACGACTTCTCTAGCGAGATCACTCATCATCGTTATATCCCTAAAAGCTCTGATCTTCTTTTATTATCATCTAATAGCGCATTGTACCCGTAGCGGGTCTCTCTCGCATCTTTTTTTATCCTGTGAGGTTGAGTACACTGTACCGACTTTTTGGCCGTAGCAGAAGCCCTATGACTGTTAATCCTAATGTAGATCCTATTGAAATTGAGAAATTTAGTGCCATCGCATCCCGCTGGTGGGATCCCGAAGGTGAGTTCAAGCCATTGCATTTAATCAATCCACTGCGACTGGATTATATCGCGCAGCATTGTGATGGCGTGTTTGGCAAAACAGCCCTTGATATTGGTTGTGGCGGCGGTTTGGTCAGTGAAGGTTTAGCGCGCGCTGGCGCCAACGTCACCGGGATTGATTTAGCAGAACAAGCCTTACAAGTTGCTCGTTTGCACGCACTGGAATGCAACGTTGCCGTTGATTACCAGCTTATTGCTGCCGAACAGTTCGCAGCCCAGCATCCTGAGCAGTTTGACATTGTCACCTGTTTGGAAATGCTCGAGCATGTCCCCGACCCTGCAGCAATCGTACAAGCAGCTACTGCTGCCGTCAAACCTGGTGGTTATGTATTTTTCTCCACCTTGAATCGCAATCTGAAATCTTGGTTGTTAGGTATCATTGCTGCAGAATATGTGCTTGGTTGGGTTCCCAAAGGCACTCACCAACATCAAAGATTCATTCAACCAGCCGAGCTATTGCGAATGACCGATGCGGTAGGACTTGAAGCGCAAGCCATAACCGGTATTCATTACCTGCCTTGGCGTGGGTTTTATCTCGATGCCAATAATGTGGATGTGAACTATATCGTATGCCTACGCAAACCCAATTAACGGCACCGCGGGCGGTGCTATTCGATCTTGATGGCACTCTGCTCGATACAGCCCCTGATTTAGGGGCCGCGTTAAATACTGTACTGCAAGCGGAACAACGCCCACTGGTAAGTGCTGAGGAATACACCCCGCTCGCCTCACACGGCTCCACTGGCTTGTTGAAATACGCTTTTGGTGACGATTTTGAGCACCGTAAAAATGAACTACGACAAGCATTTTTAGCCGCCTACGCGGAACGTATTGCAGTGCACACGCGTTTATTTGATGGTGTTGCAGGTTTACTTGAGCAATTACTTCACCAACACATTTCAGTGGCAATCGTGACGAATAAGCCAGCTGCACTTACTCAACAACTCCTCCCTTATTATCCGCAGCTTGCAGAGATCGAGGTAGTGGTCAGTGGTGATACTTTACCAGTGGCCAAACCAAACCCTGAACCACTCTTGTATGCTGCAGAACAACTCGCTATAGCACCAGAGTATTGTTGGTATGTGGGCGATGCTCAACGCGATATCGAAGCTGGTATTCGGGCACAAATGACGACCGTCTTAGCAACTTATGGTTACATTAGTGCCGATGATTGCATTGCGCAATGGGGAGCACATGCACACATTAATCACCCACTAGAACTACTCCATCTGTGGTTGCCATTGGCAAGATAATTTTTTTTAATCTGCTTGAATTTCTATGACTCACAGCTGATAAGCCTTACAGCGATGGTGGCCACTTTTTTATACTGATGTCGGAAATGGATTTCCGTAAATTCACTTGATCATGGTGCGATAACTGCTAGGATATCGTTAATCTTAAAAACCCAAGATATTGTGTGAAAATTACACGAACCAATCAATCTCACACCATATCTAGTGGCTCACCGTATAATAATTAACGACATAAAATGGATGTACCTCATGAATCAACAGCTCTTCGTAACCAAACGCAACGGTAGACGTGAACCTCTCGATTTAGACAAAATCCATCGCGTAATCAGCTGGGCCGCAGAAGGTCTCGATAACGTTTCGGTTTCACAAGTTGAAATAAAATCCCGCATTCAATTTTATGATGGTATCAAGACCGAAGACATCCATGAGACCATCATCAAAGCGGCGGCTGATCTGATTTCAGAAGAAGCTCCGGATTACCAATACCTCGCTGCACGGCTAGCTATTTTCCATTTGCGCAAATTGGCTTACGGGCAGTTTGAACCCCCACATCTATACGATCAAGTAACTAAAATGGTCGAGGCCGGCCGCTATGATCGCCATTTACTCGAAGACTACACCCGTGAAGAATTCGAGCAAATGAACGATTTCATTGATCACAGCCGAGACTTGAACTTCTCTTATGCTGCTGTGAAACAACTGGAAGGCAAGTATTTGGTACAAAACCGGGTAACCGGTGAGATTTATGAAAGCGCACAGTTTTTATACGTGTTGGTAGCCGCCTGTTTATTTGCTAACTACCCCAAAGAAACACGGATGGACTACGTGAAGCGTTTTTATGACGCAACCTCACTGTTCAAGATCTCTTTACCAACACCAATTATGGCCGGGGTTCGAACGCCAACGCGGCAATTCAGCTCATGTGTTTTAATTGAAACCGACGACAGCTTGGATTCCATTAACGCCACAGCGAGCGCCATTGTTAAATATGTTTCACAGCGCGCAGGCATTGGTATCAATGCTGGCCGTATTCGCGCATTAGGTAGCCCAATTCGGGGTGGTGAAGCCTTCCATACCGGTTGTATTCCGTTTTATAAATACTTCCAAACAGCCGTTAAAAGCTGTTCACAAGGTGGGGTTCGCGGTGGAGCTGCAACGTTGTTCTACCCTATCTGGCATTTAGAAGTCGAAAGCTTATTGGTACTAAAGAACAACCGTGGGGTCGAAGAAAACCGGGTCCGTCATTTAGATTACGGTGTGCAATTTAACCGATTAATGTATCAACGATTGATTAAAGACGATTACATCACGCTCTTTAGTCCATCAGACGTCCCTGGCTTGTATGATGCTTTCTTCGCGAACCAAGAAGAATTCGAACGCTTATATACTCAATACGAGGCCGATGACAGCATTCGCAAGAAACGCATCCGAGCGCTTGAACTCTTTAGTCTGTTTATGCAAGAGCGCGCCAGCACGGGTCGTATCTATCTGCAAAACGTAGACCATTGTAATACTCACAGTCCATTCGACCCGGCTGTGGCTCCGATTCGTCAGAGTAACCTATGCTTGGAAATTGCACTGCCGACTAAACCATTACGTCACGTCAATGATGAAGAAGGTGAAATTGCACTTTGTACACTGTCAGCGTTCAACCTCGGCACCATTGAATCATTGGATGATTTAGAAGAAATGGCAAACCTTGCAGTGCGCGCTCTCGACAGTTTGCTCGATTATCAAGAATATCCTGTGCCTGCAGCGCGTAACGCAACTATGGGCCGGCGTACGCTGGGTATTGGAGTAATTAACTATGCGTATTACTTAGCGAAAAACGGTGTCCGTTATTCTGATGGCTCTGCCAATGCCCTCACCCATCGCACGTTTGAAGCGATTCAGTACTACCTAATGAAAGCATCAATGAATTTGGCCAAAGAGCTTGGACCCTGTCCGAAGTTCAATGAAACCACATACGCCAAAGGTATTATGCCAATTGATACCTACAAGCGCGACATTGATACAATTTGTGACGAACCGCTGCATCTCGATTGGGATTCGTTGCGTCAAGAAGTGCAAAAACATGGTATGCGTAACTCAACCTTGTCAGCATTGATGCCGTCAGAAACGTCATCACAAATTTCCAATGCCACTAATGGGATTGAGCCACCGCGTGGCCATATCAGTGTCAAAGCATCGAAAGATGGTATCACCAAACAGGTGGTTCCAGAGTACGAACGCCTAAAAGATGCCTATGAGCTGCTATGGCAAATCCCAAACAACAAAGGGTACCTAGAATTGGTTGGTATTATGCAGAAGTTTATCGACCAAACGATTTCAGCAAATACCAACTATGACCCGAGCAAGTTTGAGGGCGGTAAAGTCCCGATGAAACAGCTACTGCAAGATTTGCTATATGCCTACAAATTGGGAATTAAAACCTTGTATTACCACAATACTCGTGATGGAGCTGCAGACAATCAAGTTGATCTGCGCGATAAAGTGGAAGCCCAAACACGCGAAACAGAAAACCAACAAGCTACAGTAGACGTCGTCCAAGATGATGACGATTGTGCTGGCGGAGCTTGTAAAATTTAACGTGATTGGCTGCAATTGAGGTGCGCTAAGTTATGAGATATTCAACATTTAATAAAAACCCGGTCAACCCCCTACATGAACCTATGTTCTTTGGGAATTCCGTTAACGTAGCTCGTTACGACCAGCAAAAGCACGCTATTTTTGAGAAATTAATTGAAAAGCAAATCAGCTTCTTTTGGCGTCCAGAAGAAGTTGATGTGAGTCGTGACCGCGTTGATTTTCAAGGTTTGACTGAAAGTGAAAAACACATTTTCATTTCCAACCTCAAATACCAAACGTTGCTCGATTCGGTACAAGGCCGTAGTCCAAACATTGCGTTCTTACCTATTGTTTCAATTCCTGAACTAGAAACGTGGGTTGAAACGTGGTCGTTCTTTGAAACCATCCACTCACGCTCATACACACACATCCTGCGGAACTTATTTACTGATCCCAGTGATGTATTTGAAGACATTGTCATCAACACAGAAATCCAAAAGCGCGCTAGCGATATTTCGAAATACTATGATGATCTGATCTTCTACACGCAATTATGGCAAACGCAGGGAGAAGGTGAATGGGAAGTTCGTGGCAAGAAATACACCGTGAACCAACGCGAATTGAAAAAACGTTTGTTCCTATGTGTAAATTCGGTGAATGCGCTCGAGGCGATCCGTTTTTACGTTAGTTTTGCTTGTACTTTTGCCTTTGCTGAACGAGATTTAATGGAAGGGAATTCAAAAATTATCCGTTTGATTGCTCGGGATGAAAACTTACACCTTGTTTCCACACAACAAATCATCAATCTCTGGCAATACGGTAAAGACGACCCTGAAATGCAAGAGATCGCTGAAGAGTTGCGGGAAGATGCACGCGATATTTTTATGAGTGCTGTCGCGCAAGAAAAAGAATGGGCGCATTACCTATTCCGTAATGGCTCCATGATTGGCTTGAACGAAGAAATACTGTGCCAATACGTTGAGTACATTGCCAACATGCGGATGGAAGCCATTGGCTTTGATGCCCCCTTCGAACAACGTAGCAACCCATTACCATGGATGAACAAGTACTTAGTATCAGACAACGTTCAAGTTGCTCCACAAGAAGCTGAAATCACATCCTATCTTGTTGGACAAATTGACAGTGAAGTAAGTGCTGAAGATTTGGGAGACTTTGAACTTTAATCACCCATGGCCGATACCTACAAAGTCACAGTCAACGGTCAACATCATCTGACCGTTGACCCGTCACAACCAACGACGTTACTTGAAGTCATGGAAGAGG
The DNA here is from genome assembly GCA_029279945.1 of Pseudidiomarina indica. Lineage (GTDB taxonomy): Bacteria > Pseudomonadota > Gammaproteobacteria > Enterobacterales > Alteromonadaceae > Pseudidiomarina > Pseudidiomarina indica_A. The sequence goes on along the minus strand of JAJUHK010000001.1, from coordinate 77,810 downwards.
CAGGGCTAGAACCCCATTATCATTGTCGCGATGGTTTTTGTGGTGCCTGCCGCGTCCAATTAGTTAAAGGCGAAGTCAGTTACATCACTGATCCACTCGCTTTTATCCGGCCAGGCGATTGCTTAGCCTGTTGTTGTACCCCAATCTCCGATATTGAAATCCAACAGTAAATCGATTTTACCGATTAAACGCATTGACGAAACTCATTGGCATGTCAGTGCGTTATGTAGGAAAATAAGCGAATTAAAAAACGTTTTCTACGCAGGAGTTTACATGTTTACTGTTATCTTTGGTCGCCCTGGTTGTCCCTATTGCGTTCGTGCTAAACAAATTGCTGAGAAATTAGCTGAACAACGCGATGATTTTGAGTTTCGTTACGTTGACATGCACGCTGAAGGCATCAGTAAAGCTGATTTAGAACAAACTGTGGGTAAGCCAGTATTAACTGTCCCACAAATCTTTATCGATGAAAAACACATCGGTGGCTGTGACGACTTTGAAGCCTACGCCCGCGCAAACTTAGAGTTGTACGCGAGCTAAGGCTTGCCGCACCCGTTTTTCAGATACTGGGAAACGGGTGCCTAATGTCTGCGCAAAGAAGCTTACCCGTAGTTCTTCGATCATCCAACGTACTTCATCCAATTCTGCTGGTACCGCATGATTCTTCGGCACTTTCATCCGTATTTCACGATACGCTTGCTGCAGCTGGCTCAACACCAACAAGTGCATACGGTCTTTCGTTGGATCTAGCGGCAATTTATCAAGACGGCGCTCGATCGCTTGTAAATAACGCACCACATCAGGCAATCGATGAGCCCCTATCGCGCTCACAAACCCGGGAAATATCAAATCTTCCAGTTGGGCTTTAATGTCTGCATGGGCTTGTACTTGCTCCAAGGTTACCTTCCCTTTTAACCGTTTCCGGATCCCTTGACTAAGTACCAAGCACGGTTCTACCAGTTGCGAAATTTCGGTAACTCGCTCATTTAACTCACCTCGAGCAGTAGTTACCAACTGCTTAAATGATTCCTCATCACGTGCTGGATTCGCGTGAATGAACTCATCCAATGCCGCGTAAACGCAATCTTGAATAAGGTCATTAACCTGCCCCCACGGGTTATAATACATAGCGAGTTTAGCTTTATTAGATAAAGTTTGTTGCAGGTAACGTATGGGTGAAGGAAGCTGCGTTAACAGTAACTGCCGCAGACCATGATGATGTGCATAATGGGCTTCATGTTCACTGTCAAAAAGCTCCTGCCGTACACCACCTTTCACTGGTACTAAGGCTGGATAGGCTTTAACTGCATAACCATGATGATGCTTTTCAAGGGTGGCTGGTAAATGCCCAAACACCCATTCATCTGTCGCTTGCACTGGGTCTTCCGGTTGTTCCACAGCACGTTGAATAGCCTGCTTCACATTTCCCTGTAATTGTTCCTGCAATCTCACCAAATCGCGACCCATCGCTAGCGTATTACCATGTTCATCCATTACTGCAAAGTTCATGCGCAAGTGATGAGGCAGCTGTTCAATATCCCACGCGCTTGGATCAATCGTTACCCCAGTCATACGGCGTAATTTATCGCTCAATGCAGTGAGTAATGGTTTAGTAGCAATAGTTTCTGCGGAGCAATCTGCTAAAAACGCCGCTGCATAGTTTGGTGCTGGCACAAAGTTGCGGCGAATGGGTTTAGGTAATGATTTAATCCAAGCAACGACCAAATCATGGCGCAACGCTGGAATAAGCCAATCGAATCCTATTGGCGTGATTTGGTTTAACAGAGCTACAGGGATTTCAACGGTAACGCCATCATCTTCCGCGGTGGGGTCGAATACATAACGCAGCGGTAATCGTAACTGGCCTTGCTGCCACGTTTCAGGGTAATCTGCCACGGTGATATGTTCGGCACTTTGCGCCATAAGATCATCGCGGGTGAAATAGAGTAATCGCGGTTGTTGTTTTACCGCTTTATGCCACCAGCCAGCCAACAATTGTTCATTATAAACATCCGCTGGAATGACTTTGTCATAGGCAGCATACAAAGCTTCATCGTCCACCAGAATATCACGTCGGCGCGACTTCTCTTCTAACTCGCGCACTTCTTCAATCAGCGCCGTATTATGTTTGATAAAAGGTAATTGCCGCTTGAGCTGTGCTTGAACTAACCCCTCGCGAATAAAGATTTCACGGGCAGCTTTACTGTCAACAGGCCCATATTGAACTTTACGGCGTGGCACGATGATTAAACCAAATAATGTCACCTGTTCATCAGCAACGACTGAGCCCTGACGACGGGAAAAATGAGGATCAAAATATTGACGCTTCACCAAATGTTCAGCGGCTGGCTCAATCCACTCAGGTTCGATCCGTGCATTAACGCGGGCAAATAGCCGCGAGGTCTCAACCATTTCAGCTGACATTACCCACTTCGGTGATTTTTTGAATAGCCCCGAACCTGGAAAAATATAAAATGTCCGGTTACGGGCACCTAGAAACTCGTGCCCTTCTTGCTTTTGTCCAAGTTGAGAAAGCATACCCGTCAATAGTGCTCGATGTATTGCTTCATAGTTCGCTGGTTCTTGGTTAATCCGCAACCCTAACCCGCGCACTGATTGCCTAATTTGTGTGTAAATATCCTGCCATTCGCGCACTCGCAAAACATGTATAAACTCTTGCTTCAAGCGCTTTCGAAGTTGCGTTTTTGAAAGCTCCTGTTGGCAGTCTTTGATATAGTTCCACAAATTCAGATAAGCAACAAAATCAGAATCTTTGTCGTGAAAGCGTTGATGCAATTCATCAGCTTTCTGCCGCGCTTGTTGCGGGCGTTCGCGTGGGTCCTGGATACTAAGTGCTGCAGTAATCACCATGACTTCATGTATACAGCCATAGTCGTTAGCCGCTAAGATCATCCGCGCCAGCCGTGGGTCAACTGGCAATTGGGCGAGTTGACGCCCAATCCGCGTTAGTTGCGTACTACGTTTCCCGCCTCGACGTTGCCGTTGCCCTCGGCTCGCCTTGATGGCATTGAGCTCTTGCAGTAACTGAATTCCATCATTGATAAAGCGTTCATCAGGACGATCAATAAACGGGAAATTACGCACATCACCCAGCTGCGCTGCAACCATCTGCAGGATAACAGCGGCTAAGTTGGTTCTTAATATTTCAGGGTCGGTGTACTCTGGCCGATTTAAATAATCTTCTTCACTGTATAAGCGAATACAAACACCTGGAGCAACGCGACCGCAACGTCCCGCACGTTGGTTAGCACTGGCTTGAGAAATCTTTTCAATCGGTAAGCGCTGAACCTTAGTACGATAACTATAACGACTAATACGAGCTGTACCGGGGTCAATAACATATCTAATTCCCGGTACCGTTAGTGATGTTTCAGCTACGTTGGTCGCAATCACAATACGGCGCGCTGCTTGATGAGGCTGAAAAATACGATTTTGTTCGGCAGCGGACAATCGTGCATACAAAGGCAACACTTCAACCCGCGACAGGCCTAACTCATCGATCGCTTCCGCAAAGTCACGGATCTCCCGTTCACCACTGGCAAATATGAGAATATCGCCTGGCGGTTCCTGCATCAGCTCACTGACCGCGTGGCAGACACCAGTCACCATATCTATATCGTCATCATCGCTATCTACATCTTGCAGTGGTCGATAACGAATCTCCACCGGATAAGTCCGCCCACTGATAGTAATAATTGGTGCATTATTAAAGTGTTTCGCAAAGCGTTCTGTTTCGATTGTCGCGGAGGTGATGATGAGCTTTAATTCGGGACGTTGAGGCAAAATTGTCGCCAGTACCCCAAGTAAAAAATCTATGTTGAGGCTACGCTCATGCGCTTCATCAATGATCAAAGCATCATATTGACGCAACAATTTATCCTGTTGCAATTCAGCTAACAGCATACCGTCAGTGACTAGTTTAATCCGGGTGCCTGGCGCAGTTTGATCTTGAAAACGGACTTTATACCCCACCAATTGTCCGAGCTCAGTTTGTAATTCCTGTGCGATGCGTGCCGCCACACTACGCGCTGCTAACCGACGCGGTTGCGTATGGCCAATCATGAACCCTCGGTCAGCATTGCCATAGCCCATGTCCAATAACATTTTAGGTAATTGTGTGGTTTTACCTGATCCGGTTTCGCCCGCAACAATAATAACTTGGTGCTCAGAAATAGCATTCTGGATCTGTTGTTTCTCTTGAACTACAGGTAAATCGTTTGGGAATTGAATGGGTTGCACAACTATCCTACAGACATAAAAAAGCTGACACTAGTTTACCAGTGTCAGCCTCGCTTGTTAATGGCAACCGTTAACTTGAAGTTCTCACCATTGCGGCTAAGTGGTGACACTGAAGGTATTCGTTGATGGCACGCAAAATATCCGTCCGCGTAACGACGCCAACCAATTGACCATGTTCATCCACCACTGGATATATTTTGGGGCGATTATTAGTCATTTGTTGGGCCAAGTCGGTAATGTTTGCATTGGCCGAGACCGTTAGCACTCCACCTTGGTACATACAATCAGCAACGGTCGCCCCTTGCTCATTGTGGTAGGTATCACGCAACATGGTGGCGAGACAATCTTGCTCGGAAAAGAACCCCACCAAGTTGCGCTGTTGATCAACCACAGGCCCGCCGCGTTGCCCTGTTTGTAATAGTAGCGTCACTGCACTTTCTATCGTCATCTCAGGCGCAAACGTAACCGGCTGACGGTTCATATAATCGCTGACTTTTAATGACTGCATGCACACCTCGTTATCTCGGGAGCTCAGTCATCAGTATAGTCAATTTTTGTAAATCGCAACTTCCGCAGTTTGCCCTGCTTGACGTTTGGCGCGATACATTCCTTCGGTATTAAACGGCATGTGAACTTGGCCTTGGGGATCAACAATAATCACACCGCCAGTACCACCAACTGGCGCTAATACATCATGAATCACGGTATCACCAGCGGTAACTATATCCTGATGAAGGTACTTCACTCGTGCGCAAATATCTGCAGCAACGTGGAAGCGAATAAAATACTCGCCGTGCCCAGTGGCAGAAATAGCACAGCTGCTGTTGTCTGCCCAAGTGCCAGCACCGATAATAGGCGAATCACCTACTCGTCCCCACCGTTTGCCAGTCATTCCACCGGTTGAAGTTGCCGCCGCCAAATTACCGTGTTTATCCACAGCTACAGCACCAACAGTGCCGTGCTTGTACTCCTCTGGTAGCTGTTGCCATGCCGTTTTATCCTGTGGATTGCCAACCTGCTCTTTCATCCGCTGTAATGCTTCATAGCGTGATTTAGTATTGAAATAACTATTGTCGACTAGGTCAAGGCCTTGCTGCTTTGCAAACATTTCAGCACCGGCGCCACTGAGCATCACATGAGGCGAGTTTTCCATGACTTCGCGCGCCAGTGCAATGGGACTTTTTACGGTCGTGACACTCGCTACCGCACCTGCCTCGAGCGTAGCACCATTCATGATCGAAGCATCTAATTCGTGCTGACCCTCCCATGTGTACACTGCACCACGCCCAGCATTAAACAATGGGGAGTCCTCCAGTATCTTCACTGCGGCAATAACCGCGTCCATACTCGCTCCGCCTTGCTCTAAAATTGCGTAACCCGCATCTACGGCCTCTTTGAGCTTGGCTTTATATTGCGCTTCGCGTTCAGGAGTCATCGACTCACGCGTAATAGTTCCTGCACCACCGTGAATTGCTATTGCAAACGTTTCTTCAGCGAGCGATACGGCTGGCGCGAGTACTAATGTACCAGCAAGCGCTGTGGTTAATATGTGTCGTTTCATGCTGCCCTCGTAATTAGTTGTCACCATCCATCGAATCATAGCAAAGTGCCTTTCAGGCTGATAGGACATTCCCTTTGTTTTACCGCTAAATTCAGGTAAATTGACGCTATTACACCAACAATACAGAGACTTAGTATTGCTATGACACAGCCAACCTTCTACTGGCATGATTAACAGCAAAAGTAGCTACACGCGTTATAAAGCAATAATTAAAAGAAATAAAAAGCAAAGAAATAGCACGCGTGTAGCACGAGCAATGTTAGCTATAGAACCGGCCAATGCGCATCATCGGTATAATTCACATCTAGCAGGTCGCTGCGCTCAAGAAGTGCGTTACATGCACTTCGGTGGGCATTGATGCAATTAACGCATGCCTGTGCCTCAGCTTCAGTGTAAATTCCAAGGGCAACGTTAATTTGCCCAATGACGTTCCAGTGTTTAGTTATGCGCTTCTCGCACTCAGCGCGCACGCCTGCTTTGGCGCGCTCTAATTCGTATTGCTTCTGGCTGTGTACGGCCTCAATGGCGTCGTCATCCATGCCTAGGTTGCGCATGTAGGCGATATCGGTGTTGGTATAGGTGTTGCCTTGGTAGATGTAGGTAAACATGGTTATGCCCTCACGGTGTTAATTCAGGTTGTTCGCGCTTGAATACGGCCTTGCCGAGTACAAGCCTGCGAATGGTGTACGACTCAGCGTGCTTTGCGTGACCTAGCCAGCTGGCAATGCGTCGCTGAATATCAGGGTGGCTGATTTCCCCACGTGCGTACTGCTTGCGCATCTGCTCCATGCGCTTGGCCATGCGCTTCACTGACTCTCGGCGTAGGCGTCGGTGTGTGGTCCACATGCGGTACCCGAGGAAGTCCAGTGCGCGGCCATGCTTGGTGCCTACGGGGAATATCTGTGTTTTGTTGTTCAGTCGCAGCTTGAGTTTCTGCGCCAAGAAGTTTTCGATAACAACGCGTAGGCCTTGTAGAAACTTCTTGTCGTGATGCACGATAACGAAGTCATCCATATAGCGGATATAGCGTCGCACTTGCAGCGTTTCCTTAACGAAGATATCGAGCTCATGCAGATAGACGTTCGCCCAAAGCTGACTGGTGAGATTGCCGATGGGCAAGCCCTCGTGCCAGGTGCTCATGATTTCTTTGCACAGGTTCATGGTGCGCCGGCATTTGATTTTCTTCTCTAGCAGCGTAACAAGTATCTCTTGGTCGATGCTTGCGAAATACTTGGCTACATCAGCCTTTAGGCAGTAGACCTTGCCATGCTCACGTTTTACTTCACGTAACCACTGCTGCGCTTGGTTAGCGCCCATGTGCATGCCGCGCCCAGGGCGGCATGCGTAGCTGTGGTGAATGAAGCGCTTTTCAAAGATAGGCTCAATGACGCTGACGAGCGAGTGTTGCAGTACACGGTCACGGAACGGTAGCGCGGCCACCATGCGTTTTTTGGGCTCGTGCACATGGAAGATGCGATAAGGTCCAGTTTGATACATATCCCATATGAGTTCGTTCTGTAGCTGTATTAGATTACCCTCTAAGTCACGCTCAAAGCGTAGCACTTCGCGGCGCTGACGCTTGCCGATGCGCGCGCGTAAATAAGCCTGATGGAGCCGGTCGAACTGATAGATTTCTTGATATAAGTTTTTGTACGTCTTCACTTCGATTCCTACTGTTAAAGTACGCTGCGGGAAAGCAGTCAGAGCTCGCCTACCAGCCTACCCGCAACTGTTTATATTTCACCTTATCGGTGAGGACCAAGCGCCCTTTTGAAGGTGTGCTGTCGATATAGCCTTGGCCATACCGCTTCTGACTTTCCTCAAGAGCGGGGCGAAACCCGATGTTGCTGTTCGTGTTCGAGCGCACGTTGTTCAGATTGCGCGCGGCGAGGCCAGCATTGCTGCCATTGTTCCAATTGCCGCCACGATACGGGAAACGCTATAGGTAGCACTTAGCCCTTATTAAAACCGTTTATTTTCTTCAGCCAGCTTCCAACGAAGCGGCCAATCTCATTAAGGTGTCTGCTCCACACCTCGTACTTCTTGGGTGGCAAAAAGCCAAGTTGATGCGCCAAGCGTATTTGCCGGCGCAACAACTCAACCTCTGCATCCACATCCTGCAATGTCGTTTTCTTGTGGTACCGCTTCGCTACAATGACCATCAACCGCAACAGCCGCCACATGGACTGGCGCATTTCTGCGCTGGTGACGTGACGCTCCGCTTTAGGAAAATGCGACAACGCCTGGTACCCATACGCGATCATGTCTTCGACCTTTTGAATGATGACTAAATCGCTGTGGTTCTTATCTACTCGCTGTTGCGATATCGGTTGTTGCTGCACGTTATACCTCATTGTTCGTTAAGCTGCGCTCTCGCGCAGCCCACAGGATTCAAGACCAAGACATCAAGCGACAAAAGCGGGGCGAAACCCGACGAGGCTGCTCGCGGACGAGCGCACGTTGCCCAGATAGCGCGCGGCGAGGCCAGCACCGCTGCCAACGTACCAATAGCCGCCACGATACGGGAAACGCTCGCCATAGTTACGCACGTAGATATAGCCTTGGGGGTTGATTCCGGCTGGCTCAATCATCAAGCGGCGCATCAACTCATTACTGACATAGCTGCCAGATGTGGCCATGCTTGACCATGGATTTATCGAGTTATATGCGTTACCCGCGCTAGAGTCAGGATCAGCATCTGCGTAGTTCGTCACTGCATCAGCCAATGTTGGTGCGCCTAGGTTACCGCTTGTGCCAGTGCTTGGTGAGTCGAAAAATGCTTGCTGCGCGACCCAATTGGCCTCACCAAGATCGAAGTCGTTATCTGGCGCGCAAATGACTTGGCCGCGCACCGTTTTGAGCAAGTCAGTCCATTCATGCACATTACCAACAAGATCCGCTATGCCAAATGGCGAGTTATCGTGGCGCCATGCATCGGGGCCAGAGCCGCTTAAGATGCGTGCAGAGCCAGAGGTATCGCCCGCAATGCCACCATCTTGCCGGCGGCCTACTTCATGCGTTGCGTCATGGGCACGGCCATAGTTAGTGTTACCGCGTGGCTGAAAGCCGTTCGCCATGCACCAAAGCGTAATAGCTGCCCACTCGTGTTCGGTCATTAGATGCCAGCCCGGTCCATTGGCGGCGCACCGAGCCTTTGAGTTGTCGAAGTTAATACTGGTGGTTGGGTCGAGTCCTGGCAAAGACACGACTTGCCCGTTGTGCACGCGCCCTTGGAAGCAGCCGATAAAGATTTCGGATTTCTCAACACCACCCTTCAAGAACGCAGTAGCGACGCCTGTTCCAAATGGGTTGCCGGCAAAGCCAAGGTCTTCGTAGCGGAACTTGTACACTGGGAACATGATGCTTGGGTCACCGTTGGCGTTGTACAGCACCGTGTTTTTGCCTTGGGTGGCGAGCTCTACCTGTTTGCGCAGCGTGTCAGGAATGAAGTTCAAGTTGCTTAGGCTCGATACCTTTTTAATTAGTGTTGAATCGGTGCCTAAAACGGCTTTTAAACGGGCGTTATCGACTAGGCTTGCGTCAGCCTCACCGACTGCTTTTGTCGCTGCATTGCCAAGGCCGAGTTTAGTGCGCCATGCGGAGGCGTTAGCACTGCCCAATGCTTCAATTGAGAACTGGCTCACGCCCTGCAAGAAAGTTTCAATGCTCTCGCCGGCTGCGCTAGTTGCATCAGTCGCTGCATTGAGTGCATCCACGGCGGCATCAAACTCAGCGGCAGTTTTAGCGATGATAGCGCGGCGGCCATTGTCGGTGACGTTTGGCCAAGGCTCCATCAGCTCAATTTGCGTGGCGGTAGCGCGCTTGACCACTACGGGTAAATAACCGGATACGAACAGCAGGCTAAGCGGACGTATTAGCGACAGGTCATCGCCAGTGATGACGTCAACAAATGCGCTATTGGCGGTGACGTTAATGGATGTTGCAGTCCAGTACATGTTTTAAGCCTCTTCGGATATAAGTGATAAGCGTTGATTACCATTAGGTAACACTGGTGTATTATGGGTAATTTCTAATCTGTATGTGCGTGGCTGAGTTGTCTGTAGGTTGTCTGTGTATGTAAAGCCACCAACCAGAAGCCAGTTCTCGATGTGTTCTTGTCCTTCATCAGAACAGTCATATTCACCACTTAACGCATGTGTTGCGACTAATGTTTGGGCACCCGGTGCTGTACGATATAAACGAAGTGTGCCTGTTGGGTTGGCTGGTGGTGGGAAAGGGCATGAGCCTGCCACTAATCCTGTGCCACGTGTGGCACTGAATGAGCATTTAATTTCAATTGGACCACCATTCGAGCCGAATGGGCCAAGCGTCACGCTAGTGCTAGAGGCCAACTGAGTGTTCTGCACTGAATTTCGTAGAGTTCCTGCTATGATCGAGCCACCAAAATATGCTTCACCAGTAGCGCTCAGATATGTAATAGCATTCGCTTTAGTGAGAGCGTCAAAATTAACGCTATTGTTAGCGCTGTCGTATGTGTATGTGTTTTTTGGCCCATACCATTCAATCAGATTATTCGGTCCAAATGGCGTAGACGTCGTAATCTTCATGTGACTTGCGCCAACCATTAAAATTTGCCCTGACTTGACTACTGGAGAGTTCAGTTCTGTGCCAGCAATCAAAACTTGTCCTGCAACTGTTCCAGTTGCGATCATGGAACCATGAACCATGAGTGTTGGTGCAATCCAACTACTTCCATTGTATTGACGAGCTTGTGAATCAGTCCCATCAGCACGTGTTTGTACGAATATATCTAATGGAATAGGTGCACGCCCTACAAGAGCGGTAAAACGGCTATTAGCAGTGGATGTAGTCCAGCTTATGCTAGGGTATGTGTTGCCATAGAGCCCTGCTCCATGTGCCCCATCTATACCGTCTTTTCCATCCTTACCATCCTTGCCATCCTTACCATCATTTCCGTCCGCCCCTCTGAACCGACTCCATACATAATCTGCAGGATTTGTGGATTCAGTAGGTGTTGTCTTATTGGTGGCGATACCGATGTATTTAGTGTTTTCCGTGGGTGTTTGGTACATCCCGCTACCATTAGCATTATCTGAATAAGCAATCCAAGTGTATGTAGTAACACCATCTTCTCCGGGAGGACCCGGAACGCCATCGGTGCCATCTTCGCCACGGAAGCGCGACCATGTGTAATCAGCTGGGTCATTTGATTCTGTTGCGCTCGTTTTATTGTACGCTAAGCCCATGTATGTTTTGCCGTCTGGGTCGTTACTAATGCCAGCGCCGCTTGCGTCATCGGCGTAGCGAATCCACGTATAATATGTAACACCGTCTGCTCCCGGTGTGCCCGGCACACCTTGGGGGCCTTGAGGTCCTTGTGGGCCTTGTGGACCCTCTGGTCCCTGTGGGCCTTGCTCGCCATCCTGCCCGCGAATATCATCGAGATTATTCACTTGATGGCCATCGCCAAGAATTAGTCGAGCTTTGATTGCTAATACACCTGCCGCCGCATCGAGCCAGAATAATGGGATGTAGTTACCCTGCTCATCAACGTCACCAATGCGGGTCTCGCCGGCTATGAAGTCGAGCGAGCTTCGTAGGCCTGTATTGCGGTTGAGTATGCCGCTTATACGTCCTGCGTTGTCGGTCAGCATCGAGCCGATAGCGGTGAGTTGGCCATCATCATCCACGAATGCCTGGGCAAGTTGTGACACGCGCGCATAGCTACCGTCTTCAGTTTGTACCTGCACGTTGCGTAACGCTTCAGCTAGTGGAGCTGATATCCATGTTCCACCGGCATCTTCACATGCTTCACGGGTTTCATGGCCAGTCGGTGAGCCACCAATCTCGCAATAGCCAATTCGGGCGTTAAGCAGGTCAAGCGCATTAGCTGTTGCTTTACGTGTGGCGTCTGTACCAGCGCCTAAGATTTGTGATTGCAGTGATATACGCGCCTGTGTGAGCGCAGCTTCAGCATTGCTGATAGCGCTAAATGCTTGGTCTACGCGCGCCTCTAACGCTTCCGCTTCCTGCGCAGTGATTGCTAGCAATTCAAGCGTTTCATCGGCAAAGGCTGACAGCTCAGCACTTTGCGCTTGCAGGTCGCGGCGAGCGGATGCCAAGCTGATACGGGTATTGGCAAGCTCTTGACCTTGTAAGAAGCCCTGGTATGCCTCAAGCACGGCCGCAACTGCGTTTTCAGCATCAGCAATCGCATTTTGTGTGGTCGAGATGACCTGATTGCGAATGCGGCCATTGGCGGCATCCACCTCTGTCATTGCTTGGTTTGCTGTTTGCGCAGCATCTTGCGCTTGACCCTCAACATCATCAACGCGGTTGTTAATCGTCTGCACGATTTGGGTGATAGTGCCCGTTTGGCCATCGATGAACACAGCGGCCGCATTTGCTTTAGCGATGGTGCCATTTTCGGTCAGCGTCGTGTAGGTCGTCTTTATCTGCGCGTATGACTCAATAGCATCAAGGGTCTGCTCAACGTTGCCAAAGGTCACGGTGTTGTTGTTATAGTGCTCTGAGGTTACGCGCAGGTTGATTTGGCCTTGGAGGCCATCAATCGCTATAAATGCATCATTGACGCGGTATTCGACTTGCTCAAGTTGCTGCATGGCCGCATCGGGTTTGCCAATGGTGAGCGACTTCACGCGGAACTCATCCGCTGCGGAAGCGCCAAGCTCGATACGCATGCCGTTAATCATGCCAGCATAGGTTTCAAGACCTCGGAAGTCCACGTTGCGCACGACCAGTTCGCCGGCTTCGACTGCATCAATGATGCCAGGGTAAGATTGAGAGCCACCACCATCGAAATAGACAGTGACGGTGCCGCTCCAACCGGTTCCCGCTAAACGCTCAACCTCGATGCGCAGCGCTGGATTCTCGGCCGCATCATAGAAAAGGCGCGTATTCTCAATGTCGCCATGGGTCAGCTCAATGGCGTTATTCACTGGCGCAATGGTTCCCGTGACTGCTTCCCAATGCTGCGTCGAGTCAAAAAAGTTAAACGCGTGCGCAGGCTGTAACGCACTAATGGAACTTGCGACAATAGCTGTCGCACGCGCTTCAATCAGACCAGGTAATAACGTCAGTTCGCTCGACAGGTTCTCAACAACATCCTCATTCAATGAGATGCGCTCAACGACCGCATTGATTGAGCCGTCAATGCCATCCATCCGCAAAGCCGCTTGCGTAAATGCGCTATCGGTGTAGCTGTATGCGAGGTTAGTGATTTCGCCCGTCTCTGGGTTGACCTCAACTGCAGCGCTAATTAAGCGTTCACCACTGCGTTGCCGGCGCTCCATTTCAAGGCGCGCAGCTGACTGACTCGCAATGGCTAGCATGGTCTGCATATCGCTTACTGCACGATCAACGCCCTCAGTGCTGAGCATATAGCTAATGTTGCGCGTTGACGCCACTAACTCATCAATGCTCTCTTCAGTGGTATCGATGCGACCCGCTTCTTCATCAATGCGCTCACCGATACCGGTGATTGTGTCATTGATGCCCTGAATGACCTGCGACTCAGGTAGTAGCGGGTCGATTTGCTCCGGCACCTTGGTTGTGGTGAATGTTTGCGACACCCAATCAGATTGACCAAGCGGGTTAATTGTGCGCGCGTAAAATGTATACTGCGTTTCCGGTACCAGCCCAGGTTGCGATATGGACGCGCCCCGCCCGATGATATTCGTCGTATCACCAAAAGCAAATTCGAAAATGGTGCCAAGACCGATGCCAGCAAGAACGGGTTTGCAGGTCGCTTCCCAGTTGCCAGCGGTGATCAACAATTGGGTCGGTGCAGACGGCTGATTTAACGTGATTGATACCGTTGCTGGCGCGCTCAAACGCTCAAAACGGTTCTTGGCGTATATCTCAATGGAGTACTGCCCTGCATCAAGACCGTTGATATCTTGTCGCATCTGCACGCTTGAGCTGGCCACAGTCGAGTACTCGACCACAGTGTTGCCAGCCTTAACCAGGCGAATGATGTATTCGCTCACTGCGCGTGGCACTGGGTGCGACCATTCAACAAAACCTTGGCGGTGCACACTCACCGCATCAAGCGTAAAAACAACCGATTCTGGCGGCTCTGGCACGTTAAAATCAGGCAGGTTTGTGTTTGGTGTGATATCACCTTCATTGGGTACCGTGCTATCTGAATAGAGTAATGGCGACTCTTCTTCAAGCAGCAAGTTCGTTATTTTCTTGCGGCGGTCAAAATCCCACTCAGCAACGATAAATTCTTTATCGATACCCTCATTTGGCAAGTTGATGCGCACCGTTTTGCCCGCAAGCGCTGACAACCCTTTCCCTTTGCACGGAAACTCAATGCGCATGCCGGCGCGGTTACGCTCCATGTGGTATTTCATGAGGCGCTGCGCCATCGTGCTTGAGTTAGTGAAGCTCAACTGCAGGTCGTCTTCGAGCTCCATGCCGTCTGATGCAATGTAAGTAGCATTCTTGTGCACCGGCGCGTCAGTCGGTTGATACCCCTTTTTAGGGTCAACGAAGCTAGCGCGCACTAAGTTCACACGATCGCGCAACTCACGGTGTGGCGAGATTTTGATGATGTCAGCGGCATCATTTTCAGTGAGCGTGAGTGTGGCCATGCCGTGATAGCTCGCTGTTTGCAAATAGATTTTACCGCCACGACGGTACGGCTTACCTCCGCAGGACGTAAGCAATCGCTGCAGCACGCTTGGTGGACTTTCGTCATACATCCACGTGCCGTTGGCGGTGAAGCGTTTCTCGTAATGCGAGACGCCGTCTGCATCTTTGTATTCCACCTCTTCATCACAGATATTCGCTTGCTCAACAATGTGAGCTAAGTCAAATTTGTTCAGCGATAACTTTTGAAAGCCCTTAAAGCGCACATAATCGAGTGCGCATAGAATGCTGTTGTCGCTCCACTCCCACGTTGATGGGTCATCGGCTCGATGCGAACCAGCGCCTCCAACAGTAGTGTCTTTGCGTGGGTCGTAAACTTTTGCGCCCTTTACCTTGAATGTGACGTTTTGCAGACCACCAGACATGGCGTCAGGGTCAATGGGGATATACACAACAGCATAGGCAACACCATGGCCAACATGGTCGTCTGTCCAGCCCTCGCAATGCTGTTTGGCGTGTGATGACGCTGTGGTTTGCGTGCCGTCGTAGATATGAGCGACACAGCCGGCATGCGGCTTATTTCCGTTTATTTCATATAGCGACGCTGACTCTATAACGTGACCCGCAAGAGTAATGACGCACACATGAACTTCTCTTGACTCACCATCGATAAATTGCTTTATTCGACCATAGCCGACGAGCGAGCCAGACACCACCTGCTCACCGTAGACGCCGCGTCTTGGCTGCAGCGGTTGCGTAGTCATGGTTTGCGCTGCGGTGATATTTTCTTCGACGCTAGGCAATTCCGGCTTGATTGCATTCTGCAGCGCCAGCATGCCGATGCCAACGATGACACCGACTGTTACGCCATAAACTACACCCGCTGCAACACCAACGGCGACCGCCGCAATCGCTACTGGCATTATTTAGTACTCCATGCTTTCACTATCCACGATGGTGGTGCCTGCACTAGCCCATTCTCACCGACCACCCAAGCGGCGTTAAAATGAACGCCTGCGGTTAGTTGGCCTTCGTAGTCAATCAATAGGATGTCACCACGCTCAGGCAGCGTGGTCGCTTTTGGTTCTCCTAGCTTTGCGCTAAGCACATCATCAACACTTTCGTAGCCAAAGCGCTTTAAAGCTCGGTAAGCGCCAAGCTCAGTTTTGTAACGCCCGCGAAACTCGCTCGCTAAATCTTTATCACAAAGCGCTATATAGGCATCTGCTGCAAATAAACAGCAATCGTGCTTACCCCACTCGAACGGCATGAGTCGCCGCTCTTGCAGTAAGCTAATTAAGCGTGTTGACCAATCGCGTACTCGCATCATCTATCTCATTTTCCTTGTATCGGGCGGGACTGGTTTATCTCCGCCGCCACCAACCTTGCCGCCTGGCACTTCGCTATCAATGCCTTTGGCGATGATTTCGACTTGGTTAAAAAACTTGTCGCCCGGGTATAGGGATTGCTGCGCTTCATCCGTCATTCGGGCGTTCTGAACAGGTTGACTCCACCGCTCCCACCAGTCAGACAGGCGTAAATTGACCGTGAACGGCTTGCCCTTCATGACGTGGGCGTTAGCGATGAGGCCATCAAACAGGAGCGCACCGCCGGCAATGCGACGGTCTTCGTCAAGAGCCACCAGGTGAATTCTGGCATCACCGCCTATTGGGTCCTCGTGCACCACATCAGCAAACAACGTGATATCGTCGATTCGCATGGTTAAATCGAGCGTATTCGCGCCGCGCGAGGCGTTTTCTTTGAAGCGACCGATTTGCGCAAGCTCACCAATACCCTTGTAGGTTTGACCGTTGTAGATTCTGTCGCCCACGCCCGTATGCGCCCGCACCCACCCGCTTGGGTATTCGAGCTCACCAAACAGCAGCAAGCGCTTCTCTGGTGTGGTCTCGATTAGTTCACTGATGCTTGGGTCTTCAAATCTCATACGTTCAAGGCCTCAATGAATTCAAGCTGAATACCGCGCACAATCTTCTTGTTACCCGCCCATGTGGGCAGGCTATTTGGGTTCTCAATGCGAAAGGCGCCGCGCGGGTTCGTTGTGATGAGCGGTTCACCAAAATCAATGGGTCTTCTGATTTCTGGTTGCACACGCAAGGTTGCACGGCCAGTGGCGTCCGCGGTGGCATCCTCGGTGAGCTTTAAAAGTTGGTTGCCAATCTGAAAGCGGTCGCCCGCCTTAGCGAATAGCGCATTAGCTGGTGCGCCATTGATGGGCAATGTGTTGCCGTAAGCGCCGTCCTGGTCGCACGCAAGGCTTGATGAGTTGAGCAGCGCGTTTTCGTGCGCGGTGTCACGAATCATAGTGACACCAACGTGGCCGCGTAGTGATGCTAAGTAAGCATCAAGAACGCGAAACTCTTCGCGCGTGAGAAAGTTGAATGCTAGCGTGCAGCGCCACTTATCGCCGGGCTCTTCCCATACTTCTTCAACCTTGTTGTAAGGCGAAAAGAGTAGCTCGGTCGCAGTCATTATTTGGAAGCCGGAACGAGACACCGGCAATTCAGGAAACTGGGTAATCATTGGCATCCCTCAACATCATGTATGGGGATTGTCTATGGCACGGGCAGAATCAACCACCCGTGTTTTTTCCGATGCTTACCCGCCCTTGGCTTTCAATGTTTGATAGATACGGCCGCCAGATGAGAAGTCATCAATCAATTCGGCTTTAAAGCGCTCATTTGCTGCAATTACAGCTTGCTCGACTTCCTCGCGGTTGCTGCCGGCTCCGCCCTCGAATTTGAATTCATTGAATATCTCAATCCTTGTTCCGCCACCGCCACCTAAGGCAACACTGCTTCCCTGCTGATTTTGTCGTTTAATGTGATCAACTAGGAATTCAAAATTCTCTCGTTGCACTGGGTTCAAAACCATCTCGTCTTTGCGCAACATCCATGTGCCTTCGTGGCTGGCTGGCACGCGGCCAATACCGTCGTGGGCCATGCCAACGATCGACAAGCCCTGCGCGGTTGTCATAGCTGCTGTCATGCCAGCTATGGCGCCAGCTGAGTTGCCGCCCATTGTGGCCAATGACACCATGGTTGCAGCAGGCGCCCATGCAGACGCAAGTGTCACCGCGGTGGTTGTTCCTGCCGCTATGTTAGCTGCAGCGGTCGTTGCCGCTGCTGACTGCTCGATGCCAGCAAGCAGTAGTCTCTTCACTCCGATTTCAACGAGGCCGGAAATAACTGTTTTAAGAACGCTTCGTGCGAGGTTTTGCATCATCTCGCCAAAGTTCTGGCCTTCCATAATTGATGTCGCAACAGCGTCGCCAATACCGGCAGCGAAGCGGTCGAAGGTCTCAGACCACATTGCATCAATCTGCGTGGTCATATCGCCGTTGATTTGTGCCATCGCCTCACTGTGGCGTTGCATCTCAAGCTCTTTAAGTGCGTTAAGCCGTGCTAGCTTTTCAACCTCAGATTCGCCAGGCATGGTTTCGGCCAAGCTTGGGTCTTGAATCGCTTGGTCGATGTGGCTCATATTCATCTGATGCTGCCATATTTCAGATTGCTGTGGCATTAGTTGATTGCTAAGCGAACCGATATTGCTGGTCACGGCTTGGCGCTCACGCTCAACACGTAGCTCATCTTCTTTGGCTTGTCGCAGCTCACGAATTCTCGCAATAAGCCTATCGAGAGTGGCGATTTGGTCTTCTGTTAGGTTGGTCCCTGCTTCCTGCAGTATCTGGTACCGCTCCCACTGCTCCTCGGAGAGCGAAAGCTCAACCATCTGCATAGCGAGCTTGTCGGTAACTTTGGCGAACTGTTCAGCAGCTTTTTTTGAAGCTTCTGAAATGTCATCAATATCATCGCTCACATCCTTCGCTGGCTTGGCTAAATCAACCAGTTTTTCCTGAAGGCGTGCAATCTCATCTCGCAGCTCGTCGATGCTCGCTTGGGCGTGTGTTGCTGCATTACCAACTTCGCTTAAACCGCCTTTGTCGATACCCAAGAAGCTCTCAAGAGAAGCGCGCTCATTATCGTTCTTTGCCAAATCACTTCGAATTTTGCGTAGTTGCTCCAGAGCAACAATTTCTTTTTCAATCTCAGCAATTCGCGCAGTAATTTTTAGTCGGGCGCTTTCGCGTTGCGCCTCTGTCATTCTCTCGAAGTTGTCAGCGAGTTCAGCAACCTGCTCTTTGAGTGACTTTGTTGGCTCGGTCGAGTCGCTGGCTGTGCTATTCCACTCATAAAGCGCGTAGGCCGCAAGCGCGATAACGCCGACCGGACCACCTAGCATCGCCATGCCTGCGCTAGCAAACCGCGCTGCGGTACCAACAGCAACCAAGCCCGTGGCTGCACTGCGAGTAATTCCATTCATGGCGGCATAGCGAGCGATAACGCGTGCTTGAGCAATTTGGTGTAGCATAAAGCCACGTGTCGCTGCAGCAGTGGCACCAAGTATTCGAGCAAGGAACACAGCCGCAATAGCTTTCCCTACATCAATGATGGTATCACCCTCTTCCTGGATGAACTCGGTGAAGCCGCCAAGAGCTTCAGTTCCGGCTTCGATGGTTGCCTTCATCGCATCCCCGATACCACCCTCGTTGATTGCCTGAAGGGTTTTAATCCATTGGTTTTCCATGCGGTTGAGAGCGGCTTCTACTTGGTCTGCTTGGCTATCTACGATGCCGGCAAACTGGTTCTCACCAATACCAATCAAATAGTCTTGGATGGCGCTTGCGCTATTAGCAACCTCGGTAGTAACTCCTTGGAAGGTAAACTTAATGGTCTCACCCTCGTTGCGAGCTTTAATACCGAACTCTTTGAGTCGCTCGAACTCGGCCACAGACGCATCAGCGACAGCCTCGATAAACTGCTCCAGACTTTTACCCATGGCCTGTGCTGTGTTCATATACGACAGTAGCGCTTCCTCAGATGGCTTCAAGCCAAGGTTGCTTAAGCGAGTGAAGCCAAGCACCAGCTCGTCTATTCTGGCACCCGTCTCATCAGCCATCTGGTTGAGCTCGTCCATCTTAACGCGGGCTTCTTCAGTGCCACCGGCGGCAACGCGCATCTGCGCATTCCAACGGTCAACCATTTTCTGGTTGTCGAGCAGGGCACGGGCTGATGTAGCTGTGCTGTAGGCAGCGGCAATAACGCCTGTCACGCGCAAAGCAGTAGACTGCAGACCCTGAAGTACTGCTTCACTGTCTTTGGTGGCTTGTTTAAGCTTCTGGTTTTTACCATCGAAGATAACGGATAGCTTTAATGCCATGTTACTTGCTCTCCATTCGAGCGTTAAGCTCGCGAACTGCAAAGCGCATGAGTTTGCGCAGCTTGTCGTACTGCTCTGGCGTGTATTGGCGGCCGCTCATTTCAGCATCGGCTTTCACGCCCACTAAGTTTGCGCCGACACAAACGCCTTGGGTGTAGTTGAATTGGTCACTGACTTCGAGAAACCACTTCAAGGCCTCCCAGTTCTCATCAAGAACAAAGAAGTCCTCGTTGAGGTCTTTGCGCGCCTTTAGGGCAGCAGCGATATCTTCATCACTCGCCCCAAAGATGCGCATCTCATCAGCCAGTTGCTGGCGCTCTTGGCTATCTTCGGCTGGCCCGTGCACCCAATACCGAGCAGCCTCTTCTAGTTTTTTGCTGCGAACCCAACGTGCAGGTCGGTGTAAGCACGCATGATTGCTGTGCGCACGAACACGTACTCACATAACTGGCGCAGCGTATCCTTACTAAATGGCACCTCGTTGCCATCATCGTTCACGACCTCTGACCAGCCTGTGACAATCTTCTGAATGACCTCAACATCGTCCTTTTTGCTCTCAATCAGCTTTTGGTATTCGCTGTGCTTGAGTATCAAAAACTGAGCTTTGAACGATGTTTCACCGTCCACTGGGTGGTGCACTTTAACGGTCGCTTCGGCAGTCATTGGACCTGTCTGTAACTTAAATCCCATCGGTTTCGCTCCTTATTTACTGACCATGGCCACATCTTGAATAACCCGGAACGGCAGCGTGTAACACACTTTGCCTTCGCGGTCGGTGTAGGTTGGCTTGCCTAGCTGAATCTTGGCGGTCGATAGCTCAAAGATTTTGCCGGCAGTGGTACCGTGAATAACTTCCATGGATAGCAGCGTGTTAGAGCGTGCAATCGGGAACGGATCGAACTCGCTCACGTCCGGCGCCTCAATCACCACTTGACCATCAGGCTTCCAGTCGGTCAGGTAGATGCGCTCTTCAACGGTGTTTTCGTCATACGCCACTTCGTTATTCTCGTTGTGCTCGAACTCATACATCTTGTGTTCAACGCCATCGAGCTTGAACGTGGTCTTGTCGTGACCGACTTTTTCAGGGGTTTGCCAGGCACTGAAGTCAGCCGCAGGAATAGCACCCTCAACCACGCCGCCGTAAAGGCCGGTAATCTCGAAGCTCATGCGTGGAATCTCACCCACCTTGAGCGACGTACCAATCGTGCCGCGCGCACCAAGAAGCTTGTGAATCGCACCATCTTGGTGAAAATAGAACGTGCCATCAGGCTCGCTGTTATCAGTTAAGCGGTTATAAGCGACTTCGGCCACGTCAGGTGTTGCGCTGAATCCGGCCACCTGCATGATTGGCGCAAATGGTACAGGCGTGGCTGCAGCGCCAGAGCCAGTTAGCTCAACATTGCCCGTCATTTTGACGTGCATGCCCACCATCATCATCTGCTTGTTGCCGTTCTTGCCATCATCAAGCTCACGCTCAAGCTCTTCACCCTCAAGCGGGGTGATTTCAAGGCCGTTGGTTTGAATAGCGATACCAGGGCCATTAGCGGCGATTAAATCAATCCCGTAAGCTTCAGCACCGCTGTTGATAGCGGCCAATAGTAGTTTTTTCTTAGTTCGACGCATCTTGGCCACCTTTCTTCTGTTCGCTCACGACCTGAACACTCAGGCGTGGGTCAGCTTCGATTTGGGCAAGCTGCGCAGCGCTTAGCTCACCCGGCTTAAACTTGTTTTCACCTTTTTTGAAGTCAATACCAGCGCGCCGGCACGCTTCACTTGCTGTGATAATCATCATGATTCACCCTCGTAGATGTACTCGACGCTGTACTCTTCAATCCAAAGCACACCGCCTTTGCGGAATTCAAATAAACTACCCTGCTCAAACTGGATGGATTCGTAACTACCGCCCGGCTCGAAACCTGCTAACGCGGCACGAACCTGTTTTTTCATAGCGGCCAAACGGCGATTGACGTTCGAGCCAAGCGGGTCGTTGATGCTGCGGCACGCAATCAGCACGCCAAAGCGCTCGCGTATAAGCTGTGAGTAGCGCCCCGTGGTGCGCTCGTTCGATTGAGCGCCGTCATCGATGGGAACCACGAACGCGCCATCAGCTTTGACTTGGGTGTTGTCCAAAATGGTGGACGCATCAACCGCCTGTTCGATATTGCGAAACAGCTTATTGCCGCCCACTTCTATCGCCGCTAGGCGCTGCTCAATCACATCAAGCAAGTCCACTGCGCTCAACTCCATCGATGCTGCTCATGTAACGGTCGAATATCTGCACAATCTTGCGCTCTTGCGGCGCGTAGATGCCAAGGAACTCGCGCTTTTCGATACTCATCTTGCGATTATGCGCCCCTACGGTCTGCGCCACTGGAAAACGCAACGGGCGGCCAAAAGCCTTGTTGATGACGCGCGTATGGGTGCGGATTTTTACGGACTTATTTACGCCGTATTGATGCGCTGGGCCATACTTAACATTGGTTCCCACCTCGGCTCTTAGGTGGGAAAACCGTGCGCGTATGCTCTCTTGCAGGCGTCGAGTATCACGTAAGGGCTGGCCGCCCCGTTGAACCGGCTTCCATTTGGAGCCATCGGGTGCAGTGCTGCGCCGAAAGCCCATCTGGTAATCAGCGCGCAAGCCTTGACCAACACGCTTAAAAAACTCTTTTCGGCGATCACTTCCAACCTCATCGAGCGCGCGGCGAATGCGCTCAAACTCTTGCTCGTTGAGGCTTACGGTCATCACCATGTTAGAACTCCTTTAGCGATTCTCGTGTAAAGTTACGGTCGTGCGCTGTACGCTTTACAGCAACGCTAACGCGCGCGCTTCCCTGCTCTTCGCGAGAAAGGCCAAGTGTGGCTTCACCTTTGGCTAAGCGTTTAAGCCATGCAACCGCATCGACATAGCGATTGCGCACCTCTTCGGTGGCGCTGTTATCCCAAAGGCGATAACGTGCGATGTCGCAGCATACAGTTTTCAGGAACGCAGGGGTTGATGGCAATGGCAGTGCATACACCACCGCAATGAACGTGTTCATTTCAGCGCTAGCTTCGCCCAGGGCAGCGGTTAGCTTTGCGCTGTCATACGATTCATTGTCGTTCTCGGCTGGTGCAAGATGCTCAAGCTCATCAACCCCAAAGCGCGTTTCTAAATCTTCAATAGCTGCGTACATCGCTACCTCTTACTTCTGCTCGCGTGCCTGCTCGATAAGCTCAATCAAGTTGGCTTTGGTGTGCTCATCGCTCACCTCAACGCCCAATTGCTTCGCAATCGCGATAAGCTCATCTTTCTTCAACTTGCTAAGCGCTGGGTCTTCGTTGCCGTCATCAGACTTCGAATTGGCCGCAAGAGCATTCGCCTTAGCGAGCTGCTCAGCAATTTCGACATCAACTTCGATTGGCTTACCAGTCACGGCGTGCTTTTTGCCATTGATGCGCGCTGGAAATGCGAGTGTTACGTTTACTGTTGGCATGAGTGTTCTCCTATACCATTAGCAGTAGTGAAGCGGCGCTTTACAGCACCGCATTGAAGAAGAAGCCGGCCTCTTTTGAGATCAACACTTCTTTCACTGACTCACCAACGCGCACACGGATACCGCCACGAAGACCAATGTCACCGTCTTCGCGAGTAGACGCAACACGCTCACCATGCTCTGCAGTCAAGCCAAATGTAACGTCATCACGAAGTGCAGCCACTGGGTTGATATACAGCAGCGCTGCACCGCCAGACCACAAGCGTGCAATGCTCATGTCTTGGCCTTTATTCGCGGTGTTGTAGCGACCTGCGCCAACGATAATATTTTGCAGTTCAAACATTTCGCGAATGAACTCCCATGGCACCATGCCGGTATCGCCCGTTGAGCCGTTAAAAGCTTTCACCAGGCTGGCGTTGCGACGCATTGCAGTGGCTTCAGCACGACCTAGCACTAACGTGTTCGGACGCACCAATGGCGTGTCTAGTGCATCACTGATTTGCTCAATCAGGTTAGAGCCTGCATCGTTCCACTTGTCGGTACCCGATAGCGTTTCCGAGTGGTTGTAGTTGTTGACGTTCATGACAATGTCAGCCACGCGCTTTTCGCGTCCAAGCAAGATAAGCTCAGTAAGCTTCATAGCTGCGCGACCTTCAGGATCAATCGCTGGGTTGTTTTTCGCTTCTTCGATATCGCTATTCGGGATAGCGTCTTCCAAACCGAAGTCAACGACTGAGCTGGTGTGCTCAGTTGCACCAAATTCCACTTCGTTCGGACGCGATTTGCGACCAACCAAACTATTTGGAATGGTGAAGGTGTCTTTGGCGTCGAACTCGGTCCACTTAAAGTTCGCTGCGCCAACTGGCACGCGCGGCATTACCTGGTCGGCAATGAACTGCGCATTCTTAAAACCTAAGGCGATAGCCGTCAGGCGCTGTTGTTCTACGAATGGTGCTGGCATGATGCTACCCCTTCTTACTCTTTGTCGATTTCGATGCTGATGATGTCACCAGCGGCGCTGGCAGCGGTTAACGCGCGGCCAATAAGGTTGTCGGTATCAGCTGCGGATGTCACAACGCGACCTTGCGCATCAACCGTCAACTTGGCACCTTTAGCGATTGCAGCGCCTGCCTCAACCTCTTCAATGCCGTTAAAAGTTACGTCGATACGACCGCCTGCAGCCACTTTGCGTGGCTCAGCAGATGTACCTAACAATGGGTCCGCTACATCGGTCGCCAATGCAACCTCGTTATCACCTGCTGCTAAGGCAACAACGCGATGCGGAGGGATGTCAGTGGCGGCGATAAACGTTTTGATTAAACCTGGGCTCTTCATGGCGTTTACTCCGCTTCTTTGATTACATGGTTCACAGCTTCAGTAATCGAAACCGTGCGACCAGCTTTGCGCTGCTCCTCTTGGTACTCGACCGCTTTCACTGAAATGGATTTTGCTGTCACAGGCTCTGGCTTTTGCTCGTTATCATCGCCAGACTGCTCTTCAAAGTTGATAATGACCTTGCCGTCCTCGAACTGCTTCAAGTAAGCATCTTGTGCATCAAGGCCTTTCTCGTCTTCACCTTCACCGAAATCAACGGTTTGGTTACCGAGGCGCTCAGCAAAGGCTAAAACACGGGCTTTGTCAGCCGGCTTCACCTTGCCGCTTGCCACTAACGCATCTACGCGAGATACGAGTGCAGCATGCTTGCGCTTGTTTTCTTGCTCTTCAAACTCAGCCACCCTGGCTTGCAAGGCGGCTTTATCGCTTTCAAGCTTGGTTTTTTCGGCTTCAAGTGCTGCCACTTGTGCCTGTGCTTTTTCTAGCTCGTTCATATCGAATGTCTCCGGCTCTGGTTTGTCGCGGGTTTCGCTAAAATCAGTCACCGGAGTGCTGCTAGAAGAGTCCTTTTCAGGCTCCTTCATGAGCGATTCCGCTGACCTGGTTAAATCATCGATAACGTAATTGGGGATAGCCTTATCGGCTTCGTCCTTGCTGAACTTATCGATGATGAATTCACGTAGGTTCTTGAATACATCGCCAACGCTCTTGAACATCCAGCCGCGCTGCCATTGCTCCTCGAACTCAATCACGCCCTCTTCTGCCTCGCTGAACTCGACCGCTTTCAAGCCTTTGATGGCAGGCGGTTGTGCACCTAAAAAGCCAACATGCCGCAAATACAGCGTGCCCGGCTTGGGGTTGTTTGGTGCGTCTGGAAGGTAGAAGCTTGCACTGACTTTCTTGAATGCACCGCTTGCGACCATTTCTTCAAAGTCCGCATTTAGCTGGTGAGGGATAGCATCAAGTGCGCCTTCGGCGAACTCCAACGATGCCACCCAGCCATAGGCAGGATGATTATCTTTAGGGTGGCCGATAACAATTGGCGCTTCATGCAGCTGTGGGTCATAGGCTGACGCTGCAGCTGAAAGCTTGTCCTCGCTGAAGTCCAATGTGTGGCCATGCGAGTCGGTATGCTTACCTGGTTTGAATATGTTGATACGTTTCATATCACGTCAGTCCTCTTTAATTGTCGCTATTTTGCGCATGTGTTCTTAGCTCCACCACCCGTGTTTTTTCCAAGCATCAAATAAACGTTGGGTCAACGCCTTCTGGGTGTGCTATTTGACGCCCGTCAGCGGTCTCATGAATGCGCCATTTAACGTTTGGCTGCCCGGATATGCGCAACCCATATTCGGCAATGTCATCCCACGTCAACTGGATGACGCCGCAGCGGCAGTTGTAGCCGTTCGGAGGGTAATGGGTCTGCCAGAACGGATGGTCAGCCGGTAGCACAATGCCATCCCATGCCGCATGTTCTGGACGTGTGCGGGAATCATCAACTGCGTCGTACATCAGATAGGGGAATGTATCTTTGGTGTCTTGGATGTTTTCCCACTGACCCTTCGCATAGGCACTCTGTAGATTCGTTCTGAAGATAGTTTCGAGGCGACTGGCACTACCTAAGCGCGCCTCAATCACCCTTCCTGTCAGGGGGTCAATAACATCGCGTTTGCCCCACCAACCACGACGCTGCAGCGCAGGCATGATTTGCTCAGCAAAGTCAGCAAAGGTGTCACCATTAGCGATCACTCGGTCGAGCTCCTGCTTAACGAAATCAAGCAAGTCTTGATTCATTAACTTTGCCACTGTGAACGCAATATCATGCTCTTGGCTAACCATGTCATCCCATCGAAACGAGCGAGATAGCCCTTCTGCCAGAAAGAATTCAAGCGCCTCCTCTGGCGTTATTTCGAATTGCGCTGCCGCCTCGTAGTAATTCACGATGTGATGGATATTCATCGCTATTGAGCCCCACCGTTCTTCAGGTAGCCACGCATGCGAGCCATGACGTTGGCATTACGAATGCGCTCAATAACCTTACTGTCAGGGTCCTGCTCTGCAAGCTCATCAAGGCGCTTGATAAACTCCTGCTCGTTGCTGGCGCTTTGGGCAAATTCAAGCACCTTACGCACAAGACCACCAATTGCGCTCTCTGGGTCTTGTGCTAAGTATTCGCCGGCATCAACTAGGTCGCGCATATCACGGCGGTGCTGGACTCGCTTCTGTGTCAGTGGCGAAACCTCAGCGAATTCCATCCCCATCGGCGGCACCTGATTACCAAACGGTAGATTAAATGCACTCATGTTGCGCTTGCGCCAGCCGTCACCGTATGTCGCTCTGATGTACTCCTCGGTGGGCTCGTAGCCCATTTCGAAAATCTTCCTATCACGCTCAGCGATTTTATTAAGGTCGTCTTTTTCCTCTGTCTTACGCCAAACGCGCGGCGGCTTTGCCCCATCGAAGTTAAGCGCAACCAGGTAATCAACCACTTGCCGGTTGAAGCTGTCGCAAATCAGGTCGGCATCTGACTTGATGACGTCCGCTTTCACGCTGCCATGTACCTTGGCTTGACTGTAGCTACTACCCTCATCAGTTGTCATGGTTTGGCTTAAGATGATTTTCGAGATTGCTCGGTTCATCGCATCTTCAAGCGACTTGTAATCGACAGTACCGGTACGACTTGCTTCGATAAGCTCAACCACAAAGTCCTCTGGGATAACCACGCCGCTATCGGCTTGAATCGCATCGAGCACATCAAGCGCCATGGCTTTTTGCTCTGGGTCTTTAATCGCCGCCTGTGATAGCTTGGTGGCCACCGTAGGCATACCAAACTTCTCGAGGTATATCAGCCAGAACTTGATGCAGTTGCGCTTGAAGAACACAGGCCAGTACAACGCGTGAGCTAAGCCTTCACCGTATGGGTTATCGTCATGCTCTTGACCAACGCTAAACACCCAGAATTTCTCGCGCGGCATGAGCACCTTTTCAGCGCCCTTCTTGAGTAGGAACAATTCGTTATTGATACCAAACCGAAAGCGGCCGCGGTCACGAACTCGAATTGAATCGAGGTACCACAGGCCATCACGAAACACCGGCATAAGCTCCGCCACGCTATAACCGTAGTGCAGCGCAAAAAGCATCTTGTCAGTGACCTGGTCAAAGCCAACATCATCGAGAACAGTTTTGATGTACTCGGCTGCAGCGATATCAGCTGCGCTTTCGCCGCCCGGAACGATGTCGATTTCAGCCTGCACAACGGCCGTGCGGCGTTGCTGAAAAGCGCTTCGCACTTGATCATCACGCAGCAGCTCTTTATAGACATTGAATTGCCCATGCCCTTTGGTGCGTAATACGTTATCAGGGTTATCAATCATCACTTGGATAAGCGCACTAGCGAGCGCTCGACCGTGGTCAGCTTTTGACAATTCAGTCTGAATAGGCTTTTTGGTATTTGGCATCAGGTATAACCTCCGAATCTATTTCTTCGCCCTCGGCGGCGCTCGCCACCTGAGCCTGTATTATCTGCATCAACGGATGCTCGGCGCCCTGTGCTGGCGCTGCTAATCTCGATTGAGTGATTGTGCGCCCAGTCGAGGTACTGCGATGTACTATCCACCTGGTCGTCGTTGGTGCTTAGCGGGAAGCCAAACAGCTCTGACTCGTAGGCAATTAACCAATCGGCGTACTCAGGAAGCCAGACCCGACCAGACTCAAACTGCGGACTAATACGTATGGCTCGCGTGAGCTTGCTACCCTCTGGCTCGATGGCCACTACCGGCATGAGCACCTTTTTGGGTAAATCAGGGAGCTCAACGCCTTTCCTTAATTCTTGTATCAATGACTGACCTGAGGCCTTGTCTTCAATGAGCACAGCGTGCGGGCGGTACTGCATGTAGTAGTTCGCGAGAATGCGCTTCAACTCTGGGTATTCCACCCGGTCACGCCACACATGAATCAGGAAGTGGCCAAGTTGATTGTTCTCACCCCACACGCTCAACACGCTCGGATCATTGTGTTGCTCTGGTTTGTACGCCGTATCCAAACTGAAGACCACCCGAGAAATTTCCGGCAACTGACGGTAGCGCTGTGGCCAAGCGCGCTTAATGATGGAGCCTTCTGCCGGCTTAGGACGTTGTTGGTAGAGTGATTCCCAGTTGCGTGAGCCTTGTGAGCGCTTCTCTTGCTCCCAGTGCGCCACACTGAACCAGTCGGTCCATAGGTATTCGCCCGGCTTGCGACCTAGCGGGTCGTCATCACGCTCACATTGAGCTTGCAGGCAGATAACAAGCCACCGCTCGCCATCCTTTGCGATAACATGACCGCTTTCACCATCCCAAGTATCGGGCAGAATACGGCCGGCTAGGTCATCTTCATGCCAGCGCGTTTGAATAATAAGGATTCGGCCGCCGGGCTTAAGCCGAGTTCGCAAGTCAGCGTTATAGGCGTCCCACGTTTTGTCACGTATCTTTGGGCTGTCTGCGTCTTCACGGCCTTTGACAGGGTCGTCAATCACCAGTAAGTCAGCGCGGTTACCGGTAATACCCGAGAGAATGCCGCCAGACATGTAGGCCGCCCCGTTTTCAAGCGACCAAAAATCGAGCGCTCGGTTATCAGCAACTAGGTTGGTTTTAAAAACCTCGTTGTACTTTTCTGATTTGACTATCGAGCGAACCTTGCGTGAGAACTTCTGTGATAGAGACGAGCCGTAGCTAGTACTGATGACGCTTTTATTTGGATTTCGCCCCATAAACCATGGAGGGAATGTTACCGTGCCGTAGGTGGACTTAGCGGATCCTGGTGGCATCAACACCAAAACCCGGCGCTCTTCGCCAGATTCCAGCTTCATCATGGCGTTATTGATTAGCTCATGGTGTTTTGCAGGCGTCACCGAATCAGGGTAGAACTCTTCGCAATCCTCATCATCTTCATTGACAGGAACGCCAGGCACGTCGATATAGCGCACAAAGGCATTTAAATCATTGCGCGCCCTCTCTCTCAACTTCTGTTCGAGCAGCTCCAAGAGCTCACGCTTTGCCTGCAATGTCATTTTTCCAGTTTTTGTAGAAGCTCTGCGATTCGGTTATCCATCTCACTTTCAGACATGGACTGGTAAGGCTTATCACCTTCAGGATTGGTTGGTGCCACCTTGGTTGGCGCATCGAGACCAAGTAGTTTGCAGCGGCGCTCTACGATGTTCAGGATGACGTTCATGTAGCGAGGGTCACCGGTCTGGCCGCCAGTCTCCGTGCGCACGAGCTTAGTGGGCGCGTCCAGCGGCTCATCGTCTTCGCTTACCTCTGGCGTGACTAGCTTTTCACCCTGTTCAATGCGCTTATGGTAGTCCTCGCACGAGCGCTCAAACTCACGCCATGCTTTCGCTTCAAGTAGATCCAGTCGCGCCAGTTGCTCTTCACGATGCGCATCAAAGTCACGCACAGCTGAAGAGCGCCAGCGCTTGCGCACCTCTCTCAGGTCGTAGTTGACCATGTTGACGCTATACTTGATGCCATTTTCAGCTTCTAAGGCGGTCGC
Organism: Pseudidiomarina indica; assembly: GCA_029279945.1. Lineage (GTDB taxonomy): Bacteria > Pseudomonadota > Gammaproteobacteria > Enterobacterales > Alteromonadaceae > Pseudidiomarina > Pseudidiomarina indica_A. Next base: position 47,813 of record JAJUHK010000001.1, on the reverse strand, counting down.
AATGGCCGCCATCGTGAAGCCTTTCAGGTACATCTCAGCAACAACCGCCTGGTCTTTGATAACTTGGTCAGGCGTACGACGTGGTTTAGCCATGCCTGCGAACCTTATCAACCAAGCCTTTCACAGCACCGCCACCCATACTGGGTCCTTTGTGCTTGCTGAAAGCATCAAGCGTGCGAAAACCCATGTAAGCAAGCGCAGGCGAGAATATCGCACCAGCAAGCGCCATATCAGCACCGTCAGCACTAGTGAATGCCGCAATGAGCTCGAACATAAGCACATACGCAGCGCCAGCAACGAATGAGTGGCGCGCAATCTTAGGGCGAGTGCGACGCACGTACTCATCTTCTGCGTTGTCGCCACTGCGGATGGTTTCCTGCTGCTGCTCGTGTTGATGCTGCTTATCGGTCAGCTGTAGTTTTGCCTGCTCGAACTGCAGCTGGCGCAACTGCATGCGCTCTTCGATTTCCATTTGCTGCAGCTTGACCAATGACTCAGGGTCAGCTTGGAGCTTTCGCATCACCGCATCAGCATCAGCTTCAACGCCGAGCCAACTGGCAACTAAGCCACCAACAACACCGCCGGCAGGACCGCCAAGCAGCGAACCAATCACAGGCGCAGCACCGCCGATTGCATCTTTAACTTTTTCCCAGCTCATACGTCACCTCACTCATCGCTTAATGCAGTGCTATAACAAGAAAATAGGCGGCGATACCAACCGCGGCCAAAGTGTTCTAGCAACCCTCCAGTTCGGGCATAACCAAGCGCGCGCTCTGCGGCAATCGCTTGGATGGTTCTTTCTCCACCATTGCGCTGCTGATACGCGACCAGAGCGGCAATCGTCTTGCTACCAACGATGCCGTCAACGTATGCGCCCACAGCGCGCTGCAGGTGCCTGCCCATAGCGCCAAGCCCTTGATTGATGCATCCATCGAACACCATCAGCGCAACGCTGTCGCTCATCTGGTCGCACTTAATGGGTAGCCAGAACATGTGGTAGAAGATGAACTCAACGTGCTTGGGTTCTAGGTCGCTCACGCTTTCAGGTAGGCCGGCTTTTGGAAACTTGCGCCGCGCGCCATTCAGGGTTAGTTGCGTCACGCCAAGATTAGTATGCCCACCCGGGTCATTAGGGTGGTCAACCTCACCACCCTCCCAATACGCAACAAACTGCAATGCTCGCTTAAAGCTGGCGCTGTATTGCATCATTCAATCTCCTTCCCCCGATAAAGCTTACCGGTTAGCTGGCCATTGAGGCCGATAAGGGTGCGCTCAGCGTCAATGAATGCGGTTTTCATGGCCGCAAGCACAGCGCTAAGCAGGAAGCTTGTCTTTTTCGCGTTGGAGTCGGCAATCTCTGAATCTTGCAGCGTGGCAATGGTGTGCGTGATGTAGCTCAAGCTGGCGCGATTCCAGTCTCTAAATCGCTCAATAACGATGCCAGGAATGCCCTGCTCTTTGAATCTTTGCTCGTACTCGGTGACGGCCATGGAGAGAACCAGAGTGGCATGGCGCTGCCATTCAGCATTTGATGATTTGGCGCTAAGGTCTTTCAAGTGAGCTTCGAGTTCTCCGCTCAGAGTTCGCACCAATATCTTGAGCATGTCACGGTACATTTGCGTGCGTACTGGGTAGCGACTCGGGAATGGCATCTGGTCAATACCAAGGTTAAGCCAGTAGCTGGAGACGCTGAAAAGCCGGTGCTCAGTTAATGGTCGCTCCGACTTAATGAAATGCATTTCGGTGTTCTCAACGCCATCGCGCGGCGGCAGAAAACGGTCAATCACTCGCCCCAGTACTTGATGGCTCACAACGGCCAGAACAAATCCCAAGGCCGTTGGCCATCCGTACTGTGTGGCGATATCTGCCACGGCTTGAAAATCAGGCATTGTAGTTATGCTCCTCGCGCAAAATATCTTTGATTCGCCTAGTGGTTAGGCGGTATTTTGCGGCGAGCTCTTCGAGTGTTACACCCGTGTTTTTTCCATCACGCTGAATTTGCAAGTTGCGCCGTATGCGCTTGAGCTTCGTAGGTATGTAGATTGAGAATCCTCCGTAAACAGCGCTCAGCCGCTCAGCGGACTTATCCCCAATTGCATCAATCAACTCTGGTTGCGTGTGTGCATCAACGTGAACCGTGAAGTACGTGCCGCCCCAGCGCTCTTCAAGCGCCAGCAATCCATCTTCGCCAACAAGCTCAATCAACTCCTGCTCCCACACGCTATTCGTGACGTAACCCATCGCTACTGCTCCTCAAGTGGCTCAATCTCAACTTTCACGCAACCAGGCTTTTGCACCTGAGCGCGAACTATCGTTAGGTGATCAATCTGGGAATCGTCTAAGTAGACGCCGGCATGGGTCATTACATCCAATAGGGCCTTGTTGAAGTTATCCAAATCACGCCGCTTGGCGTCAGGTGGGAATAGCGTAATTGTGACTCGTAAGCTGTGACTGAGGCGCTTACAAGCTTTTTGCTGTTTGAGCAGCCAGAAGCACTCTGTTTTGTACTTACGGCCGCGCTCACTGATTTTAGTGAACTGCTTATTGCCCACGCGAACGTTGCGATAGTAGGTATTCGTGCTTGGTGGAAACGGTAGCGTGATGTTAATCAACGTGCTCTACCTCGCTTTCGTTTTGCATGCGCAGGTAAATTTCTTCGCGAAAAACGCCCGTCTCCCTTGGCGCCGTTATCCCCAAGCGAACTTGGTCACCTTTGATGGCCAATACGGTGACCACGATATCGTTGCCAATATTGATGCTTTGTCCTGGCTTTCTTGTTAAATACAGCATGGTAAAGCTCCTTGTTGTTATAGTTATTTGCCCTCATTTCGCGCTTTGACAGCGAGGGCTACTGCCACAACATGACCACTTGCGCTTGCACGTTACTCAGGCTTACTCCCGGTCATTTGCTCCGCCGAAGTGTTAGCGTTGCTGCTACCTGCAATCCCGGGGCCTCGCCGCGACGTGCCCACGCGGCCCCTGTCGGTGTTATCTGTTCGGTTACGCTTTAGTAGTGAGTCGATCACAGCGCGAGCCTCTTCGCGCGAAAGCGTTTTGTAGCCCCATTGCTCATACGTGGGTCGATCGTCTTCTGGCTCTTTGTGCGGCAGTGCGTTGCGAAAGCTTGGCAACTGCCCTGCAATGGCTTGCTTGACCAGATAGTGGTACTCACGACTCACGCGCTGGCGCCATTCGGCATCCGACGTTTGATGAATGTCATAACCTACACGGAGGTTGATAAAACGGCATACATCGTGACTGAACGGGTATGGCGCTTTCTTGTGCCGCCATGCAGTGCGAGCTTCACGAACTTCGTACGTGGCTGTCTCTAAATCGGGAATGCCAAGCTCTTCGATGGTAGGCTTGCACAGTTCAGCAAATTCAGCTGGGTTCGGCGTGAACTTGTTTTCTGCTGCGCGCAGGCGTAAGCGGTTAATTCCGCGTTGCAGCCCCTTGCGGCCAATCTTGTGATGGATAAGCAGCCTTGCATACTCACGCATCACATCATCTGAATGCTCACCAAACCGCGCTGCGTAATCGACGCAGTAGATGCTGAGTATTGGTTTCAACTCAGAATTCAAGATCATCATCAGATTGTTCTCTCTGGTCGTAATATCCAGCTCGTGCAAGTTCTGCCGCTGATTCTTTAGACTCTCTGAGTAATCGCGCTGTCGGATTTTCTGCATGCTGGTTGCCGCCAGGTCGTGAATGCTTTTGGTTCTTTGGTCTGCCATACGATTTCTCCCTGCCGCACCAAACGCGCCATTCAGCGAGCCAATCAGCCGGTGAGCGCATTGTGCTGCGGTGCTTGTTGTGAAAACGGAATGCGTCAAATAATCCACTCAGCTGCTCTTCAGTAAGAGTTAGCCCAGTGAGTTTTGCGGTTTGTTTAAATTGGTCGTTGAAGTTGAGTTCTTGACCTGTCAAAAAATTTGGATTTTCGCTCGTTTCGCGCGCACGCGCGTTAGAGAGAGAGGGTTTTATATCGGATGTATCGGATGTATGGCGCTCATGCTGTGGCGCTCTTGTGGCGCTCATGTTTAGTTCAGCCGTTGATTTTACTGGGTTTTGCTGTGGCGCTCCCTCTGTGGCGCTCATGTGGCGCTCCTCATTTGGACGGACTAATCCTGCGCTAGCCAAAACAAGCCGAAAAACCATGCACTCCCCTGGTTTTTTTGAGTGCAGTGGCTCGATCCAGCCATAGCGCTCAAGCTTTCGCAAAAGCCGTTTCACTTGGTCTTTAGTCAAGTAAGTATGCGGCTCTTTAGAGCCTCGTTCAGGCTTGTGCTCAAGATTCTCTCGTATCGCCTGATACGATATCTTGCGTACAGCGCCCACGATGCCCGTGTCATAGTCCATGTGCCATCGCAAGTACAGATACAGCGACCTTTCGCGATCACTGATATGTCTGTCTTCAAACAATGCCGAATACTCTGCTCTATTCATTGCTCACGACCACTTTCGAGCACGACATCAATCTGACGCTTGATGCACATGGCCGCTTCAACAACGTCCATCAACTCTTTACGCGCCAGCATCACATCTTTCACCGGCATATTCTCGATGCCGGCTTGCGTGAGCACCTTGCTTAACTGATGAATCGCCTCCCCGCTTTCACGGGCGAAGGAGCCAAGGTCAGCAAGCTCAGCATTTTTGCAACTTAATTCTGATTGGCGCACCGGAATAACGCCGTAACGCTCACAAAGAGCTGCACGAGCTTCCGAGCGCTCCGGCTCAGGCAAGGCCTCAACCAGTGCTTCTTCAAGCTCGCTAGGTATTGATTGCGGTTTGTCATTGATGGGCGTGTGAACAAGACGTGATATGCGTTTTTCAGCGGCCACTAGGCCGTTGACTGTATCTGTATCAAACGGCTTAAGCTCTCGTAGGTCTTCAGGAACGCTTTTTGTGTAATGCGTGATAGCACGCTCAACGTAGACTTTAAATAATATTCCGCGTCGATTGAGCGCCTTGGCCACATAATTACGGATCACTTGTGGTCTGCTTATTTTCTGTACGAACGCTGACGTTTCAGGCTGTCGCATTGTTCTCTATCCTTTGGTCGAAGGGTTGGTTAATAAACTCCGCATCCACTGACAGTTTGCCGCCTGTCTTTACGTGGAGCTCAAATTGCACACCGCGGGGTAGCTTTTCAGGCCAATCCGATACGGTAGATTTGGCGCGGTTCAATAGACGGCCTAACGCTGCTTGTGAGCCTAAAAACTCAATAGCTTCTGTTTTGGTCATTTTTACCTCGCTCAAATGTTCTGATAACAGAACTCTATACGCAAAATTTGAGTTGGTCAAGAACCAAAATGATTGAGTTTCAGAACCAGAAGTTCGGATAAGATGAATTCTATGATAAGCGATAGAATAAAACTCAGAGTAAAAGACCTGAAGTTAAAGCAGGTTGACTTGGTCAGAGCAACCGGTGCATCTAAGAGCACCGTCCATGGTTGGCTCAACGGATACACCGTACCCAAAGGTAAAAATTTACTTGCGCTAGCGGATGCGCTGAAGGTTACTCCTAATTGGCTTTTGGATGGCGGTGAATTGATACCTCTTGATCCAGATTCAATTCATCTATCTGACTCTTACCCAATTCCGAGCTTAATGACCGGTGGGCCCGACAAGCCGTTCCAAAAGGAAATGCTCGAAACCCAAAACCTCGATCTAGAATCGCTGTATTGGATGCCTGCCCCAGATGACTCGATGTCGCCAAGCATTCGCGAGGGTGACGTTTTGGTGGTCGATACACACGACCGTGAAGTGAAAGATGGCAAGGTTTACATCGTGCGCTATGCCGATGCGCTCATCATCAAGCGTTTATTTAAACGTATCAACGGACTACTGCTGCGCTCAGATAACACCGCTGCAGTTCCTGATGAAACCCTACCACCAAACAAGCAGGATGCCATTGAAGTGGTTGGCCGCGTCGTACTGCGGATTGGTGAGTTATAACAATAAGGAAACTAGTCATGCCTATCATGTACGTCAATATGCAAGTCTTACCTTTGAAAACAAAGAGACAGGGAGGGCCTGGCTTTATTGGCCAAGAGGGTTACAAAAAGCTTTTTACTGAGCTTTCAAGATTGGTAGATAAGGCCAGAGAAGAAAAGAAACTTCACGAACTTGGGCATCGCTTGAAGCGCTCTGAATATTATCTTGTTTTTGACTCTGTAAAAGTTCAACCAGATTTAGCGTTTGGAACGCTCGTCAGATACAACAAGGTTAGACAGGTTGACGATTTTTACACTGGGGAAGAGCTTTTTAGTGAAAGCGATGGCAAGGCAGGGGTCTCATCGAAAAGAAAATTTATGTTCGTATTCGATTTCAATAAACACGTGATGGCCATCCAAGGATCAGGCTTTCCCAGCGTACTTGCGTTGGAAGACGCGTTAACGAACATCTTTCAACAGCCGCTTCACAATACCTTTAAAACGCACAGTTTTAACTGCCATGTTCTCACAGAGGCGAACTCTTACAGCGAGTTATTCGTCGCTAAAAGCATTAAAAGAGTTGAGGTTAAACTCACATTCTCTAATCCCAATAACGCGCTTAAAGGTAGCGCAAGGAAAATTGAGAAAGAACTGCAGAGCCGCGGCGTTCACTCAATGGAATACAAAGAATCCGGTGGTGAAGAAGGTTATATTGATGGATTAAGCGACTTTACCAAAGCATACATAGAACTAGCATCTCGGTGGGGGCATGCAAAAGCGCGATATATTGATCCAGCAACATCAAAGTTAAAGTCATATTTTTCTAAAGACCACCCAGTTGAGGAGCGATCAATACGAATAACTAAAAATATGAAAGAAGGTGACATAATCAGTAAGATAAAGCAGACTATTACCTCAGCGTGGAATAGAGCCTCTAACAAAGATGTTTAAAATTTTGGGGCATGGAGGTGTATACTTGTGAAGCGTTACAATATTCCGATACTCGGCTTGCTAATAAAATTTGCTAACGCATATGTTTTAGATGGCAAGCCAGAATACATTACAAGAATCGCTCCAAATACACTATGGCTTGAATGTATCTTTAAAGATGTCTTTTACGCCGCATTAATGTCACTGGCTGCAATGATCTTAACAGCTGTTATAGGTTTTAACTTTTCTCCATCTTCAGTGATATCAGATGTTTTCCCTGATTTTGTTGGTTTTGCGCTAGGGGCTTATGCTTTAACATTTTTGTTGCCCTACTCTATTCCCGATCACGTTTTTAAAGAAAATGAGTCGTTGCTGAAATCGCTACCTTTCAATTTTGGTTACCCATTGTCGCTAATCGTTGTGGTATTGCTTTTGAACTCTATATTCAAGCCCAGTGAGCCTGGCTTGTTGTTCAATTTTATCTTCGGCACTGCAATGTTTTATTGCTTTATTTTGGTAATTGAAATTATCGAGTTGGTTGGTAATTTAGGCCGATCGATAGTAAGCCATCGAATGGATGATGCTGATAAGGATAACAGTGAAACTGCTAAACTTATTGAGCTCGTTGGTAATATTGAGCGTGCAATAGTCAGCAATCGAATGGATGATGCTGATAAGGATAACAGTGAAACTGAGAATAAACCCTAAATATCATCGATGAGTATTGAGTAGCATATATCGCAAATTGTGGTATGCGCCCTCTCTTTTTGGTGACCGTTGTCGCCGCCCTACCCAATCACTAGCCACTGCAGCTGGCGCCTTACTTCTATTAAACCCGTCGTTTCACCCTCGCGTTAACCAGTAAAGCCTATTAAATTCAAACTGTTGCGATTTTGTAGAGCAAAAATAAAAACGTGGCAATATACACTCCAACTTGACTGGTCAATCAATCGACCACCCTGGGGAGTGGCCGCCTCAGGTATGAATCCATGGGTTCAGGTCTTCATCAACCAAATGAGGAACTGGAAAATGAATAACGATATTTGCGCGGTGTATGTGAGTTACCAGGTGTTAACCAAAAGCGGTGAATTGGTAACGGTAAATCATCAGCTGCAGCTTGACGCTTCCACTGGTGACGAACTGCGCCAGCACGTTGCTTCAGCTGCAGGTGAAATCACCATCAGCACGCGCCAGCCGGAGTGGAACTTTATGTAATGTCTGAATAGCGACATGGCAGTTGCATTTATGTTAACTTATTATTTCATCGTCATAAAACATGGAGAGTACCAGTGAAAGTACTATTACCAATCGCAATTGCCTTGTCGCTTGTTGGGTGTTCAGAGAGCAAACCGAAAGACCCATGCCAAGATAAATCTATGGCGTACGTTATGGGTAAAAAATTTGTGGAGCAGCGACTTCGAGCACCATCAACAGCTGATTTTCCATGGATGTCGGATAAGGGTGTTTATGTATCAATCATGGATGACTGCAAGTTTCACGTTCGTGGCTATGTCGATGCGCAGAATGGTTTTGGCGCAATGACTAGAACAAACTACAGCCTAACGTTGCGCCACTCTAAGTATGATAAGAAGTGGTACTTAGAAGATATCTCAATGTAAGCAGTAGGCCTGCGCTAGCAGGCCTTAATTAAAATTGCTAATCACCTCGTAAGTGATTTGCTGATTTGTTGCTTCTATAACCTTTATTCTTGCCCCTTTGTAACCAATAACGTCTGACTCAGATAAGTCATACTCGACAGCATTGGTGAACGCCTGGCGAATGGTGTCACCCTGAAACTCACGATAAACAACGTTGATCTTGTTACCTACTCGGCCGCTGTAAATTAGCGTCTGTTGCATGTTGTCACTACGAATTACAGGGATTTCTACCAGCTCAAATTCGGTGTCATCGCTACATGAGTATGTTCCATACACCGATACTATGCAGAATTCGTTTGATTTTTTATCGACCATTACCCCAGAAAATGGATCTGCCAGTGCTGCTGAAGTAACAATGCCAGCTCCTTCCCCTGTATGAGCGTGGTAATAGATTCGTCGTTCATCTTCGCCATGCTTTAAGAACGTGCCTGGCGTAACTGTATATGCGAGGCCAAAAGTGTCTGTGTTTTTAACTCGAACCGCTTCTGTATCGATGCGAAGCCCCTGAATCAACATCCGCTCACCCAAGTGTGCTGTTACGACTTCACCAGTGGGTGGATAGCTTAAGTTTTCGTATTTTGGCGTGTAGTTAAACTTCTGCTGCGCACACCCCGATACGGCCAAAGCTAAAAAAATAATTCCAAATAATCTCATCATCAAATCTCCCTTTAACGCCTTTAAATATCGGCGTTTTAATCATGCCCTAACCAAGCACAAAAACAAAGCCATAAAATAAATGTTCTGTTTTACGAATTTTGTTATTGACAAAAAGGTTCTGTTTTCCTAACTTAGATAACGCAAGGCAACTTCATCGCATTTAAACAGCGAATGGAGGGAGCGAAATGCAATTGGCTTTGTAATGAAGCTGACACCGCCGGGAGGCGGCGCATTTTCAAGCGTTCTTGGTTCGGGCTTCTTATCCCAGCCCTCTAAGAATCCACACGAACTGAGAGCGCTTGGCAATGCGGAGTGTGATTCGCAGAAATGAAAAAAGCCCAGCGGACGGCAATCCAACTGGGCTCAGGCAAACCGGGTGAGCAATCACCCTTCAACCAACAGGGAGTATAGCCAAATGACTCAGGCTTCTCAAGCGTTGTACGAACTAAATCTGAACGATCTGATTGACCAAGTCGCAACTCACCATGCCGCACTTATGCGTTGCCGCCAGTTTAGCGGCCACATGAAAGTTAGCGGCGACCATATCGAGCTTGTTGTTGATGAAGATGATGCGGTGCTGTTAACCCGCAAATTCGACCTGAACGACAAGTTCATTCTGCAGCGCCTGCGCGGCGTCATTACCACGATGCAAGAAATCATGCCGGCATCAAGTGCATTTGAAACCACCGAAAACACTGGAGGTGTTGCATGAGCAACCAAAATCAAAATACCCAAGTCGCTGAGCAATACCAAGCGCCAGCAAATCAATTTTCAAACACGACTGACCTTGTTCTTGATTACAAGGCCATGGAGCAGATGAGTCGCTTAGCTGAAATGATGGCCAACGGTCGTGCCACGGTGCCTATGCACCTGCAAGGTAACCCTGCTGACTGTATGGCTGTCATTATGCAAGCAGCGCAGTGGCGCATGAATCCGTTTGCGGTCGCGCAGAAAACGCACGTCGTGAGCGGCACGCTCGGTTATGAAGCGCAGCTGGTGAACGCCGTGGTGTGCTCATCAACCAAAGTGAAAGACTCATTTCACTACGAGTGGTTTGGTGACTGGTCTCGCGTGATTGGCAACTTCGTGACTAAGACGTCACATAAAGGCAATCAGTACCAGGCGCCAAACTGGACTCCAGCAGACGAAAAAGGCCTTGGCGTTCGCGTTTGGGCAACCCTTAAAGGCGAAAGTGAGCCGCGCGTGCTCGAATTGCTTCTGAGCCAAGCGCAGGTTCGCAACTCTACCCTATGGGCGTCTGACCCGAAACAGCAGCTTGCTTACCTTGCCGTGAAGCGTTGGGCTCGCCTGTACGCTCCTGATGTGATTTTGGGTGTGTACTCCGCCGATGAGCTCGATGATTTGCCAGAGAAAGAGTTGAACCCTCGCGCAAGCGGTGCTGCTGAACGTGTGCCAGAGCTTGAGCCCTATCCACAGGATAAGTTCAAAGAGTTCCTGCCGAAGTGGACCAAGATGATTCATAGCGGTCAGCGTAGCGCCCAAGAGGTCATCGATATGGTTAGCGCTAAGTATCAACTGAGTAATGGCCAGATTGACACCCTGCTCGCCATTGAGCAACAAGCGCCCATCGATGGCGAATACCAATCAGCGGACGAGGAATAAGACCATGCGTATTTTAAAACTACAACAAGGTACACCAGAGTGGCATGCGGCGCGCGCTAAACATTTCACGGCATCTGAAGCGCCCGTGATGATGGCCGCATCAAGCAAGATGAAGCGCAACGAGCTTCTTGAAATGAAAGCGCTGGGCACCGAAAAGGAAATCAGCGACTACGTGCAGAAGTTCTTGTTCGACAAAGGCCACGAAATGGAAGCTCTAGCTCGCCCAATCGTTGAAGAGCTTATCGGCGAGGAGCTGTACCCCGCTGTTGGCGTGAGCGAGTGCGGTGAATACCTTGCATCGTTTGACGGCTTAACCATGATGGGCGACATCGTGTTTGAGCACAAAATGTGGAGCGAGAGTCTTGCACAAAGCGTGCGTGATGAAAAGCTGGACCCTGAATACTACTGGCAGCTAGAACACCAACTAATGGTTTCCGAAGCGGAAAAGGCTATTTTCGTGGTGTCTGATGGTACTCGCGAAAACATGGTGTACATGTGGTACACCCCGGTTCGGGGCCGTCGCGCTAAGCTGGTGAAAGGCTGGCAGCAGTTCCGTGATGACCTAAGCAACTTTGAGCCACCGGCTAAGGCTGAGCCGGTTGTTGGTGAGTCGCCAGAAGATTTGCCGGCGCTGCTGATTAAAGTTGAGGGTCAGGTGAAAGAAACCAACCTGGCCACGTTTAAACAAACTGCCATCAACTTCATTAGCTCTATCAATACCGACCTGCAAACGGACAAGGATTTTGCTGATGCCGAAGTGATGGTGAAGTTCTGCAAGCGCGCTGAAGATGAACTTGAGCAGGCCAAGAAACATGCCCTAGCGCAAACACAGAGCATTGACGAGCTATTTAAAACCATTGACCACTTGAAAGACCAGTTACGCGATAAGCGTCTCACTTTGGACAAGTTGGTTAAATCTCGTAAAGACGAGATTCGCGCGCAATTGCGTGTTGATGCGACCGATGCGCTCAAGGCGCATGTTGAGCGCGTGAACAAAGAAACTCTTGGCGATGCTTACATCACTCTTGATAGCGTGTTGCCAGACTTTGGCGCAGCTATGAAAGGTAAGAAGACGGTCGATAGCTTGAAGTCAGCAGTTGATGACGCCCTTGCTGCAGCCAAAATTGATGTGACTGAGCGCGCTGAGGTGATCGCCGAAAACCTACTAACTTACGCGGAGCTGGTAGGTGAAGAGCACCGCATTTTATTCAATGACGTGAAGCAATTAGTACTCAAGCGCGCTGATGATTTCCGTGCAACCGTGAAAGAGCGCATCACGGATTACAAAGCGCTGCAGCTTGAATTGAAGCAGCGCCAGCAAGAGCAAGAAGCCTTGGCGAAAGCTAAGGCTGATGCTGAAGTAAAACGCCCTGCTGAGCCAGAAGCGCCAGCGGTTGAACCTGAAGTAGCCAAGGCGCCAGCTGAACAGGTTAAAGCATTTGATGGTATCAAACCACCCAAAGAACTAGTTATTTTGGCTGTAGCTGATGCCTTCAACTGCGACCGTGATATGGCCAGCAGCATCATCTGCGAGACCGCTGACAGCATTCGCGGGTTTAAGAATGGCGGTGGCCGAATTGGCAAAACCGCCGTTGCTATGGTCGAGCGAATTGTCGAAGCCAAATCTAAGGAAGACCTACTCGCCGTTGGCAAGGATATTCAGCACGCCAAACATACCGGCGACATTGATGACATCGACGATGCCGTTTTACAGGCGCAGTACCGTCGCAAGCAATTCGAGTTTCGGGTATAGGAGCGCGCATCATGGCAACTTCAATGAATGACCTTTTGAATGATGCGAATCGGCGCATCCGCCAGCTACAAGAGAAGCTTCGTAGCACCGAGGAGGCGCTTGAGGCTTATAAAAACGAAGCCGCCGAGCTGCGTGACCAGGTGCAGGCGCTACAGGCTAGCCGCTCGAAGCTCAGCGCAACCCTTCGCCTGCTTTGTGGTGACCTGATTGCCCTTAGCACTGAAACCGCAGGCGTGGCCGGTTGGCACAAGAACGGCCAAATCGCTGCGTGGGATACCTTCGAGGAAATGATGAAGATTGCCCGCGATTACCACGACAAAAAAGAGTTCGACCGGCTGAAAAGCATTGAGGAGGTTTCGTAATGGTTTTATTCAAAGAATGGCACAACACCATGACCGCTGGTCGCATCACCATTTTGCTAGCGAAGATTTTTGGCCGCAAAACGGTGGCACGCGATATGAACTTCACCGTAACGATTCACCACTTTATGGGCAAGTCGTACATCACCAATGCGGTTAAGGATGGCAACCATGGCTGATTTACAACGTTTAGCAATGGAGCATGCCCGGTGGTCTCGCGTGAAGCGTGAGACCCAAAAGGAAGCTGGCCAAATCGAATGCAAGCGTCAAATCGAATGCAAGCGTCAAAGCACCGAGGATTTATCGTCGTTTCTCATGCCGAGCAGACGAGAAAACTGCATTGAATTTGTGTATCGCTTGGTTTCTGACATGAAGGCGGATGCGCCATACGATACGCCATACGATACCCAGGTGAAATTCGCTGAGGTTTGGGATGAAGAGCTAGCCGGCGGCAACATCTGCCCCGGCTGTGTTCGCATTCGAGAGTTGAAGCGCCAGCGCGTTGAAGCATCACGCAAGCTTGGTCAAATCCGCTCCGCAATTACAAAAGCAGGCGAGCACCTGCTTAAGGTTGGTGATGTATGACAATACGTAATGGCGATAAGCCAGCGGTGCCAATGCAGGCTACCAATAAGTTAATAGAAATGATTTCAACCTGTGAAAGTGATAGCGCGCTGGACAGCTATATTTCAACTTTCGGCGGCCTAACCAAACGCGAGCAATTCGCTATGGCGGCTATGCAGGGTATTTTATCCTCTCCGCTGGAGACAGATAAATTGAGTCATGCCGCGAATAAATCACTGAAAGTGTTTGTGGTAGAGCAAGCAGTGGTGATTGCAGACGCCCTCCTAGCCGAACTAGACAAAGCGGGAGGTGAGTAATGAAATACATCGGTTCAGGACTATGGGCTATTGCAGCCGCTTATTTAGAAGTTAGCGGTGGTACGTATGGGCCAACCGTGTTTGCAGCAATCGCATTTTCAATCGCGCTATTCGGTAGCAATAAATCACTGGTGACAATCAACAACCAAGCTACTGTTGTTAAGGATGGTGAGTGATGAGTGATGCCGTTGACGATGCAAATGCAACGCAGGCGTACTTTGATGAGCTACAAATCAGCAAGGTGCGCCAAGCTGCGAAGCGGCTGGATGCCGTGGCGACAGGCTACTGCTTGTTATGTGATCGAGAAATAGAGAAATCTGGTCAGCGCTGGTGCAATGCGGAATGCCGCGACGACTGGGAAAAGCTAAAGAAGCGAGGTTTGTTATGAGCAAGGGAATCAACAAAGTAATTTTAATTGGCAACCTAGGCGCTGACCCCGAGGTGCGTTATACCCAGAGCAATACAGCCATCGCAACGCTCTCTATTGCTACGAGCGAGACATGGAAAGATAAAGCCACTGGTGAACCAAAAGAGCAGACCGAATGGCATCGATGCGTTGCTTATCGCCGTTTAGCTGAGATTGCCGGTGAATACCTGAAGAAAGGTTCCAAGGTGTATATCGAAGGCCGCCTGCAGACGCGGAAATGGCAAGGCCAAGACGGTGTAGAGCGCTACACCACCGAGATTGTAGTGAATGACCTGCAAATGCTTGATGGGCGCCAGCAAGGTGGCCAACCACAAACCACTGGCCAGCCACAAACCACTGGCCAGCAGGGTTATGCATCTCAAGGTTACGGCGGCAATCAGCAGCAACCGCAGCGAAGTGGGCTTGGTGCGCCAATGCCAGATGATGGCTTTGACGACGACATTCCGTTTTGAATGAGGTGAATATGATGCAACAAACAGTACAAGACAACCGCAATATCGAGGTTATGACCGTGAAAGAAGTTTGTAAACTGCTTCGCATTTCACGCAGCACATTCTGCCGGGTGACACAAAAGCATGAGCAATTCCCGAAGCCCATCCCGGGAACCGGCGCTCGGTTTCTTTACCCTGCTAAAGAGGTCAGAAAGTTTGCTGGCCTTCAGTAAGTCGTCTGGCTGCTGTCTCCGCAGCATCAATGACTAACTGGTACCAAGTGTCATAAGCCTCTTTTTGCTCGTTAATCCAGTCATGGCGGTTGTATACAGCTAATACACCGCCAAGACTGTGCCCCAGCATTTTTTCAACTACGTGCGGCTGTATACCTTGCTCCGATAACCGAGTCGCTAACGTTCTCCTGAAGTCATGAGCACGCCAGTCGTCCATATTAAGCTTCGCTCTTAAACGTCTGACTGCGCGCTGAATTGCGTGCGTTGTGATCGGCTTTTTGAAATCATTATCCATTGAGCCAAACACGTAGTTTGGGCTGGGCGCTGACTTCATCGTGTTCACGAGCTGAAGCATTTCATCTGTCAGTGGTCGACGGATAGCAACGCCTGTTTTACTTCGCTCCTTGGGAACTGTCCAGATTCGATTATCGAAGTCGAATTCTTTCCACTTTGCTTCCCTGACCTCCGAGTTTCTGGCACCGGTGAGCATAATGAGCTTTATACAGTTGCGAACGGCCAACGACAGCTTGGTATTTTCAACGGCCATCCAAATCAAACCAACCTCATGCAACTCAAGAACCCGGTCTCGCTGGCTTTTGCTGGTACCAATCGTGCTTACTTCCAGATTCATCACCGATGGCGGGTTAATCAACTCGCGGCGCATACACCAGCCAAGCGCCCTTTTGGTTACCTTCAGCACAACACCGGCATTATAGGAGGATGTCTTCTCAGCTATACTGTCGAACAGTGTTAACCATTCATCCATCCGGATCCGTTCAACTGGGACCGAATAGCGCCCTTTGAGATGCGTCTCAGCAATACTGGTGTAATTTACCTTCGTGCTATTTTTCAGCTGACGTGCTACATGTTTGTTAAGCCACTCATCCAGGCACTTGTCGAGCGTCCACTCACCACCCGAGTATCGAGAACGAGCAGCGACTTTGGGATCGCCTCCTTCTTGCAGCACCACGGACAATCGTGTAGCCTCATCTCGAGCTGATTTGAGCGTCAGCAACGGATATGAGCCAAGCGTAATTCGGGTATTGCGGCCACCAATACGGTAGCGAAACTGAAAAGAAATCGCGCCCTTATCCGTCACTCTGGCGTACAGTCGATTGCCAATTGAGATTTCTTGTGTTTTCTCCGGAGGGGTCTTGGTCCAGCTTTTAAGTTGTCTGTCTGTAAGCATAAATATCCAAAATAGCACGCAGGCATCAATTTATAGCACGCCAGTAGCATATAGAACTTTACTTACAAAGAAAACACTAGACAAAAAGAAATAACTAGCGACACAGATAAACACAACTAAAGCCGCGCGGTATAAGACATGCAGCCATATTCAGACAACAATAGACAGCAAAAGAATCAAGAAACCTTCTACTGGCATGATTATGAAACCTGGGGTGCAAACCCTCTTTTTGATCGGCCGGCACAATTCGCTGGGTTACGTACCACCCTTGATTTTGAACCTGTTGGACGACCGCTCAACATTTATGCTCAGCCAACCCCTGATTTTCTTCCGCACCCGCGCGCAGTCCTCGTGACCGGGATTACCCCGCAACACGCCTCGTTACAAGGGATGTGCGAAGCTGCTTTCGCTGAGAAAATTGCCGCTGAAATGCAGGCCCCAGACACGATTTCGGTGGGCTATAACAACATCAATTTTGATGATGAAGTCACCCGCCATCTGTTCTATCGAAACTTTATCGATCCTTATGCTCATACTTGGCAAAATCAGACCAGCCGTTGGGATTTAATCGATCTTGTCCGTGCTTGCTATGCGCTCCGGCCAGAAGGTATTGAGTGGCCTTATCATGACGATGGTCGCGTGAGCTTACGCTTAGAAGATCTATCGCGAGCCAACCAGATTGATC
This sequence comes from Pseudidiomarina indica, assembly GCA_029279945.1. GTDB lineage: Bacteria > Pseudomonadota > Gammaproteobacteria > Enterobacterales > Alteromonadaceae > Pseudidiomarina > Pseudidiomarina indica_A. Next base: position 31,051 of record JAJUHK010000001.1, on the reverse strand, counting down.
ATGGCAACGCACACGATGCCTTGGCTGATGTGCATGCAACCGTCGAGTTAGCCAAAAAGATTAAAGCAGCGCAACCACGACTATTCCAATACTCGTTAAATTTACGTCGTAAACAAGCTGCCGCCGCCCAGCTAAATTTCGTGCAATTTACACCACTCGTTCATATAAGCTCGTATTACGGTGCGGTGAACGGTTACCTCAGCATCATCATGCCACTGGGTTACCACCCTGAGCAGCCCAACACAGTGATTTACTGGGATCTACGTTATAACCCTGCTGACATTGAAGCGATGACTGAAGAGGCATTGATTGAACGCCGTTTTACGCGCCGTTCTGAATTGGCTGAACAAGGTATAGCACCCTTTGCTGGTGGGCAATTTCAGCTGAATAAATGCCCCTTCATTGCACCATTAAATGTACTCGATGCCAACAATCAACAACGCTGGCAAATTGATCTACAACAATGCGAACGATATCGCCAATTATTACTGAGCCGTTCGGATCTCCGTGAACGGATTATTCAAGCAGCGAGCTACAAACCCGATTATGAATCACTTCAAGACCCTGATTTTATGTTGTACAGCGGTGATTTCTTTAGTGAGCAAGATAAATCCAATATGGCAATCATTCGTACCGCAACGCCGCAACAACTTGCCGGCCTTGATTTGAGTTTTGAGGATCCGCGTTTACCCGAAATGTTATTCCGCTATCGTGCGCGTAATTATCCAGCTACACTGACCGATAGCGAACTTATGCGCTGGCGAGAGTTTTGCCAGCAGCGAATGCTCCATCCACCAGGTCGAATGCTCAGCGCCGAGCGTTTTATGCAAGAGCTGGAGTCGGCCTTGCAAGACCATACAGACAACGTTAACGCACAACGGTTACTTCATGATCTCTACCGCTACGTTCAAGAACTGTAGGAAAAATTATGATTTCATCATCGTCGGCGGCGGCACCGCCGGCTGTGTTCTTGCGGAGCGACTCAGCGCCTGCGGCCGCTTTCAGGTGCTACTTCTTGAAGCGGGTGGCTCTGGCAAATCTTTCTTCAGCACGATGCCAGGTGGCGTCATTCGCTTTATGCATAGCCGTAAATTTAATTGGTTATTACGCAGTAATGACCCCGCTCCACTACGTTCAGGCAAAGGTTTTTATACTCCTCGTGGCAAAGGGCTTGGTGGTAGTAGCTTAATTAACGCCATGATTTATACCCGTGGCCTACCCAGTGATTATGATCATTGGGCCGACGTTAGTTCTGATGCTTGGGCATGGCAACAGGTGTTACCCCGTTTCATACGGTTGGAGAACAATCAACGCGGCGCCTCAGAATATCATGGTGCTGCTGGTCCACTCTATGTGAGTGATGTCCCAACTCACTTTAACGTCGCTAAGCGCTTTGTCGATGCTGCCATTGCCGCTGGTATTCCATACAACAATGATTTCAATGGAGCGCAATTAGAAGGGGTTGGCCCCTACCAGTTCACAATCAAAGATAATCAGCGTTGGAGTGCACGCAAGGCATTTTTAGAACCGGCTCTTAAGCGAGCTAATTTAACAGTATTCACTGGTTGCCAAGCCGAACGTGTTCTGTTCGCTGACGAGGTAACGCCACCACGGGCTATTGGCGTTCAGTTTCGCCAGCACGGCCGTTCTCACATTGTCACAGCCAAGCGTGAGGTCATCCTTGCTTGTGGCGCCATTCATTCGCCGCAACTCCTGCTTCTATCCGGCGTGGGTCCAGCGCACGAACTTGCTAAACTTAATATTCCAACTGTCGTCGACCGTGCGGAAGTCGGGAAAAACTTGCAAGAACACGTAGACGTAATGGTGCACTATCATAATAAGCTAAAAGATGGCATCAGCCTAACGCCGCGTGGCTTGTATCAAATGGGAACGGGATTACTTCACTACATACGCCAGCGTCGCGGTCCACTGGCAGTACCACCGGCAGAAACTGGCGGTTTTATTAAAAGTAGCCCCGCATTAGCTGAACCTGATTTACAACTGCATTTTGTGGCCTGCCGCTTTAATGACAGCGGCTGGGATTTACGTCCAGCATTTCATCATGGTTATGCATGCCACGTTTGTGTATTGCGTCCTCAGGCAAGAGGCAAAATTACACTTAAAAATGCTGATCCACGTACTCCACCACAAATAACGTATAACTTTTTAACGAATGACGCCGATCGGGAAACTCTATTACGTGGTATTCATTTGGTTCGAACCATTATGCAACAAGAACCGTTACAGCAACACAACGGGGGTGAAGTTTGGCCTGGCCCAACAAAGAACAATGAGGAACTTTGGCAGCGCATTCAAGAGCAAGTTGGTCTGATTTACCACCCTACCAGCACGTGCCGAATGGGTAATGATGTCCATGCAGTGGTTGACCCACAATTACGAGTGAATGGAGTAAGAAATCTGCGCGTGATTGATGCTTCGATTATGCCAACGGTGGTGAGTGGTAACACCAATGCACCTACCATGGTGATAGCTGATATTGGCGCCGACTTTGTTCTAGCCGACGCCAATCAGTAAGGTTATACGTTACGCTTGCGACTAAAATTCGCAAATAAACGTGCCAAGGATGGTATCAAGATCATGGCACCTAACATGTTCCACAAGAACATGAAGGTCAACAAAATCCCCATATCGGCTTGGAATTTAATCGGTGAGAAAATCCAGGTAGCGACACCAATAGCCAATGTCAATCCGGTGAACCCAACGGCTTTACCAGTATTTGCCAAAGCAAATCGGTAACCCTCATCCAAGTTCATACCTTGCTCTAAACCTTCCTTCAGTTTTGCATAGATATAGATACCGTAGTCAACACCAATCCCAACCCCTAAAGCGATAACAGGTAGGGTTGCAACCTTAATACCGATATCCAATACAGCCATTAACCCTTGACTCATGATAGTGGTTAACATCAACGGCAAAATGATACAGGTTACGGTCCGGATACTACGGAAACTCAATAAACACAAGGCAATCACAACACTATAGACCCAGATAGTCATCTTGGTTTGTGCTGCCGCAATGACCGAGTTAGTCGCCGCTTCTATCCCCGAGTTACCTGCTGCCATCAGAAGTTCTAAACCATCTTGCTGATACTGTTGATTAAACGCTTCAACTGCAGCTACAACAGTTTGCAACGTCTCGGCTTTGTGATCATTCAAGTAAATGATGATCGGTGCCATTGAACAATCAGCATTTACCAAGCCAGGTGGTGTACGCGCAGTATTTGCATTCAATACGTATTGGTTGCGGTTTAAGCTGAACCATTTTAAGTTCCCCTCATTCAAACCGAATGAGCCCATTTTAGCCACATACACGACAGATTTTACGTCCTGAACGCCTGGCGTGTTTTCCATATGCCAGCTAAATCGATCCAGCAACTCCAAGTTATCGTAAGCTATACATTGGCTCGGTGCCGTTTCCGCCATGACGACGAAAATATCAGTACTGGAACTGTAATTGTCGACTATAAACTGGTTATCGAGATTGTAACGACTGTCGGGACGTAACTCAGGTGCTCCAGCATCTAGGTCACCAATTTTCATTTGTTGGCCGTAATACAAACCCCAGCTTAAGCCCACCAAACCAATAACGATCGCAGTGTAAGCCCATTTAGGCTTCGTAAAGTTCTCAAAAAATCCAAGTAAGCGATGGTTTTTAGTGCGCGCTCGTTGGGTATAGTCGGTTCCTTGCTTGGAAACACCGATATAAGACATTGCAATTGGGAGTAAACCTAAATTGGTCAGTACTACCACAGCAACACCGATACTAGCAGCAATTGCAAGTTCTTGGATCACCTCAATGTTGATGACCATAAGAGTGGTAAAACCAATGGCATCTGAAATCAATGCCGTCAAGCCAGCAATGTACAGTGAACGAAAAGCAAGGCGTGCAGCATCAATCTTGCTGGCGCCATCAACACTGTTGTTACTTATCGCGTTGATAATTTGGACACCATGGCTCACCCCAATGGCAAAGACCAAAAACGGCACCAGCATCGAGTACGGATTAATACCAGAGCCTATAAGTTTGATGATACCGAGCTGCCAAATTACTGCGATAAATGAGCAAATCAAAACAGCAAACGAACTCCGCCAACAGCGACTGTACCAAAACAACATAATGAAGGTGATCACGATCGCAATCACAAAGAACATGCCGACTTGGTTCGCACCATCGATCAAGTCACCGATAACTTTTGCAAAGCCCGTGATATGTATTTTTATCGTATCGTCTTGGTATTTATTCCGAATCCGTTCTTCTAGTTGTTGCGAAAACTGCTGGTAGTTCAGCGCTTCGCCCGTATCTGGGTTAATCTCATTCAGAGGTACGATAATCAAAGCAGACTTAAAATTATTAGCAACTAAGTTACCAACTTCACCTGAACGTAATACGTTAGTTCTTAGCTGTACTAATGACTCTTCAGACGCATCCCAATTGTCTGGAATGACAGGTCCACCAACGAATCCCTCTTCAGTAACCTCACTCCAACGAACATTCGGCGTCCAGATACTTTTTAAACCACTTCGATCAACTCCAGGAATAAAAAATACTTCGTCTGTAATTTGTTGCAAAGTTTCCTGAAATTTCGCTGTAAAGATATCACCTTCTGTGGTTTCAACTGCTATTCGTACCACATTTCCTAAACTTGCAAGGTCATTCTGATACTTAAAGTAATTCTGAATGAATTCATGCTCCGTTGGGATCATCTTGGTAAAACTTGCTTCCGGCCGTACTTGCGATGCTTGCCAACCAAGAAAAACCGTTAACAGGGCAAAAATAATTAACCAAAGCGGTCGAGCACTAAACAACACGCGTTCTAACAACACGCTTTGGCTATCGATAGATGGCTTCGACATATAACTAGTATTCCTTTGTTATTCTTGTGCTGTAACTGCACGTTGGAAATCAGCAATTTCAATAATACCGCGCTGACCAACGGCAATCAGTCGGCCGTCCGTATCAGTGACGATGTCAGATAACGCGGCTCCTGAACTATGGGTCATTTGCGTCACATTACGCTCGCTATCAACCCAACCAACAACACCGGCATTACCGACTAAGTAAACACCACCTTGTGGTGCATCAACGATCGCATTAATGTTGACATTATCTTCCAATTGAATGCGTTCGAAACTCTCCCCTTGGTCGCTGCTCACAAAAATATTGCCACGTAAGCCAACTACCCACAGTTGTTGTTGCTGATCAACATGCATGGCAAACAGTGAACCATTATAAGGCGAGTCCATAAGCTCCCATGAGTCGCCGAGATCACTGCTACGGAAAATTTGTCCCGCCTCCCCAGCGACGTACACATATTTGGCATCATTCGCCACAGCATTCAAATGATAACCGTCAAGGTTATCAATGCGTTCATCTAGAATTTGCCAAGTGCTACCGCCATCTTGCGTCCGTAGTAAGCTCCCATAAGCGCCTGCCACAAATACCACGTTAGTCGAAACCGCATGGACATCGAGGAAAGGCTTTGTTGGTCCCTCTTCCAAGGCTTGTTCGGCGTTTTCCAATAGGAACACTGCATTATCGAGTTCAGCAAGCAACAGTTCTTCTTCGTCAGCGGAACCATCAAACTGCTCAAGCTGCTCTTCGAATTCAGCCACCAGTTTGGTAAAGTGTTGCACTTGGAGTTCAACGTACTGAAAACCATCCAGTTGTCGTTGCCAAGTCTGCCCACCATCTATTGTTGCAGTAACAACGCCATGATGTCCTACTGCCCAGCCTAAGTTATCGTTAGCAAAATCAACCGCGGAAAAAAACACGCTCGTCGGTACTTCTGCTTGTTGCCATGGCTGCGACGCTGAATTGCGGTAAATAATCAGCCCATAATCACCCACTGCGATTGTTCGCGAATTGGTGCGGATGATTTCGGTCAGCACCGCCTGATGTGCTTTATTCGCTTGCATTGCCGGCTCATGCATAACTTCGTAATTATTATTAATAGTTATATCGGCTAATGCCGAAGTACTAAGCATGGCTGTTAGTGCTGCTGCGCTAACATGAGCTGCCGCTTTATTCATGAGTCCCTCGTAACAAATCTGAATTTTAAGTGTCGTAATAGTTGCAAAATTCCTATTCGCGATACATGCTATGGGAAAATCACTAGAGGTCAAACCAGCTGATACCTTACAACGAACGCTGATTTAACGCTAGTATCTGTTTACCATTTTAATTTGATTCGTTTTATTGTAGTTTTATTGTGGTATTGCCAGCATATCCAGAATAACAAGGAAAAGCACAATGAAGAAAATGATGCTAAAAGCCGGTATTTTTGCGCTATCAGTTGTGTCCGCTACGGTCATGGCAAAAGTTAGCCCAGAAGAAGCTGCGCGTTTGGGAACTGATTTAACTCCAGTAGGTGCCGAGCGTGCCGGCAACGCAGATGGTTCCATCCCTGCGTGGACAGGAGGATTAAGTATGCAAGCAGATGGTGAAATTCCATCACGTCCTGCTGATCCTTTTGCCGATGAAAAGCCGCTATACACCATTACCGCAGCTAATGTGGACCAATACAAAGACTTGCTTTCCGCCGGGCAGGTCGCGATGTTCAAAAAGTATCCTGATTACAAAATGAACGTCTACCCTACACACCGTACGGCAGCATACCCACAACACGTTTATGACGTTATCGCCAAAAACGCTGTTAATGCTGAATTGGTTTCTGGTGGTAACGGTTTATCGAATTTCGAAAAACACGTGCCATTCCCAATCCCACAAAATGGTCTAGAGGTGATTTGGAACCACATCACTCGCTATCGCGGTGGTGCGGTACAACGTCTCGTTAACCAGTTCCCGGTACTGGAAAATGGTTCATTTGTACCAGTACTCTTACGTGAAACACTCGCATTCCCTGAGTACTTACGGACTGGTCGCGAAGCAGAGGACGACAACGTACTGTTCTACTTCTTGCAAGAAGTGTTAGCACCAGCTCGAATGACTGGTACAGTGTTATTAGTTCACGAAACTATCGACCAAGTAAAAGAAGCACGTCGCGCATGGTTATACAACGCAGGCCAACGCCGTGTTCGGAAAGCACCATCAGTTGCGTATGACGGTCCAGGTACAGCATCTGACGGCCTTCGTACATCTGACGGTTTAGATATGTTTAACGGTGCACCTGACAAGTATAACTGGGAGTTAGTCGGTAAGCGTGAAATGTTGATTCCATACAACAACTTCAAGCTGCTTGATACTAATCTCAAGTACTCAGACATCATCCAACCTGGCCACTTAAACCAAGACTACGTGCGTTATGAAAAACACCGAGTTTGGGAAGTGAAAGGTACGTTAAAGGACGGTGAGCGTCATATCTATGCAACGCGTCACATGTTTATTGACGAAGATACTTGGACCGCTTCAGTTATCGATCATTACGATGGCCGTGGTGAATTATGGCGCGTAGCGGAAGCATACAACATGCAGTTCTACTACCACGATACGCCGTGGATGGCTGCAGAAGCATTGTATGATTTGAACTCAGGTCGTTACATTGTACTTGGCTTAGCTAACGAAGAACGTGAATACATGAACTTCAATATCAGCCCAGTACGTGGTGATTTCTCAACTGGTGCATTGCGCCGGATGGGTATCCGTTAATCATCACCAAGATGATGAAAACAAAAACCCCAGCTGTGGCTGGGGTTTTTTTATTTATTTTTCCAAACGGGCTAGCAAGCTCGATGTATCCCAACGCGAACCACCCATTTTTTGTACGTCTCCATAGAACTGATCCACCAAGGCGGTAAGTGGCATACTGATACGTTGGCGTGCTGCCTCTTCTAATACAATTTTCAAATCTTTGCGCATCCAATCCACCGCAAAACCGTGCTCGTAATGGCCTTCCCACATAGTTTTGTAGCGATTCACCATTTGCCATGAGCCTGCTGCTCCTTGGCTAATGGCACGTATTAATGTATCGGGGTCGAGGCCGACTTTGCGTGCCAACTGCAGCCCTTCGGCCAACCCTTGCACTACCCCAGCAATACACACTTGGTTCACCATTTTAGCAAGCTGCCCACTACCTGCTGCTCCCATATACTCAATGGTTTTCGCATAACTGGCAAGCGCTTCACCTACCTGCTCAAATGCAGTTTGGTGGCCACCAACCATAGCAGTAAGCACGCCGTTTATAGCCCCCTGCTGGCCACCGGAAACTGGCGCATCGAGGAACAAAATCCCTCGTTTTTCAGCCGCAGTGCTTAACTCACGAGCTAACTCAGCAGATGCGGTAGTATGGTCAATTAATATACTACCTGGCGCCATACTTCCGAGTACACCGTTGTCGCCGTATACCACGCTGCGGACATCATCATCGTTACCAACACATAGCATCACGATAGCTTTTCCCGACGCCGCAGCCGCAGGTGTCAATGCGGATTGCCCGCCATATTCCTGCACCCACTGCTCAGCTTTCGCCGTTGTACGATTGTAAACTGTGGTGTTAAACCCATTCTGTTGGAGGTGTCCAGCCATCGGGTAACCCATTACACCAAGCCCAATAAAAGCACACGTTCTCGCCATTAACACTCTCCTTTAATTAACTTGATTCACCTGTATCGCTGCGTGTATGACCGCTACCTGAGCTGGTCCGCAGAAATAAATATCACCATCTAATTCCAGTGGCTGTTCGGCGCCTCCAATTGTCATAGTTTCACCGTACTGAACTTCCACCTGTGGCGCCTTATTCAAACGCCCTTGTAGCACCCGCGCTAACGCTATGAGTTGCTGCCAACGGGATAATTTTGGAATATAAATGCCACAGAATTGGGCTCGCTTTCGATCAGCACTTGGAAATACTTTAAATCCGCCACCAATGTAACGTCCAAGGGCTACAAATTGTCCTAAATCTGGACGGCCACAACGCTGAATGTAACGACGCTGATCTTGCGGACTAAACAAGTAGCGCAACAGCGCAATGAAATAACTCAGACCGCCAAACTGATACTTCAGCCATTTCGGCTGTAACCCCATCACATCAACGCTTAGCCCAGTACCCACATGGTTTACAAAGTAGCGTGTCTGATCGTGGATATACACGCAGCCGACTGCCTCCCAATGGGATTTAGGCTGCCCTTGCATGCGCCAGCGCCAATCGTGTAAGTCATGATCACGAGCAAAATCATTGCCAGTCCCCACACCCACCACAGATAACGGCACAATATGGGTACGGTGGCTGGCAATAAGTGCATTTACTGCAATATTAACGCTGCCATCCCCACCAATGACGACGCACTCCTGAGCATCAGCTAACGCAGCGAGTAAACCTTGATGATCGGCATCGCGATTAACGCTACTCTCGATAACAACTATCGATTCACCTCGCCTTGCAAAAAACTGCTGGTAGCTTTGTGCATACCGTCGTGCTTTTGCGTTTAATTGATTAACATAAATGACTACTGCTGGATTAGGCATGTTCAATCTGCCAATGTAAATAACGGCCTATATCAACAAACGGTGACTGCTGGTTATAGCGCAATTCAAGCTCGAGCAACTCGTTAAAACGTTTCTGATCCCCCTGATTTCGCAAATAATCATGAAAACAGCGTACCCCTGTTTTTTGCACGACGCGTAGATTCTGTTCGTGCAACCAATCACTCATAATCGCCGGAGCAATCGGCTGCTGTGGACTCATCCGGACTGTCTTTTTTACCGACAGCCCAGCTTTGACATAATCAAAATTGCCAAAAATGATATTTGCGAGGATTTTTGCATCGCGGTTATAAAACATTAATGACAGCCGCCCTTGTGGAGCCAACAATTGTTTTAATGTGGCAATCGCAGCTCGTGGATCGGCCAACCATTCCAGCACCGCATGACACAAAACAATATCGTACTGTTGATTTAAGCGCTCTGGTAACTCTTGTAGCGGCGCCACGTGGTATTGATAGTGGCTACTGAGTTGTTCGTGTTTATGTAGCTGTTGTGCCTGTGCGACGATTTCTGCGGAGATATCGGTATGCATCACCTGACAACCGGCGCGGGCAAAAAGCATTGATAACTGACCAAGACCACCTCCAACGTCGAGTACGTTGGGCAATATGGTGGTATGTTCGTCAGGTACCCATGGCGTTAAATCACGACTTAGAATTGCTAAACGCAAACGCCCTTTATTGGTATTATATATATTGCGGGAAAACTTTCGGGTAATACCGTCGAAGCTTTGATCACGCTGACTCATTATGCCGGGTTCTCAATATCAATAAAATGGTGTGTGAGCCCAAATCGTTCAGCCAAATGCTCACCTAACGCCTTGATCCCATAACGTTCGGTCGCATGATGTCCAGCAGCGAAATAAGCTAGCTCCTGCTCACGAGCACTGTGTGTGGTTTGCTCCGATATCTCACCACTTAGAAATGCATCAAAACCTGCAGCAGCGGCATGGTCGATGTAATTCTGCCCACCTCCAGTACACCAGGCAATCCTGCGAATTTCTTGGGGACAATCGAGCCGTACGGTTAATGGGCGTTGCAGGCAGCGTTCAATATGTTGACCCAAGGCAACCGAATCCATCGGCTCAGCTAACGTGCATCCCATGACTATTCCTAGTGGCTCAACCGTATGAAGAGGTTGTGGGGTACCCCAACCAAATAACTTAGCCAACTGTGCATTGTTACCAAGATCACTGTGTACATCGAGCGGCAAATGATATGCGAACAGGTTGATGTCTGCCTGTAGTAACGTTTTTATTCGGCGTTGCTTCATGCCAACAATCACGTCTGGTTCGCTTTTCCAAAAATAGCCATGATGTACGAGGATTGCATCCGCTTGTAACTTAACAGCTCGATCAAGCAAAGCTTGGCTCGCGGTCACTCCGGTCACAATGGTTTGGATCTGTTCCCGACCTTCGACTTGTAGGCCATTGGGGCAATAGTCACGGATCTGTTCAACATTGAGCAGTTCGTTAATATATTCCTGTAATTCAGAACGTAACACCTTCACCTCTTCCATTAAATTCGTGATAAATGCCATCTTTTCGCGAACATTCCCCTTCAATTAACGGGTAAATTAGACAATTCATTCAAAACACGGTATAAAAAAGATACACATTCATTCAGACTAAGCGATAGGATAAATTCCATGAGCAAACTTGATAAGGACCAAGTAATTGCTGATTATACGGCAGCGTATCAACAACGTCATGGCACTACGCCAACCATCGAAGCAAGTTCCGGATGGTATAGCGTCAATGGTGGCAAAAATATGCGCTTGGCGCAATTAGCTGAAGAAGCAAAAGCTTTAGCTGCATCTGATCCTAAGGGTACCAGTAATACAACATCTAAGCCTACTGCTAAAAAAGCCGCTGCCACAAAATCGACGTCGAAAAAAGCAACGAATAAACCAGCGGCAACTGTTGCAGCTCCAGTGAAAGTTGTAAGCAGCAATAAAGGTGGGTTATCCGCTAAAGAACTTTGGCGGAAACGGCTGGAAGAGCATCCTACCTTGTCTCGTTTACCGCGCGGCTACGATGCGTAATTCGTAAAATTGCGTGTGCGTTTTCTTTGTAGCCGATCGCACTCGATCGGCTTTTTTTGTGCTGAAAGCTACCTTGATCCAGAATTCTTAAGTTCAGGTATAATTAAACTCCAATCTCATTCACTTTTTCGTTCATTTGGTACAGGAAGTAACGCCCTATGGCAAAGCGACGTCGTTCGAATTTTTATATTCCTATATTTAGTGGTTTTCGAGCAACATGGCAAAGCGGTTACACCCTGGCCGATTTACGCCACGACATCCTCGCCGGGCTGACCATAGGCACAGTGGCATTACCATTATCAATGGCACTTGCCATTGCCACAGGGGTACCGCCGCAACATGGTCTGTATACTGCGATTGTTGCTGGTGCAATTATCGCTATCACGGGTGGATCACGGTTTAACGTTTCAGGGCCTACCGCGGCTTTTGTCGTAATCCTATTTCCGATTGTTCAGCAATATGGCTTGGGCGGGCTACTTATTGCTACTATTATGGCTGGATTTATCCTAGTAGCACTCGGGATTGCGCGCATGGGACGCCTCATTCAATTTGTTCCCTATCCAGTTGTACTAGGTTTTACCGCAGGGATCGCTGTCGTCATTGCCACTATGCAGATTCCCGACTTTTTAGGGTTAACCATAGTAGAAACGGGTAATCACTTTTTAGCTAACCTCGTACACATGTTTACGGCGCTCCCATCACTTGATTATTATGAATTAGGTATTGGCGCAATAACATTGACACTACTGATCATTTGGCCGCGGCTCAATATACCAATTCCAGCACCGCTTATTGGCTTAATTATTGCTGCTATTTTGGGGTACTTGCTCAATAGCACCATCACCGATGGTCAACTGGTTGATACCATTGCTTCTCGCTTCACATGGACTATTGACGGCGAAACAGGTTACGGGATCCCACCCATTCCACCAACGTTTACTACACCATGGACATTACCAGGCCCAAATGGTGAGCCATTGGTCGTGAACTTCAGCTTAATCGTTGATTTAGCCGGCCCCGCGTTTGCGATCGCGATGCTCGGTGCTATTGAATCATTACTCTGTGCCGTGATCGCCGATGGCTTAACCAAAACAAAACATGACCCAAATGCTGAATTGGTTGGGCAAGGGTTAGGCAATATTATTGCCCCCTTCTTTGGCGGCATCACTGCTACTGCAGCCTTAGCTCGTACTGCAACCAATATCCGCAGTGGTGCACGTTCACCAGTAGCTGCCATCGTACATTCTTTGGTGGTGCTAGTGGCAGTATTGGCGTTAGCTGGATTATTAGGCATGGTTCCGATGGCTGCCTTAGCCGCTCTGCTCTTCATTATTGCCTGGAATATGAGTGAAGCGCGTCATGTTATTCGTGTCGTGCGTAATGCGCCAGGTGGTGATGCGGCCATCTTAATTGTGTGTTTCGGTCTCACCGTGTTATTTGACATGGTGGTTGCCGTCGCTGTTGGTATCGGCTTAGCCGCTGCGTTGTTCATTCAACGTATGGCGGCGATCACCAATTCGCAATCGCGTAATAACGAAGCACATCCAGCCACCCAAGGTCTACCAAGTTCAGTCATGGTCTACGATGTAAATGGCCCGCTCTTTTTTGGTGTTGCTGAGAAAGCCATCACCACGATTCAAGGAATCGATCAACAAGTTAAAACCGTCATTCTCGATATGCAAGACGTCCCCACTATTGACGCAACAGCCATTGTCGCATTGCAGTCATTGGTGAATAAACTGCAGCACGATAACGTAGGCTTGATTATGGTTGGTTTACCAGCTCGTCTCATGGTGAAACTGAGCCGTGCTGGAATCAAAAAACAAACTGGGAAACTCATGTATTGTCGCAATCTGTCGCACGCACGCGATGTCGCGTTGCGTTGGATCACGCCTCCGGCAGAAACGCCAGAGCAAGTTGCGTAAGAAGTGCAACCGTTGAGTGCGGTAATTGTTGTTCGATATAGGTTTGCAGCGGGAGCAATGCTGTCCGTGAGTGTTTCACTAATGATGGTTTAGCAAGCGCCTGCATTAAACCCACACTATAAGCATGTCCAAGCTCCTCGAACTCATCAGTATCGGCAGCCAGCATATTAGTTAATCGCTGATAGGCTGGTTGTTGTAGTGTTAGTAACCCACGTACACTCTCGTGAAACAATGCTAACTGGCTATGATTCAAGGATAATCTGAGTTGTTGCCAGACTGCATAAACGTACAACCGCAAAATGAAATTTTCTCGTAACGAAACCTGCTCCAAATGTACATCTTCGGTAATAGGTAAAGCAGGAAATAGCTCCTGCAGACGACGAGCAAAAAGCCCTTGTGCGACACGTTGAAATTCACCGGTGGTCGGGTTAAATAGCTTCACGTTTTCTATGCCACAGCTCGGCGATTTGGTGCACAACACATAGCCACTTAGTTGGCCAAGCTGGTGATACTGCCGATCAGCAACATGCGTTAATGCCGCAGTAACATCTGCGCCAGTTGTGGGAATCACTGCACGAATTTCATTAGCGTGTCGTTCTAACCGAATGGTAGGCCGTGGTACTGACATGCCAGCCGCTACTTCAGGACAGATTTTAATATATTGCACATAGCGACTTAATTCATCGGTACAATAACGTGAACGTTTATGATCACCATCATAACGAACCCTCTCCCCCAACAAGCACCCGCTAATGCCAACCAAAATGGGCACAACAATTCACTCCTTACAGTACAAAAAAGCCGCGAAACGCGGCTTTTTAAATAATGGTGATGTGGTTATATTTTTGCGTTACTGACCCGCTGTTTTAGTTTTTGCCCTGGTCGGAACGTTACCACTCGTCGTGCGGAAATTGGAATATCTTCACCCGTTTTAGGGTTTCGTCCCGGACGCTCTTTTTTGGTGCGCAATTCAAAATTACCGAAACCGGATAACTTTACTTCTTCACCACTTTCAAGCGCACGTCTAATTTCCTCAAAGAAGTTTTCGACCAGGTGTTTTGCATCGCGTTTATTCAGTCCTACTTTGACAAATAAGTGCTCTGCTATTTCTGCTTTGGTCAGCGCCATAGCTTTACTCCCTTAGGGTTGCCCCAAATTCAGAGGTTAACATTTCAACAACCGTTTTCACGGCTGCATTAATTTCATTGTCTTCAAGAGTGCGCTCTGGATGTTGTAAGGTCAATGATAAGGCTAAACTACGATAACCTTCTGCAACGCCAGCCCCTTGATATACATCGAATAAGTGTAGGTCAACTAAGTGATTTACGCCAATATTTTCAATCGCCGTGAAAATTTCACCCGCTGGAATTGTTGCTTTTACAACAATTGCTAAATCTCTTTGTATCGAAGGGTACTTGGAAACTGCTTGTGCAACTGGAATTGAACGCTCAGTAACTGCAGCTAATTCCAGCTCAAATACAAAGGTGCGACCGCTCAAACCAAGGGCTTTCTCATACTGCGGATGAATAGCACCAATATAACCTACAAGCTTATCACCTTTGAAAATCGCGGCACTTTGGCCAGGATGCAACGCTGAATGCTGGTCAGCAACAAAGCGAAATTCATCAGCCTTCCCCGTCAGCGCCAATAATGCTTCCACATCACCTTTGATATCATAGAAATCAACATGACGCTCACCTTCTTGCCAATGTTCTGGGTACGCTTTACCTGCACGAATACCACCAATCATCGGTTGCTGCACTACCCCATTTTCAGCATTCGCATCTGGAATAAACCGTAAACCAGTTTCACAAAACGCCAGACATTGCTGTTGACGCTTTTGATTATGAGCCACTGCACCGATTAAACCGGGCCACAAGCTAACCCGCATTGACGACATCTCGACTGAAATTGGGAACGGCAATGTCAGTGCTGCAACTTCATCGAATAACATCGCTTGATGCTTTGGATCAACAAAGCTATAGGTGATTGCTTCTTGATAACCTCGATCAATCAGTACACGTTTTAATTGATCGGTCGTCAAGTTTCCTTCACGCCGTGGAATCATCCGTAGCTGTGCTGCTGGTGCTGCTGCCTGAATGCGGTGATAACCGTAAATCCGCGCAACTTCCTCTATTAAATCTTCTTCAATACGGATATCGAAGCGGAAACTTGGTACGATGACATCCCAGCCTTGCTCGGTAGCAGTGACAACAAAATCTAAACGCTGCAAAATTTCGGTAACTTCAGCGGCTTCGATATGAATACCAAGTACCTTTGCAAGTCGCTCCGCCCGCAGCGAAACTTGTGCTGCTTTCGGTAAATGCTCGTCACTTTTTGCTTCTACAATCGGCCCTGGCTCACCACCACAAATTTCGAGTAGCAGTGCCGTCGCCCGCTCCATGGCTGTACGTTGTAATTCTGGATCAACGCCGCGCTCATAGCGATGTGATGCATCGGTGTGTAAACCATAACGACGTGCGCGCCCCGCAATGGCTGATGGAGCGAAGAATGCGCTTTCTAAGAAAATGTGCCGTGTGTTCGCGGTTACTCCACTACCTTGACCACCGAAAATTCCGGCCATAGCCAGCGGCTTAACTTCATCCGCAATAACTAACACATCGTTCGTTAACGTAACTTCTTGCCCATCAAGTAACGTCAGCTTTTCTTCTGCAGCTGCCATCCGCACATGAATAGAACCCTGTAACTGGTCTAAATCAAATGCATGCATTGGATGCCCTAATTCCAGCAACACGTAGTTCGTCACATCGACCACAGGGTCAATGCTACGAATACCGCTACGGCGTAACCGTTCTTGCATCCATAATGGCGTGTCGGCATTCAGGTTAATATGACGAATCACCCGTCCTAAGTAGCGTGGGCACGCTGCTGGTGCATCTAATACAATGTCACGCTGCTCATCGTGTTGTGCAGGTACGGCTTCAATCGCTGGTGCTTGCACTGCTAGACGATTCAATACACCTACTTCACGCGCTATACCGCGCATTCCTAAGCAATCAGCACGGTTCGGTGTTAAATCGACATCCAAGATCACGTCATTAAGCTGTAAATAGTCACGATAATCCATGCCAACTGGCGCATCGGCTGGCAACTCAATAATACCGTCGTGATCATCGTTAAGGCCTAGTTCAGAATTAGAACATAACATGCCGTGTGACGGTTGCCCTCGTAACTTCGCTTTCTTAATTTTGAAGTCACCAGGTAACACAGCGCCAACTGTAGCCACTGCTACCTTCAATCCTGTCCGGCAGTTGGGTGCACCACAAACGATGGTGACGGGCTCATTTGCACCAATATTAACTTCAGTTACCTGCAGTTTATCCGCATCAGGATGTTGCCAACACTTCACCACTTCACCGACAACCACTCCTGAAAACGCCGGAGCAACTGGCTCAATACTGTCGACTTCTAACCCGGCCATGCTGAGTTGTTCTGATAACGCTAAGCTATCTAATTCAGGATTTACCCAGGTACGTAACCATTGTTCACTAAATTTCATCTGCTTACCCGGTTATTAGTTAAATTGTTTCAGGAAACGAACGTCGTTCTCAAAAAATGCTCGCAAATCATTCACGCCATAGCGAAGCATGGTTAACCGCTCAACACCCATACCAAATGCAAAGCCTGTGTATTTTTCACTATCAATACCTACCGCTTGTAAGACACTTGGGTGCACCATACCGCAGCCTAAGACTTCTAACCATTGACCATTCTTGCGACGCACATCCACTTCAGCAGAAGGCTCCGTGAACGGGAAATATGATGGACGAAAACGTACTTCGAGCTCTTCTTCAAAGAAATTCACTAGGAAGTCGTGCAAAATGCCTTTGAGTTGCGTGAAGCTTACGTCGGTATCGACCATCAGGCCTTCCACCTGGTGGAACATTGGGGTGTGGGTTTGATCATAGTCATTCCGATAGACACGTCCTGGTGAAATAATCCGCAGTGGCGGTTGCTCTTGTTCCATCGTACGAATCTGCACCCCAGAGGTTTGCGTACGCAACATCGTTGTTGGTGTGAAGTAAAAGGTATCATGATCGGCACGCGCTGGATGATTCGCTGGAATATTGAGCGCATCGAAATTGTGAAAATCATCTTCAACTTCTGGCCCTTCAACAACACGGAAGCCTAAATCACCGAAAAAAGCTTCAATCCGTTGAATCGTTTTCGTGACTGGATGAAAGCCCCCAACTTGGCTGCGGCGACCGGGTAAGCTCACATCAATGCGTTCAGCAGCCAGCTTTTGTTGTAGCTCTACTTGTTTGAGCTCCTGCGTACGCTCTTGAATCAAAGCCTGCACTTTTTGCTTAGCTTCATTGATGGCTTGACCTGCCGCTGGACGCTCTTCTGGACTCAATTGACCGAGACTTTTGAGTTGTTCGGTAAGAAGACCTTTCTTACCCATAAATTCCACGCGAACCGTTTCTAGTTCTTGCGCGGTCGTTGCTTTTGCAACAGCTGCTTCAGCGGCAGTAACGATGTCAGATAACGCCATGTTCGTCCTCAGATATGACTCGTGCGAATTGATGAAGATTTTCAAAATTTAACAAAGGCTTCAATGATACCGAAAAAGCATAAAAAAAGGGAGCGATTAGGCTCCCTTTTTAAGTGATTCAACTTGCTTACAGAGCGCCTTTAGCTTTCTCTACTAGCGCAGCGAAACCAGATTGGTCGTGAACTGCGATATCGGCAAGAATCTTACGATCGATTTCTACAGATGCTTTTTTCAAACCATTGATAAAGCGGCTGTACGACAAACCGTTTTGACGCGCTGCAGCGTTGATACGAACAATCCATAATTGACGGAATTGACGTTTCTTCGCACGACGGTCACGATATGCGTATTGACCAGCTTTGATAACAGCTTGCTTCGCTACGCGAAATACGCGTGAACGAGCACCATAATAACCTTTCGCCTGCTTCAGGACTTTCTTGTGACGCGCGCGCGCAATCACACCACGTTTTACTCGTGCCATTTGCTATCTCCTTTCCTTAAGCGAACGGTAACATACGCTGAACTAAGCCAACATCAGAGGCGGCAACCATGCTTTTTGCACGTAAGTGACGCTTCCGCTTTGAACTCTTTTTGGTCAGGATGTGACGCAAATGAGACTGTTTACATTTAAAGCCGCCTGAAGCGGTTTTCTTAAAACGCTTTGACGCGCCTTTTTTGGATTTCATTTTAGCCATGAAATTACTCCGCATTGTCAATTAAAAGTGTAACAGGGTGAGTTTGGTAGCGAGTACCGCCCTACTTGAAAACCACAGTTACTTCTTAGCAGGGGCCAGCACCATAATCATCTGGCGACCCTCAGCACGTTTTGGGAACGATTCCACAGTTGAGATATCGGCTAGATCTTTTTGAATGCGCTCTAGCAATTCAATTCCCAACTCTTGGTGTGCCATTTCCCGGCCACGGAAACGGACGGTGACTTTCGCTTTGTCACCTCCCTCCAGAAAACGACTCAGGTTGCGCAGTTTTACCTGATAATCGCCTTCATCAGTTCCAGGACGGAATTTAACTTCCTTCACCTGGATCTGTTTCTGGTTCTTTTTCTGCTCTTTTGCGTTCTTAGCTTTCTCGTAGAGGAACTTGCCATAATCCATCAGACGACAAACTGGGGGCTCAGCATTAGGGCTAATTTCTACCAGATCAACACCAGCCTCTTCAGCTGCAGTAAGAGCTTCTTGAATACTTACGACGCCAATCTGTTCACCTTCGACACCAATGAGTCGCACTTCATTGACGCGAATATCTTCATTGATACGATTTTTGTCACCAGCTTTCTGAGTTCTTTTTCCGCCTTTAATGGGTCATTCCTCCAATCAATTAACTAATTTTGCGACTGTTTACTTCGTCGGTCAGTTCAGCAATGAATTGCTGAAGTCCTTTGACTCCTTGGTCTTCACCCCGACGAGTACGCACCGCAACCGCTTGGTTCTCGACTTCTTTATCGCCGACTACCAATAAATATGGAACACGCTTTAATGTGTGCTCACGGATTTTAAAGCCTATCTTCTCATTTCTCAAGTCGGCAATGGCTCTAAAACCGAGTTTATTCAATTCTTTTACAGTTTCGATGGCATATTCGCGCTGATTATCGGTAATATTCATCACCACAACCTGGGTTGGAGCCAACCAAGTCGGGAAATAACCAGCGTACTCTTCGATTAAAATACCCATGAAACGTTCTAATGACCCAAGAATAGCGCGGTGGATCATGACCGGGGTATGGCGTTCATTATCTTCGCCCACATAAGTTGCCCCTAAACGCCCCGGTAACGCAAAGTCTAACTGTACTGTGCCGCACTGCCAGGCACGGCCAAGACAGTCATGTAAGGTGAATTCAATTTTGGGTCCGTAAAACGCCCCTTCACCAGGCAAATATTCAAACTTAATGCCATGGTTGGTTAGTGCATCAGCCAAAGCTTGTTCTGCCCGATCCCAAGTTGCATCATCACCTAGACGTTGCTCTGGACGCGTTGATAGCTTCACAACGATATCTTCAAACCCAAAGGTTTTGTAGATTTCGTAGACCATTTTAATACAGCCACTCACTTCATCCTGAACTTGGTCTTCAGTACAGAAGATATGTGCATCATCTTGAGTAAAACCACGAACTCGCATTAGACCATGCAGTGCACCCGATGGCTCGTTACGGTGACATGAACCAAATTCAGCCATTCGCAATGGTAAATCGCGATATGACTTCAACCCTTGGTTAAAGATTTGCACGTGGCCCGGACAGTTCATCGGTTTAATTGCGTACTCGCGGTTTTCCGATGCAGTGGTGAACATCAGCTCAGAGAATTTATCCCAGTGTCCAGAACGTTCCCACAATACGCGATCCATCATCAATGGACCTTTTACTTCCTGATACTTGTACTCGCGTAATTTTTCACGAACAAAACGCTCAAGTTCAAGGAAAACGGTCCAACCATTATGGTGCCAGAACACCATACCCGGTGCTTCTTCTTGCCAATGGAACAGATCCTGGACCTTGCCAATCTTCCGGTGATCACGCTTTTCTGCTTCGGCTAAGCGCTGTAAATAGGCATTCAACTGCTTTTTATCCGCCCACGCAGTGCCATAAATCCGCTGCAACATTTTGTTGTTGGAATCACCGCGCCAATATGCACCAGCAACCTTCATAATTTTGAAGTGTTGGCAAAAACGCATATTGGGGACATGAGGCCCCCGGCACATATCAATGTATTCTTCATGATGATAAAGCCCTGGTCGATCATCACGACTAATATCATCATCTAGAATTTGCACTTTATAAGGTTCATTACGCGCAACAAAGGTTTCGCGAGCATCAGCCCAGCTAACTTTCTTTTTGACAACGTCGTATTCTGTTTTAGCCAACTCAAGCATGCGCTGTTCTAACCGCTCCAGATCTTCTGCGGTAAGCGTGTGTTCCATATCAACGTCGTAGTAAAAGCCATTATCGATCACAGGCCCGATGGCCATTTTCACATCTGGAAACAGCTGTTTAATTGCGTGACCTAACAAGTGCGCACAACTGTGACGAATGATATGCAGACCATCGTCATCTTTTGGTGTGATAATTTGTAGGGTTGCATCTTCAGTGATGAGGTCACAGGCATCGACTAATTCACCATTAACACGGCCAGCAACGGTGGCTTTTGCCAAGCCGGGGCCAATGTCTAAAGCTACATCTAATACCGATACTGGTTTATCGTACGAGCGTTTACTTCCGTCAGGGAGTGTTACAACAGGCATGAGTTAATATCCTTAAATACAGTGGTGACACCTACCAAATGTCACTTGTCATTACGAAAGGCGACACTATAGCGCATCACACCTGCCATGAAAACCCTTTGCCGCCGAGCAATATTCTATTTTTGAGCCATACTTGTAGCGGTTGAGTGACACTTTTTAGGAGGCTCTCATGAACGCTGACAAACTCTATAATGCCAGCTTGCGTTGTCCTTATTGCGGTCACCATATTCACGTCAGTATTGATGCGTCTGGTGGCGACCAAGACTACCAAGATGAATGCCGCGCCTGTGGTGCTGACATTCATCTATTAGTTCGACTTGATGAGGTCAATGAGAAAATTTTTGTCCGTGTTGCCAGTGATGACGAAAACTATTATTGACGAGCGGCGAGCACACGCTCCACGGTCTCCACAATCGTGATGGTTTGTTGATCAAACTCAAGATTAACCCAATTGGCTTGCGCCAAGTTGGTAAGCCGCAATGTTTCTGGAATCAGGTGTAAACTGAATTGATTCCCCACCACTTGCCCAATTGTTAAACTCGCACCATTGACGCTAATAAACCCTTTTGGCAGTACATAAGGCTTATATTGCTCGGGAAACTCGACCCACAGCGCTAGATTATCACTGCTCTCCACGCGCTCAATAATTTTACCCGTGCAGTGCACGTGCCCAGACACATAATGACCGCCGATTTCGTCGCCCACCTTTAGTGAGCGCTCAAAATTCACCAAATCGCCAACGTTGAGCTCACCTAAATTGGTTAAACGTAGAGTTTCGTCAATAATATCAAAGGTAACCGTTGTTTCATCAAAGGCAACGACTGTTAAACAACACCCATTAATCGCTATACTTGCACCTAGCGCAACCTTATTCAAATGCTGAGGCGCAACCGTCACTGTAAGTTGGCGGAATGATTCACGATCTTGGATTTGGGTGACTGTACCCAGGGTTTGTACAATTCCTGTAAACATAATAACTCGAGATTAGCCTGACCAATGCTACAGATTGTACCGATTAAAGCATGTTTTGACTATGCCAAAAGAGGCGGCTTGCTTGTTTTGTTGACCATAATACTAGCGGCGTGCAACCCCGCACCTGCAGGTCTAGAAGTGTTGCACGATTATCAACTGCGGGTATCTAATACTGTCGAGCAAGAACCGTTAATATACACCCCACCCTCGCCGTTACGCCCACCAAGCGTACGGCAATTTCGTCTGGACCTTCCTTCTATTCAAATATCACTGCTCGATTCGATGCGCTTAGATGCCTGTTCTGCCGGTGCTCTCATTGCTGAACGAAATAGTAGTCTCGGGCGACTAATGCGGGGCGTACAACGTTACTATCATGACCGCAAACTGCTCGATGCATTGTACCTGTGTATCGATCAAATGGATGGGCAACATGCTGAACTGGCCGAACGTATACTCGAGCAAGCCGAGTTGAAAAAACGACAACTACCGGCACTCCGAATGCAGGCGATTATCACTGACAGTAGTCTACAACAACTATTGCGAGTCGGTGACCGCCCCTTAGCTGAACCAGATCCAGCCCTGCTAGCTCCGCTGCTGTCTGCGCTAACGCCGATACTTAAAACACTCGATACCAAGCAAGAGCTACCCAACGAGCATGAGTTATTGAAAGCGCTCGAGCTACTGGAAAAAAGCCCTTACGTTGGTCAGCTATGGCGAGCTTTGATTGACAACAACGCTTACTTGCAACAAATGGAACCGCGCGCACGCACCTTAAGTGCTCAAGCTGGTTGCCAAGCAGCAGGTGTTCCACAACGTGCGAAAACATTACGACAGGTTTTTATTGCTCGTTTTAGTGGCCCTGTTCAACACCATCTCAGTCAACTCACCTATCAAGCGCAACAACTGGAGCCATACCTGACACAGTTACAGACACCTATTGCAGTGCTCAACGATTACCCAGCATTTACTGAGTGGGACAACTACTTAGCACAACTGATTGCGTTGGACGAAGACTTGACTGCGACGACTAAGCAACACGTACAGTACTGGCAACAATTATTTGCAGCGTGTGGATTTGCACCAGGTGGGTGATAAATCATTGGCGCGCAGCATAAAAAAGTGGTAGCTTATTGATAACGATTCTCATTAGCGAATCAATTCCATAGATCAATAAGGAGTACTTATGAAATCAACCTTCCTTACCGCTGTCTTTGCAGCGACCATGACCGTATCAATGCCGAGTTTTGCAGTCGATGATAGCGATCGTCCTGATCACTTTAAAGGCAAGCCGTCTGCAACCTTAGCGGAAGCTCTAGCAAACCTACAGGAATACAATCAACGATTGAGCGATATTCTCGATGGCGAGCTAACGCCACAAAAAATGGCAGAAATTCATCAACTTACTTATACTCTTGAAGTGGCGTTAGAACGTATTGATGACGAAGTCGACACCATGAAGGATACGTTGGAAGAAGTTCACCTTGGTTCCGAACTGATGAATTTCGAGCGTGTTAAAGTGAATGGTGTAAAATATCTTGAAGCGTCAAATCAATTGGTCGAAGGCGCACAGTAACCACCTCATCACGGCCCTATCAGCACTATGAAGCAGCGATAAATAGTTGCCTCAGCTGTGGGGCCTTGACCATTAAACTTTCCAGTGTGTATTGATTTAGGTAGTCATAGAATACTTCTTTCCCGCGTGCCACAATGCCCCGCAATTCACAGGCTGGCATTGCAACACAGTATGGATTCTCACATTCAATCCATTGCTCATCACCCTCTAATTGGCGAATAACATAGGCTAAGGAAATCTCTTGCGGCCGTCGAGCCAATAAAAATCCGCCATTTTTGCCACGTCGGGTTTCAATCAACTGCAGCCGCCCTAAATGATGGACGACCTTATTGACGTGGTTAGCAGAGAGATCAAATGTCTCACAAATTTCTCGTATCGTCGCCAATTTCGGTTCGCAGCGTGACTCGTCCGCTTCAAAACTGGCCAAGTACATTAAAATCCGCAAGCCGTAATCTGTGTATTTTTTGAGCTGCATAAAGGTGTCCAAAAGGTGCATTTTTCACGCATTATAGCACAGCAGTTGTTGATCTACATCAAACATACATTCATAATGCGCTTTAGTTAAACATACATTGGAGATGTACGTTATGTCAGAGACGCAATCTGCTTATTTATTATTAAAAGGCGCTAACATAGCCATGATGATTTTTCTCGCCCTATTTCTCGTTGTTGCTTATTGCGCATGGGGGCTCGAAGCCAACCTTCCATTACTCCTCATTGCGATTTTACACTTCTTACAAATCCTATTTGCTGGCTTGTTTAAACTGGCGTACGTCGTTCGACTCATTGCTCAAAACCAACTGGGAAGACCACTTCACTAACATGTTTGGATAAATGGTTTGACCAATATCAAGGTTTTACTTTACTCAATGGTTATACTGCAACCACCCCCTATGTCGATGGGAGATACTCATGACAGCAATACTAAGCCGCCACCACGATGTTATGGCTGCGCTTCATGCTCCACAGCAATTCAGCAATCGGGTCTCCAAACATTTAAATGTTCCTAATGGAATGGATGGTGACGAGCATCGCCGTTATCGTAGTTTGATCGAACCATTCTTTACTGCACCACAGCTCGCAGCATTTCAGCCGCGTTTACGTTTTTTAGTAGAGCAACTTATTACCACCATTAATCCCAACCAACCCATTGAAATTATGGACACTATCGCTCACCCCTTTGCAGTACAGGCGCAATGTGCATTTATGGGATGGCCCGCAGCGATGACGCGAAAACTAACACAATGGATGCAAGCGCAAAACCAAGCAACTCGTGTTCATGATCGGCGGCGTTTAAATGAGTTAGCACAAGAATTCACCGACCTCGTTGTAGAGCAACTAGCCATTGCCAGAGAACAGCATTACGGACAGCCTACAGTCACTCGCCAACTCACGCTGCTACGTATTGATCAGCAACCGCTACCCGATGAATATTTGGTTAGCATGATCCGCAACTGGACCGTGGGTGAATTGGGAACCATTGCTGCAGCAGTCGGTTCTATCATTGCTTTCTTAGCCACACACCCCTTAGTTCAAGCGCAACTACGCCAACAACCGCAACAGTTGGACTCTGCGATTCAAGAAATTTTACGGCTCGATGCCCCGCTACTAGGCAATCGACGGCGCACCACTTGCCCGGTACATATTGCTAACCAGCAGTTGCCGGCCGAATCAACGGTGCACCTAGACTGGCAAGCAGCGAATACAGATATCGAAGCGTTTGAACAACCCTATACCTTTGATCTAACACGTGATCAAAGCCTTAACTTACTCTATGGTGCAGGCCCGCATGTTTGTCCTGGTAAGCCATTAGCGCAGCTAGAACTGGGTGAGATAACGCGCGTTATCCTCGAGCAATTCAGTCACTTTCAGCTGGTAGAAAAAACGCCTATTCGAGCGCAATCACCACGTGGTGGATATCAATCAGTATGGGTACAATTTAACCATTGATTTAAAAACTGAATCATGATTCACTTCTTAGTAAAGCAGATTGACTTTACTGAGAAACACCATGGCATATCGTGAAACATCCCGGATTCGGGAACGTAAACAAATAACGCGCCAAACCATTTTGACGAACGCGTTACGGCTATTAAATGAATCTGGATTTAGTGGTATTCAAATGGCTACGCTAGCTCGCCAATGCCAGTTGGCGACAGGAACGCTCTACCGCTACTTCAGTTCGAAAGAAGCCCTATGCACTGCAGTGTTTGAACACGCCACCATCATTGAAATTAATCGTGTTGCAGCGCAGTTACAGCAAGCGCATAAGGGTGTACCAGAACGCATCGCTGATGCCCTTATGACCTTCGCTAAGCGTGCCTTACGAGCTCCAGTAGCGGCGTGGGCACTCATTGCTGAGCCTGTCGAACCTGCAGTATCAGCAGCTCGATTACGTTATCGCGAGCAATACGCCACATTATTTGCCCAAGCCATTGATGAAGGTATTGTTGAACGATCACTACCACAACAAAACAGTACGTTAAGCAGTCATGCTCTCGTAGGTGCCATCGCAGAAGCATTAATTGGCCCTCTTGCCCAACAAAACCAATACCAACCATGGCAAGCCATCAGTGCCAGCGTTCAATTTTGTTTGCAAGCCATAACAGCGACACCCTATACCATCATATGCCCCCAACAGGAGTTATCTCATGAGCAACGTTGATAAATACTACGCACAAACGCATCAAGTCGAAAATCAACCTCCTGCACTAGAAGATTACAATCTCTATTCTGAAGATACCGCGTTGCAAGAGGCCATTCACCGTGAAGGTGCACGTTGGGCAGAACAAGATATTGCCCGTTTCGGTGCCGAATGCGGTTTGCCCGAACGCATTGCGTTAGGCTTTGCAGCCAATGCCAATCGCCCGCAATTACACACCCACGACCGCTTTGGTCACCGCATCGATATGGTTGAGTTTCACCCAAGCTATCACGCGCTCATGGATATCGCTATTAGCGAGGGGTTGCATTCAAGCCCTTGGCTCGAACCCAAACCCGGTGCACACGTTGCCCGCGCCGCCAAATACTATTTGCACACGCAGGTTGAAGCAGCTCACGGCTGCCCTATCACGATGACGTTTGCAGCCATACCCGCGCTACAGCACCAACCAGAATTGCTCACGCATTTTGGCCCGAAGATCATGGCAACCCAATATGATGGTCGTAACGTCCCTGACACCATGAAACATGGCCTTACCATCGGCATGGCTATGACAGAAAAACAAGGTGGTTCAGATGTTCGAACCAATAGCACGCGCGCGTTTCCGATTGGTCAGGAAGGCCCAGGTGCGGCCTATGAATTGGTCGGACATAAATGGTTTGTTTCAGCACCAATGTGCGATGCATTTTTAATCTTAGCTCAAGCACCTGGCGGTCTTTCTTGTTTTCTCGTACCACGCTGGCGCCCAGATGGCAGTAAAAATGCGATACATATTCAACAACTCAAAAATAAAATGGGCAACGTGGCTAACGCCTCCAGTGAATGTGAACTACGTGGTGCCTTTGGTTGGCTGGTTGGGCAAGAAGGTCGCGGCGTACGCACGATCATAGAAATGGTCGCCATAACGCGCTATGACTGTATGATTGGTTCCAGCTCTGGGATGCGCCAAGCTACGGTACAAGCCATTTACCATGCGCGCCATCGTAGCGCCTTTGGCGCTACGCTCGTCGATCAGCCACTCATGCAAAACGTTCTTGCTGATCTGGCTGTAGAAAGCGAAGCAGCAATGACCATGACCATGCGCTTAGCACGTTCGTTAGATCAGCAAGATAACGAACATGAACGGCTTCTCACGCGCATTCTCACGCCAATTGGAAAATATTGGATTTGCAAACGGACTCCCAACCATGCCTATGAAGCTATGGAGGTAATTGGTGGCATGGGTGTGATGGAAAATACAATCATGCCGCGATTATTCCGTGAAGCACCGGTCAACGCCATCTGGGAAGGCAGTGGTAACGTGCAATGCCTAGACATCATTCGCGCTTTAAACAAAGAGCCGGAGGTTCTTAGTGCATATTTTGTTGAAGTTGAACAGGCCATGGGTGCTGATGCACGGTTTGACCAAGCCGTCCACTCCCTGAAAGCTTTATTCAGTACGATTAAACCTGACGACTATCAATATAGTGCCCGTTATTTAGCTGAGCACTTAGCTAAAGTGATGCAAGGCGCTTTGCTGCTTCAGTATGCTCCAGCAGAAGTTGCTGATGCATTCTGTGCATCGCGCTTAAGTGCGGATACTGCCGCCAATTATGGGTGCCTACCAGCTGGTACTGCAGCTCGGACGATTATTGATCGGTGTTTTAACTACAACAACTAAAATAACAACAGAATAACAAGGACTTAACCATGATTATTCCAGCTTATCTTGCCCGTAATGCCCGCAAGTATCCCGATCACGAAGCAGTCATTGATGGCTCACTAAGAATCAATTGGGCGCAACTCAATGAACACGTCGAGCAGTTTGCCGAACACCTCGCGTGTGACCACCATATCCAACCTGGTGACCGGGTTTGTTTGGTAATACCCAATACCTACGCTTTTATCGTTGCCCATTTTGCAATCCAACGGCTCGGCGCCATCGTTGCGCCAATCAACGTCAAACTCACTGCGGATGAGTTGCATTATATTTTTGATAATGCTGCCGCCAAACTCATCATCACCTGTGACATGACTAGCTCACAAGCATTGATTGCGGCACAACAGCTCAGTATTCCAGCAATAGCCGTGAATGACATGCCCCGTTATGCGAACGAACACAGCCATGGACGGGAGTTTCATCATTTGAGCGAAGATGCCATCCATACAAACGCAACCATACTGTATACCTCAGGCACCACCGGACGACCAAAGGGGGTACTGTTCGACCACAAAGCTATTTTGTTTGTTGGAATGATGTTTGCCACTGAAATGAAGTACACCCTCGAGAGTCGATTATTGTCGCTCATGCCGTTTACCCATTCCGCCCCCTTACATTTAACTTTAGTGGGTGGCTGTATTGTTGGCAGCACCCATGTGATTGCACCGACTTTCACCCCTGACTTGCTATTACAACTCGTGCAGCAAGAACGAACGACTCATTTCTTTGGAGCACCGGTCGCCTATTTGCTGACTGCACAACATCCGCAGATCTGTGATGCTGATCTTAGTAGCATGACGCACTGGATTTACGGCGGTGGCCCCATGGCAGCAGAACATGCCCAGCAAATACAGAAAGCATTCAATAGCGATCAGTTCTACTGTGTCTATGGACTCACTGAAGCAGGCCCTACTGGAAGTTTCTTAACTCCCAGTGAGCATGCCACCAAAGCCGGTTCTGTCGGTCAGCGAGCAGCGCTATTCACAGAAATGCGGGTGGTCAATAAAGCTGGAGAAATTGCTGCCGCTGATGAACCAGGTGAAATTCAGATCTGCGGTGAAGGTATCATGCGTGGGTACTGGCGTAACGAACAAGCTACTACAGAAATAATGACGGCTGATGGTTGGATTAAGACCGGTGATATTGGTGTTCGTGATGCAGATGGTTTTTTCTGGATCAAAGACCGCATGAAAGATCTTATCATTTGCGGCGGCGTCAACGTCTACCCACGCGAAGTAGAAGATGTTCTGGCAAGCCACCCTGCCGTATTAGAAACAGCAGTAGTTGGTGTTCCTCATGAGCAATGGGGTGAAACCGTCAAAGCATTTGTAGTTCTTAAACAGCCGACTACGGAAGACGAACTGCGAGAATTTGTTGCTACCCGTCTGGCAGACTATAAACGCCCACGGGTATACGAGTTCCGTGATGAACTCCCACATAACGCTAACGGTAAAATACTTAAGCATCAATTACGATAAACCGGTGCTTGAGCAGTGAATTGGTTGAAACTTATGCAATCAAACCGTGGCACTGCAGAAACCACTTGCGCCGTTGCACCAGAGTGGCTAATATAGCGGCCGTTCAGATTCATGAACGGCCTAAAAAGTGCGTCCGTAGCTCAGTTGGTTAGAGCACTACCTTGACATGGTAGGGGTCGGTAGTTCGAGTCTACTCGGACGCACCATCTTCTTAAAGTTCCAAATCCCTTGATTTTATTGACTTGCAGCCGTGTTGGTTGGCTTGATGTTATTTATTTTTTCTCGACCAATAAAACATCGCCAACCCGCCAACAATCATTATCAACGGAGCAATTAGCATCAATGTTGCCTGCGTATTCGTCATAATATCTCCCTCTATCTAGCGTCAATTACCTTGGCCGGACCGGCCACCGCAATTGTCGCTTAATAGCTTGATACTGGTCGTAATGGTCTTGCCAGACATCTGAGATGTACTTTAAGAACAGCGTTGTGAGGATAAAATCTTTGTAGGTATCGGCACTGACGGTGCCACGGAACGTATCACATGCGTTCCATAACGCTTTGTTGATGGTATCTAGTGAAATTGGCGAATTCATTGGGTATCCCTACGCGTATAAGTAACTCAAAACAGCATAATGACTGCTGTATGCGACGGTAGGTGTCGCATGTTTGGTTTTGTTATGTTTTTGGTGTGGTTATCTTAGCTTGTGGCGGCTTGGAACGCACATGTTGAAATTCAGGATTTTATCTTGGCCACGAAAATTGACGCGCATGGCAGCGTTTGGGCTGCTTTGTGCCAAAAGCAGCCCTTCATACAGTGACTAGATCAAGACCGCTTTGATATGATTGCTGACATTTCAATATTTAGTTCTTGAAATTTATCTGTGTCTTTAAGAGACAGTCACTTAGCTCTTACAACAACTTTGGCCTTCTTGAATTGGTGGGCATTTTACTGTTCCGTAAGAGCAATATACGCAACAATCGCCTTTCAAAGGCTTTAGAAGAACTTTGCAAGATTCACATTCATAATACCACTGGCAAGAGTTGGTTGACATTTCTTCAGTTTTAATGAAGCCACATTCGGGGCAAGTAATAGTAGATTTTAGCTCTATACCTTGCATGTTTGCTCCTTCACTGGTTTAATTATGTCAAGCGCTGACATTACAATCATCAAACAAATACCTACATAGAACAAATAAGTGCTCCAGTCGTATTGCCATAGTGGATAGAGGGTTAACAAAACCGTTATAGGGCCAATAACCCCAAGAGTGCCTCTCGTATGATTTTGGTTTTTATACCAGTTATACAAATTTACCAACAACGCCAGAGTAGCAAATATAGGTAACAAGGTATTTACAGCAATCCCCTCAAAGTGAGAGAGAAAGCCTAATCCCAATGCTGATGCTAATGAACCGAGAGCAGGGAAACACCCCGTACAACTGAGGGCTGCAAGCCAAACACCACCTGAGCCA